>CACNHT010000054.1 GCA_902620285.1 uncultured Alphaproteobacteria bacterium | reverse complement strand
AAACAACTTTATGAATCTAGATTTGAAAATTTTTCTAAAAAAGAAGCGTATACAGCTTGTAAAAGATTGAAAAAATATAATCGTGATTGTTTTGTTAGACTGTAAACTTATAATTTACACCGCTTAGAGATAATTGATTTTCGATAATTGCTATTAAAGACTTAAGGCCTTCTTGAGAAGTAGACTCTGCTCTACAAGTTAGTTGGTTTTGGGTATTACTAGCTCTCATTAGAAACCATCCATCATCATTTTCCACTCTTATGCCGTCTATATCTATTATTTTACCTTCTGTATTTTTTATTCTTTCTTTTATTTCTTCAATAATTAAAAATTTTTTTGTTTCATCTACATCAAACCTTGTTTCAGGGGTTGAATAAGTTTTTGGATATATATTAATTAACTCATTCAAGGATTTTTCTTGATTACATAATATTCGTAATAAGCGTAACGCAACATACATTGCATCATCGTAACCATAAAAATCATCTGCATAACATACATGACCACTCATTTCTCCTGATAAAGGGGATTTTAATTCTTTCATTTTTTCTTTTATTGGAGAGTGACCAGTTTTAGACATAATAGGATCGCAATTAAGTTTTTTTGCTTCATCAAAAAAAACTTTACTACATTTAACATCCATAATTATTTTTGGGTTATCGTATAAGTTAGCAATTTCAGTGCATAGTAATAAAATGTACTGATCCGCCCAAACTAAATTGCCTAAGTTGTCTACAACACCTAAACGATCTCCATCTCCATCAAAAGCCAGACCTATATCACAATTGTTATCTTTGACTGACTTTATCAATTGCTCCATATTTTTTGGAACAGTTGGATCTGGATGATGGTTAGGGAAATTGCCATCAACTTCTTCATTAATTAATATGTTTTCAGAATTATTTAAATTATTTGTAACTTCCTTAATGACAGCTCCCATCGCACCATTACCAATATCCCAGGCAATTTTTATTTTTTTATTGAGATTAATATTTTGTAATAATCTTTCGTTATAATCTTTTTTAATATCTTGATTGATGATCTCGCCTTCGATTAATTTTAAATCATTTTGATCAACTAATTTTTGAAGGCTTTGAATGTCTTCGGCGTAAAAAGAATGCTTATTTAAAACCATTTTAAAGCCATTATATTCTGAAGGATTATGAGAGCCTGTTACCATTATAGCTGCATCTGCATTAAGATGGTAATGAGCAAAGTAAGTCATAGGTGTAGGCCCCATACCAATATTAATTACCTTAGCACCTGAATCTTTTAAACCTTCGCATAGTGCTTTATGTAAATCTGGTGATGTCAATCTTCCATCGTAACCTGTAGCAATTATATTAGATCTTAATCGATTAATTACCGTGTAGGCAAATGTTCTTCCAATAGTATATGCGGTGTTTTGATTAATATTATTACCAACCACACCTCGGATATCATACTCTCTTAAAACCTCTTTATCGAAATTCTCAATTTCCAATATATTTACCTGTTCCATAGTATTCATAGCCCATCTCTTTTAAATCTTTTGGAATATAAATGTTTCTTAAATCGAATATTATTTTGTCTTTTAATAATTTAGATATTTTCTCAAAATTTAATGCTCTGAATTCGTTCCACTCTGTTCCAATAATAATTGCAGATGAACCTTCACAAGCTTCATAAGCAGAATTAAAAAAAACAAGTTTAGAATTTTCTTTTTTAGCATTATTCATTGCCTCAGGATCATAACATTGTATTTTAAATCCTTGTTCAAAAAGTGATGATGCAATTTTCATCGATGTGGAATCTCTTACATCATCTGTGTTAGGTTTAAAACTTAAACCAAGAAAAGTAATTGTAGAATTATTTTTTATTTTTGAATTAATTTTATTGGAAATTTTAATTATACGATCTTGATTAGATTTATTCACCGCATTAATTATTGATAAATCAATATTTTTCTTTTTAGCTGTTGAATAGAAAGCTTTTACATCTTTTGGAAAACATGATCCTCCAAATCCAGGTCCAGCATTTAAAAATTTAGAACCAATACGTTTA
>CACNHT010000053.1 GCA_902620285.1 uncultured Alphaproteobacteria bacterium | reverse complement strand
GAGAAGCTTAATTCTAAATTAGATAACAAATCTAAATTTGCAAACCCAAGAAATGCTGCTGCGGGAAGCCTAAGACAACTTGATATTGCCATTAGCCATAGCAGACCTTTAAAATTCATACCTCATGGTATTGGAAAATGTTCTAATAATTATGATGATATTGAGAATTATTATAAGCAACTAAAAGATTGGAACATTACTCCTAATAATCTAAGCAAAAAATGTTATTCACTTAAAGAAATTATTGAATTTTATAATCAAATAGATCAAAAAAGATCTGATATTGATTATGATATCGATGGATTAGTTGTAAAAATAAATAATTTTGAACTTCAAAGAAGATTAGGTTATGTCGGCAAAAACCCAAGATGGGCAGTTGCTATAAAATTTTCTGCTGAAAAAGCTAATACTATAATTCAATCTATTGATTATCAAGTTGGTAGAACAGGAGCAATCACTCCTGTAGCGAGATTGCAACCTGTTAATTTAGGCGGTGTAATTATATCTAATGCATCTCTACATAACTTTGATGAAATAAATAAAAAAAAAATAAATGTTTTAGATCTTGTTGAAATTGAAAGAGCTGGGGATGTTATCCCATACGTTACAAGACTTGTTAAAAAAAATAGTAAATTAAATACAAAAATACAACCTCCAAGAAATTGTCCTATGTGTAAGAGTAATGTTTTAAAAGAAAAAGATGAAGCAATACTAAGATGTTCAAATACATATGGTTGTAGTTCCCAAAAAATAGGCAGAATAATTCATTTCGTCAGTAAGAAAAGTTTAAATATTGATGGATTTGGTGAAAAACAAGTTAAACAATTGTTTAATTTGAAATACATTAATAAAGTTGAAGATATATTCAATCTTGAACAGTATGAATCAGAAATTATTGAGTTAGATGGATGGGGTAAATTATCTTTTACTAATTTAATTAATTCTATTAATAATTCAAAAAAAATATCGCTTGATAAATTTATTTATTCACTTGGTATTAGATTTATTGGCGAAGTTAATGCTGAAATTTTAGCAAACGAGTTTAAAGACTTAGATGTATTGATTTCATCTTCAAGTAATATAAGCGTGTTAGAAAATATTGATGGTTTAGGACCAAAAGCAATATCTTCAATCATAGATTTTTTTTCAAAAGATATAAATAAAGAAACTATAAAAAAATTAAAAAATCATTTAACTATTATATTTATAGAAAATGAAACAATAGATAATTTTTTTTCAAATAAACATTTAGTTTTTACAGGTACTTTATCTGAATTATCAAGAGATGAAGCTAAGTATTTAGCAAAAACTAAAGGAGCAAAAATATTATCTAGTATTAGTAAAAAAACAGATTTTCTAATTGCTGGAGAAAAAGCAGGGTCAAAAATAGATAAGGCAACACAATTAGGTGTTAAAATTTTAAATGAAAAAGAATTCCTTAAAAAAATTAATCTATAATTTTCAAGAATTTTAAATATACTTTTTTTGAAGAAAAATTCTCAAAATCAATTAAAGCTTTATCACCATCTAATTTGATGATTTTTCCATTACCAAATTTTTGATGATAAACATTTTTCCCTTTAGATATATCGACATCATATTCGAAATCTTGATTAAAATCCCAATCTATATTATTTTTTTTTGAGTTTTCTAATAGTCTTCTTCTTCCTGGTGTAATTATTTCTTCACTAAATGAGTCAGTTTCTAAAAAATTATCTAAAAAGTTATTATCTTGAATATATTTTGAGTCATTTATCTCTACTTTATCTTCTGGTAGCTCACTTATAAATCTTGATGGTAAATTATAATCATGTGATGCAAAAGAGTATCTATTTTGATTTACATAGGTGATATAAATCTTTTTTCTTGCTCTCGTTAAAGCAACGTAAGCCAATCTTCTTTCTTCCTCTAATCCCTGATTACCTGACTCCTCTATTGATCTTTGACTTGGAAAAACTCCCTCCTCCCAACCAGCTAGAAATACATAATCAAACTCTAATCCTTTAGCAGCATGCATTGTCATAAGAGTAAGTGTTTCTTCTGAAGTATTTGTTATGTTTTCCATAACCAAAGATACATGTTCTAAAAAACCTTCTATGTTTTCAAATTCTTTTAAACTTTCAATAAATTCATTTAAATTATCTATTCTTGATAGGCTGTCAGGCTTATTTGAGTTCTCTTCCTC
>CACNHT010000052.1 GCA_902620285.1 uncultured Alphaproteobacteria bacterium | reverse complement strand
ATTTAAATCTACAAATTCAGATAAACTTCCTCCATAACTTTCTAAAGTTTCCACCCCGCTATTAGCAATCCATTGATATAGGCTATTTTTTTTATTATCTAAGACATCAAGTAGCATTTGCTCATGATTGCCTAGCAAACAAATTTTTTCTAAATTTGGTATAGTAAAATCAATTATTGTTTGAACAACATCTTTAGATTTTGGTCCGCGATCAATATAATCACCTATATAAGTTATAATTGGTTTTTTATTCTTATTTGAACAATATTTTTCAATTTTATTATGAATGATATCTAATTCTTTTTTACAACCATGAATATCACCTATAGCAAATAAAATTTCTGCCATTACCAGGAGCTATTACATTTACTGCATTCTAAGGTTTTTAACTTTCCAACACATCCATGAAACACGTACATCTTACTTGCATCCCAGTCTGTTTTTTTCGAGTAATCTATTTTACTAACACCAATAACATTGCAAAATGGACACCTAGTTTCTTTTTCATTAATATCTTTGGTAAGATCTTTAATTCTATTAAGCATTTCTTCCATGAAGTCTTCTGCATTCATTAATATTTGTCTGTATCTTTGAAATATCTTTTAGGAAATTCTTCTTTTCTTCTTTTTCCTTCTCCAACTTTGACTAATGATTTTTGAGTACTTTTTGCTATTTTAATATTTGTTCTTAGATTATGTGCTGCTAGTATTTCACGTTCTTTATCATTTAATTGTCCAGCTTGTGTAAATTCTTCTTTAATTTGAGGTGATAATTTTGTTTTTTTCTTAATGTCCTCTTCATCTTGAAAAGATACTGAAAGAAACTTATTATTGTTTTTAGCAGTTTTAATCCACGCTGCCACTCTTCCTTTTTTACCATCAAATTCAAAATTTCCAGTATAATCTGGTTGATTAAAATTTGATTTTTTATTGTTAAATAGCAATGCAAAATTATTTTTTTTCATCTCTAAAACAAAATACTAATAAAATAAATTATGGTACAAATTATGGCAACGGGGATAATAACAGCTAAGAGACCACCAATCCCTACAAATAAAGCTATAATTGCTTTCCAAAAAATAGCAATTACACCTACCACTACAAGAATATAGAAAATTTCCATGTTAAAGATAAATTAGATCAGAATGAACATCGCTTACTATAGCGTGAAGTTTATTTCTATTTTCATTCTCAAATTCGTTATTTATTTCATCCAGAATAGTTAACTGAAACATGCGGTAAGTATCTCTTTCAGCTTCAACTTTAAGCCATTTATAAAAACCAACTAAAATAACATTTGCAACATCTTTCGTAGTTATCCAATTAATTTGATTTGGATTGTTATGATCATTATAGGAATATACAAACCAATTTGAGGAAGACATTCCTGCTGTACCGTGAGAATAAAGTTTTGGTAATTTAAATTTATCTCGAAAAGTTTGATAGTTGTCACGATAATGAGTCCACATCATTTGATCCAATAAAACTGCTATTAACATAAAAGATCGCATAACTTTTGGAGATGAAGAATTATCTATGATGTTTTCAGTTTCACATTGACAAGGATCTTCATTGCCAAAAAATCTCTCTTTTCCTAGTTTTTTTCTAATAAAAAATAACTCGTCCCAGTACCAATCAATTAATTTTGAGAATGATAATTTTTTTATTTTCACTTTTAGTATTCAATTATTCCTTTAAAGTTAATTAAAGACCTAAATATCGACATGTTTCATTTTTTTATTTTTTTTTTAAAAATTTATTGAAAAAAAACGTAATAATGTAAAATTATTACCTTAAAATCTTAAGAGAATTGCCATTTTCCAACTCTTTTTTAATACCTGAAAATTTAACTCTATACATATCGTTGGGAGGGTTAAGCCCTATTCGTTGTTTTAACAAATCAATTTCTTTTGACTGGGCTAAAATTATAAATTGTATTTTTGATCTTGATAAAGCAACATAAAGTGAATTCATATCTAATTTATCTGCATTTAGTACATTTAAAATTATAATAATATCTCTTTCCAATCCTTTCCAGTATGTAACCCCTCCTCGTGAAAATACACCTGGTAATTTTTCTTTTTCAACTCCTTGTGCTTTAAAATTATGACGTTTTAGAATACCAGCTTCTTGAACAGTAATTTGACTAAATTTTCTCTCATCCGTCATCGTAATAAAACCAATATCAGAGGGATCAATTTTTTCTCTTTTAGTGAGTTGGGTTGCTAAACCAATCACAGCATTTTCTAATTCATCATTGTTATTTACTTCTATAGCAATTGGTGGAT
>CACNHT010000051.1 GCA_902620285.1 uncultured Alphaproteobacteria bacterium | reverse complement strand
ATAGAATTCTTAGTTCCTCAATAAAGTGCTCATAGGGAAGGTTTAATAACTGACTTTCTAAATCTTGAGGAAGCTCATATTGATTATTTTTTCGATCATTTGTAAATTTTATTAACTCTTCAATAGGTGCGCTAGAGACATTGTTTTCAAAGTTTTGAATAATCTCCTGATAATCTTTAGTAAAACGATTAATTATTTCTTCAGAATTGATATCAAATTGCTTATTTCCAATAGCATAGGAGAGGATATTAGGATTATTTGAAGGATATATTCTAATGGAGGATCTGATCTCTAATTTTCCAAAGATAATATAGATTCCCTTGCCATTACTTAAAAAATACAGTTTAACATTAGGGTTTTTATTAATATTTGAAAATTTTCGTTGGATTTCTTTTTGTAATGAGGCGTATTTATCAATAATCTCCATATTTTCTGATACCAATTTACTAATATTAATCAATATTCAATTTAAAAGAAAACTGAATATGATTATAATAAAAGTATTATTTTACAATTATTTAAGAATAAAATTTAAAAAATATGTAAATTTTTCTTCTTTATGCAACAATAGAAATTTTTGATAGTTTAATGGTACTACTATTAAAGAATACTGATAAAAGAGTACAAATTTGGGAAAGAAAAAATATGACAAATGGTGGTAAAGTTTCCAAATCACGTAAAAAAACTCTTTTTATTAAAGGTCAAAATGAGCCATTTGAGTTAAGTCGAAGTAAAGTTGATTTATTTTTGCAGTGCCCAAGGTGTTTTTATTTGGATCGTTCAGAAAAACATCGTATTTCAAGACCTTCTGGACCGATGTCATACATACCAACAGCTTTAGATAAATTGCTAAAGTATGAATTTGATAAATGTAGAAATACACAAACTATTCATCCATATTGCAAGGATCATGGAATAGATTTAATTCCATATAACCATGATACAATTGAAGATTGGCGCAATAATCGAAAGGGGATAAGATTTCACGATACTAATACAAATTTTGTATTATACGGCGCAATAGATGATTGCTGGACAGATAATAACGGCAAAATATATGTTGCTGATTATAAAAGCACAACAGTATCATATGATAAAAAAACAGATGAACCGCTAAATGCTTCCTTAGATGAGAAGGGGTCTCCTCATAAATATTGGTATAAAAAACAAGTAGAATTTTATCAGTGGTTATTTAATAAAAATGTCTTTGCAATTCTTTCTACAACATCAGCATTAACGGCATTTCCTATAGCTCTAAAAGCTCTTTCCCATCCTTGTTTGTTTAAATTGTTGATAATTTTATCTTCAGTGAAACCTTGTATTCTTAAGCATTCTTCGATTGATAAATATCTTTTTAACTTTGGTATATATGGTAATTGGGTAACTGCAGCATGTATAAGCGTTGGGGCAGCATTCATTCTTTTTACTCTCACACCAGAGCCTCTAAATGATATTATTTTATCATCTAATGTATATTTATCTCCATGACAATTCCATTCAAATTTACGATGTGTAGGCTCACTTAACATTCTAAAGCTACTTTTTTTGTATTTTTTAAGCCATGGATCAATCCATTTTTTATTTCTTTTATAAAATTCTCTATTTCGTTTAATAAATAATTTTTTCCATACAGGGAATTCATAGCTTTCTTCAATACTTTCATTTCTTGATCGACTGTAAGTCGCATATGGTGGTAGTAATTTTGCGAGTATCTCCTTTTTACTCTTATTTTTCAGACTAACACCAAGAGTGCCTTTATATAGTTTTAATTTTTGTAAGCTTATTTTTCTAGGAGTTTCATCCTCATAAGGATAAGTAGCTCCAAATTCACCAATCCACAAAGGACTATATAAGTATTCCCCCTTTGGTATTCTCTTTAAAAAATCTTCCCAATACTTTAAAAGTTTTTTTTTATCTTCAGATAAAAACCTTGGGTTATATGGATTTTTAATTAAATAATCTTTCAGATTTGTAGTTGGTCGACGGTTTTTTGTATTATTTTCCAATTTTGGCCATTTAATTAATGGGCGATCATTTTTATCTTTTTTTAAAATACCTAAAATAAACAAACGTAATCTTGTTTGTGGAATACCAAATTGTATAGGAGATATTTTATCTTCTTCAACATAATACCACTTTTGTAGTTGTTTTTTCATAAATGCATATGTTTGTCCGTTATCGTGATTGTAAAGATTTGGAACATTTTCTAGCATTAGATATTTAGGTTTATGTGCTTTTATGAATTTCATAATATAAGAAAACATATTTCCTGCTATTTTGTGATCAAAACCAGATTGTGTGCCTGCCTTAGAAAAAGGCTGACAAGGAAAACCAGCACATAAAAGATCATAATTTAATTTTTTAATTTTTTTTAAATCCGCCTTAATAATATCGTGATCAACGTAATCTAAATCAA
>CACNHT010000050.1 GCA_902620285.1 uncultured Alphaproteobacteria bacterium | reverse complement strand
TATATTTTTAAAATATTATTTAAGTGCATCCTATATTTCTGTTGTATTTATTTTTTCTAGTTTTGGATTGTATTCGTTGTTATTTTTTTATTATATTTGTAAAAATATTATATCAAAAAATTTACTTTCTGATGAATATAACTATCTAATTTTATTTTTAGTTTTTATTCCATCATTTAGTTTTTGGACATCTGGTATAGGAAAAGATTCGATAAGTTGTTTTACAATAATATTTTCAATTTACGCTGTTTATACAAAAAAAAATGAATTCATAAAAATTCTTTTTTCTTGTTTTTTAGTTTTTCTTTTTAGACCACATATAAGTTTTATAATAATTTTTTCATATTATATTTCTTGTTTTTTATATTATAAAAATAATAATTTTATTAAAATATTTGCTTTATCTATTCCTTTATTTATATTCTATACTTTAGTAATTGGTATTACTGGTTTTGATGATAAGAACTATTCAATATTTAGTATTACAAATTTATTTAATTTTGGAAATGAGTTATACTTAAGAAATTATTCAGAAATTAGTTCATATACAATTTTTAACAGTAGAATTTTTAATTTTTTATTTGAGCCCTTATTTTATAATACTGATAATTTATTTAAATTTATTATTTCTTTTGAAAATATGATATTAATATTTATCTTCTTATATTTAATTTTGAATATTAATTACTTTAAAATATATGCTAATGATTATAATATTTACTTTGTTTTAATAATTTCAATTATCTTACTGACTGTCCTGTCTATCACCTCAACATCCAATTTAGGAATAGCAACTAGAATAAAATGGATGGTTTTGCCTGCAATTTTAATATTACTATTTTCTATTCAAAATAAAAAATATGAAAAATAAAATCTTAATTGTTTCAACAAAAGCAATAACAATTAATCAATTTTTTACTAATTTTATAAAAGATATGTTAGAAAAATATGACATTGAATTAGCATGTTCTAATCCAAAAGAAATAAACTTTTATAAAATTAAAAATCACAAATTATTTTTCCCATTATCAATTCTGCAATTAATAAATCCATTTCTATTTGTATCAAATTTATATAAAAACAGAAAATTTTTAAAAAATAATAACTTTAAATCTATTATTATCAATACCCCTGTAGCTTCACACTTTTTGAGATTATCCTCAATTGGTCTTAAGGTAGATTTTATCTATTTTGTCCATGGATATCGCTTCCATTCTAAAGGAAGTAATATAATTAATATTTTGAATTATTTTATCGAAAAGTTTTTATCTCATCTTACAAATAAATTTATAAATATTAATTATGAAGATTACATTATTACAAAAAATAATTTTAAAAAAAACAATATTTTAATCAAAGGAGTTGGAATTGATATCAATGTAGATAAAAAAAAAATTTTTTGTGAAAATGGTAATTTAAATATAATTTATATAGGGGCATTTAAAAAATCAAAAGGTTATTATGAGCTAATAAAATTAGCCAAAAAATTAAAAAATTTTAAAAAAATTAATTTTTACTGTTACGGATATGGAGAAACAAAAAAAATTAAAAACACTATTATTTCTAATAACTTGAATAATATAAAAATTTTTAATTTTGAACAAAATTTAAAAAATAAATTAATTTCTTATGATCTTTTAATTTCCTTTAGCTATAGAGAGGGATTGCCAGTTTCAGGATTAGAATGTATGATTAGAGGAATACCAATAATTGCTAATAATATAAGAGGTTTTAAAGATATAATAGATAACAATGTTAATGGATTTTTGATAAATAATAATTCAATTAATGAATTCTATGAAAAAATTATTTATTTTTATCAAAATAAAGAAATTATTAGTTCATTTTCTAATCAAGCTATAAAAAAAATTGATAAAACTTACTCTCATAGTTTAATAAATAAAAGAATTATTGATTATATTATAAGTGAATAAGAAAATTATATACAGAAGAACTCTAGAAAAAGATTTAAAAGATATACAAAATCTATTCTTTAAAATTTTTAAGAAAAAAATTTCATTAAAATATTATAAAAATAGATATTTTAATAAAAATAAATTTTCTTCTTTTATAGCTACGCATAATCAAAGACTTATTGGACACGTTGGCTTTATTGAATATAAATATGGTTTTAATAAAAAAATTATATATTCAAGACACTCAAGTTTTGTTGATTATGATTTTAGAGAACAAGGCATTTATAAAAAATTATGTTTATATTCATATAATCAATTATTAAAAAAAGGAATTAGTAAAATAATTACATGGCCTAATAAAAATAATAGAAAAAATAAACCTCATTATAAAAACTATATAAGTAAGAAATACTTTTTATTATATAAATTATTAAATAATAAAAAACAAAATTTAAAATTTAAAACTAATTTCTATAAAGTAAGCAAAATTATTTCTTTAACAAAGCAAGAATGGAAAGAAATAAAATATTATGATACTATAAGTAATAATTTAATATCAAAAAATAATAATTATTTTGATAAAATATTTAAAAATAAATCAAATACAAAATATTTTTTAATAAAGTTTAATGATAATAGTAAAAATCATTATTTATTTTTTTGTAAAAGACTATTAAATGAAAAACATACTTATACTATAGACTT
>CACNHT010000049.1 GCA_902620285.1 uncultured Alphaproteobacteria bacterium | reverse complement strand
AGCAATTGTTGTAGCTAATACTTTCTTTGCAAGTACTGTTTATTTAATACCTGCTGCTATTTATAGCTTAATAATGTATGCAACAGCTCTACCATTAATATATTTCTTAAGAAGAAATTAAGACTGGAAAAGTTTCGCTATCTAAAACTTCATTATTTTTTAGATCAATATTTGGAAATGGTGGAGACATCTCACCTTTCCTTTTAATATATCTTGCGTCATCACCAGTAAATCTAACTGAAAAAGCTCTTCTTCTATTATTTGAACTATTGCCATATGCAGCATGAATTGTTGCATAGTTAAATGCTATGGCATCCCCTAGCTCACATTCATAGGATATAATTTCATAATCTTTTCTATTATTTTCAATATCTGGAATTTTTTCAAATTCTTTATCTTTATGATCATAATCATAACCTTTAAATTTTGTAGGTAAAAATATTTTATTCCATTTATGTGAACCTAGTATGAATTCCATTGATGAATTAATATCAATTTTATCAAGTGGTATCCAAATACTTACATTATCTCTTCCTTGTACACAGTAATACCCCTGATCTTGATGCCACGGTGTTCTTTTTTTAGATCCTTTTTCTTTGATTAAAACATGCTCATGGAATAAATTTACTTTTTTAGATTTCATTAATGAGCCAGCAATTTTCGCAATATTAGAATTAAAAATAAAATTTTTATACTCTTTTATTCTTTGCCAATTACAATAATCATCATAAAATACCTCTTGATTATTTACTTCTTCATAAACACATTTATATTTACTTGGGTTTTGAAAATTATGCTCAACACCATTTCTTAGTTCTTCAATCCATTTTAGATCAATAATTCTTTTTAGTAATACAACTCCATTATTCTGAAATTCATTACTAATATTTTTTTCAATCATTTAATCTTTAATTCTATATCCTTTTGAAAATGTATATGTGATAAATATTATGCATCCAATTAAAATTGTTAGGATAGTTAATGTACTTGTAAGTAATGAAACATCAGAAACTTCATAAAAACTATATCTGAAACCACTTATTAAATATAAAACAGGATTAAGTAATGATATTTTCTGCCAAAATTCTGGAAGCATATTAATAGAGTAAAAACTTCCTCCTAAAAAAACTAATGGTGTAATTATTAGAATTGGAATAATCTGTAGTCCTTCAAAACCTTCTGCATACATTCCAATTATAAAACCAAATAAAGCAAAAGTAATGGATGTTAGAATTAAAAAAAACATCATTAGAAGAGGGTGATCTATTCTTACATCTACAAAAAAATTAGCAGTTAATATAATCACACATCCAATTATTAATGATTTGGATGCTGCCGCTCCTACAAAACCAAGCACTATCTCAAAAGAAGATAATGGTGCTGCAAGGATTTCATAAATAGTATTTGTAAATCTTGGAAAATAAAAAGCAAAAGAAGCATTAGAAATTGATTGCGTTAAGATAGTTAACATAATCATTCCTGGTACAATATAAGAGCCATAATTAATTCCATCTATCTCTGTAATTCTTGAACCAATTGCAGATCCAAAAACTACAAAGTAAAGAGAAGTTGTAATTATTGGCGAGGCAAGGCTTTGAAATAAGGTTCTTCTAAACCTTTCCATTTCATGAATATAAATTGCTTTAATTCCGTACCAATTCATTATTATTTTCCTGTATAAGTTTGATAAAAATCTCTTCCAGTGAACTTTGCTCAGTATTAATGTCTTTTATTTTATAACCATCTTTTTTTACATCATTTAATAGCTCAGTAATATCAGTTGTGTTTGAGTTTAAATTATAGGTATGTGAAATTATTTTATTTGTTTGATCTAAAGTAAAATTATATTTTGATAAATTACCATTTATTTTTTCTACAGATTCAAATAATTCAATTTTAATTGTTTTTTCTCCAAGTTTTTTAATTAATTTATCTTTTTCATCCACTAAAATTATTTTACCATCGTTTATAACTGCCACTCTATCACTTAACTCTTCTGCTTCTTCAATATAATGTGTTGTTAAAATAATTGTTACACCATCTTTATTTAATTTTTTAACAACATCCCACATGTCTTTGCGTAATTCTACATCCACACTAGCTGTTGGTTCATCTAAAAATAATAATTTAGGTTGGTGAGATAAAGCTTTAGCTATCAGAACCCTTCTTTTCATTCCACCTGATAGTTCTTTAATTTTATTATCTTTTTTATCCCATAAGGATAGTTGTTTTAAAAGCTTTTCTATATAATTGTGATCAGGTTTCTTACCAAAAAGACCTCTAGAATAATTAACATTGTTCCAGACAGTTTCAAAAGATTCAAGATTTAATTCTTGAGGAACAATACCTGTTATTTTTCTAGTAGTTCGATAATTTTTAACAATATCCATATTATTAATTTTTATTGTTCCTGTATTGAAATTTACTATTCCACAAATTGAGTTTATCAGTGTCGATTTTCCTGCACCATTTGGTCCAAGTAGAGCAAATATTTCTCCTTCTTTAATATTGAGATTTACATTTTCTAACGCTTTAACTGAATTTTTATAAAATTTAGTTACATTATTTATCTCAAGTATATTCTTCATAATTTAAATTTTTGTTATCAGATTTGGAATATTTTGTTTAAATTTGAAATAACCTTTTTTTGAAAAAATCCAACTATTAACA
>CACNHT010000048.1 GCA_902620285.1 uncultured Alphaproteobacteria bacterium | reverse complement strand
TGGCACTTAATATTAGTCAAAATAAAATTGTGAAAGTATTATCAAAAGTTACTAATCCTTCAGGTCGTTTAGAAACAATTGAGTATAAGAAAAAAAATTCAAAAATTATTATTGATTATGCGCATACACCAGATGCTTTAAAAAAAATATTACTTGCTTATAAAATTAAAAAAATGAAACCAGCAATTTTATTTGGATGTGGGGGTGATAGAGATAAAAGTAAGCGAAAATCTATGGCATTAATTGCAAATAAATATGCTGGTAAAATTTATATAACGGATGACAATCCTAGAAATGAAAATCCATCTAAAATAAGGAAAAGTATTTTAAAGTATTGTCCAAGAGCAATAGAGGTATCTGATAGAAGAAAAGCAATTAAAGTAGCTATAAAAGAATTAAAAATGAATGAAATTTTAATAGTAGCGGGTAAAGGGCACGAAAAAATTCAAATTTTAAAAAATAAAACAATTAAGTTTGATGATTTTACAGTTGTGAAACAATTATTAAATTAATGAACGAATTAAATAAATTAGAGAAATACATAATATCTAAAAAAGATAAAATTCAAATATCAAGTAAAGATATTAAAAGTGGTGATATATTCCTTGCTCTAAAAGGTAAAAGATTTCATGGTAACAAATTCATAAGTGAAGCAATAAATAAAGGTGCAAGATTTTGTATAACTGATAATAAAAATTTTAAAGAGAATAAAAAAATTATATATGTAAATAATATTTATATATATCTTTCAGAAATAGCAAAAAGAAAACGAGATTTATATAAAGGTAAAGTAATTGGTATTACTGGAAGTGCTGGTAAAACAACTTTAAAAGAAACTTTAGCATTTTTTTTAAAAAAAGATCATTCTATTTCTTACTCAAAGAAAAGTTATAATAATCAGTTAGGTGTACTAATATCTTTACTAAATTTAAACTTAAAGTCGAATTTTGCCATTTTTGAGATTGGAACAAACAATTTTGGCGAGATAAAATTACTCAGTAATTTAGTTAGACCATCAGAGGTATTTATTACAAATATACAATCTACACATCTTGAAAATTTCAAAACTAAAAAAAATATTGCTGATGAAAAAGCTGATATATTTATTTCAAAATATAATAATAATAGACAAAACCTATATCTAAATGTTTCATCTAAATCTGAAAATATTTTAATTACAAAGGCAAAAAAAGAAAAAAATCTTAAAGTAATTCGTATTGATAATTCTTCAAATAAATATTTTATTAAAAAAATATCTCCTTTTAAAAAATTTCATAAAGTAACATTATCAATTAATAAAAAACAAATTAATTTTATCACTGATACAGTAGTAATGCATAGATTAAATAACTTATTATTTTGTCTTGCATTTTATAATGAAAATTCTCTAAATATTAAATCAATTATAAATCGTTTAAAGTTTTTAAAACCAGTTGAAGGAAGAGGATTAGTTCATAAAATTTCTTTAAATAAGAAAAAAATAAATGTTATTGATGAATCTTATAATGCCAATCCTGATACAATGATGCAAAGTATACAAAACTTAAAAAATATAAAAATAAAGAATAATAAAAAAATAATAATACTTGGAACAATGAATGAATTAGGAAATAATTCTTATAAAATTCATTATAAATTACTAAAACAATTAGATGACAATATTTTTAAATTTGTAATTTTATGTGGCGAATTCTTTGAATTATCTATAAAAAATTTTTTTAATCCAAATAATGAATTTATCTATTTTAAAAATACAAATAAAATCATGCAATTTTTAGAAGAGAAAGTGCATAATAATGACATTATTTTAATTAAATGTTCTAATTCAACTAAAATAAATAAGTTTGCAAAAACATTATTAAAGCAGGTATCGATTTGATTAAATATTTGGCCTTTGAATACCAATCTTTATTTAGTTTTCTAAATATTTTTAGTTATATAACATTTAGGGCTGGCGCCTCTATTCTTACTGGATTATTTTTTTCTCTCATATTTGGAAATTATATTATTAACATATTATCAAATGTTCAGCCAACTGGTCAGCCAATAAGAGATGACGGTCCAGAGTCACATATAATTGCAAAAAAAGGTACCCCTACAATGGGTGGCCTATTGATTATTTTAAGTGTTTTTGTCACTACAATTATTTGGGCAGATTTACAAAATATTTTTATATGGATTTTACTTTTAACTATTTTTATATTTGGATCTATTGGTTTTGCAGATGATTACAAAAAAATTAAATCAAATACAAGTGAAGGTATTTCTTCAAAAATAAGAATTTCATTTCAAATAATTTTTTCATTTTTCATTACATATTTAATTCTTATCAATTTAGATCCAAGTATAAGCAAATCTATGACATTTCCTTTCTTTAAAAATTTAATTATAGATTTTGGAATATTTTATTTTCTAATTTCTATATTTATAATTATTGGATCGGCTAACGCAGTAAACCTAACTGATGGACTTGATGGCTTAGCAATTGTCCCTGTAATGATAGTTGCTATGTCTTTTGCTTTCATAGCTTATGTTTCAGGTAATATCGTTTTTTCTAATTATTTACTTATTCAATATATTCCTGGAACTGGTGAATTATCAGTTTTTTGTGGTTCTTTAATCGGAGCTGCTCTAGGTTTTCTATGGTTTAACGCACCACCCGCTAAAGTTTTCATGGGAGATACTGGATCATTAGCACTAGGTGGCTCTTTAGGGTCGATAGCAATAATATGCAAACATGAAATTCTTCTTGCAATAATTGGAGGTTTATTTGTTCTAGAAACTTTGTCTGTAGTAATCCAAGTATTTATTTTTAAAATGACAGGAAAAAGAGTTTTTTTAATGGCTCCACTACATCATCATTTTGAAAAAAAAGGATGGCCTGAGTCAACAATAGTTATTCGTTTTTGGATAATTACTATTGTATTAGCTTTGATAGGTCTTGCAACTTTAAGAATTAGATAATGTATTTA
>CACNHT010000047.1 GCA_902620285.1 uncultured Alphaproteobacteria bacterium | reverse complement strand
TAACTTAACGGTTATCTCAATTGGATCTTTAATATCAGTTAATGCAGTAGCTTTAACCTTTGGTAAATCAACTTTAATTCCAACCGTTAGAAGAGGTGCGGTAACCATAAAAACAATTAGTAAAACAAGCATAACATCTACAAAAGGCGTAACGTTAATTTCACTCATTTGAGTGTACCTTTGCTTTTTTCGTTTGTTTAAATTATTTGAAGTAATCAATTTATTTTTTCTCTAATTGTCTAAAAAAAATTGTTGAGAATTCATCCATAAATGTTTCCAAAGATATAAAATATTTTGATAAATCGTTTGAAATTTTATTGTAAGCAACTACAGCAGGTATAGCCACAAAAAGACCTAATGCAGTTGCAAAAAGAGCCTCAGCAATTCCTGGTGCAACTACTGCTAAATTTGTATTTTGAGCTATTGCAATAGATTTAAAACTATTCATTATACCCCAGACTGTTCCAAATAACCCAATAAAAGGTGCAGTTGATCCAGCAGTTGCGAGAAATGTTAAATTTCTCTCAACATTTTCACTTTCTTTATTGAAAACAACTGTCATTGATCTCATCATTCTATCTTTTAAGGAATTAATATCAGATGTATCATTTTCAAACTGAACTTTACTTTTTTTCCACTCTAAAATTGCAGCACAAAATAATTTTGATTTTGGATCTGTCTGATTAAAGTTTAACGTTTCATATAAATCTTCAAATGAATTTCCAGACCAAAAAATATCTTCAAATTCTTTTTCAAGTTTTTTTAATTGTCTAATTCTTAAAATTTTTGAAATTATTACATTCCAAGAATAAAGAGAGGCTAAGATTAATATTATAATTACAGATTTGACAACAATGTCAGCCTGCATGAATAAAGCAAGCATTGAAAAATCTGGTGCTTCTGTGGATAAATTTGTACTATTAATATCTGCCATAATTATTATTTTTTAATTTTTTCAAGATCGCTACTATGAACCATAACCCAAAACCCTGGTCTATTTTTTTCACATAATGCTATCACTGGTGTCTTACCCTCCTCTTTCGCAAGTTTTGCAGTATCATCCCATAAACTAATTGCTGTATGTTTTGCTCTTAGTTTACATTCTATAAATAATTCTTCATGGATTACATCAGCTCTTGTCACTTTACCATTACCGCCACTCAAAGGTGTCCTTTTCCCATTGAAATAGTTTGCAACATCTCTTTCTCTTTTTTTCCAGGCTTTATCAGGCATCTATATTCCTTTCATTAAGCTGTGAGTGAAGATAGAACATTATCATCAACTTCAAAATTTGATGATACAACTTGAACGTCGTCATTGTCTTCTAAAACTTCAAGTAATTTAAATAGTTTGTCCGCTGTTTCTTTTCCAATATTTATATTATTTTTACTTTTCCAAATTAAATTTGCAGAGTTAGTCTGACCATACTGTTTAATTAATTTATCATTAAGTTCATGCAAATGGTTTTGATCACAGTATATTGAATATTCTGTTTCATTAATTTCATAATCTTCACTATTATTTTCAATAAGAAATTCTAAGAGTTGATCTTCTTTTACTAAGTTTTTATCGAGAGTGATATTTCCAAATCTGTCAAAACCAAAACTAACACTTCCTGTTTCACCCAAATTACCTCCATATTTACTAAAAGAGGACCTAATCTCAGCAGCTGTTCTATTTTTATTATTTGTAAGTGCCTCAACTATTATTGCAATACCCTCAGGGCCATATCCTTCATATCTTACTTCTTCATAATTGCTATCAGGATCATTTCCTTGACCTTTTTTTATTGCTCTCTCAATATTATCTTTTGGCATATTGAGTGACTTGGCCGACGAAATTGCAGATCTTAATCTAATATTACTCTCAATATCTTCACCTCCTACTTTGACAGCAACAGAAATTTCTCTTCCAAGTCTTGAGAAAACTTTTGCTCTTTTTTTATCTTGAGCACCTTTACGATGCATAATATTTTTAAATTTCGAGTGCCCTGCCATTACGAGTAGATTTATAAATATTTAATCCGATGTTAGTAAAGATATAAAATATTAGATAAATGTGTCTAATATATGTAAATTATGTCTCTTGAATTGGGGTGATAATTTTAGCTAAACCAGTATTAGTATCAATCTCTATTAAAGCCCCACATACTGTTATGTTCTCAGTAGCAGGTGTAAATCTACCTTCTGCCCTGTACCCCTTAACAAATCCATGTATTGGATTATTTATATCAAAACCAATTATTGAATTATAATCACCTGACATCCCCACGTCTGTTTGATAGGCTGTACCTTTAGGTAAAATAACACTGTCTGCCGTTGGCACATGAGTATGTGTGCCTAAAACTGCCGTGACTTGTCCATCAACATAATATCCAAATGCCTTTTTTTCAGAAGTTGCTTCACCATGCATATCAATAATTATCGCATCACATGTACTGCCTAACTTCTCTTTTTGAAGAAATTCAACGATGCCTTTAAAGGGATCATCTAATGATAAATTCATAAATAATCTGAGCATTACTTGTACTACTATAATTTTTTTTCCATTTAAAAGTTCAATCTTATAATATCCTTTTCCAGGAACCCCATCAGGATAATTCAAAGCTCTGATTATTTTTGGATTTTCTTCAATATAAGAAAGCATATCTCTTTGATCCCATGCATGATTCCCAAGTGTAAGTAGATCAATTCCGCTAGAAAATAATTCTTCTGCATCCTTTTTTGAAAGTCCATAACCAGAAGTAGCATTCTCACCATTAGCAATAATCATGTCTGTATTATATTTAGATTTGAGTGTTGGGATAATTTCTTTAATTTTTTTTCGTGACGCCTTACCGACAATATCACCTATAAAAAGAATTTTCATTGAAAACTATATAAATTTTTTTCAGTAATAACATAATCCACTTTAAAATCAAATTTGTCTATGGGTATGTAATCTAACTTTTGTTCTTCATATGCATAGGCTACAGAGATGAATCTGTGATTTACTTTATTTAAATAAGCAAATGTCCTGTCATAATAACCTCCGCCATAACCTAATCTATTTCCCTTCTTATCAAAAGCTAAACAAGGTACAAAAATTAATTCAGGAATTAAAATTTTATTTTTATTTTGAGGCTCTGATATATTCATATGTCCTTTTACAAAATTCTCTTCACTCTTAAATTGCTTAAAGATTAAATGACTATTTTTTTTTTCAATT
>CACNHT010000046.1 GCA_902620285.1 uncultured Alphaproteobacteria bacterium | reverse complement strand
AAATTTATTCTTAAGCTCATCTGGAAGCTCTGGTATTGAGGATTTAATTTTTCCTATTTCTTCTTGAGAAATTTCTAATGGTAATAAATCTGGGTCAGGAAAGTATCTATAGTCATGAGCTTCTTCTTTATTTCTCATTGGTCTAGTTTTACCAGTGGATGTATTAAAAAGCATTGTGTTTTGTGCAATAGAACCGCCAGACTCCAATATTTCTATTTGTCTTTTTGCTTCATAATTAATCGCCTGTTTAATAAACTTTATAGAGTTTAAGTTTTTAATTTCACAACGAGTTCCATATTCATCACCAGGTTTTCTTACTGAAATATTAACATCTGCTCTTAACGAGCCCTCTTGCATATTTCCATCACATGTATCTAAATACATCAAAATTGATCTAATTTTGGATATGTACATCCCAGCTTCATCCGGTGTTCTAATGTCAGGCTCACTAACAATTTCCATTAAAGCAACACCAGATCTATTAAGATCTACATATGTTTTTGAAGGATTTTGATCGTGTAAACTTTTACCAGCATCTTGTTCTAAATGTAATCTTACAATTCTAATATCTTTTGAAGTTCCATCTTTAAAATCAATTGTAACTTTTCCTTCTCCAACAATTGGATATTTATATTGGCTAATTTGATATCCTTGTGGGAGATCAGCATAAAAGTAATTTTTTCTATCAAAGACGGAATAATTATTAATTTTTGCATTTAAACCAACTCCAGTTTTTACTGCTTGTTCTACACAGTACTTATTAATTACCGGCAACATTCCTGGCATAGCAGCATCGACTAAAGACACTTGACTATTTGGTGATGAGCCAAATTTTGTTGAGGATGAAGAAAATAATTTAGAATTTGATTTTACTTGAGCATGTATTTCAAGACCGATTACCATCTCCCAATCATACTTTTCACCTTTTATTAAATTATTCATATGATCTTTCTAGAGACTGAGCGACATTAAATACTTGCTGTTCATCAAAGTGTTTTCCTAATATTTGGATACCTAGTGGTAAATTATTTTTATCTTTCCCATAGGGAATAGAAATACCTGGCAAACCAGATAAAGAGGCAGGAACCGTAAACACATCATTTAAATACATTTTGATAGGATCATTTTGTTTTTCATTTAAGGGAAATGCAGCACTTGGTGCAGTAGGAGTAACTATAAAATCACATTCTTTAAAAGCTTTATTAAAATCATCTGCAATTAATTTTCTTACTTTTTGTGCCTTAAGATAATATGCATCATAATAGCCTGCAGATAATACGTATGTTCCTATTAAAATTCTTCTTTTTACTTCTCTTCCAAAACCTTGAGCTCTTGTATTTTCATACATTTCATCAAGAGAATTAATTTCATCAGATCTAAAACCATATTTTACTCCATCATAACGAGCTAAATTTGAGGAAGCTTCAGCAGGAGCAATTATATAATAAGTAGGTAGTGCATATTTAGTATGAGGAAGTGAAATATTTTTAATTTTAACACCTTTTTTTTCTAAAACTTTAATAGCATCTTCCCATATCTGACTTATTTCCATTGGTGTACCATCAATAGAATACTCTTTTGGTATGCCAACAGTTTTCCCATTTAGATCGTCATCTAAATTTTCAAAATAATTTGGAATATCTACTTTAGCACTTGTACTATCTCTTTGATCAAACCCAGCAATTGATTGTAATAATATTGAAGCATCTTCAACATTATGAGAAAAAATTCCTGCTTGATCCAAACTAGATGCAAATGCAGCTATACCCCATCGCGAACATAAACCATATGTTGGTTTGATACCAACAACACCACAAAAACTAGCTGGTTGCCTTATTGATCCACCTGTATCTGTTCCAGTTGCCCCTAAACATAAATCTGCAGCAACTGCTGCTGCGGAACCACCAGAAGATCCACCAGGGGCTAGAGGCTCATTCTCTTTTGATAGGGGGTTAATTGTATTTCCAAAAAAACTTGTATTAGTAGCTGAGCCCATAGCAAACTCATCTAAATTTGTTTTACCAACAAAAATAGATCCTTCATCTAATAATTTTTGAGTAACAAATGATTCATAAGTTGGATTAAAATTTTCTAAAATCTTTGAAGCTGCGGTTGTAGGCATACTTTTAGTACAAAATAGATCCTTGATTGCAATCGGAATACCTTTTAATTTTTTTGCTGAATTATCTTTCTCTAAGTTATCTATCTGCTTTAGAACATTCTCTTCACTAAAATGAATAAAAACATTTAAGTTTTCTTTTTCCTTAATTCTTTTTAAATACTCCTGATTTAATTCTCTTATTGATATTTTTTTTGTCTCAAGATCTTTTAACGTTTGTTTTAAAGATGACTTAGACATTATTCTACCACCTTTGGTACTGCAAAAAATCCTTCGAGTTTATCAGGAGCATTTTCAAGAATTTCCTCACTAGAATTAGTATCCTTAGATACATCTTCTCTTTTAGGTAAAATCGATGATGATATGTTACTTAATGGTTGTACATTTTCAGTATTTACTTCATTTAATTGCTCAACCCAGTCTAAAATAGAATTAAGATCATTAATATAATCTTCAGATTCTTTATCATCTAACTTTATTCTAGATAGACGGGCAATTTTATTTATTGTATTTTTATCAATCTTCAATTTATGAGCTCCATTATATGAATGATCAAAATAATTTAATCGATGGCCTTAATACATCACAAATACTTGTAGGTCTAGACCTTGGAGCTAAAACGATTGGTGTTGCTGTAAGCGATAGATCAAAAATAATCGCTACACCTCTTTCAATTATCCAAAGAAAAGGAACTAATAAAGATTTAATTATCATGAAAGATATTTTGAAAGACTATGAAATTGGTGGATTTATTCTTGGTCTGCCGATTAGTATGGATAATAGTGAAAATAAACAAAGCAAATTAGTACGAGATTTTAATATTAATCTTCAAACCTTTTTTAAAAAACCTACAGTTCTTTGGGATGAAAGATTTTCATCAGATGTAATCTTTAAAGAAATGAGAAAAGCCGATTTAAGTAAAACAAAGATAAAAAGTAAACTTGATCAACAATCGGCTGGTTATATCTTACAAGGATATTTAGATAGATATAGAAATAATTAATAAATTAGTTTACACATATTTACACATTATTGACACATATGAATTCAAAGTTACTTAAATCAGGACACATAAAATTATACAAAAGAGAAAATTCAAAATATTGGCAAATGAAAGTAAAATTACCAAAATTAAATGCGATCAGATCCTCTACAGGTTCAAAAATTCTTAAAGATGCAGAAAATATAGCTTTAAGATATTATTCATCCATTTCTTCAAAAACAA
>CACNHT010000045.1 GCA_902620285.1 uncultured Alphaproteobacteria bacterium | reverse complement strand
GATAACAACCGCTTGTTTATGAAATATTTCCCAAACTAAGTTTTCAAATTGATGAGGATTACTTTTATCTTTTTCAAATTGAGTGTTTCTACTTAAATAACTTCCCCATGCATAACGTCTGACTACAAATTCTAAAGGAAGCATATTACAGTTATGACTTAAAAGACTATTTGGCGAGTCTTGTTCAATAAATGATGTTGCAATACCTGCCTTGGTTAGCATACTAAACACATTACTTGTTTGTTTTGTCTTTTGTATTCCAATATCTTTAATTTCCTCTTTCTTCGCTGCATCCCCACCTGTTAAAAAATCTTTTGTTACAATTCGAATAATATTTTGATCATTTGTTTTCTCAATAATTTTTGTTTTTCCTTCAACTAAAAAAGAATTACTCATCAATATATCTCCAACCAATATCTTTTCGATAATACCCTTCAGCCCAATTAATTTGATTGATTATATTGTGAATATTTTCTCTAATAGTTTTTAAATCTTTACCCGTATTAGAGATATTTAAGACGCGCCCACCATTTGATAGCCATTTGTTTTCTTTACACATTGTTCCTGCATGAAATAGATAGTCATCTGATGTTAAAGTAAGATTTTCCAAATTATTAATTGGTGTTAATTTTTTATATTCCTCTGGATAACCATGAGCAGCCATTACTACTGTCATGGCATAATCATTTTTCCACTTAATTTTTTTTATTTCATTTAAGGTGCCTACCGCTGATGCATGAAGGAGTTCTAATAAATCTGTTTCTAAGAGTGGAATAATTGCTTGTGTTTCCGGATCACCAAAACGAACATTAATTTCGAGTAAATTTGGACCCTTATCTGTTAGAATTAATCCTGCATAAAACATTCCTTGATACTTGATGCCTTGTTCAGCAAGATGTTGAACTATAGGCTCAACAAATGTTTTGGATAATTCATTCATTTTATTTGATGAAATAGAAGGAACAGGTGTGTAGGCTCCCATACCACCAGTGTTTAAGCCTTTTTCTCCTTCCAAGATTTTTTTATGATCTTGTGCTGTTGTAAGTGGCAACACAAATCCATTTTTATCAACAAGTGAAAATAAACTTACCTCTTCACCAACTAAAAACTCTTCAATAACAACAACTGAACCTGCATCACCAAAAGAATTATCTTTAAAACATTTAATCAGTGCATCTTTTGCGTCCTCCTTTGTTTGACAAATAATAACTCCTTTTCCTGCTGCTAAACCATCAGCTTTGATAACAAGAGGATAGGATCGATTTTGACAAAAATTTAAGGCATCATCATAGTTGTCAAATACGTCATAGGCAGCTGTTGCAATATTTAATTTTTTACAAATATCTTTTGTAAACTTTTTTGATTTTTCTAGTTCAGCTCCCATTTGATCAGGACCAAAAACTAAAATAGAATTGTTCATTAAAAGGTTTGATAATCCTTTAGTTAAAGGCAATTCTGGACCTATCACCACTAAATCAATTTTATTTTCTATACAAGATTGAAGAATAGCATCATGATCATTAACATCTGTATCAAAAGAAGAAGCAATTTCACTGATACTATCACTTCCAGGAATACAATATAAATTAGAACAATTAGGAGATTGTTTTATGCCATAACATAATGCGTGCTCTCTTCCACCATTACCAATGACAAGAACGTTCATGAAAAAAAATAACTCATTAATTAGTTATTTGAAGCAAGACTTAAAAATGATAGTTTTTTTAAGCTTTCGTCATTCAAGTAATCTAAAGGTCTGACTGGGTACTCTCCTGTAAAATAATGATCAGTGAATTGAGGGTTATCATTATCTCTATGTTCATAACCAAGAGCTTGATACAGACCATCTAATGATAAAAATTTTAACGATTTAGCTCCAATATATTTACGCATTTCCTCTAAATTTTTATTTGCAGCCAATAATTCTTCTTGGGTTGGAGTATCGACTCCGTAAAAATCTGGATATTTAATTGCGGGTGAAGCAATACGCATATGGACTTCTTTTGCGCCAAAATCATAAAGCATTTTTATTATCTTAGTGGATGTTGTTCCTCGAACTAATGAATCGTCAATTAAAACAACTTTCTTTTTTTTAATAGAACTTTGGTTAGGATTTAGTTTTAACTTTACGCCTAAACTTCTAATTTGCTGAGTTGGCTCAATAAATGTCCTGCCCACATAATGATTTCGTATTAATCCTAACTCAAAAGGAATACCGGACTCTTGACTAAAACCAAGCGCAGCAGGAACACCAGAGTCTGGAACTGGTACAACTACATCAGGTTTTATATCAGTTTCTTTTGCTAAGTATGTGCCTAAATTTTTTCTATATTCATAGGCGGTTTTATTTTTTAAAATACTATCTGGCCGCGAAAAATAAATATATTCAAATACACATGGTTTGATTTGTTTTTTTGGAAAAGGTCTTCTACTTTCAACTTTATTATCTTTAATAACTACAACTTCACCATTTTCAATTTCACGGATAAATTTTGCACCTATAATGTCTAGCGCGCAAGTTTCAGAGGCAAGGATAAATGCATTTTTAAATTTACCTAGAACAAGTGGACGAATACCTAATGGATCTCTTGCGCCAATCAACGTACCATTAGCAATAATTGATAAAGCATAACCACCTTGAATTTGCATTAAAGCATCAATAATTTTATTTAAAATATCTTTCTTTTTTGAACGAGCTACAAGTTGAACAATAGTTTCGGTATCTGATGTTGTTTGAAATATTGCACCTTCTCGAACCATTTGCTCTCTTAAAAGGAGTGCATTAGTTAAATTACCATTATGAGCAATACTAATAGCTCCACCATGCAGGTCAGCATAAAAAGGTTGTATATTCCTTATTGTTTCACCACCCGTTGTTGAATAGCGATTGTGTCCTATCGCTATTTTTCCATTTAACTTATCTAATGAGTGTTTCTTCGTAAAATTATCGCCAACCAATCCAAATTTTCTTTCTGAGTGATAGGAGTTGCCATCATAACTGACGATTCCACAACCTTCTTGACCACGATGTTGCAACGCATGCAAACCAAGAGCTGTTAAAGCAGCAGCATCTTTGGTTCCACTTATTCCAAAAACACCACACTCCTCATTAAATCTGGGAAAATGAGATTGCCTTAACTCGAATTTTTTTAAGAATTTTAGTCGATTTTTCATCTTACTGTTGTCTTGTTAAAAGTGTTTTTGCAACCATTTGTAATGCTCTAGGATAAACCTTATGCTCTTCTATCAATATTTTTTTTGAGAGTGATTCGGTATTATCTTTCTTCAAAATCTTTACTTTTTTTTGCAAAATAATCTTTCCAGAGTCAATTTTAGCTGTTACGTAATGAACACTACAACCAGAATAGCTCGCTTTTGCCTTTATAGCCTGATCCTGAGCATTTAAACCTTTGAAAGCTGGAAGATAAGATGGATGAATATTGATTAATCGTGATTGCCACTGCCTTACAAATTTTGAATCTAAAACTTGCATAAAACCAGCCAAACAAATGATGTCTATATTTTTTAGATACTTTATGACTTTGTTTTCGAAATTTTTTCTTGGAATAAAATGTATGAATGGAATTTTATTTTTTTTGGCAATAGTTAAACCTTTTGCTTTGGAGTTATTAGAGACGACTAATTGAACCTCTACTAAACTTTGTTTTGTAAATGATGAT
>CACNHT010000044.1 GCA_902620285.1 uncultured Alphaproteobacteria bacterium | reverse complement strand
TTTTGGTTTTTTTTAAATGTAAGTCTGTGCCAGGAATATAACTATTTTCAGGTGCAAAAATCCCTAGCATCCCTTGTCTTGCATTTGGAGCACCGCACACCACTTGAAAATTTCCATTTATTGTTTCGACCTGACATACTTTAAGTTTATCTGCATCAGGATGTTTTTCTGCTTTTAAAACTTTAGCTACTGTAAAATTCTTAAATATTTCTGATTTGTCTTCTACACTTTCAATCTCTAAACCAATATTGGTTAAAGTATCTGTTATGGTATTTAAATTTTCAGAAGTATCTAAATGATCTTTTAACCAGTCTAATGTAAATTTCATTTATAGCCCTGATCGTGTTTGATTATCTAAAATACTAAAACCATAATGATCCAACCATCTATAATTTGGATCAAAAAAACTTCTTAAATCTGTAATACCATATTTAAGCATCGACAAACGCTCAATTCCCATACCAAAAGCAAAACCCTGATACTTTTTTGAATCAATATTACAATTATCTAAAACTACAGGATTGACCATTCCACAACCTAATATTTCTAACCATTTATCTCCTTCACCAATTTTTATTTTATTATTTACTTTGGTATAAGCTACATCCATTTCTGCACTAGGCTCAGTAAAAGGAAAATAACTAGGGCGAAAACGATATTGTAAGTTTTTTACTTCGAAAAATTCTTCTAAGAAGGAAACGAGAGTTGATTTTAAATCAACCATAGTAGAACTTGTATCAACGACTAAACCTTCTACCTGATGAAACATGGGCGCATGTGTAGCATCTGAGTCACTTCTATAAGTTCTACCAGGCACAATAATTTTAATAGGTGGTTTTGTGGTGAGCATAGTTCTCACTTGAACAGGGCTGGTATGGGTTCGAAGAACATTTTTGTCTCCGTTATCCTGAATATAAAAAGTATCCTGCATTTCTCTTGCTGGGTGATGTTCTGGTATATTTAAAGCTGTAAAATTATTAAAATCTGTTTCTATATCTGGACCTGTTTCCACTGCATAATTTAAATTTCCAAAAATTTCTATAATATTAAATATTGTTTGACTAATAGGGTGTATTTTTCCTTTTTCAGAAATATTAGGTGGTAGAGTAACATCAATTGATTCTAAATTAATCCTGTTAGAAATTTCAATATTTTCAATTTCTGTTCTTTGGTTTTTGATACCTTCAATAATGTATTTCTTTTTTATAAGATAACTAAACCCGTAGGAGGAATATTTAATAATTCCTTTTTTCCTCATTTCTTGTTTTTTCTTTAAAGGGAGTTTTTTGTAAAACTCATCGATATAATCAGGTGCTGCCGCTAGGCCAATTAATCCAGCAATTCTTTTTGGTCTTGCGTTGGCAGCTAAAAACATTAACCATCCACCCATACTGCTACCAACCAGAATTTGCGGTCCTTTTGCAATATTATCAATGATATCAATTAAGTCTTTCTTCCAATCTGAAATTGTAAAATCTTCAAATTTTCCATCAGATTTACCATGACCACGGCATTCAAAACGTATAAACCGCAATTTATTTTTTCGGGCAAATCTTTCTAAAGACAAAGCTTTTTGACCACTCATATCTGAGTTAAGGCCATGGATAAAGATGATACCAGGCCCCTTTCCCGTTATAGATTTATAGCGAATCCTTTCTTTTTTCTTATTAATAAAGTAAGGCATCTTTGATACAAATACTTATATTTTAATAAAATGTCATCATTTAATGTCGCTCAAATTCTTCCCTCTTTAGATTCTGGTGGTGTCGAAAGAGGCACTATTGAAGTCGCAAATTATTTATCTGAATTAAATTTAAAAAATAATATTATTTCAAATGGAGGGCGTTTAATTAAGGAAATTGATAAAAATTATACTGATCATTTTCAATTACCAGTTAACTCAAAAAATTTTTTTATTTATCCATTAATTGCTAATCAATTAAAAAAATTAATTTTCAATCAAAATATTAATGTTGTTCATGTACGATCAAGAGCACCAGCATGGATTTTAAGTTTTATAAAAAATAGAAACTTCAAAACAATATCTACATTTCATAATGTGTATAGTGGTAATTTTTATTTTAAAAAAATCTATAATAAGCAATTATCCAAAGTTGATCAGATTGTTGCGATTTCAAATTATGTAAAAAATGAAATTAGTAAAAAATACAATTTGGATTCAAATAAAATTAAAGTGATTAATAGAGGAGTTGATGTTAAATATTTTGAAAAACCAATTTTAGATTCTCAAATAGAAAATATAATAAATAAGTATCAAATTGATACCTCAAAAAATATTATTCTATATCCTGCAAGGCTAACAAACTGGAAAGGTCAAATTGAGTTTTTAGATATATTTAATAAGATGCAAAATGATAATTTTTTACTTTATTTTGCAGGTGATACAAAAAATCAATCTTATACAGAGAAACTACAAAATAAAATTCAAAGTTTTAACCTTGGTCATAAATGTAAGATTATAGGCAATTTACTAAGAGATGATTTGAAAACTTTATATTACCTGTCATCAATTATTACCTCTTTTCCTTTACAAGCTGAAGGGTTTGGAAGAACTATAAGCGAAGCTCTAATAATGAAAAAAAAGGTACTAGCCTTTAACTATGGTGGTGTCAAAGATCAGTTAGATAAATTAGATGATATCTATAAAGTAGATCCTCATAAATATAATGAAATAGATATTAAACTTCAAAATATTATAAAATTAGATGATGAAGAATTTTCGAATATATCTTTAAATAGTAAAGATTACATATCAAAAACATTTTCAAGATACCAAATGGTACAAAGTTACGTAGACTTATATGAACAGCAGTCAATTTAACAAAATACTAGTTGTAAAGCATGGATCACTTGGTGATATTGCATTTTCTATACTTGCTATGGCATCAATTAAGCAATTTTTTAATAATGCCACTATTGACTTACTCACTGAAGAAAAATACATAAATTTTTTAAGCAATTCAAATTATTTTAATTCGGTTATTAAAGATAATAGAAAAGGAATAATTGATTCTCTTAAGGTTATATTAAAAATTAATCAAAATAAATATGATCTAATCATAGATTTACAGAATTCTAAAAGAACAAATAATTATTGGTCATTCTTAAAATTTATTTCGGAAGTAAAAGTTAACGGATCTCGTTCTAATTGTGATATTCAATATGTAATTCCTCCACAAGGAACTGAATCTCCACAACAAGGTTTATACAATCAACTAAAGTTACTTGGAGTAAATGAAATTAATCAAAATGTAGATTGGCTTTCCAGAGATATTTCGTCAATTAATGAAGATAAAATAATCTTAATGATACCTGGTGTTTCTAAATCAGGTAAGGACAAGCAATGGTCACCAGATAAATTTGCAATACTTGCAAGTACTCTAGAAAAAAAAGGATATCATATTTGTGTTATTGGGCAAAAATCAGATAAAGAAACATTAGAAACGATCAATAATGCATGTCAGAAGGTTATTGATTTAAGCGATAAATCACCTCCTGAAATCATCTATTCCATCGCTAAAAAAAGTGATTTTATAATTAGTAATGATACTGGCCCAGGTCATATCGCAGCTCTAAGTAATTCACCTATTCTTTTTTTAGCTAAAGATAATGTTATCTCAAAATCAAACTTATCTGAATATAAAAATGCTTATACGATTCTGACAGATACAATGGACTCGATTTCAGTAAAAAAAGTTTTAGATTTTTTACACAATAGTAAATTAATCAATAAATGAAATTAATTCTTTTTCTAAATTTTGGTTGTTAGAGAATAGTTTAGTATATTTTTTCTTCCATGGCGCATATTCTTCTGCAATCATACCTGGAAGATTATCTGAATCATAAATAACACAAAGTTTCGTTTCAGAAAGTGATGCAATATGTGTGCATCCACATTCAGGTGTTATTACATATGTTGAAGAGTTTATTATTGACGTCCAATTATCAAAATTTAATTGATCTAAGATTAAAACATTATTTATACTTTTAAGATTTTCAAACTCTTCATTAGTAA
>CACNHT010000043.1 GCA_902620285.1 uncultured Alphaproteobacteria bacterium | reverse complement strand
TCAATTATTTAACTAATTAATAATAGGTAAATTTTCAGGAGTTCTAGTACTTAAAAGCTTATAGGAATTTTTAGTTATCAATAAATTTTCCTCTTGTACTAATATTTTATTTTCGTCCATTTCAATTGATGGTTCAAGAGTTATAATCATATTTTCCTCAAGTAATGTTTTGTCATTTTTCATAATACTTGGCGGCTCAGTCAGTTGTAAGCCTAAACCATGACCCATCCTTCCAACTGATATGTTGTTAGTTGTTAAACTATAAGATAATTTAGAATATATTTCTGAACAACTAGTTCCAGGTTTTATAATTTCTAAAGTTCTCTCAGTTGCTTCCCACAATTTATTATATGCATCTAGAACTTTTTTGTGAATTCTTCCAAAGCCAAAATTTCTATCAAAATCTGAAAAATAACCATTTAAAGTTGCACCGGTATCAATAATTAGAATATCACCATCTTTAGTCATTCTTCCTGTTGGGTTACAGATAATCTGATTATAACCATTAAGTCCCGAAGCACACGCCATATATTGAATATAATCTGCACCACTCTCAATTAATTCTTTTTTAAATATTGATGTAATTTGTTTTTCACTCATTCCTAAATTAATTTTTTCAGGAAAATTATCAAACACCTTACTTGTAATAGAACAAATTTCTTTAATATTACTGATCTCTATTTCAGATTTTATTTTTCTTATACTCCAAAGTATTTTACTAGCATCAACAAAATTATATTCTGATAAATTTTTTTGAATATCCTGATAATCGTTAATACTCATTCGCAAAAAAGTTTCATTTCCTAATTCAAAACCAATATTTGAATTTTTAGGAAAACTTTTGATGTTTTTTTTCAATAAAGATATTCCTTCATCTTTCGGATTTGGAGACTCCCAAGTTTCGATATCATTGACTAATGTGTTTTGCATAGCTGTAATACCAATAGATGGTATTATAGCTTTAATTGGATTTTTTTTTGAAATAATTAAATACCAAGGTCTTGTAGGACTTTCCCAAAAATTACTATCAAGTCCAGTTAAATATCTAAAATTTGACGGTGAAGTTATAATAACTGCATCAATATTTTCTTTTTCAATATGTATTTGTATTTTTTCAATTCTGTAAATAAATTCTTCTTTTGGAAAATCGTTCATAAATTGATAAGTAAGATAACATTAACATAAATTAACAATAAGAAATACTTTGATCTATTCATCATTATTTATTTTTTGTTTGTCTTTAGGCACTTTTTTTCCTTTTGCTTCAGAGACATATTTATCTGCACTATTATTATCTAATAATTATAATCCATTTTTATTATTATTTTTTGCTTCAGCAGGTAATATTTTAGGATCTCTAATCAGTTGGATATGTGGTTACTTTGTAAATTTTCTTATTAAGAAACCTTGGTTTCCAGTAAATAAATATTTATTACAAAAAGCTACAGATATTTTCAAAAAGTATGGAAAATGGTCATTATTATTTTCATGGGTGCCTATTATTGGAGATCCAATCGCATTTGCAGCAGGTACAGTAAAATATAATGTTACTTTTTTTTTAATATTTGTATCTATTGGGAAAATTGCTAGATATTTGATAATATATTTATATCTTATCTAATTTGTGATGTTTGAAAATCTTATATTTGTTTTTTTGATTGGTTTTTTATCAGGAGTTGGTTTTTTATCAATTTTATTTTTTCTTCGCAAAACAAAAAGTTCTGAAATAAAAGATGATACTGATCTTATTTCCTTAAAAAATCACATGCAATCAATTCAGCAATCTTTACAAAATTTTAATTTAGCTCAAGATAGAATTGAGAATACATTAATTAGAGGTGGTGCGCTTCAACAAGGTCCTTGGGGAGAATTTGTACTTAAAAATATTTTAGATAGTGTTGGTTTAAGAGAAGGAGAAGAGTATTCAACTCAAAAAACTTTTAGAGATGAAGATGGTAATTTACAAAAACCAGATGTAATTGTTCATATGCCAGGTAATAGACACATAATTATAGATTCAAAAGTATCCTTAGATTCTTGGCATGATTATTCTAATACAAATGACAATCAACAAAAGAAAATATTTTTGAAAAAATTTTTGGATTCAACAAAAACTTCGATTAGAAGTTTGAGTAAAGATAATTATTCAAAAATATATGGAATCAATACAATTGATAATGTTTTAATGTTTGTTCCAATAGAACCAGCATTACTTACTTTATATAATGAGGCAAATAAACTTATCGAAGATTCATGGAGCAATAAAATAATTATTGTTGGCCCATCAACTTTACCCTTTTTACTTAAAGCTGTAGAAAATATGTGGCGGGTTGATAAACAATCTAAAACAATAAAAGATATAGCATCAGCTGCATCGGATATTTATGATAAAACAGTAAGTGTATATGAGTCGTTTGTAAAAGCTAATCAGTCAATAGATTTAGCTAAATCAAAAATGGATGAAGCTAAACAAAGATTGCAAGATGGTTCAGGAAGTTTGACTAAAAAAGTAGAAAAGATGAAAATATTAGGAAGATTAAGTACCAAAAAACAGTTGCCAGATATAAATGACGATGTAATAAACTAAATAAATGCCTAGTTTTGATATTGTAAACAGATTAGATCATCAAGAAATTGATAACGCACTAGGAAATGCAACAAGAGAAATTACCACCAGATACGATTTTAAAGGATCAGATACTTCAATTGAAAAAAAAGAAAATACTATAGTTGTTATTACTGATGATGAAATGAAAGCTGGTCAAGTAAATGACATGCTCGTTACTCATTTTGTTAGACGAAAAGTTGATCCTTTATGTTTAAAAAAAAATGATATGGAAAAAGCGGGGGGAAATAAAATTCGTCAGACGTATGAATTAGTAGAAGGAATTGAGCAATCCCTGTGTAAAAAAATTACTTCTGATGTCAAAAGTTCTAAATTAAAAGTTCAAGTAAAGATCAATGGGAATGAACTTCGTGTTGAAGGAAAGAAAAAAGATGATTTACAAAGTGTAATGAAGCTTATTGAGGATACTAAGATAGGTATACCAGTCCAATTTGTAAATCTTAGAGATTAAAAAATGATTACATGGGAATTAATAGCTGCTTTAGCAGTGTATAATTTTATTATGTACGTAACTCCAGGTCCAAACAATAGTATTTTAACTGCATCAGGCATAAAATTTGGATTTATAAGATCTATACCTAATATTTTTGGGATTCCTTCTGGTCATGGTTTGCAATTAGCACTTGTATGTCTAGGTCTTGGATCTTTGTTTATTACCTATCCTATACTCTATGATATTTTAAGATATGTTGGAGCAGGCTACATTCTTTATTTAGCATATAAAATGTTTGGGTCTTTAAATATTTCAAAGACTGAAGATAGATCAAGACCATTAAAATATCATGAAGCAATTTTGTTTCAATTTGTAAATCCAAAAGCTTGGGTAATCTGTTCAACTGCAGTAACATTATATTATCCAAAAGATGAAAATATAATAATTGGAACACTATTTATGGTTATTATGTCTACAGTAGTTAATATTCCTTCCATTAGTATATGGGCATATGGAGGAAGTGTTATCAGACAATATCTTAATAATGAAAAATTAAAAAAAATTGTTGAATGGTTTTTAGCAATCCTTTTAATTATAACCGCAGGCTCAGTACTATTTTACAACGCTTAGGGTTTAGGGATTTCATAAGTTTCGCCTACAGAATTATATCCTTTAATTACTCCAGGTCTTGTTGATATTTGTCTATACCATCTCAACACATTTGGATAATCATGCAAATTTATTTGATGCCTTTCATAACGAGCTGTCCAAGGCCAAATTGAAATATCAGCTATCGAATAGTTATCTGAAAAATATTCTTGTATAGAAAGTCTTTTATCCAAAATTGAATATATATGTTGTGCATAGCCTTTTGTTTTATCTTCTGCAAATTTGCTTTTACCAGGATGATAAAATAAATATTGATGAGCCTGGCCTAGCATTGGCCCAACGTAAGCCATTTGAAAAAAAACCCATTGTATTATTTCCCAATACTTATCTTTATCTAGAAATTTATCATATTTTTTTGCCA
>CACNHT010000042.1 GCA_902620285.1 uncultured Alphaproteobacteria bacterium | reverse complement strand
TAAAATGAAATGTTGGTGCTAAGTAAAATAAAACTCCAGCTAGACCTAATTGAATAAATTTTAAGCCCAAATTAAAAAATAATAATGGAAAAATTGTTACAGCTCCTGTTAGAATTAAAAATAATGATGTCTTCAAATCAATACTAAAGATACTATTTTCATTTTGCCAAAATAAATAAACTAAGTAGGGGGTAGATATTAAAGATATTATGAAAGTCTCATATAGTAATCCAATTGGGGGATTAACATTAACTTGTTTTCTTAATAATCCATATATTGCCCATGAAGTACCAATCCAAATTATTAGGAATGGAAATTGATTTAAATTAATAAATAAGAATAATATACCTGATAACATAAAACATACAGATGCAAATTTAGGCTTAGTTATTTTCTCATTTAAAAAAATATAACCAAGAACAATACTTATCATTGGAGTAATGAAGTAACCCATTGATGCATCCTGAACTCTTTCTTGTCCTACAGAATAAATAAAACCCGCCCAGTTACCTGCAATAAGAAAAGCTGTAATTGTTAAAATAAAAATTCTTTTTCTAGACTTAAATATTTCAATAAAATCACTTATGTTTGAAATTAAAATTAATAATAAAAATAAAAAAATAAATGACCAGAAACCTCTGTGAGCTACAACCTCAATAGTCTCAACGTGATTTAATTCATTAAAAAAAAGGGGTTGTGGAAGCCCCCAAAAAATTGCTGCAATACAGGAAAATATTACACCTTTAGAAAATTTATTATTTAACAATCTAGGACGGGTTTACGTCTATTCCATTTGTATTGAATAATTCTAGTAATTCACCACTTTCAAACATTTCAGTTATGATATCACACCCACCTATAAATTCTTTCTTAACATAAAGTTGTGGTATGGTTGGCCAATTAGAATATGTTTTAATACCTTCTCTCATTTCGTCACTCTCTAACACATTCACACTTCCAAATTTAACACCTACTTTATTTAATATTTCAACTACTCTTGCAGAAAATCCACACATTGGAAATACAGGGGTACCCTTCATGAAAAGCATTACATCATTTGAGTTAATTTCATTTTCTATATTTTGAGATACATGGTCGTTATTATTCATTATTACTCCGATACAGTTTTTAGCTTAAGTGCGTGCAAATCACTACCCATTTTACCATTAAAAGCATCATAAACCATCTTATGTTGTTCTACTCTTGTTTTTCCAGAAAAGGATTTTGACGTCACTGTAGCACTGTAATGATCGCCATCTCCTTTAAGATCTTCAATTTCAACAGTTGCATCTGGTATAGCTTCTTTAATAAATTGTTCAATTTGTTCAACAGTCATTGGCATACCTCTAAAATAGTTCAGATATTAAAAAAAATAAAGACTATTTAATTTTATTTTTAAAAATCCAATCTATTTTCTTTAGATCGTTATCATCTTTAATGATTTTTTTGATTTCTTTTGAATTTAATTTTTTGTTTAATTCTTTACTTTTTTGTAAAACTTGAGAAAAATTCTTATTATTATTCCATGTTTCCATGGCACTTTCTTGAACAATTTTATAGGCTTGTTGTCTTTTCAATCCTTTTTCAATTAGTTTTAACATAATATTGTGAGTTCTATGTAAACCTCCAAGCATATTCAAATTTTTTAACATATTTTTTGGATAGACTTTTAAATTCTTTATAATGCCATTTAAACGACTCAGTGCAAAATCAGTTGCAATTGTAATATCTGGTGTCGTAATTCTTTCAACACTAGAATGACTAATATCTCTCTCGTGCCAAAGTACAACATTTTCTAGTGAAGGTATTACACCACTTCTAATATAACGTGCGATACCTGTTAAGTTCTCACTTAATACTGGGTTACGTTTGTGAGGCATAGCAGAAGAACCCTTTTGCTTAGAAGAAAAACTTTCTTCAACTTCTAATACCTCTGTTTTTTGTAAATTTCGAATTTCCACTGCAAACCTCTCAATAGAAGATGCTAAAATTCCTAGTACTGAGAAAAAATACGCATGCCTATCTCTTGGAATTACTTGAGTTGATACATCTTCAGAATTTAGTTTAAGTTTTTTTGCTACATAATCTTGAACTCGTGGGTCTATAGAATTAAATGTTCCAACAGGTCCAGAAATAGCACAAACAGATATTTCGTTGATCGCCTGATCAAGTCTTTCTAAATTTCTTTTAAACTCAAAATAAAAGGAAGATAATTTTAATCCAAAAGTAATAGGTTCAGCATGTATACCATGACTTCTTCCAATCATTAATGTGTCTTTATATTTTTTAGATTTGATTTTTAAAATTTTAATACATTCTACTAAGCTTTTTCTTATTATTTCAGAGGTTTGCTTAAGTTGTACAGAAAATGAAGTATCAATAATATCACTTGATGTTACACCAAAATGAAAATATTTTGATGAGTCGCCAATATATTTGCTTACATTGTTAATATAAGCAACAACATCATGTTTTGTTTCTTTTTCAATTTTTTCTATTTCTTTAATATTAAATTTTGCTTTATTTCTTATTTCTTTTGCTGCTTTTTTTGGAATAACGCCAAGCATTGCTTGTTTTTCTGCAATCAAACACTCAATCTCTGTCCAAATTGTAAATTTATTTTCTAATGACCAAATCTTTTCAATTTTAGGTCTGTTATATCTAGGTATCATTTTTTCTACTTATACATCCTTTATTGGAAAAGCTGTATTATTTTTAGATAATGTAAATATTTCATTTCCTTCATCTGTTATTCCAATTGTATGCTCGAATTGAGCAGATAAAGATTTATCTTTTGTTACAGCTGTCCATCCATCATTTAGTATTTTTGTTTGCCATCCACCTAAATTAATCATTGGTTCAATTGTTAAAAACATTCCAGGTTCTAACATTGGTCCCTCACCTGGTTCTCCAAAGTGTAAAACACTAGGTGGAGTATGAAATTCCTTTCCAATTCCATGACCACAAAAATCTCTTACTACAGAATAACCTTTTCCTTCTGCAAGTTTCTGAATTTTATTTCCTATATCACCAATATGCTTACCAGGTTTAGCTTCACTAATACCAATTAATAAAGATTCATAAGTTATTTTCAAAAATTCATAATTTTTTTTATTTGTCTTGCCTGCAACGAACATTCTTGAACTATCACCATGCCAACCATTTAGAATAACTGTTACATCTACATTTACTATATCTCCATCAGATAGAATTTTTCTTTCAGAAGGAATTCCATGACACACAACATGATTAACAGATGTACAAACTGATTTTGGAAAACCTTTATAATTTAAAGGTGCCGGTATTGCTTTGTTTTGAATAATTTGATTATGACATATGTCATTTATTTCTTGAGTACTTATTCCTGGAACAATCTTTTCATTTAAAGAATCTAAAACATCAGCTGCTAAAGAGCCTGCTTCCCTCATGCCCTCAAAATCTTTTTTCGTATGTATTGGGATATTGTTGTTTCTCATTTAAAAAATAATTACTTACGATTAATAAATAATATATAGAAAATATCAATTAATCATATGAGTTCTTTTACTGCAGGAGTTATCGTTATTGGTGATGAAATACTTTCTGGTAGAACCCAAGATACCAACTCAAATTATATTGCAAAAAAATTATTAGAAGCTGGTATTAAGTTAGAAGAAGTCATTCTTATCCAGGATGATAAAAAAATAATAATAGAAAACGTTCTAAAATATAGCTCAAAATATTCTTATGTTTTTACTACTGGAGGAATTGGGCCAACTCATGATGATATAACTTCAGAAAGTATATCTGAAGCCTTTAATTTACAATATGAAACAAATAAAATGGCTTTTGAGATTCTTGAAAATTATTATCCTAAAGGTGAATTTAATGAAAGCAGGCAAAGAATGGCCAAAATGCCATTTGGCTCAGAGCTTATTTTAAATCCAATGACCGCTGCACCAGGATTTATTGTAAAAAATATTTATGTTTTACCTGGTGTGCCAGAAATAATGCAAGTTATGTTCGAGGAATTAATGAAAAAAATTAAAAAAGGTAAGCCAAAACTTGTTACAACAATTAATACTAATTTATACGAAAGTAAAATTGCAAAAAATTTAAAAAATATTCAAAACAATTATACAAATGCTTCAATCGGAAGTTACCCCTATTTTAATCTTGCAGCTAAAACAGGCGGTGTTAACATAGTTGTTTCATCATGGGAGATGACATCTATTAAACCAATAGTTGATGATATAACTAAGATGATTGAATTAAATGGTGGAAAAAGTTCTATAGTTTGATATTAGTCCAGAAATAGGCCTCGTGGTGGAATGGTAGACACAAAGGACTTAAAATCCTTGCCCTTTTGGGAGTGCCGGTTCAAGTCCGGCCGAGGCTACCAATCATTAAATTATGTTTGCTTTTATTACTATTG
>CACNHT010000041.1 GCA_902620285.1 uncultured Alphaproteobacteria bacterium | reverse complement strand
CTCAATACTATCTAGTAGATGAGCTAAATTGTATGTGAATGAATCTTCGTGATCAATGAGATAAATCATTAGTTAAATAGATCTAAAAGTGATTTAGCTTTAATATAATTTTCATTATATTCTTTTTTTGCGGTACTGCCTAAGATAACACCACTAGCAACTGATAATTCGATATCATTTTTAAAATTAAGTAGTGTTCTAATCATTATGTTAAATCGCATATCACCATTTGAATGTATAATTCCAAAACTGCCTGTATAAATATTTCTGTCAAATTTTTCTTTTCTATTTAGAAGTTGAATAGTACTAATTTTTGGACAACCAATGACTGAACCACCTGGCATTAAAGAAGAAATTATATCATGGTTACTCATTTTATTTTTTATAATTCCCTTGATTGTCGTAACGTAATGAAAAAGATCTCGATATTCCTCAACTTTTTTTAGTTTATCTATTTTTACAGATCCGGTTTTACAAATTTTAGACAGATCATTTCTTTCCATATCAACAATCATATTATGTTCTTTGGTTTCTTTTTCATTTCTTCTAAAGAATGTGAGAGCTTTATTTTTATTTAACTTCTTTGTTTTTCTTAATGTTCCAGCAATAGGTTTAGTTCTAATTGTGTTATTTTTTTTCAATATGAGTGTCTCTGGTGAACAACTTACGATATTATAGTCTTTTTCCCTGATAAGAAAACTTTCAGGCGACTCATTCATTTTCATTAGCTTCCAAAAAAGATCAATAGAATTGATATTACCTTTTTTCGAATATGTTTGAGCTATTTTAATTTGATAAGTTTTTCCCTGTTTAATATTTTTAGAGAAATCATTAAATATCTTAGAGTACTGCTGTAAAGATAAATTAAGATTAAACTTTTTATTTAACTGTAAATATTTTTTTGTATTGATACTTATATTTCTAAAATTGGGTTTAATGCTTTTGATTATTATTTTTTTACCAATACTAATTTTAGTTTGTGGCTTGTAAAATACACCGCTATGAAAATTTTTAGATCGCTGTTTTGGAAACTTTATTCCTATATTTTCACAAAGAAGTTTATAACCAAAGAAACCAACATAACAATTCAATTCTTCAATCTTAGATTTTTTTGATTTAGATTGGGTATTAAGAAAATATTTTAGATTTTTTTTATTAATAATAATTCTTTTAGAAAAATCAGTATAGATGTCATAACCCTTATCAGTTTTGTAAATTATAAGAGGTTTATCTGATTGATATAGCCTATTTAGATATTCTTTATTGTTCAGCACTTGATTCTATTATAATTAGGATACTTATATGAAAAGTTTTTTTACTAAAATATTCTTTTTTTGCTTAACAGTCACATGGTCGTTAGGTCTTTTTGCACATGGAACTATCATTTTTCCAAATGTAGAACATGGTGATGGTTACATTGATGTTAAAATATATGACTCAAAAGAAAGCTTTTTGGATGAAGAATTAGCTATTGAGAGTGTTAGAAAAAGAGTGCAAAAGGGCGAGGTTGTTGTTCCTTTGAGTAAGATTCATGAAGGAAAAATAGCAATTGTTGCCTATCACGATGAAGATTCAGACGGAAAATTAAAGACTGGATTATTCTGGAGACCAAAAGAAGGTTTTGCCTTTAGTAATAATTATCAGCCAAAAGGTCCCCCGTCATTTGAAAAAGCTGCAATCATTTTAGTTCATGGCGAACCCGTGGTAATAGAACTTAATTATTAAAAATTATATTGATGTCATTACAGTTACAAAACACATTAAGTGGTAAAAAAGAATTTTTTAAACCAGTTAATCCAGATCATGTAAGAATATATGCGTGCGGTCCAACTGTTTACAATTTTGCGCACATAGGTAATGCGCGTATGGCAGTTGTAAATGATTTATTAGTCCGTGTATTAAAAACACAATTTAAACAAGTGACATATGTGTCTAATATCACTGATATTGATGACAAGATTATAGAAGCTTCTAAAGAAACAGGTGAGGACATAAGTGTTATCACAAATAAATATACAGAGATTTACAATAATGACATGAGTGCACTTGGCGTTAATCTTCCTGATATTCAACCAAGGGCAACTGATCATATTAAAGAAATGATCGAGTTAATAAAAAAATTAATTGATGAAAATAAAGCTTATGAAAAAGAGGGGCATGTTTTATTTCATGTGCCAAGTTTTGATAATTATGGAATTCTTTCAAAAAGAAATAGGGATGAACAAATAGCTGGAAGCCGTGTTGAAGTAGCGCCGTTCAAAAAAGATCCAGCAGATTTTATTTTATGGAAACCATCTCCCTCACCCTTACCTGGTTGGGATTCACCTTGGGGATTTGGAAGACCAGGATGGCATTTAGAGTGCTCCGTTATGTCAGAAAAATCATTAGGCCTACCTTTTGATATCCATAGCGGTGGTATTGACTTGGTGTTTCCGCATCATGAAAATGAAATAGCACAAACTTGTTCCATATCTGAAAATAAAGATCCTAAAGATTTTGCAACTTATTGGTTTCATAATGGATTTGTTAATGTTGAGGGAGAAAAAATGTCAAAGTCAATTGGCAATATTAGACTCGTTCATGATCTCAATAAAAAATACAAGGGAGAGGTTTTGCGATTAACATTGTTGTCAGCTCATTACAAACAGCCATTGAACTGGACAGAAGAAATCATTGAACAAAATAGCAAAATGATAGATCGACTTTATAGAGTTCTATTAGATCTCTCAGAAGTTGAAATAGATTCTAAATTACCTTCTGATTCTATAATGGAATCATTTTTAGATGATTTGAATACACCTAAAGTCATTGCAAAACTTAATGAAGAAGCAAATGATGCTTCATCTGCAACTGATGAAAGAAAAAAAGAAATCAAAAAAAATCTTCTTTCTGCCGGTAAAATATTAGGTATTCTTTTAGATGATCCAGGAAATTGGTTAGGTTATAATCAAAAAGATACTGAAAATACTGAAGAAATTGAAAGGTTGATAAATGAACGTAATGAAGCTAGACGCAATAAAAATTTTAATTTGGCAGATACTATTAGGGACACATTAAAAGATAAAGGCATAGAAATAGAAGATACTGATAAAGGAACGATTTGGCGGAAATCTAGATGAGTGAAAAGATAATAATTACATTTCCAGATGGAAATAAAAAGGAAGTTGATAAAGGCATCAATGGTCTTGAATTGGCATCGCAAATTTCTAAATCTCTTGCCAAAGAATCAGTTGCTATAAAAATTAATAATGAGATAAAAGATATTAGTTTACCTATTAATGGTGATGCATCTGTATCGATTTTAAAAAGAGATAGCGAGGAAGCACTTGGATTAATACGACATGATTGTGCTCATGTAATGGCAGAAGCTGTCCAGGAATTATTCCCCGGAACACAAGTTACAATTGGTCCAGCAATTGAAAATGGTTTTTATTATGATTTTGCAAGAGATGAACCTTTTACTGTTGCAGATCTTCCAAAAATTGAAAAAAAGATGCACGATATCATTCAAAGAAATAAAAATTTCATAAGAGAAGTGTGGTCTAAAGAGGAATCGATAAAATATTTTAAAGATAAAGGTGAAGACTATAAAGTTGAACTAATTAATGATCTGCCTGATAATGAGGAAATTAGTATTTACAAACAAGGTGATTGGTTAGACTTGTGCCGAGGCCCTCATATGGTTTCAACAAAACAAATTGGTAAAGCATTTAAATTAATGAAAGTTGCTGGCGCTTACTGGCGAGGTGATTCATCTAATACAATGCTAACAAGAATTTATGGAACGGCCTGGGCAACAGAAAAGGATCTTGAACAACACCTTTTACAAATTGAAGAAGCAGAAAAAAGAGATCACCGAAAACTGGGAAGAGAAATGGATTTGTTTCATTTTCAGGAAGAGGCTCCTGGGGCGGTGTTTTGGCATCCTAAGGGTTGGACATTATTCCAGTCGCTAATAAATTATATGCGAAAGAGACAAGACAAGGCAGGTTACGTAGAAACTAATACACCAGACATGATGGATAAGTCTCTATGGGAAACGTCTGGTCACTGGGACAAATTTAGTGACATGATGTTTAGAACTGAAGCAAAAGACGATAAAATTTATGCTATCAAACCAATGAATTGCCCTGGCGCTGTAGAAATTTTCAAACAAGGATTAAAAAGTTATAGAGACTTACCATTTCTATTATCTGAATTCGGAAAAGTACATCGTTATGAACCATCGGGTGCTCTTCATGGATTAATGAGGGTGAGAGCATTCACACAAGATGATGCACATATATTTTGTACAGAAGATCAAATTACACAAGAGAGTAAAACGGTATGTGATTTGATACTTAGTATCTATAAGGACTTTGGTTTCGATAATGTTAGAATTAAATTTTCTGACCGTCCTGAAAAACGCGTAGGGGATGATACTATTTGGGATAAAGCTGAGGCTGCATTAATGCAAGCCATGGAGGCAACAGGTCTTGAGTATACACTCAATCCAGGAGAAGGTGCATTTTACGGTCCAAAATTAGAGTTTGTTTTACGAGATGCAATTGGCAGAGACTGGCAATGCGGAACACTACAAGTAGATTTAAATTTACCTGGAAGATTAGGAGCTACTTATATTGGAGAAGATGGTAATAAAAAAATACCAGTCATGTTGCATAGAGCTTTATTTGGTTCCTTAGAGAGATTT
>CACNHT010000040.1 GCA_902620285.1 uncultured Alphaproteobacteria bacterium | reverse complement strand
ATAAAAATATGTTTGAACATCAAAAATCACATCATACGTATATCGGATGTTATGATTTATTTGTTAAAAAAAAGAAAATAAATGAATCTAAAGAATTTTTTTTTTTTAAAAGTCAAATTGAAAAATATGGAATTTTTAAAAACTGTAAAAATGAAAATGATCTTACTATTTATTTTAAAAAATTGATAAATTTACATCAAAATATAAAAAATCTTGGATATAAATCATCAAATAAAAATATCGAATTTATGATCGATAAAAATTTAAATTTAGTAAAAATTAATGCTGGTAATCACAGATTTGCCATAGCCCGAATATTAAAACTAAAAAAAATTCCTATTGATATTAAATTAATTCACTCAAAAAATTTAATAGAAAATTCTAATATTAGTTTTAAAAAAATTAATCTTTTTATTAAGAGTATTGAAAGAAAATATAATTAATTCATGCCTTTTTTTATTGAAATTATAGGACCCCCAGGCTCAGGAAAAACATTTGTTTCAAATAACCTTGAAAAATATAATTCAAATTACGAAAAGATTTTCTATCACAGCAACCTTTTTAATTTATATAGTAAATATAATAAAACAAACTTTCTTAGGTTTAACTTAATTAAATTAAAGATTTTTTTCAGAATATTTTTTTATTATATTATTTTTATAAAGAGGTTTTTTCTTAAAAAAATATACAAAAATAATTATTTCTTTAGAATGACTTTTCTTCTTTATAAAAATTTATTATCTATTGAAATATTAAAGGAAAATTTACCTAAAGAGAAATACATTATAATGGAACCAGGACCAATAATGTTTTTTTTACAGGATTACTTTTATGTTAACGAAGATTTGTCACTAAATGAGATTAAATTATTTAATAAATTATTTTTTAATTATAACATTCTAATATCTCTAAATTGTAATAAAAAAACTATTTTAGAGAGACTAAACAATAGAAAAAGAGGATTGCCTGTAAGAATGAAAAATTTAAATAAATCACAAGTTGATATTGTGATTGAAAAATCTATAAAAATAATAGATTTTTATACTAATTCTGCAAATAAAATATGCAAAATAATTAAAATTGATTCCTCTTTAAATATTGATAAAATTAATGAAACAATAATTAAATCTATAAAATAATATTTTTACCTAAATTGAAGATACTTTATTTATCAAACTCTATAATACCTTCTATAAATGCAAATTCAATTCATGCACTTAAAATGTGTGATATAATTTCACAATATTATAAAGAGTTAACTCTTATTTGTTTAAGTGAAAAATTAAATATTAATATTGAGCAGATAAAACAAAATTACAATCTTAGAAATAATTTTCAAATTATTAATAGGAAGAAATATAGTAATAGATTTGGAGTAATTTTATATTACTTATTTATTTTTCTACATATCTTAAAAAATAATTATGATTTTTATTATTGTCGACATCCTTTTTTTTTAATACCTCTATTTCTTTTTAGAAAAAATCATATTTTAGAATTACATGATTTAAGAATATTTAATAATAAAATATATTTTTTTATATTTAAATATCTATTATCTCTACAAAAATTAAAAAAAATTATTGTAATCTCAGATCAGCTAAAATTAGATTTTAAAAAATTATATCCAAATATCTCAAAAAAAATATTTACAGTACATGATGCAGCTTCTAAATTTGAGCTTAATATTAATCTAAAAAAATATTTAAAAGGGACATATAAATTTAATCTTTTATATGTTGGTAGTTTACATACAGGTAAGGGTTTAGAAATTATTGAAAAATTAATACCTAACTTCAAAGAATTTGGTTTCCATATAGTGGGAGGTGCTGGCAAATCGTTAGAATTTTGGTCTAATAAACTTAAGATAAATAAAAATGTTTATTTTTATGGTCATATTCCACATCTTTCTGTTCCTAATTACATCAATAATGCAGATATTTGTCTTTTACCAAATCAAAAAAATATAAAAATATTTAATACTAAAAATAAATATATTGAAATTGGCAAATATACTTCACCTTTAAAATTATTTGAATATATGTCACAGGGTAAATCGATTATAGCTTCTGATTTACCAAATATTAATGAGGTTCTGAAAAATAATTATAACTCTATTTTATGTAAAAGTAATAAAATAGAAGATTGGATTAGTGCAATTCAAAAATTACAAAATGATAAAGAATTAAATTTAAAAATAGGAATAAATGCAAAAAAAGACTTTGAAAAATACTATACTTGGGAAAAAAGAGTACAAACAATATTTGATTTAAAATGATTTTTAAAAAAATAAATTTATTTCTATTATATATCTCAAACAAATTATACTGGAAGCATTTACTTTATAAAATATTTTATAAATTTATTTATTATAATAAATTATCTGAAACTGAAATAATAAAAATAATAAAATCTCGATACAAAGTATATCGCGACAGTGATTTGCTAGAAAATGAACTTAATATAAAATATTTTCAATTTGATTTTAATAAATTTAACATTGATAAATCACATATTTCAAATTTTAACAAACAAGGTGTTGGAGGCGGTGCGAATTTAAATTTATTATTTTCAATAATTTACAAATCTAATATTCACAATATTCTGGAAACGGGTGTAGCTTTTGGATGGTCATCATTTTCAATACTAGCTGCAATAAAAAATAAAAATAATTCAAAATTAGTATCTATAGACTTGCCATATCCTGGTATAAAAAACTTTGGTTATATAGGTTCAGTTGTGCCTAAAAAACTTAAAAAAAAATGGTTTTTAAATATTGCCTCTGATAGATCTGTTCTTAAAAAAATCTTAGTTGATCAGAATTTTGATCTGATACATTATGATAGTGATAAAACATATCATGGTAGAATGTGGGCATATAATATTTTATGGAATAATTTAAGAATGGGTGGATTTTTTATTTCTGATGATATTAGTGATAATAAAGCTTTTATTGATTTTGTAGATAAATTTAATTTGAATCCATATATTATATTATTTAAAAATAAATATATTGGACTGATTATAAAAAAATAAGATGAATAAAAAAAAAATTTTTTTTATTATTCCTAAAATCAATAGCGGTGGTGCAGAAAAAGTTCTGCTAAATTTATCTAAAGGTTTAAGTAAAAAAATATACGATGTAACAATAATTTGTTTCCATGATATTAATAAAGATAATAAATTAGAGTCAAATATAAAAATACACAATTTAAAAACTAAAAGACTAAGAAAATCCTTAATTAAATTATTAATATACTTTTATAAATCAAAGCCAGATATTGTAATATCTTCATTAACTCATATTAATATATTTTTGCTATTAGCTAAAAAAATATGTTTTTTTAAATTTAGAGTTATAATTAGAGAGTCTAATCTTCCAAAAATTCAGGCTTCAAAGTCATACATTAATAAAATTGTTAGTTTCTCATATAAATATATTTATCAATATTCAAATATTATTCTTTGTTCTTCGCCACTTATGATGGACCAATTTAATAATTTATTTGGTATTGATAAATCAAAATTAAAATTATTGTATAATCCTATTGATACTAATGATATCATTCAAAAATCTAAAATACCAATAGAAACAAATAAATTAAATTTAAATTTAGTTTCAATAGGCAGACTAGAACATCAAAAGGGTTTTGATTTATTAATTAGCACCCTTGCAAATATTAATATCAAATTTGAATTAAAGATAATCGGTAATGGAAAATTAAAGAAAAAATTAATTGATCTTGCTAAAAAAAAGAAAATTTTAAATAATATTGTTTTTTTAGGAAATCTTCCTAATCCCTATAATCATTTAAAAAATTCAGATTTGGTTATCCAATTCTCAAGATGGGAAGGTGTGCCAAATGTAATTTTAGAATCTTTAGTATTAGGCAAAAAAATTGTATTTACAGATCTTCATAGAATTTTTGAATCATTTAATTTAAACTTTAAAAACCTATATATTCTAGATGATATACAAAAATTAAATTTAATTTTAGAAAAAGTATCTAAATATAAGCAAGATAATAAAACAGTAATTAATTTACCTAAAGAATTCTATATTAAAAATGTTAACATCTCTTTTAATCATATATTAATTAATTTAATATGAAGATACTACATTTTATTCCTTCGTTATCAAAAGGTGGTGCTGAGGGTTTCTTATTTAGATTACTTAAACAATTCGAAAATGTTTCAGAGGCAGATTCAAAGATTTATGTATTGACGCTTTTAAAAGACAACTATTATGAAAATTTTTTAGACAACAAAAAAATTATTTTTGTAAAACTTAATTTTTCAAATAAATATCAATTATTTTTTAATATTGTTAAAATTTTTAATGTAATTAATTCGATAAAACCAGATGTTATTCAAACATGGATGTATCATTGTAATTTTATAGGTGGTATCTTAGCTAAAATAATTGGAGTAAATAAAATTATTTGGAGTGTAAGACATTCAAATTTAATTTTATTTAAATCCAAATTAACTACAATATTAATAGATTTTTTGTTAATTCCTTTAAGTTATGTAATACCAACTAAAATTGTATACTGTTCTTCATTTTCTAAAAATATCCATGAAAATAAATTTTATAATTCAAAGATATCTCAAATAATATTTAATGGATTTTTTCCAAATGATTTTCAAATTAATCCAGATATAAAAAAAATATTTTTAAAAAAAAATAAATTAGAAAAAAATCATTTAATAATTGGAGCAGTTGGTAGATTTAATAAGCAAAAGAATCACGATTTCCTTTTTAAATTTATTAACTTATTTAAAAACAAAAAAAATTTTACCTTAATCCTTGCCGGTAAAGAGATGGATAACTCAAATAAAAAAATAGTTAAGTTATTAAAAAAATTTAATATTTTAGAAAATGTTAAATTAATTGGTTTTCAAAATGATTTAAATTATGTTTATAATTTATCCGATATAATTATTTCAACTTCAAATTATGGCGAATCTTTTCCAAACGTATTAGCTGAGGCAATGTTATGTGGTACATTTTGTATTTCATATAATATCGGAGAATCAAAAAATATTGTCAATAATTGTGGTGCAGTATTTGATGAATTTGAAACGAAGAATTTATACAATATTATAAAATACAACTTAGATAAGATCTTTGATACAACTCAAAAAAATAAAAGAAGAATGCATATAATAAAAAATTATAATATCAAAA
>CACNHT010000039.1 GCA_902620285.1 uncultured Alphaproteobacteria bacterium | reverse complement strand
ATGGAATATAAAATTGACAAACTTCAAAATGATAAAGGCTTAGATATAGACATAGTTAATATTATTAACTCAAACAATTATAGTTTTAGTTTTTATACATATGGCGGCTATATGAGTGAAGTTTGTATTCCAACTTCTTCAAATGTTTCTGAAACAGAGGATGTATTATTAGGCTATGGTAATTTAGACGATTGTCTGGAAGCTCATGGATATTTTAATTCAATTATTGGAAGAGTTTGTAATAGAATAGGACAAAGTAAATTTACTCTTAATGGGGAAGAATATAATTTATATTCTAATACCGAACCTGATCATCTTCATGGTGGAGAGGTAGGTTTTAATAAAAAGATTTGGAAAATAGCAGATATTAAAAAAACAAGCCAAAGTATAAAAGTAGAGCTCACTTACCACTCTCAACATTTAGAAGAAAATTATCCCGGTAACTTAAATTGTAAAACTATTTACGAACTTAATAACAATAACGAAATTCTAATTTCCTTTAATGCTACTACAGATCAAGATACTATTGTTAATATGACTAATCATAACTATTGGAATTTCCATGGCCATAAAGATAATTATAAAAATATTACTGACCATGTTGTCAGAATATCATCTAATCAAATTTGCGAAACTGATGAGGGGTCAATTCCTACTGGTAAATTATTCGATGTAGTTAATACAAAATATGATCTTAATAATTCATTTGAAATAAATAATTCTTTTTTAGAAGGCGGTGGTATTGATCACAATTATGTTCTCAAAGATCACTCTATTGATCAATCTATAGCTTCCATCTACAGTAACATTACTGGTATGGGAGTTGAATACTCGACTGATCAACCTGGAATACAATTCTATACTGGTAATATGATGAAAGATTCATATCATGGCAAACATAATCGAAATTATGGATTACAATATGGTATGTGTCTAGAGACGCAAATTTTTCCAGATGCTATTAATCAACCAAATTTTCCATCAACTATATTAAAAAAAGGCGAAACATATAATTCAAATACAAAAATAAAATTAAGAAATGATTTTAAATAAATTAATTTATTGTTTTATAATTTTATATCTATAGACATCCGCATAAATGAAAATCAGTAAAAAAATCATAGATAATTTAAAAAAAGGTGGAGTAGATTTTTACTTAAGTGTTCCTTGTAAGTTATTAGCCAACATGATTGCTATTCTTGAAAATGATAAAGATGTTTATTATTCGGCTGTACCAAGAGAGGAAGAAGGTATGGGTATTTGTGCTGGAGCTTATTTAGGAAATAAATTCCCGTGTATAATGATGCAGAATACAGGGATTGGAAATTCAGTGAATGCAATTGTTTCTCTATTACAATTATATCAAATGCCTGTTGTTTTTCTAATTAGTTACAGAGGTACACCAGGTGAGCCAGTAGGGGCACAAGGTGGAATGGCTAAAATAACTGAAGATATTTTACAAACTTTAAGAATACCTATGTTGCATTGTTCTACAGAAAAAGATCTCGAGAAAATTTCAACATTTAGCAAACATGCAAAAGTTGTTGAGTCCCCAGTTGCTATATTGTGTGATTTCAATTTAATGAAAGATGATACATGAACCGTTTTGACCTATTAAATAAAATACAAAATATTCTTAAAGATAACTTAGTTATTTGTAATATAGGTCTTCCATCTCAAGAATTGTATAAAATTAACGATCAACCAAACTTTTTTTATATGTTAGGCAGTATGGGCTTGTCCTCTTCTATTGGTTTAGGCTTGGCACTATCCCAAAATAAACACGTTATTAGCATAGATGGTGATGGATCAGTTTTAATGAATATGAATACCCTAGCAACAATAGGTAATAGAGCGCCATCAAACTATAGTTTATTAATAATTGATAATGGATCATATGGATCAACAGGAGATCAACGAACTTTTACTGATGAAAATACTTCTTTAAAAGATGTTGCAATAGGTGCTGGTTGTAAAAATGTAGTTGAATGTTCTGGAGATGAAACAGTAAATGCATTGAACAAAGCCATTGATGATAAAGATAATTCATATGTAATAATTTCAAAGATCAATTCTGGGAATGTTAAAATTGATCCTATTCCAATCAATCCTATAACTATAAGAGATAGGTTTAGAAAGTTTATCGGTATAGTTAAATACCTTTAATTAATATTTTATGATCATTTGTGCAGGATCAATATTTACAGATTACATAAGTAGGATAGATAAATTTCCAAAAAAACCAATTAAAGTTTTATCTAGAGGTATTGATAAAAGATTAGGTGGTTCAGCAGCAGTATCGGCATTTACTGCAAAAATTTTGGGCTCTGAGTCAAAATTCATAGGAAAATTTGGAGATGATGATTCATCAGTCTTTTTAAAAAATGAATTAAAAAAATTTTCTATTAATACTAGTAAATCAATTTTTATTAAAAAATGTCAGTCTTCGCAAAGCTTTGTAATTGAGGATACAAAAGGTGAAAGATTACTAGCAGCATACAATGATCCAAAATTACTTGATTATAAGAAAATACCCAAATTAAATTTTAAAAAAAAGGATATTTATTCAATAGATATGAGATGGATAGATATAGCCTCTTATATTGCTATTAATACCAATAAAAAAAATATTAAATGTGTTGCTGATCTAGATAATTTTAAAAATTCTAATAAAATTTCTGAAATTGTTCACAAAGCTTCGCACCCTATATTTTCTGAAGAAGGTTTGAAAACTTATAAAAAAAACATCAATATGCAAAAGGCTCTTTTTCAAATATTCAATGAAACAAATAAATTTGTTGCAGTTACTTTGGGATCAAAAGGTGTTTATTGGGTTGAAAATAACTCATTATATCATTGTAATGTTCCAAAAGTAAAAACAGTTGAAACGAATTGTGCAGGAGATGTTTTTCATGGTGCTTTTGCAACAGCTCTATCATTAAATAAATCAAACTCTCAAAGTATTCAATTGGCAGCAGCTACTGCAACTTTAAAATGCATGAAAGCTGGAGGTATATATTCAATACCAAATTTAAACAACGTAAAAAAGTTTTTAAAAAAATTAAAAATTAAAAAAATTAAATGACAAAAATTTTAATTACAGAATTTATAGATTCACAATCATTGCAAAATATAAATAAAAAATTTGATGTAATTTATAAAAAAGATGCCTGGCAAAATAAAGATTTTTTAGAGAGAGAAATTCAGAAATTTGATGGCATCATCGTAAGGAATAAAACAAGTTTAGATAAGAAAATTTTAATAAATGCGTCAAATTTAAAGTTTATAGGAAGATTAGGTGTTGGTCTTGATAATATAGATACAGAATACTGTAAAAAAAATAATATCATTGTTCAGCCAGCAACAGGTATGAATTCTGACTCTGTTGCAGAATACGTTGTGAATTCTTCTCTTACATTATTAAAAAAAACTCACATTATTAAAGAACAAACTCTACAAGGAAAATGGCCAAGGACATCAATTGTTACAAAAGAACTTAAAGGAAAGACTCTTGGTCTAATAGGTTTTGGGGATATTTCAAAAAAAGTTTTAAATCTTGTAAATGTTTTTGATGTTAGCTGTATTGCATATGATCCTTTTATAACTTCGAAACAAATGGAGGTAGAAAATGTTAAGAAAGTTTCATTCGATGAAATTCTTAATTTGGCCGACATAATTTCTATTCATGTCCCATTAAATAATGAAACAAAGTATCTATTTGACAGACAAGCTTTTATTAAAATGAAAAAACAACCAATTATAATTAATTCTTCTAGGGGTGGTATCATCAATGAGAAAGACTTAATTGATGCTTATAAAAATAAATATATCTCTGGTTTCGCATTAGATGTTTTTGAAAATGAACCAGTAAATGAAGCATTTTATAACAATATTACAAATGATATGAATTGCATCGTAACACCTCACATTGCAGGTGTAACTGCTGAATCAAACGTTAGGGTAAGTAATTTTATAATTGATAAAACAAATAAATTTTTTGAAAATTTTAAAGATTAAATTCACTCATCTTAACCACACGATTTTCTTTTATTGATTTCTCTGCTGCTTCTCCAATAGCCACTGCATGAAGACCATCGTTTATAGAAACTTGTGGTTTCAAATTATTATTAATTGCTTTAATAAATTCTAAATGTTGATAATAAGTCGATCCATGATGTTGCCCAGCTGATAAAATTTTTTTATCTACCTCAACTAATTCTTTGATTGCATTTTTAGAGTTTCTTAAACCTATTCTAACTTCTGAAGAGTTTTTTCCAGATGTATCAGCTGGCACACCTGTTTCTATTTTACCCTTATCTCCAACAACACATAGCTCTTCTTGCATTTCTGAATTTTCTGCAAACATACAAAGTTCTAAAGAACTTCTTATTCCATTTTCAAAATCTAAAATTACAAATGCATTGTCCAATATATCAGGAACTTTTCCATTATAATTTTCATTAAGATGATTTACACTTTGGTCACCACTTGCATATACTTGTGTAACTTCACTATTTGTAATTAGTCGCATTAAATCAAAAAAATGACAGCATTTTTCTACTAATGTTCCACCGGTGTTTATTTGGAATCTATTCCAATCATCTACTTTTTTGAGAAATGGAAATCTATGTTCACGAATTGAAAGCATTTTAAGTTTACCAATTTTATTACTATCTATTTCTTGGATCATTTTTTGAACAGGTGGCATGTACCTATACTCCATAGCCACCCATATTACTGATGGATATGAAGTTGATAATTTTTTAATTTCAAGACAATCTTCTAATTTTGTACATAAGGGTTTTTCAATTAATAAATGTTTTTTTGTTTTTAATGCTTCTTTAATAATATCATGATGGGTAAAATTGGGAGTCGAAATAATAAAAGCATCCACTTCATTACTTTTAAAAATTTCATTATTATTTGAATAGATTTTAATATCATTTGAGATAAGATTTTTAGCTTTATTTATTGAATTTTCATTACTGTCTGAGATGGCAACTACTTCAGCTGAATCTATAAGATTAATATTTGAAATATGTTCACAACCCATTAGTCCACTTCCAACAATTCCATATTTAATTTTCGTTTTCATGTTGTGTAAATTGGAATATTTAATTGCGCACTTAGTTTTTTTATTTCTGAATATACATCTCCATATGTGAATGCTAGATGATGTTCGATACCAGACGTTAATAATCTAACTAATTTTTGATAGGTATTTGTTTGAAATTTCACAACACCCGAAGTACCTGAAAATGAATTTTTTTTATCTAAAACTTCACCTTTAATAACAATAAATTTTAATTTATTTTCTGATTTTGAAACTCTAAATACCGTTATTTTTCCAGGTCTAAATGCAAAATCATGAAGCAAAGCTTTCCTTCTATTAGAATGTACAGTTGCACTTGCTGTATTTTTTTTTGCCATACTAATTGGAGCTAATCCACAATGCCAAAAAACTAAAGTATCAGTTTTGGGATCGCAATCAACAACATCTACTAAAAGTGACGGTCTGTTATTTATCTTATTTAAAATATCGCAACTT
>CACNHT010000038.1 GCA_902620285.1 uncultured Alphaproteobacteria bacterium | reverse complement strand
GGCTTTATAATTCATAAAAATATATTCAAAATAGTTATTTTATCAAAAAATAAAGTATCAAATAAAGAAAGAAACTATATTATTAAATCAACAATACATATGTCAGATACTGATGTCTTCACTAACATTTATTAATATTTTTGAAATAATTTTTGCATCATTACTATTAATTATACTATTCCCATTAATTTTCATTTTATTTATTTTATTATTTATTTCTCAAGGCAAACCAGTTATTTTTATTTCTAAACGTGTAGGAAAAAATGGTCATGAGTTTAATATATATAAATTTAGAACTATGGAAAATAAATTTAAATATAATGACCCAGATAAAATTACTTTTATAGGTAAGTTTTTAAGGAAATTAAGTATCGATGAGTTACTTCAAATTATTAATGTTATTAAAGGAGATATGTCATTTGTAGGACCAAGACCTTTACCTTTAGATATTGAAAATAAAATAGAATTTAATAAAAGAAAAAAAAGAAGATTAATCAAGCCTGGTTTGACAGGTCTCTCTCAAATTAATTATAAACCTAATAGATCTTTAAATGAAAAAGTAAATTTAGATATTGAATACGTAAATAATTTTTCTATTAGTTTGTATTTTTATATATTATTTTTTACAATACCTATCGTTTTTAAAAAATTTCTTACTTATTAGCTTTTAAAAAAACTCCTGTAGAAAAGGTGTTGTTATATATATGCTTTATAGGCTCCTTATAAATTGATAATAAGTTTTTATATCTTGGATAAAAAACATTATACTTTATTTTAAGATTTAATTTTTGTGCTAAAATTCTAAGAGATTTCCTATTAAAGCAATTAATATGTTCTAAGGGATGTAATGAATCCTTTGATGCTCTCCAAGATTTATTGAATTTGTTTTCTGCAAATATACCATTTGGAACATAAATATAAATTAACCCTTTTTCATTTAATAGACTTTTTAGACATTTTAACATCTCATAAGGATTTGAAATATGTTCAAAAACTGCGAATGAATATATGAAATCGAATGACAAGTTTTTTAAATTATCAATATTAGAAATTATTTTAATGTTATTTTTACTTGCATAATTTATTCTAGATTGTGAAACTTCAAATCCTGAAACATCAAAATTCATTGAATGAGCTATTCTTGACCAATAACCCCAACCCATGCCATATTCTAAAATTGAAATATCTTTTGGTTTTTTGTTTAAATATAAGCTTATTTTTTCTAAATCGTTTACATATCTTGAAAAATTATATACTGAAAAATCCTCCTTCTTTTTAAGGCTATCTTTTTTTGATATCCAGTTTTCATAGAGTTCGCCCATATATGAGTTATTAAAAATATATTCTTGAAATAGCCCAGTACAATTTAGGCATTTTTTAATACTATAATTAGTATTTTCAAAGACATAGTGAGGGATTTTATTTTTATAATAATTATCAATAAAATCTATTATTTCTTTATTTAAAAAAGGTTTATCAAATACCTTTTTAGTTTTATCACTCAAACAAATTGGACATTTAATTCGTTGGTCAAAATATTTATTATATTTTAAATCCATCTTTATGATATATAATTTATAATATTATATAACTTTTAAATGACTAGAAAGAAACAAAATATATTAATTATATCCCCGCATGGCGATGATGAAATATTAGGATGTGGAGGAACAATACACAAACTATGTAGTACTGGAAATGAAGTTTATGTATTAGTGATTACAAATGCACACCATGGAAATCCAAAACTATATAATAAAACATTTTTAAAAAAAATTAGAAACGAAACTATTTTGGCAAATAAATTTTTAGGGGTAAAAGAAGTATTCTTTTTTGACTTTCCAGTAAATAATTTGAACAAAATAGATTATTCCTTGATAATTGATTCAATTAAAAAAATTATTAATAAAATAAAACCTAATCAAATTTTTATACCGCATGGTAATGATATTCATAATGATCATAAAATAGTTAATCATTGTTCCTTAGTAGCTTCTAGACCAATTAATAATAAGTATTTAATAAATATTTTAGAATATGAAACATTATCCGAAACTGAATGGAGTGAAAATTATAATTTTACTCCAAATTACTTTAATGTTTTAAGCAAAAAAAATTTAGATGCAAAAATTAATTCTATGAAAAAATATCAATCACAAATAAAAAAAAATCCTCACCCCAGATCTACAGATGTAATTAAATCTCTTGCTCACTTAAGAGGTTCAAGTATAGGTAATACTTATGCTGAATCTTTTATTTTAAAAAGATACATTAATATATGACCACTCTAAATATCTATGGCAATGGAGGTCATTCTCGCGTTGTACAACAGTTGGCTCGACATAAATATAATAAAATTAATATTTTTGATGAAAATAATCAAAGTGAAGAAGTGGTTGGTAATTTTGAAGAAATGATTAATTACAATAATTTAAACAACTGTGATAACTTTATTGCATTGGGAGATAATGAAATTAGAGAGCAAAAACTAAAAACTTTGATTGATAAAAATATTAAAGTAACGAGTTTAATTGATAATGGGGCATTATTGGCAAACAACATTGAAATTGGTAAAGGTTCTATAGTTATGCCGGGATGTATTATAAATAGTAATACAAAAATAGGTGTTGGTTGCATTATTAATACTGGATCTCTTATAGATCATGATTGTAAATTAAATGATTATGTCCATATTTCTCCTGGATGTAAATTAGGTGGTACAATTGTAATTGGTAGGCTATCATGGATAGGTATAGGTACTACAATAATTAATAATATATCAATCGGCGATAATGTAAAAATAGCTGCAGGAAGCACAATTTATAAAGATATACGAGACAGAATAAAAATTATTCAAAAAGTAGAACAGCAAGAACATTCAATTTGAAAATGAGTTTGTGGCCTAATTTTTCAACTAAAGAACTAAAAGCCGTAAGTTCAGTTTTGAAAAGTAGAAAAGTAAACTACCTGACAGGGGACTATGGAAAATTATTTGAAAAAAAATTTTCAACTTACCACAAATTAAAATATTGCCTGGCTGTTTCTAATGGCTCTATAGCAATTGAATTAGTTTTAAAGTCATTAAATCTTAAACCTGAAGATGAAGTAATTGTTACATCAAAATCATTTATTGCTTCAGCATCAAGCGTTGTGCTAACTGGAAGTAAGCCTATATTTTGTGATGTAAATATTGATAGTCAAAATATTGATATTAAAAATATAGTTAAAGCGTTTTCAAGTAAAACAAAAGCTGTAATTTGTGTTCATTTAGGTGGATGGCCTTGTGAGATGAAAAGTATTGTTAAATTTTGTAAAGAAAAAAAACTTTTTTTAATTGAAGATTGTTCACAAGCCCATGGAGCAAAGTATAAAGATAAATATGTGGGTTCCTTTGGTGATTATGCAACTTGGTCTTTTTGTAATGATAAGATTATTTCAACAGGTGGTGAAGGTGGTATGATTTCGACAAAGAATAAAAAAAATTATTTAAAATTATGGTCTCTTAAAGATCATGGAAAAAATTTTGGTAAAATTAAGAATAAAAATAATTTTTTATTTAAATATATTCATGATAATTTTGGAAGTAATAATAGACTAACAGAAATGCAATCAGTTTTAGGAATAGTTCAGCTAGATTTATTAAATCAAAGATTAAAAATTAGAAATAGGAATGCAATTTTATATAGAAATAAACTAAGTGTGATTAATTCATTGATCATACCTCAACCTCCTAAATATATATATAATGCATACTATAGATTGTATTTAAGATTAAATTTTTCTAAAATTAAAAAAAACTGGAATAAACAAAAGATCCTTAACAAACTTAATAGACTTGGTTTTAAATGTAGTGAAGGTGCTTGTTCTGAAATTTATAGAGAAAAAGCCTTTGTGAAATCAAAGCTCAATCCATCTAAAAAACTAAAGAATGCAAAAGAATTATCAAAATCATCATTTTGCGTGCTTGTAGATCATACAGTCTCTACTAAATACATTAATGAACAATCAGAAATTGCTATTAATTTTTTTAAGAAAATAGCTAATTCTTAATCTTTGAATTATCAATATAAAATTTAAAAATAGTAATGGCATTATAGGGATTAAGTATCTATACGTGGGATACAAAAATAAAGAGATAAATAGTATTGTAATCCATATATATAAATTTTCAAAACTTAATTTTTTAGAAAACATAGTATTAAAGAAACCTAATATAAAGATCCCTGCAATTAAAGATCTTACATAGAATACGAGTGAATTTCCACTTTCCGTTGGATCAAAACCAAAAGTATAAAAAAACTTTAAAAAAATTATTAGAATTTTTTTTAAAAATAAATTATCAATTAAATCTAAATCTATAAAATAATTATTATTAAAATAGTATGGCATAATAACCTTTTCACTATTTAGCTCTATTATAAAGTATGGAAGATAATAAATTGAAGCTATTAAAAATAAAACAATATAATAAATCTGAGAAAGATTAAAAAAATTATTTTTTTTTAAAATATCATATAAATATAATACAAGTATTACTGACAAGGCAGCGGGTCTCAAGAAAACTATCAAAAGAATTACAATATAAAAAATACTGTTTCTTTTTTGATTATTTAATAAATTTAAAACAATAATTGTTGATAGTAAAAAATATATAATATCACTTGAATGAATAAAACCAAAAAAAAGTGGAATAGGCATTAATGAAAAAAATAAAATATAAAAATTATTAATTTTATACCTAAAATAATTTGACCATAGATAGAAATTTATGATTTCGCTTAAAAAACAAATCAGTGCTAATAAATATGGAAAATTAGGATTATAATTAAGAATAAATAATATTAATGGATAGATTGGTCCAGTAATTGTTCTAAAATCATAATCAAAATTGAGATCTAAAATGTTAATATAGTTTTCAATAAAAGCATCAATGTTACTTTTATTTAGAAAAATAAGATCTTTAGTATATAAATATTCATCAAGGTCAGCATTTTGATATACTAATGGACCAAAAGCACCCTGAAGCTCATGCTGAAATGGAAAAATTATTAGTAAAATTAGAATAATAAATCTATATGAGAGGCCTGAAAATAATATAAGATTAAAATTCATTAATGGTTAAAAGAATTATTATAAAAAAAAGTATTGTAAATGATTATTTTAAAATAATGTCATGAATTTTATCAACTATCTTTTAAATTTATCTAAGATTGAAAAACAGATATTATTATTTATAAATGATGTTACTTCACTAATTTTTTCATTTTTAATTACTTTTTTCTTCTTTTATGGAATTAATGATTTTATTAAAATTATCTCTCTTTCAGATGGTATTACAATCTATACTTACTTATTAGTATATATAATTAGTTTCATACCAATTTTTATTTTTTTTGATCTTTATAGAAATATATTAAGACTTTCTGGCCTAAAAATTGTATTTAATTTAAGTTTTGCAGTATTTACTTATGGCATCTTATGTATCATATACGTTTTTATATTTCCAAATGAATTATTAAATAATAAAATTTGTATATTCCTATGTTTAGTTTTTTTTATTTTTGTTTTAAGTAGTAGATTATTAGCAATAATTTTAATTCAAAGTAATTTAATCAATAAAGTT
>CACNHT010000037.1 GCA_902620285.1 uncultured Alphaproteobacteria bacterium | reverse complement strand
ATTAATACAGGTTGATCAAATTTATTGATCATTTCTTTTGGTACAATCTGCCAGAAGAGTAATTTCTCATTTTCCCAATTTTCAAGTAAATTTTTTGCGTGCATTGAATTTGTCTCTTTGATATGTTCTTCGATTTTTTGATGTAAAACTTTTTCCCAATAATTTGTCATTTGTTGTTGATAGAAAATATCTTCAAGATTAATTCGAAGTGGTAGAGTTCCTTCTTTATCGTACACAAATGCCATACCTCCAGTCATTCCAGCTCCAAAATTATTTCCTACTTCACCAAGAATAACTGCGCTTCCTCCAGTCATATATTCACATCCATTATCACCACATCCTTCAATAACAGCATGTGCGCCAGAGTTTCTAACAGCAAATCTATCACCAGCAGTTCCGGCTGCAAAAAGTTTACCACGTGTTGCTCCATATAGGACAGTATTACCAATGATAACATTTTTGTTTGTTTTTAGTTGTGAAGATGAGTTTGGTTGAATAACAATTTTACCCCCTGATAATCCTTTTGCAACATAATCGTTAGCGTCACCAAAAACTTTAAGGGTAGTTCCTTGCACGCTCCATGCTCCAAAAGATTGCCCAGCAGAACCATGAAAATTAACAGTAAAGAAATCCTCTGGAAGAGAACTCATTCCTTTTGTAGTAGTAATTTCTGATGCAAGTCTTGTGCCAATAGCTCTATTAGTATTTTTGATATTATAGTTTAGTTCAATTTTTTGATCTGTTTCGAAGAAAGACTTAGCATCCTCTATGATTTTAATATCAAGACTATCGCTAACTTTGTTAATTGTATTTTTCTTTATATCAAACTCTCCAACTGATGAATCAATGGTTTGAATAATTGGATTTAAATCTAAATCATCAAGATCAGAACTTCCTCTACTGACTTGATATAAAAGATCAGATCTTCCAACTACTTCATCAAGAGAAGAAAAGCCTAGTGATCCTAAAATTTCTCTTACTTCATCAGCAATAAAACTAAAAAGGTTAATTACTTTTTCTGGTGTACCGGTAAATTTTTCTCTAAGTTTTTCATCCTGAGAGCAAACTCCAACGGGGCAAGTATTTGAATGACATTGTCTAACCATAATACATCCCATAGCAACTAAACTTGCTGTCCCAATTCCATATTCTTCTGCCCCAAGCATAGCCGCAATAACAATATCTTTTCCTGTTTTCAAACCTCCGTCAGTTCTAAGAACAACTTTATCCCTTAAGTTATTTAGAGATAGAACTTGATGTACTTCACTTAATCCAAGTTCCCAAGGAAGTCCTGCATACTTAATACTCGTTTGTGGACTTGCTCCAGTTCCACCATTGTGACCTGATATGAGTATCGTATCAGCTTTTGCTTTTGCAACACCAGCTGCGACTGTCCCAATCCCTGACTGAGCGACTAACTTAACGCATACTTTAGCTCTTGGGTTTATTTGTTTCAAATCGTAAATCAGCTGAGCTAGATCTTCGATAGAATAAATATCATGATGAGGAGGAGGACTAATAAGCGTCACCCCTTCAGTTGAATGTCTTAGTTTAGCAATTAATTCTGTAACTTTTCCTCCTGGCAATTGTCCGCCCTCACCAGGTTTTGCACCTTGTGCAACTTTAATTTCAATTTCTTCACAATTATTTAAATACTCCGCTGTTACACCAAATCGTCCACTTGCAATTTGTTTAATTTTTGATGATGCGTTATCTCCATTTGGCTTAGGTTTAAATCTAATCGGATCTTCACCACCTTCACCTGAATCTGATTTAGCTCCTATCCTATTCATTGCTACAGAAAGAGTTTCGTGCGCTTCTGGACTTAAAGCTCCAAGTGATATCCCTGGTGCAACTAGTCTTTTTCTAATTTCTTGCGAGGGTTCTACTGTGTTTGAGTTATTTTTATCGTGATTTTTTTTGAAGTCTAAAAGATCACGAATATTTATAGGATCCATTTCATCAATCATCGAAGAATATTTTTTAAATAAAGAATAATTATTAGAAGTTACTGCAGTTTGAAGCATGTGAATTGATCTTGCTTCAAAAGCATGTTTTTCACCTCCAAACCTGTAGCGATAGTTTCCTCCAATCGGTAGTGTAATAACGCTTTCTTCATAAGCATTATCATGAGCTAATCTTGATCTTCTTTCAATACCACTGATTCCGATACCAGATATTTTAGAACTCATAGAAGGGAAATATTTACTCATTAAATTTCTACTAAGTCCAATCGCTTCAAAATTACAACCACCTCGATATGAATTAATTACTGATATTCCCATCTTACTCATAGTCTTAAGCAAACCATTATTTATGGAATCAATGAATCTTTCTACACATTCTTCGTATGAGAGATTTTTGAATAATCCTTTTTTATGTCTTTCTGCTATAGCTTGTTGTGCCATATATGCATTCACACTTGTTGCTCCTACTCCGATAAGCACTGCAAAATATTGTACATCTAAACATTCTGCAGATTGAACATTTAAAGAAATAAAAGTTCGAAGATTTTGTTTAATTAAATGATGATGAACAGAACTTGTGACTAATATCATAGGAAGAGCTATTCTTGTTTTAGACATTTCTTTGTCACTTAAAATTATATGAACATACCCTTCTCTAACGGCTTGTTCAGCTTCTCGGTTTATTCTTGCAATTTCTGTCTCAAAATTATTTTCAGGATTTGTTTTATCCATTGTAGTGTCAATGATCTTCACAGAATCTTTCATATACCTACGCATAGATTTAAATTGCTCAATTGAAAGAACAGGGGAGTTCAATTGTAAATGATCACATTGGTCTTCATCTTCATCAAGAATATTACTTAAGTTTCCGATCCTCGTTCGAAGACTCATTACAACTCTTTCTCTTAATGAATCAATAGGTGGGTTTGTGACTTGACTAAAATTTTGTCTAAAAAAGTGATGGAGTCCTCTATATTTATTTGAAAGTACAGCTAACGGAGTATCGTCTCCCATCGATCCCGTTGCTTCTTTTTTTTCAGCAATCATCGGATGAAGTATTAATTCGATGTCTTCTACTGACCAGGCAAAGCATGCCATTCTTTTACGTAGATCTCCAGAGTCTAAATCTCTAAATTCCTCATCAACAGATTGAACAAGTTTATCAATATACGTAATTTTTTTAGTCCAATCACCAAATGGTTTAGTTTCTGCCAAATACTTTTTTATCTCATGATCTTTAAAAAATTTTTTCTCTTTAAAATTGACTGCTATTAATTGACCTGGTCCTACCCTACCTCTTTCTACTATTTCATTTTCTTTAATATCAACCATTCCAGTTTCAGAACCGGCAATAAGAAGATTTTTTGTAAGTGTATATCTTATGGGTCTAAGGCCATTTCTATCCATTCCAGCAATAGCCCAATCACTGTAAGCGCCACATATTGCTGCTGGACCATCCCATGGCTCCATAACTGCTCCACCATAAGCGTATAAATCTTTTATTTTTTTTGGAAAATCTCTTCTATGGGACCAGGCTTCTGGAATTGTTATTATTTTAGCCATAGGTAAAGAGCGATTAGCTTTGACTAATAACTCTATTGTTGAATCTAATGCAGCAGAGTCAGACGCTTTAGAATCAATTATGGGTTTTAAATCATCTACATTAGTACCAAAATTTTTATGTTCCATTCTTGGCTCATGAGCAGCCATCCAATTTTTATTACCTTTAAGTGTATTTATTTCACCATTATGTGCAATTACTCTAAAAGGCTGTGCTAAAGACCATGTAGGAAATGTATTAGTTGAATAACGCTGGTGATAAACTGCATATCTAGAAATAAAATTCTCATTTTGAATGTCTGGATAAAAATTGGAAAGCTGTTCTGCTAAAAACATACCTTTATAAACAATAGACTGACAAGATAGTGAGCAAATATAAAAGTCTGAAATATTTTGATTTTTAATTTCTTTTTCTATTCTTTTTCTAATTATATAGAGTTTGTTATCAAATTGCTTTTCATCTTCTAGTTCTTCATTACAAATTAGTATTTGTTCTATTTCAGGCCTTGTTGCTTTTGCTTTATCACCAATAATTGATGAATTAATTGGAACGTGTCTCCAACCATATATTTTCAAACCTTCTTTAATTATTTCAGATTCAACAATTGTACGAGCATTTTCTTGAGCAGCAAAATCTGTACGTGGTAAAAAAATCATGCCAACCCCGAAAGGTAAAGCATTAGGAGTATGACCCGTTCTTTCTATTTGTTGAGTAAAAAAATTCTTTGGTATGGATAACTGTATTCCTGCACCATCACCTGTTTTACCATCAGCATCAACTGCTCCCCGGTGATACAAAACTCTTAAAGCTTGAACTCCTAACTCGACTATTTCTCTTGTCTCAGATCCATCTAAAGATGCTATTAATCCAACACCACATGATGAATGTTCATCTTGTTCATTATAAACATGATTTTCTTCTAAGAATTTTTTATCCTTTTTATACTTTTCAATAAAGTGATTAGGCATTTACTGCTTTCTTATTAATATTATTTTGATCGGAAAAATTGTTTTCTAAATATTCATTAATATTCTTTGCTGCATCACGACCATCTTTGATTCCCCAAACAACTAAACTTGCACCACGAACAATATCTCCAGCAGCAAATACTCCATCAATTGATGTCATCATATTTTTATAATTAATTTTTAATGTACCCCATCTTGTGACTGTCAGGTTGTTATGATCAAAAAGCTTTGGTAAATCTTCAGGTTCAAAACCTAGAGCTTCTATAGCTAAATCAACATCTAGGTCTTTTTCCGTACCTTCTTTTGGCTCTGGCTTCCTTCTACCTGACTCATCAGGTTCTCCAAGTTGCATTAAAACGGTTCTGACATTTTTCAATGATCCATTTCCCGAATATTCAGTTGGTAAAGTCAACCATTGAAAATCGACTCCCTCTTCTATTGCATTTTGAACTTCTCTTTGCGAACCAGGCATGTTTGTCTTATCACGCCTGTAAAGACACTTAACAGATTTTGCTCCTTGTCTTACAGCTGTTCTAACGCAATCCATAGCGGTATCACCGCCGCCAATGACAACTACATTTTTTCCATTTGCGTTTAATCTTCCATTTGTAAAATCTTCAACTTTATCTTTTAAACCAGTCTTATTACTTGCTATTAGAAAATCTAAAGCTGCTACAACATTATTAAAATTAGATGTATTTAGATTTATTTCTCTAAATTTGTAAACACCGGTTGCTATAAGAACTGCATCATGCCTAATTTTAATATCTTCAAAAGTAATGTCTTTGCCAATATCGCAGTTTAATTCAAACTTAATTCCACTTTCCTTAAGTCGATTTGTTCTTCTTATAACAATATCTTTTTCTAGTTTAAAATTTGGGATACCATAAATTAAAAGACCTCCTGGTCTATCGTAGCGATCATATATTGTAACTTGAAATCCTTTTTTACGAAGTTCCTCTGCTGCAGCTAATCCGGCAGGACCAGAACCAATAATTCCAACACTTTGACTTTTTTCTTCAACTGGTTCTATATTTTTAACCCAACCTTCTTCCCAAGCTTTATCGGTAATATATTTTTCTATCGATCCAATAGTAACAGTACCGTGGCCAGATTGTTCAATTACGCAGTTGCCTTCACACAAACGATCTTGTGGACATATACGACCACAAATTTCAGGCATGTTGTTTGTAGAGCTGGAAATTTCAAACGCCTCCTGCATTCTATCCTCAGCAGTGAGCTTTAACCAATCTGGAATATTATTGTGTAAAGGACAATGAACTTGGCAGAAAGGAACACCACATTGAGAACA
>CACNHT010000036.1 GCA_902620285.1 uncultured Alphaproteobacteria bacterium | reverse complement strand
TCATGGCTAATAAATAGCATAGTGAGATGAAGTTCATCTTGTATATCTTTTAATAAATTCAATATTTGAGCTTGTATACTTACGTCTAATGCAGAAGTTGGTTCATCACATATTAATAATCTCGGTCTTGTTGCCAAGGCACGAGCAATGGATATTCTCTGCCTTTGCCCTCCTGAGAATTCGTGCGGGTATCGATCTAGAGATTGTCTGGTCATTCCCACAATATCTATTAGGTCATAAACATTTTGTAAAAGTGCATTATTGCTAATATTTTTTTGAAAAAATTTAATTGGTTCTGCAATAATATCCTTAACTTTAAAACGAGGATTTAGAGATGAGTAAGGATCTTGAAAAATCATTTGAATTTGACCTCTACTATTATGAATTTGATATTTTTTATTTGAATTATATAGAGGTTCATTATTATAAGTTAAATCACCTTTGTTAGGAGCAATTAATCCAGTAATAATCTTTGCAATAGTTGATTTACCTGAACCAGACTCTCCAACTAATCCAAGTGTCTCGCCTTCGAATAATTCAAAAGATACATTGTCGACAGCTTTAACTATTTTATCATTCGAACTTTTATTAGAAATAAATGAAAAACCACTACCTAAAGAATTTTCATCAAAAATTTTTGTAACTTCTTCAAGTTTTAATAATTTTTGATTTTTATTTTCCCTTATACCCCATGTTTTAATAATATTTTGAGTCAAATCCTTGGAACTAGATGTTATTTCCTTACCATCGGGGCTAATCAATTTAAATCTATCAATTTTCTTATTTGTTGGTGGCACTGAAATTACTAAGCTTCTTGCTTCTGTTGATTTTGGATTTGTTAATAATTCTTTCGTCTCACCTTGTTCAACAATATGTCCATATCTCATGACAATAACTTTATCAGTCGTCTCTGCTATGACTCCCATATCATGGGTAATAATTATAACACCAAGATTTCTTTTCTTTGTAAGATCTTTGAGTAGTTCTAATATTTGATATTGAATACTTACATCCAAAGCTGTTGTTGGTTCATCTGCAATTATTAAGTCAGGTTCACAACTTATCGCTAAAGCTATCACAACTCTTTGACGCATACCGCCACTAAATTGGTGTGGATAGTCCTCTATTCTTTTTTCAGCGTTCTCTATTCCAACCTCTTTAAGTAGTTGAATTGATTTTTTAAGTGAATCTTGATAACTTAAATTTAAATGAGCCTGAATAGTTTCAATTAATTGATCTTTTATTTTAAACAGAGGATTTAATGAAGTTTGAGGATCTTGAAATACAAATCCTATTTTTTTTCCTCTAATATTTTGAATTATTTCTTCATTACTTCTTAATTCAATATTGTCTATTTTTATTGAGCCATCTTTAATTTCACCTGGAGGATCAATCAAGTTAATTATCGCATTTGCAATTGTAGATTTTCCAGATCCAGACTCACCTACAATTCCTAATATTTCACCTCTTTCCAAAGAAAATTCTACATTTTTGCTTGCAACAATAGTTTCCTTTCGTGTTGGATAACTGATATTTAAATTTTTAACTTCTAAAAAACTCATCTCTTTTTTAATTTTGGATTTAAAGCATCTCTCATCCAATCACCTAATAAATTAATTGATAATGCTAAAACAATTAAGAAAATTGCTGGAAAAAAAGTAATCCACCACTCACCTGAAAATAAAAAATTATTTCCAAACCTTATTAGAGTCCCAAGAGAAGGTGTTGTTGGTGGAACGCCAACACCTAAAAAACTTAAGGTGGACTCTGTAATAATAGCAAGTGCTAATCCGATTGTAGCAATTACTAAGATAGGCCGAAGTATATTTGGTAAAATATGCTTAAACATAATTAATATATTTGATAATCCAATAATTCTTGAAGCTGAGACATACTCTTTATTTTTTTCAACTAAGGTTGATGCTCTCGATACTCTTGCAAACTGAGGCCATTCTGAAATACCAATGGCGAAAATCAAAACATAAATTGCCATTTCGTCATGCATTGATTGTGAGATAATTGCCCTTGCAATACCATCAACAAGTAAAGCCATTAAAATACTTGGAATAGTTAACTGCACATCTGTAAGACGCATTACAATAATCTCATACCTACCACCAATATATCCAGCTGTTATTCCAAGAAAAACTCCAAGTATCATTGCAAAAATTATAGATGCAAAACCAACGATCAGTGAAATTCTTGAACCATAAATCATTGTTGAAAACATATCTCTTCCCTGCTGATCAGTTCCTAATATGAAGCTAAAACTTCCTCCTTCCGACCATACCGGTGGGGTAAAGGCATCCATTAAAGAAACTGATGCTGGATCAAAAGGATTATAAGGTGCAACTATCCCAGCAAATACAGAACAAAAAAGTATAATAAAAAATATTGTTGAAGAAATTACTGCTAATTTAGAATTAAAGAAACTGTATCCAATATCAGTATCATATATTTTATTGTACGTTTTAAGTAGCATTTTAACTACCCTCTTCCTTAAGCCTAATTCTTGGATCAATAAAATAGTATGTGATGTCTACAATAAAATTTATCATAACAAATATAAAAGCTACCATGATCATATATGCTGACATTATAGGAATATCGACAAAGTATACTGCTTTGATAAATAATGACCCCATGCCTGGCCATTGAAAAACTGTTTCTGTAATAATTGAAAAAGCAATCAACGTTCCGATGTTGATACCCGTTATAGTAATAACTGGAATTAATCCATTTTTGAGAGCATGCTTATAATTAATAACACTCTTTTTTATACCTCTTGCTTTTGCAAATTTAATATAATCTGTCTGTAAAATTTCCATCATTTCAGCTCGAACTAATCTAATTACATAAGTCATTTGAAATAAACTTAACGTAACAGATGGGAGTATCAGTGCTTTTAAACCAGAAGTAGTTAAAAATCCTGTAGTCCAAAAACCTAATTGTGTGACTTCGCCTCTTCCAAAGGATGGAAGAACTCCTAAAATAACTGAAAACAAATAAATTAACATTATTCCTATAATAAATGTTGGTAAAGAAACTCCTGCCAGAGAAATCACAAGAATAATATTAGAAATAAAACTGTCTCTGTGAATACCAGTATATACACCCAAGATAACACCGCTGATGATTGCAATTAAAGCGGAGACAAAAACTAATTCTAAAGTTGCAGGCATTCTTTCTGCAATTAAGTCGGAAACTTCTCTTTTTAATTGGTATGATATTCCAAAATCACCTTGAATTACATTTCCTATAAAACGTGTAAATTGAACGTAAACAGGATCATTTAAACCCAATACTTCTCTAACCTCAGCACGTCTTTCATCTGAAGCATCTTCTCCAGTCATACTATTTACTGGATCACCAACAAAATTAAATAAGGAAAATGAAACAAAAGCTACAACAATCATTACAAGAATAGATTGAAAAAGTCTTTTAAAGAAATAGCTTAACATGGTTTAATTTCTGGCCAGATTACTGGCCAGAAAATATAAAAATTATTAGTTTATGTTTGCAAATCTAAATAATGGCTCGTTGTTCATTCTAATTGGAACATCGACATTACTTTTTGATGCTTGGTTGACAACTTGGTGATGTAAAGGAAGATATGTTACATCATCTTGAGTAATATCCCAAGCTTCAGCAATCATAGCATTTCTTTTATCTTGATCTGTTTCAACACCCATTGCCGCTACTAACTCATCAACTCTAGCATTACTGAAATTAACTTTATTCCAGCTACCAGCACTATCAAATAAGTACGAGTATACGTAATGACTATCAAAAGTTGGAACACCCCAACCTAACATGTACATGTCACTTGTCATACCGTTTGCGTCACCTTCTTTAACTTCTGAGAAGTGTTGACTTTTAGTTTTTGCATCAAGAGTTACATCAACTCCAATTTTAGCAAACATACCAATTGCAGCAACACAGATTGCTTCATCATTAATATAACGATCGTTTGGACAATCTAGTGTAACCTCAAATCCATCTGGATAACCAGCTTCTGCTAATAGTTTTTTTGATAGCTCTGGATCATAAGGTAATCTTTCATCACGTGCAGCTGTATGACCGTTTACACCAGGAGCAGTGATAATTCCTGCAGGAACACTTTGTCCTCTCATTACCTTATCCTTAATAGCTTCCATATCTAAAGCATGGTACATAGCTAAACGAACTCTTTTATCTGCAAAAGGATTTTTACCTTTGATATTAGATGAATTTAATTCAGCAGAACCCTGATCCATTCCAAAAAATATTGTTCTATTTTGAGGAGTCATTTTTACACCATGTCCAGCAGAAGATTTGATTCTCTCAATATCTTGAACAGGAACAACGTTTGTGTAGTCAATTTCTCCAGATAGAAGTGCTGCAACTCTTGTTGCATCATTTGCAATTGGAAGTAATTCAATAGTATCTACATTGAAAGTACTATCATCGCCCCACCAATCATTATTTTTTTCAAAAACAGTTCTTACGTCCTGTTCTCTAAAAGTAATTTTGAAAGGTCCAGTTCCGTTTGCATTAGAAGCACAATAAGATGTTTCACCTGCATCCCAGTTGTATGAAACTTCACAACCATTTGCTTTTGCCCAATCTTCAGACATTACAAATATCTGAGTTAATTGATTTAAAAGAATTGGATTTGGTCCATCTGTTACAATCTGAACTGTGTGATCAGTTAATGCTGATGCTGTTTTAATGCTTTTAATTAAATCTACCATATCAGATGGAGCAGTTTTTGCTCTATTAATACTAAAAGCAATATCACTAGCTGTTAAATCTGATCCATCATGAAATTTTACACCTTTACGAATTGTAAATATCCAAGTGTCATCAGCAGTTGTTTTCCATGATTCAGCAAGCTGAGGAAGTATTTCCATATTAATACCTGGAGTTACTAAACCTTCATATACTTGACGCGAAACCATGTGAGTTGGTCCTTCGTTTTGTGCATGCGGATCAAGAGTTAAAGAGTCACCAGGCATTGACCATTTAATAGTGTTTGCAAATGCTGGTGAGAAAATACCCATGAAAAGCAAAGACAAAACAATGCTTAAAGTCTTTTTCATATTATTTCCTCCATAGAAATTTGATGATAGACCCATACAACTTCAATGGAAATATTCAATATTATTAGTATTAATAAGTGCTATATTTTGTCGTAATTATTAGTATTAATTTAGACATATCCTTGGAGGAGGCTTGATATTGTGAAAAAAATAGAGAAGGCACAAGAGATCTCTAGAATACTAAATCGTATATACAGAAAAGTACCTATTCCTCTTAACCACAAAAATAAATTTGAATTAGTTGTAGCTGTACTTCTTAGTGCTCAATGTACAGATGAAAGAGTTAATCAAGTTACACCAATACTATTTAAAAAAGCTAACACAGCTATAAAAATGACAAAAGTGCCAAAAAAAACAATTTATAATATTATTCGCCCTTGTGGTTTGGCACCTCAAAAATCAAAAGCAATTTTTGAACTATCAAGAATTCTTGTAAAAAAATTTAAAGGCAATGTTCCAGAAAGTTTTGAAGAATTAGAAAAGTTGCCAGGTGTTGGTCACAAAACAGCCAGTGTTGTTATGTCTCAAGGATTTGGTCATCCAGCATTTCCAGTTGATACGCACATTCATCGTTTAGCTCAACGTTGGGGTTTAACAAATGGTAAAAATGTTGTCCAAACAGAAAAAGATTTAAAATATCTTTTTCCAAAAAAATCTTGGAACAAACTTCATTTACAAATAATATTTTATGGAAGAGAATTTTGTCAGGCAAGAAGTTGTTATGGTTTGGAGTGTGAAATATGCAAGGTTTGTAATCCAAAGAGAAAAACACCTATTAAAACAAAAAAGTAGTAATTAAAAAGGCTGAAATACAACA
>CACNHT010000035.1 GCA_902620285.1 uncultured Alphaproteobacteria bacterium | reverse complement strand
TAATTTGAGAAAGTTTTGTGATAATCAAGATGATCTTTAGAAATATTTGTAATAGCTGCAATATTTATAGGATAATTTCTTAACCTGTTTTGTTCTAAAGCGTGACTTGAAGCTTCAAAAATATAAATATTTTTTTCTTTTTTATTTGAAGATCCATATCTAAATAATTCTTCATAAGCTGGAGTTGTTAAATTTATATCATTTATTTTTTTTCCGTTTATAAAATGTCCTAAAGTACCTACCGTTGTATTATTATATTTTAATGAATTAAGAATATTTGAAATATACCAAACAACTGATGTCTTTCCATTTGTTCCTGTAACCGCTAGTGTTTTAAATGGAAGATTTTTATGTAACTTAATTAATAAGTAATATGTTTCAAAATTAATATTAGATACAATAAATTGAGGAATTTTTAAGTTCTTAATATATTTATTCGAAATTATAGCAGGAGTTTTATTCTTAAGTACTTCATCTAAATAAATTTTTTTTACCTTTATATTTTTGTCATAAACAAACAACGTTTTATTATTAGTAAATTTTGAATTAGAGGTAATTGCTGAGAAATATTTATTTTTTTTAAAGTTGTACGTTTTATTTACTCTTACAACTTTTGATAAATTAGACAGTAGCATTTAATTTTCTATATAAAAAATTTGTGTCTACTTTTAGAAGTTCATCATTTTTGTCTTTTGAGATATTTAAGAGATTTATAATATTAATAATAATATCTTTTACCAAGGGTGCATTTACTCTTGCTCCAGTCATTTTTTGTTTAGTGCCTATTTCCTTTTTCGGATACTCAATAGCAGTGTAAACTACATATTTTGGATTATTTGTTGGGAATATTCCAATAAAGGACGTTAAGTTTCTATCCTTATAATATCCACCATTTGGATTTAATAATTCTGATGTTCCCGTTTTACCTCCTATAGAATAACCATCTACTTTTACTCTGGGACCAGTGTATTCAGTTTTTAAAACAACAGAATTTAATAAATTTAAAAAGAATTTGGATGATTCTTTATTATTAAGAATTTGTTTATGTTCAAATTGTTTGTTTAATTGAAGTGTAGGAAAGACCTCATTCCCATTATTTGCCAATGTAGCATAAGCTTTTACTAAATGAAGAGGTGTAATTGCAAATCCATGACCAAATCCTATAGTTGCTGTTTCCAACTTACCCCAATTATTTTTATTTCCTAAAGGGGCTGCACTTTCTTTATTTTCAATATTTATTTTTTTATTGAAACCTATTTTTTCAAAAAACTCTTTTTGGTTTTTTTTTCCTATCAAAGTAGCAATCTGAGCTGTACCAATGTTGGATGATTCAACAATTATTTTTTCAACATCATAAATACCGTTATCTTTATATTTATTATGATCACCAATATTTAAATATTTTTTTGTAACATCAAAAGTCATTTGAGGATCTAAAATATCTAAATCAAATCCAATAGTTGCAGTTATTGGTTTGAATGTTGATCCCATTTCATAATTAGACTGAAAAACTCTATTAATTAAATTATTATTATTAAATGACGATTTATCCTCAGGATTATAATCAGGTAAACTTACTGATGATAAGATTTGTCCACTAGTAATATCCATAACTATAGCTAGGCCTGACTCAGCCTTATAATTATTTATTGTTTTTAAGAGATTTTCTCTAACTAACTGCTGTAAATTTATATCTATACTAATATTTAAATCTTGTGATTTTGAGAGATCATTTTCAAAATACCTCTCGATTCCACTCTGGCCATACTGATCAATATCTACATATCCGAGAATATGTGACAACGTGTTCTTGTAAGGATATATTCTTTTAAATTCTTTATGAGCTTTGATATTTATCTCACCAAGATTAATTATTTCTTGATATTCAATTGGAGATATATTTCTCTTTATCCAAACAAATTTATTTTTTGATAATAATTTTTTTTCTATTTTTTTTATATCTAAATCAAGAATTAATCCCAATTTATTAGTAAGATCTTTTTTATTCCTTATTTTATTAGGATTAATTGATAAAGAAATACTTTCAATTGAGGTAGCAATTATATTTCCATTCCTATCATAAATATTACCTCTAATATTTTTATTTACATAATTTGTAGTATCTTCAATCAAATCGGGAAAAAGCATAATGGATGAGATTCTATAAATAGAAATAAAATAGACAAAGATAAAAATTGTAATTGAAAAAAAAACTCTTCTGTGAAGTAATTTTAAAGAGTCACTATCAAATAATTTCAGATTACTTAACATTAATCAATTATTTGAACTAACAAGCTTGATATTTTTATCTTGATTTGAAAGTTCTTCAATTTTTACAATAAGAGGAATATTATTGTTTTGAGTTTCATAAAAATACAATTCGTAAAGTGTTTTTAAATATGAACTATTTTGATGAGCAGCTAATTCAATCATATTAATTTTTAAATTTTCTGAAATTTTAGATATTTTCATTTTAAGATTATGATTATTTTTTTCGATTTCTCTTGTGTTGTTAGCAATAAAAATCATTGAGAAAACCAGTATTAAATTAAGAATTAAAAAGAATATAATTGATTTAGTATACTTCATTATTAAATTTTCTGAGCTACCCGAAGTTTTGCTGATCTAGATCTGGGATTTTCTAAAATCTCAGAAACTGATGGCAATATTGGTTTTTTGGTGATTATTTTAAGTTGAGTTGCCAGTTTATCAGGTAACTCCGGGTAGTGGCGGGAGGAACGCCATCGTTTACCACTATTGTGGTTAAAAAAATCTTTCACAATTCTATCTTCTAGACTTTGGAAAGAAACTACTAAAATTAAACCATCTTTATTTAAGATTTTTAAAGCTTTTTCTAGACTCGTTTTTAGTTCACTTAACTCATCATTAACATAAATTCTAATTGCCTGAAAAGTTTTTGTTGCTGGATGAATCTTATTTTTTAATTGATTCTTTTTTGGTAAACATTTTTTAATAATATTTGATAATTCTATCGTGTCGTTTATAAATTTTATTTTTCTGTTTTTTACTATTTCTTTTGCAATAACTCTTGAATAACGTTCTTCTCCATATTGATAAATTATATCAGCTAAATTTTTTTCTTCATACTTATTAATTATATCAAAAGCATTCTTATCTGATGATCCCATTCGCATATCAAGAGGTCCAGATTTGTTGAATGAAAAACCTCTTTGTGCATTATCTATTTGATTTGAACTTGTGCCTATATCGAAAAGAATTATGTCAAATTTTTTATCTTTTAACTTTGTATTATTTACAATTTCATCAATTTTACTAAATTTATCATTTATTAGAGTAAAATTTGAAAATCTACATTCGATTTCTTTTGCAAATATTTTTGAAATTGGATCTCTATCTATTGCTAACAACTGATTTACATTAAATTTTTCAAGAATAGTTTTTGAATAGCCGCCCCCGCCAAAAGTTGCATCTATTACATTTATTGATTTTGTTAATGGTAGAAAGGATATTATTTCCTTAATCATTACTGACTTATGTAAATTTTTCATATTATTTTTGTTGTGTTAAGATCATTCGTAATGATTTTTTTTCATTAAGAAGACGTCTTCTTGAATCTTCAGTATTTTTTAGACCTTTTTTTGGCTCCCAAATTTGAAAATAATGACCTTGACCAAAAAAAGCAGCTTCAGTTTTAATGCCAGCGTATAATTTTAATTCTTCAGGAATTAAAAATCTTCCTTCTTTATCAATATTATTTGTAATTATTTCAGAAAATATTGATGTCGAAAAATCATCATAATCTTCAGAAAAAAAATCTAAATTATTAATTCTTTTTGCGATTTCTTTTAATCTTCCAACACCGCAACCTTCAATAGAAGGTGTTTTTATAGATTTATATAAAATAATTTCATTTCTATTAACTTTTGGAAGTGCATTTCTAAAACTAGAAGGTAGAGAAACTCTTCCCTTCTTATCTATTTTATTAATATATTTAGATACAAATAAATCCATTAATTATGGGTTATCATGGGATTATATGGGCGTCAATGGGTATATGAAATTATGATAAATGTTCTTTGTATGTTCTTAATAAATATAAAGATGGTGCATAAGCCGGGTTCTGTAATTTATTAAAAATGATGATCATTAATCTAGAACAAATGTTGCCATTTGTTTCAAGCAGTCTACCCGAATAACTCAGCTGGAACTGATAGCTATTCCTATTTGACCTTGCTCCAAAAAGGGTTTGCAATGCCTTTTTTGTTACCAAAAAAGCGGTAAGCTCTTACCTTACCATTTCACCCTTACCTCTGCAGGCGGTATATTTTCTGTTGCACTTTCCCTAAGCTTGCACTTGCCAGGTGTTACCTGGTTTTTTTTCCAGTGGAGCCCGGACTTTCCTCTTGATTACTCAAGCGATCATCGCACCATCTAAATTCGTAATAAATTTATTTAATTTTTCGTCAACATATAATTAAATAAGTGTTGAATTAATTCAATATATATGGATTTGTTTTTAATTTTATCTGCTCCATTTAAATGTCTAATTCTATATGCGCTAATAAGTTTATTATAAAATTTATAATTTATATACACTTCTCGAGTATCATATCCAATCAATGATAATGATAAAATTATTTTTTGTTTTTTTGATTTTAAATTATGGCTATTAAACCATTTTTCCATAATTTTTATTTCTATTTTTTTTAATTTTTTTATTTTTAAAATTAACTTTGAAGAAGATAGCGATTGCCATGGAAAGTTTATGCCAGGATCTTTTTTTCTGAAAGGTGCAATATCTGAATGTGCTAAAATACTATTTTTATTAATTTTATAACTATTTTGTAATTTAAAAATAAGTTTTTTTAGCGATTTTATCATTTTAACAGAGAATTTATTATTTTTTCCATTCGGATTATAATCCAGCTCTATCCCAATCGAAATAGAATTAATATCTGAAATTTCTTGCCAGAAAGCCTGACCTGCATGCCATGCTCTAAATTTATCTTCTACTAAGTTATATACAGTTCCATTTTGAGAAATAAGATAATGAGAGCTTACTTTTTTTTCCTTTTTACATAAATAAGAAAGAGCCTCCGAGGTATCTTTTAAGGCTGTATAATGAATTATAATGAGTTGTATTTTTGAATTTTTTCTTGAATTATAATTTGGAGATTTGTATTTCGTTATATATTTCATTCAAATTTTAAATTAAAATATATAAATAAATTATGATAAAAAAAATTGTCTGTCTAATATTATTATTTATTTGCATTGGTTGCTCAAAAAACAAGATTAATTCAAATTCTACTAATAATAAATTTGAGATAAATGAGCCTGAAAACCTATACAAAATTGCTAAAATAAGTTTTGATCAACAAAACTATGATATTGCTAGAGATCAATTCAAAGAATTAAAAAAACTGTTTCCATTATCTAATGAAGCGATTCAATCAGAAATAATGATTGCATTCATACATTATATACAGATGGATTATGATCAAGCAATTTTAAATTATAGAAAGATAATTAATAAATATCCATCTCATAAAGATTTAGATTATGTATATTATATGGTTGCGATGTGTAATTATGAACAACTTCAAAATGAAGCATTGGATGGTTATTATAATGATTTAGCATTGAAATCATTTAATCAAGTTATCAATAGGTTTCCAGATAGTAAATATGCAAAAGATAGTCACCAAAAAATTATTTTAGTAAAATCTAATATAGCAGCTAAACATATGGAAATAGGAAGATTTTATTTAAATAATAAAAAATACATAGCTGCATTAAATAGATTTAAAATAGTTATTGAGAAATTTTCAATTACCAAATTTACACCTGAAGCATTACATAGAATGGTTGAGGCATATTATGAAATGGGAATGTACGATGAAAGTTATAATACGACGGCGCTTTTAGGTTACAATTATCCTCAATCCAAATGGTATGAGTACAGCTACAATCTAGTTAAACAAATTGATGGTGAAGAACCATTATTAAAAAAAATTAGAAATCTTTTTGATGGATAAAGATAATAAAATTAAAGAAAGATTAAAAGAACTGGCAAGTTTAATCCAAAAACATAATTATAGTTATCACACTTTAGATAAACCTAAAATATCTGATAAAGAATTTGATAGGTTAGTTAAAGAAAATGACAATCTAGAAAAAAAATATCCTAATTTAATTTTAAAAAATAGTCCTAACAAATATTATGGTAGTAAAATAAAGGATAATTT
>CACNHT010000034.1 GCA_902620285.1 uncultured Alphaproteobacteria bacterium | reverse complement strand
TAAATAAATTAAATAAATCTTTTCGATTTGTAAATTTTACGTCTTCAACCTTATTATTAAATTTTATTATCCATTTTTTGTTTGTTAAGGAATGGTATAAATTTCTAATACATAGCTGAACATCGGTAATATTTATTTTTTTGTTATTAATATTATATTTTATTAATTTTTTTTGCTTGTTTAAAAAATTTTCAGCTAATGTCACAAGCTTAATCATTCTATCATAACTTTGTTTTGCTGAACTTCCAAAAGTGAAAATGCCATGATTTAAAAGTATTAATCCTTCAACTTTATGATTTTTTGAAATTACCATATGACATAATTTAGCAAGTTCAAATCCTGGCATTACGTAGGGAACTATAGCAATTTTATCTTTATAAATTTTATTTAATATCTCTTTTGAATTATCTAGATTGACTAAACTTAAAATCGCATTTGAATGTGTATGATCTACATATTTAAATGGTAAATAAGCATGTAAAAGAGTTTCAATTGATGGATTAGGAGAACTTGAGTCAAGTAAGTTTGATCTAAAATAATTAACCATCTTTTCATCACTCATTTTTTTTAAGGATAGAGTTTTAAGTAAAGGATCAAGATACAGACCTGGTAATCCTCTTTCATTTAAGTTTGACATATCCCATCCACTTCCTTTTACAAAAAGTACATCGTTATCTTTTCCAAATAAATTTTTTTTAATTGATTTTACAGATGTATTGCCTCCTCCATGTAAAACAAGTTCTGGATTATTACCTAATAAATGCGTTGAATATATTCTTAATGCTAAATCTGTACTGACTTTCTTTAACTGATATTCTTTAATATATTTTTTAGCTAAACTTTCTTTCCACTCATTTTTCATATTAATTTTTTAGTCTACCTATAGATTCTTCATTGCTATCTACAACTCCTTTTTCTGTAATCAATTTAGTAATATATTTTGCTGGAGTTACATCAAAAGCATAGTTTTTACAGTTTGAACCTTCAGGTATAATTTTAATTTTCTTTCTATTATTATTTTCGTCAATACCTTCAATAATGGATACTTCGTCTGGATCTCTTTCTTCTATAGGTATTTCTTTTACTCCATTTTTAATATTAAAATCTATGCTAGAAATTGGTGCTGCAACGTAAAAAGGAATATCATTATCTTTTGCAGCTAAAGCCTTTAAGTATGTGCCAATTTTATTACAAACATCACCATTTAAAGAGGTTCTGTCTGTTCCAGTTATACAAAGATCTATCATGCCATTTTGCATTAAATGACCGCCAACGTTGTCTACGATTAATGAATTTTCTATCTTTTCATGCATTAATTCCCAAGCTGTAAGACTGAAACCTTGATTTCTAGGTCTGGTTTCATCAATCCAAACATGTATTGGGATTTTTTTTTGATTTGCAATAAATATAGGCGCTAAAGCAGTACCCCAATCAACAGTAGCTAACCATCCAGCATTACAGTGAGTCAAAACATTTACTTTTTTTTGTGTTTTTTTGTAAATATTTTCAATAAGTTTAGATCCATTTTCACCTATTGCTTTGCAATTAATTATATCTTGATCTCTGATCTCATTAGCAATTGAAAGAATTATTTCCTGTAAGTTAGATTTTTCCATATCTTTAATCTCAGTGATAATTTTATCTACTGCCCAGGATAAATTAACTGCTGTAGGTCTTGTTGACTTGAGACTGTCACCTGCTTTTTTTAATTCTGAAAAATTTTTAGTAGTTTTAGATGCTACATACATTCCATATGCAGCAGTGACACCTATTAGAGGTGCGCCCCTAACTTGCATTTCTTTAATAGCAGAACAAAAATCTTCTAGTGTATTTAATTCTACAATCCTTAATTCAAATGGTAAAAGCCTTTGATCTATTATTTTTACAACTTCTTTAGCTTTATCATACCAAATAGTTGTTAAATGTTTATCATTTACTAGCATTAGAATTTTTCTTATATCTTTTTAATATATTGGATAAATTATTCTCTAAGTCTTTATCCCAAAATTCTTTTTTTGTAATTATAGATGTATCTAAAATATTGGATGTTTTATCATTTTCAAAAGATACACCTTCATAGTATTTTGAGCTAAAATTTTTAATAAAATTTTTTGAATTATCAACATTATCATTTAAGGTTTTTATAATCATACTTAAATCTACTTTATCATGATCTGGATGCCAGCAATCATAATCTGTAACCATGGAAATAGAACAATATCTAATTTCCGCTTCTCTTGCTAATTTTGCTTCTGGCATATTTGTCATTCCTATAACATCACAACCCCAATCAATATAAAGATTTGACTCAGCATAGGTTGAAAACTGAGGTCCTTCCATTGCAAGATATGTTCCGCCAAATGAATAATTGATTTTAATATTTTCACATACATTTTTTGATAAATTCATCAAAACCTCACATGTTGGATGTGCCATAGGAACATGAGCAACTATTCCTTTATCAAAAAAACTTTTTTTTCTGTTTATTGTTCTATCTATAAATTGATCAACAATAACAAATGTACCTGGTTTTAAGTTATCTTTTAAAGAACCTACGGCTGAAAGAGATATCAAATCGGTTACACCAACTTGTTTTAAACAATCAATGTTGGCACAATAATTAATTGAAGATGGTGACAAAGTATGACCCTCTCCATGACGTGATAAAAAATATACAGTGTTATTATCTATTTTGCCCTCAATAATTGGACCTGAGGGATCGCCAAATGAAGATTTAATTTGATGTTCTTTTATATCAGTTAAAAATTCTAATTTATAAATTCCACTTCCACCAATAAAACCTAAGACATTCATTATATTGGCCCAATATTTTTTATTATTTTTTTTGTATGTTTTTTTAATTCAATTATTGAAGGCTTTATTATCTCTATTTTATCAAAACTTGATTTTTTTTTGTTATAACTTTTTCTTAAGCTTTTACATGCTGTTATTCTTAATTCTGTGCCAATGTTAAATTTAGCTACTTTCGTGTTTCTTGCTATTTTTTTTCTCATATTAGAATTTATACCACTACTACCATGTAAAACTAAAGGTAGTTTGGATATTTTTTGAATTTTTAAGATTTTATTATAATCTATTTTTGCTATCTTTGATTGTTGCAAATGTGTATTACCAACTGATATTGCCATAGCATCTACTCCACTCTCTAAACTATATTTTTTTGCTTCCTCAATATCTGTTCCAAAAGATGTATTGCCATTATGATAGCCTACTATACCTACTTCCCCTTCAACTGAAATATTATGTTTATGAGCAATACTTGATATTTTTGAACTAATTTTGATATTTTTATTTAATGGAAGTTTTGATCCGTCAAACATTACTGATGTAAAACCAGATTCTATTCCTTCGATACATTCATCATATGAAAATCCATGATCTAAATGACAACAAATAGGCGTTTTAGTTTGTTCAGCAAGATGTCTAAACATTTTTCCCAAAATAGAAACAGGAGTATATTGTCTACAAGAAGGTCCTGCTTGTAAAATAATTGGAATTTTTGATTCATGTGCAGCCTCTGTGTAAGCAATAGCATCTTCCCAACTAATTACGACTAATCCAGCTACAGAATAATTATTACGATTAGCTTTAGTTAGTAAAGTTTTTAAATTTACTGCTGTCATTTATATTTAGCAATCATATCTTTAATACCAGGAATAGTTTCAACTTGATACGCATGTTCAGGTTGAAAAAATTGCACAAGAGATCTTTGAGATAGTCCTCCAAGAATTGTGAAATAATACATCTCATAACCAGGTGCCACAACACAAGGATGATAGCCCGTTCTAATCATGATGGTTGAGCCATCAATGATATGCTCAGCTTTCCCAACTTTATCATCAACTTGCTGAAACATCTGAAAACCAAATCCATTATTAGGTTTAAATCTGTAATTATACGTTTCATCATGTCTAGTTTCATCAGGTAGACGATCTGTATCATGCTTATGAGGTGGAAACCCCGACCAACCTCCCTGCCCAACAGTATAAAGTTCATTACAAAGCAATCTTCCAACTTTATCATGATGCTTAGCGCCTAAAATATGTTTAATTTTTCTATGAGTTTTTGTATCATCAGAGCCGTACTGAACTAAATCAATTTCATTTGCTCGAACAGCAAATGGTTCAAGAGTTTTATGATACTTTGCACCAGCAATAAAAATTTCTGAATTATCTACTAAAGATGTAAATTTAGCTTTTATATTAGAGGGAACATAAACACCTTCTGGCTCCCCATCCCACACATCAACTGTTCTAGTTCCTAATGACTCAACTTTTATTCCTTCAATTTCTACATTAATTGTTCCAGTAGCAGGTACTATACATGTTTCATAACCAGGGGTTTGATACTCAAAAGATTGATCTTGATTTAATTTTACTATGTTAAAATAATTTAAAGGAACTCTGCTGTCCTCAATATCTACAATTGGCTTGTTCTTATTATCAAATGGTGGAATATGCATATTATTCTCCTTCATTAATTTTATTATATTTCATAAATTCTAAAATTTCATTTAAATTTGGCATTGCTGGTGCACAACCAACTTTTGTTACTACGATAGCTGCTGCAGCTGAACCTATTTCTATAGATTTTTCTAAATCATTAGTCTTTAAAATTGATCCAATTAATGACCCCATAAATGCATCACCGGCTCCAGTAGGTTTCAAGGGCTTAACAGGAAATATTCCCTTTTTAATTTCTTTGTTCATTGCAAAAGTAATAGAGCCTTTTTCACCTTTTTTATAAATAATTAAGCTTACATTTTTAGCTAATTGTCTAGCATGATCCAAACCATTGTTGTAATCACCAGCTAATACTCCAAACTCATCATCATTTCCAATTACACCACTACATTTACTTGCTGCTAAATTATAAACTTCTTTTGCTTTTCTTGATGACTCCCAAGTATATGGTCTATAATCAATGTCCATAATTACAGGAATATTATTTTTATTTGCTATATCTAAAGCATATAAAGTAGCACTTCTCGAAGGCTCAGCTGCTAAAGAAGTTCCAGTAATTAATAAACAATCAAAATTTTGTATATTAGCATTTTCAACATCATCTTTATTTAAAAATAAATCAGAAGCTTTATGTCTATAAATAATTGATTGATGATCTTTAACTGTGGTTTCAACAATAGCAAAAGAAATTCTTGATTCATTTTTTTCAAATTCTACTAATTTGTTTTTAACACCATAGTGATTTAGTTGATTAATAGCCAATCTACCTAAAGCATCATCAGAAACCCTGGTGAGTAAATTACAATTACCTCCAAACAGAGTTAATTGAACACCCATATTTGCAGAAGATCCTCCAAGATGAGCAACAAAGGATGTGGCATTTTCAGTTTTTGTTCCTGGTGGATCAGGATATATATCAATTCCTGCTCTTCCTATAAGTAAAAAATTATTTTTTTGAATTTTAGAAATCAAAAATTCAAATGACATAGAATTATTTATTCTTCATATCAATAAAATCAGCTTTATATTTAAAAGGGTCAATTTCATCAATGCAACCTATATTTACTGCTGCACCATTTGGATCACTTCTCCTGTTGTGATGAGTGTATATACCACAAATTCTACAAAAAAAATGCTCGGCAATCATTGTATTAAATTTGTATGAATTTAAATATTCTGCTCCCTTAATAATTGATAAAGATTCCTTAGATACCATAGCCATTTTAGCGTTTTTTCTTTTACAAATTGAACAGTTACATTGTTTAATTATATCAAGATCATTATCAACTTCTAATTCAATTGCACCGCAATGGCATTTAACTTTGTGAATCATAATATCCTTTATAAATGGCCCGCGCGAAATGATTCGAACATTTGACCTACCGCTTAGAAGGCGGTTGCTCTATCCACTGAGCTACGCGCGGAAACCATATATTTATCATAGTCTAAAAAATAAAGAAACAATTTATGCTTAGTGAGTCCAGGGCTCTTTTCTATTTGTATCAAAATTTGAAGCGTAACTTTTAGGTTTGATTTTTCTTTGCTTTGGTTCTTCAACAAAATATTGATAATTATTTTTTTTTGCCCATTCAATAGCTTGTTCTTTCGTTTCAAAAAAAACTTTAATCTGAGATTTGGTATCTAATGAACTATTCCAACCCATTAAAGAATCTTTGACTTTTTCTACTTCAGAAATATATTCTGCTAACCATAATTTTGTTTTTTTATAACCCGATTGCATGGAGGTTTTAGAAGGTTTATAAATTTTTATAG
>CACNHT010000033.1 GCA_902620285.1 uncultured Alphaproteobacteria bacterium | reverse complement strand
AATTTATCAAAACTAAATATACTAGATGATTTAGATAAATTTGATATTTCAAAATTTTCAATTATTTCATCTAATTCAATAGTTTCTGATTTCTCTTTGTTATTTGACCAACCTAAAAGTATAAGATTGTTAATAATAGCTTCTTTTAAATATCCATCATTTTTCAAATCTAAAATATTAACTGCCCCATGTCTTTTTGATAATTTTGTTCCATCTTCTCCATGAATGAGAGGAATATGAGCATATTGAGGTATATCCCAATTCATAAATTTATATATGTAGTATTGTCTAAAAGTATTAATAAAATGATCGTCACCTCTAATAATGTAATTAACACCTAAATCATGATCATCAACTACTACGGATAACATATAAGTGGGTGATTGATCTTTTCTTAGTAAAATGAAATCATCTAACTCTAAATTAGCTACTGTAACGTTTCCTTGAATTGTATCTTTAATTTTTAAATTGCCTTCATCTGGTACATCTAATCTAACTACAAAACCTTCATCTCTACTTTGAATATCATTATCATTTTTACATTCAGTACATATTTTTTTAGAATAATTTTTATTTTCTTTAATTAACTTTCTTTGGCGAGCTATTTTTTCTTCAGAACATATACATTTAAAAGCTTGCTTTTTTTGAAGTAATTTTCTAGCAATTTTCTGGTGCCTTGATAATCTTTTAGACTGAACTTGAATGTCCTCATCCCAATTAAACCCAAGCCATTTTAAAGAATTAGTTATGTTATCTGTGTATTCTTGTTTTGATCTTTCATGATCTGTATCTTCGATTCTCAAGTAGAATTTAGATGATGTTAATTTCTTACTTATAATATAATTAATTAGAGCTGTTCTAGCACCTCCAAGATGAAGATTACCAGTAGGAGAGGGTGCAAATCGTGTTTTTAACATAGTCATCTTAAAATTAAGATAAACTATTAATTATATTTTCTTATAATACCAGATAAAGTCCCTTGGACTTGGATTTCACCTGCTTTATATTCCTTTGTCTGAAAACTTTGATTAGCAGGAATTAACAAGACCTTGTCTCGATCAAATTTAATAGTTTTTAGAGTAACTTCGTTATCTTGTGTAATAACAGCTGCAATCTTTCCATTTTCAACATTATTTGACTTTTTTATCACAGCAATATCACCGTCAAATATTCCTTTATCTATCATAGATAGACCTTTTACTTTTAATCCAAAATATTTAGCATTTGGTGATGTCATCGAAGAGGGTACAGAAACAAATTCATCAGCATTTTCAATTGCTTCTATTGCTTCACCTGCAGCTATTGCACCAATTAACGGGATATTAATGCTATTTGACAAAGAATTTTCATCAGCAACATTATCTTTATTAATAATTTCCATTGCTCTTGCTTTGTGCTTTAATCTTTTAATAAAACCTCTTTCTTCTAGACTAGTAATTAATCTATGAATACCTGACTTTGATTTTAGATTAACTGCACTTTTCATTTCCTCAAAAGATGGGGAGATTTCATTACTTGAAATATAATTTTTTAAATAATCATATAGCTCTTTTTGTTTTTTTGTAAGCATTAGCTGTTCTATATATGTTCTTTAAGATCAAAACAAGAACAAATATAAATATCTTTATTTTTCAGTTATTTAAATATTAGATTTACCACCTGTTTTCGAAACAAGGTGTATATTTTGAATTATAATTTTTTTATTTAAGTACTTACACATGTCATAAATTGTCAGACAGCTAATTGTAACGGCAGTTAATGCCTCCATTTCCACACCGGTATTTGCATTTGTTTTAACTGTACTTTTGACAATAAAAGTAAATTTTTTATCATTTTTTATAACCTCAATATTTATGTGATTGATTGGAATATTATGACAAAGTGGTATCAATCTAGAAGTTTCTTTTGCCCCCATAATACCACCAATTATTGCAGTTTTTTCTAGGTTCCCTTTTTTTGTCTCAAATGATTTTAATTTTTTATATGTTTCTTTATCAAATTTAATTTCACCAGAGGCAACTGCTACTCTTTCTGTGACATCTTTATTTGATATGTCAATTATATAAGGATTTCCTTTTTTATTAATATGACTCATTTAAAAGCAATTCTCCAATTTTCTTTTCTTTATCTTTAGATTTTAACAAACTTTCTCCAATTAAAAAATTATATATCCCTGTTGAATTAAATTTTTTTATATCATCAGAAGTTTTAATTCCACTCTCTGCAATTAAAACATAATCATTAGTTAAATTTTTATTCAAATTTATTGAGTTATTTAAATTGATTTCAAGACTTTTAAGGTTTCTATTATTAATTCCAATCACAGGGTAGTCTAATTTGATTGCTCTTTTCAGCTCGTCTTCATCATGAACCTCTATAATACAATCTAATTTTAATTCATTTGCATAATTTATAAATTCAATTGCTTGAGCGTCTGATAGTATTGATAAAATTAATAATATACAATCAGCTTGATAAATCTTACTTTCTAAAATTTGATATTTATCAATAATAAAATCTTTTCTTAAAATAGGTAAATTTGTTTTCTTTTTTACCAGAGATAAATGATCAATATTTCCTAAAAAATATTTACTTTCTGTTAAAATCGATAACGCTTCAATACCACATCTTTCATATAAAATAGCAATTTCTTCTGGTTTATAATCTGAAATTATTTCACCCGCACTTGGACTTTGTTTTTTTACTTCACCAATTATTAAATTTTTTTTATTTTTTTGAGCTGAAATTAATTGATCTTTAAATTCACGTTTCTCTAATTTTGAGGAAATTAATTTTTCTAATGTTTTAAAAGAACATCTTTTTTTTGTTTCTTCTAATTCTTTAGATTTATCTTCACAAATTTTTTGAAGTATATTACTCATTAATTAGTGAGTTTACAAAATTTTTTGTAATTCCTTCCTCAATTGTTTTTTTTGCTAATTCAAAACTATCTTTTAGATTATTTCTTAAATTGGATAAATATATTGCCGCTCCTGCATTTATTTCTACAATCATTTGAAATTCTCTGTAATCGCCGTTAATCATTTTATTAAAGCAATTTGCATTATATTCTGGATCTCCACCTTTTATATCTTCTAATTTAATTAAATCATAACCATAGTCTCTTGGATCAAAACTATATTCCAGAACTTTATTATCTTTCAATTCATTAATTAGAGTATTGTCTGATAAACTTATTTCATCTAAACCATCCAATCCGTGAACAACCATCGCTTTTTCAGAACCTAATTCTTTTAAACAATTACAATGCATAGAAACTAAATTTTTTGAATAGACTCCTAAAAGCTGTTTACCTGCTTTAGCAGGATTAGTAAGTGGGCCTAATAAATTAAAAATTGTACGAGTAGCCAAATTCTTACGAACGTTAATTACATTTTTCATGGCAGAATGATGATTTTGAGCAAATAGAAAGCAAAAATTTTTATTGGACAATGAGTTTTCTAAATCTTCTACATTATTTGTAATTTTATAACCTATTTTTTCTAGCATATCTGCAGAGCCTGATTTTGAACTAACGGAACGATTGCCATGCTTTGCTATAGTAACGCCAGCACTTGCAGCAACTATTGCTGCACTTGTTGATATATTTAATGTGTCTTTCATATCTCCACCCGTACCACAAGTATCAATTGTATTTTGCGGAGAGTTTATTTTAAGAGATTTCTCTCTCATTACTTTAGCTGCACCAATAATCTCTTCTTTTGTTTCACCTTTTAACTTTAAACCAATTAGTATTGATGTAATTTTAATATCATCTAATTCTCCACTCATAATTTTATTGAATATATACATACTCTCTTCAATATTCAGATTTTGTTGTTCGAGAATTTTATTTAATATTAAAGCTTGATCCATTATTTTGCTAAGTTTAAAAAGTTTTTTAAAATAATTTTACCCGTATCAGTACCTATACTTTCTGGATGAAATTGTAGTCCAAATATTGGTAATTTTTTATGTGCAATACCCATTATAATCTTATTATTTGTTTCAGCAGTAATTAAAAAATTTTTAGGCATAGTTCTTTTATCAATTATAAGAGAGTGATATCTAGTTGCTTTAAATTTTCTTTCTATATTTTTAAATATGGAGTGTCCAAAGTGATTAATTGTATCAACTTTTCCATGCATGATTTCTTTACATTTAATGATTTTACCTCCAAAAGCTTGACCAATAGTTTGATGTCCTAAACAAATGCCAAGTATAGGAAATTGTTTTGATAATTCTGCAACGATATTAAGACTTATTCCAGCTTCATTTGGTGTGCAAGGACCTGGTGAAATAACTATTGATTTAGGTTTTAATTTACGAATTTTATTTATCGAAATTTTGTCATTTCTAAAAACAACAACCTTCTGATTTAAATCCAATAAGTAGTGTTTTACATTGTGAGTAAAACTATCATAATTATCTATCAGTAATATCATATATCGAATTTGTATGAATCCTCTGCAGCTGCCATTAAAGCACCAGCTTTATTCAAAATTTCTTGATGTTCATTTTTTGGGACTGAGTCATAAACTATTCCAGCACCAGCCTGAATGTATAATTTATTATCTTTTACAAGCCCAGTCCTCAAACTAATACAAGTATCCATGTCTCCATTAGAATCAAAATAACCCATACAACCAGCATAAAAACTTCTATTTAAATTTTCAAGTTCCTCTATGATTTCCATCGCTCTTATTTTTGGTGCACCAGAAACTGTACCTGCTGGAAATCCAGCCATTAAAGCATCTAGAGCATCTAAATTATTATCTATTTTTCCCTCAACGTTTGAAACAATATGCATTACATGAGAGTAGTATTCTATAATCATCTTTTCAGTAACACTCACTGTTCCTTTTTTTGCAACGCGACCAACATCATTCCTTCCTAAATCTAAAAGCATTAAGTGTTCTGCGAGTTCTTTCTTATCATTCAGTAAGTCATTAGATAAATAAAGGTCTTCAGAGGCATTCTTTCCTCTTTTTCTTGTTCCAGCAATTGGTCTTATCGTAACTTTTTTATTTCTTAATTGAACCATTAATTCTGGACTAGATGCAACAAGGCCTATTTTATCGAAGTTAAGATTTACAAGATAAGGAGATGGATTAAGTCGTCTTAACGATCTGTAAAGATTGACTGCCTTTAAATTATATTTTGTTTCAAATCTCTGTGAAGGCACAACTTGGAAGATATCTCCATTTTTAATATATTCTTTTGCTTTATTTACAATTTTATAAAATTGTTCTCTCTTAAAATTTGATTTAAATTTTAATTTAGATTTTTTATTTTTCTTTTGCGCAGGTTTTAAAATACTTTTTTCTAACTTTTTAATTGTTTTATCAATAAGTAATTTATTTTTTCTATAGGCTTTTTCTGCTGAGATTTTTTTACTTGGATACGTAACTGTCATAAGGGAAATAATATCTTTAATATTATCAAAAACTGCAACAATTTTTGGTCTGATTAAAATTGCATCAGGTATTTTTATATTGTCCTTATTACTTAGTTTAATTTTTTCAATATATTGAATCATTGGATATCCTAGATATCCAACAAGTGTTGGAAAAGGAACGTCAATTTCATTATTTTTAAATTTTGAAATTTTTACAAGCTCTTTAAGACTATGAATTGGCTTTTGATCTAGTTTGTAATCAAAATTATGATCCAAATATTTAATTTTTGCCTTACCTTTTTCAACTGTCCAAATTAAATCTGGATCACAACCAAGTAATGAGTAACGTCCTCTTTTACTTCCACCCTCTACTGACTCTAATAGAAAGGAATATTTTTCTGATTTACTAATTTTTAATAATGATGAAAAAGGCGTTTCGATATCAGCAATGAGATTTTTTTTTAATATCTGAGGTAAGCCTTCGTTATATTGGCTTATAAATTTTTTTTTTTCTACACTCATTTATATTGAGATAAAAGACCATTAATAAGTTCATCATTGAACGATATTTCTTTTGTCTTAATTATCTCACTACCAAATGCTGTTTTTAAATCGCTTAATAAATTAAGGTTTGAAGTATTTTCACCTTTTTCAGCCATCTTTATACTTTTAATATTAGCAAAATAGATACCATTTTCATCTGCTTCAAAAGTTACTTTATCAATATCAGTTTCAAAAATTTTTTGTTTAAAAGATATTGGTAATTCATCATTATTCCTTAAAGACAATATTAAATTTTCTGGACTAATTGAATAATATTTATTTATGTTTGTAAAAATCTCTTTATTATTGTCAAAAATATTTTCTGCTTGTTCAGTTTTTTTTGCAATAATAAAATCATCTACAAGGATATCAAAGATATTATCAATACTTTCTATTTTTGAAGGATATATATCATCAATATTTACAATAAATGATGTATCATTATCAATATCTACTAAATCACTCACAAAATCTTTATTTTGAGTAAAAGAAAATGAAATTATATTGCTTAACTTAGGATCATCTTCATTATTATTGTTTATTATTTTTTTCTTATTAATTAATTTAAGATTGTTTTGATCTGCTATTTCAGTAATTGAAAATCCATCAATAATTTGTTGGTCAAGACTTGATTTTAATTCATTGAAGTAATTATCTAATTCAAAATTAGTCAAGGTATTATTTATTTCATCCTTTACTTCATCAAATTTTAATTCTTTTTTTGGAAAAATTTCATCCAAAATAATTACATGATATGCCAAGGTAGTTTGTACTACATCCGATATACTTCCTTCGGTTAATTCAAATATCACATTTGCAAGTTGTTCCAAAACTTTGTTTCTATCAACATTCTTGAATTCATTAAAAATAATATTATTTTCTTCTGCATAATGAATAATTTCTTCATTAGATTTTCCAGAAATAATTAATCTAAAATCATCTGCTTCTTCTTTAGATTTAAAATTAAACTGTTTGAATGTTCTCTCTTCGGGATTAATAAATAAGTTTTTATTATTATTATAATATTCTTTAATACTATTTTCTGAGGGTGAAAAATTATCTCTAAAATCACTTTTATTTATTAATATATATGAAATATTTCTCTCTTCACTAGTCATGTATTCAGCAGAGTTGTTATTAAAATAATCTAATAATTCCTTATTATCTTTTGCAA
>CACNHT010000032.1 GCA_902620285.1 uncultured Alphaproteobacteria bacterium | reverse complement strand
TCAAACAATAGGAATACATCAAAAATCTCATTTTCTGACTTCATAGCAGCTACTGAAAGTGGAAATGTATCTGAAGTAAATATAAGTGGAAATATGGTAACAGGTTTTCTAGACGATGGTCGTTCATTTAATACCTACGCTCCAAATTATCCAAATCTTGTCGATAAGTTAAATGAAAATGGAGTTAAAATAACTGCTGAACCTTCAGAACGTTCAATGCATCCTCTTTTAAGTGTATTATTGTCATGGTTCCCAATGCTGCTTTTAATTGGTGTATGGATCTTCTTTATGCGTCAAATGCAAGGTGGTGGCGGAAAAGCAATGGGCTTTGGAAAATCTAAAGCTAAATTACTAAACGAGGCAGTAGGTAAAGTTACTTTTGATGATGTAGCAGGTATTGATGAAGCTAAACAAGAATTAGAAGAGGTTGTTGAGTTTTTAAAAGATCCTTCAAAGTTTTCTAGATTAGGTGGAAAAATTCCAAGAGGTGCTCTTTTAGTTGGACCTCCAGGTACAGGTAAGACATTACTCGCAAGAGCAATTGCAGGTGAAGCTAATGTTCCTTTCTTTTCTATTTCTGGTTCTGACTTCGTTGAAATGTTTGTTGGTGTTGGAGCAAGTAGGGTAAGAGACATGTTTGAACAAGGAAAGAAAAATGCTCCTTGTATAATATTTATTGATGAAATTGACGCAGTTGGCCGTCATAGAGGCGCTGGTCTCGGTGGTGGTAATGATGAAAGAGAACAGACACTTAATCAACTACTTGTAGAGATGGACGGTTTTGAGGCTAATGCAGGTGTTATAATTGTTGCAGCTACAAACAGACCTGATGTTTTAGACCCTGCTTTATTAAGACCAGGAAGATTTGATAGACAGGTTACAGTCTCTAACCCAGATATATTAGGTAGAGATAAAATACTTAAAGTTCACATAAAAAAAATCAAAGTTTCACCTAAATTTGACTCTAGAATAATTGCAAGGGGCACTCCCGGCTTTTCTGGTGCTGATTTAGCAAACTTGGTAAATGAAGCTGCCTTAATGGCTGCAAGAAAGAACAAAAGAATGGTAACATTAGAGGATTTCGAATACGCCAAGGATAAAGTTATGCTTGGAGCAGAGAGAAGATCAATGGTTATGACTCAGCAGGATAAAGAAATTACTGCCTATCACGAAGCAGGCCACGCACTTGCTAACATTCATTGCAAAGAAGCAGAGCCAATTTATAAAAGTTCAATAATTCCAACTGGAAGGGCACTAGGATACGTTATGTCCTTACCGGAAAAAGATAAAATACATCAAAGAAAAGATGAACTAGAAGCCAAGTTAGTTACTATCGTTGCAGCGAGAATATCTGAAGAGATTATATTTGGAGAGGAGAAGGTTGCAACTGGAGCTGTCGGCGATATTCAACAAGCAACAGATCTAGCAAGGAAAATGATAACAGAGTTTGGGTTTAGTAAAAAACTTGGATTTATTAGATATTCTAGTAACCAAGAAGAGGTCTTCTTGGGCCACTCAGTTGCACAATCTAAAAATGTATCTGATGATACCGCTAAGATTATTGACTCAGAAGTTAAGAGACTTGTTGAGGAAGCCAAAACTAAAGCAAGGAAAATAATTACCGATAATATTGACCAATTGCACATAATCGCAAAAGGCCTACTTGAATACGAGACACTTACCGGTGACGAGATAAAAGACTTATTGAATGGTATTAAACCTTCAAGAGATGAATTTGGAAATGATATCGATAATAAGCCTCCAAAAACATCACCATCAGTTCCTAAAACTGGTGGATCTGCTTCTGCCACAGCTAACTAATTTAAATACTTCACTTTATTAAATTTTTTTAATAAAAGACGTAAATGTCTAAAATATTTGGTACCGATGGTATACGGTGCTTAGTTAATGAAGAACCTCTTTCTGCAGAAACATGTCTAAAAATATCAAAGACAGTAGCTTTTCTTCTTAAAAAGAAAAATTCTAAAAATAGTAGGGTTGTCATCTGTAAAGATACAAGATTATCTGGTTATTTATACGAGCCTCTTGTTACAGCTGGATTTATTTCTATGGGCATGGATGTAATTTTAGTTGGTCCACTTCCTACACCTGCTGTACCATTGATGATTAAAACTTTACGAGCTGACATTGGCGTAATGATTACAGCTTCTCATAATACATATGAATATAACGGACTTAAATTTTTTGACAGTACTGGAACAAAACTAAGTTCATCAATAGAGCAAAAGGTTGAAAATATAGTTTTAAATAATAATAAATATTCTAAAGTAACAAACAACACATTTGTATCTGGAAATGCAAAAAGACTAGAAGATGCTTCAGGCAGGTACTCAGAATTTTTAAAGAGTACTTTAAATAAAACGTCATCCAAGAAAAAATTAAAAATTGTTTTAGATTGTGCGAATGGAGCTACATACAATATAGCCCCAAATTTATTTTGGGAATTAGGTCATAATGTAATAGCCATAAATAATAATCCCGATGGTTTGAATATTAATAAAAATTGTGGCGCAGTTGACGTTAAATCACTTTCAGAAAATGTCATAAAAGAAAAAGCAGATATTGGATTTGCATTTGATGGTGATGGAGATAGATTAATAGTTGTAGATGAAAAAGGACAAGAAGTAGATGGTGATAAGATTATAGGATTGCTATGTAAAAGTTATGTAAAACCTAAGAAAAAATCTAATAAACATGATGTCATTATAACAGTAATGTCTAACATGGGATTAGAAAATTATCTTACAAATAAATTAAAATTAAATATTAAACGAACTCCTGTTGGAGATATAAACGTTATAAATCAAATGAAAAAATCCAAATCTATGATTGGCGGTGAACAATCAGGACATATAATATTATCAGAGCATGCTAATACAGGTGATGGAATTTTAGCAGCTTTAAAAATTACAGAAATTTTGATATCAAACAAAAATAAGGCAAGTAAACTTTTTGATTTGTATGATGACTTTGCTCAGGAAAAAATTAACTTACGCTATAAAACAAAGAATACCAAACTGTTAAAAATTCTTGGGAAGTTAAAAAATGATAAACTATATAATAATAAAAAAATAAGATCTCTTGTTAGGTTATCTGGAACTGAACCATTAGTAAGAATACTAGTTGAAGGTCAAGAAATTACCGAGGTTAAAAAGAAGTCTTTAGAAATAAAAAGATTAGTAAGGCTCTATCTTGGTTAATAAATTTTTAGTACCTGCAGGTTTTAAAGATAGTCTAAATTTTGATGCATCTATTGAGCATAAATACAAAAATAGCATAATAAATTATTTTAGAGATAATGGTTTTACCTTAATTAAGACTCCACTAGTTGAGTTTAGTAAAAATTTAGATCGCAATACTTTAACTTTAAAGACTAACAAAAAAAATGATCAATTAAGTATTCGAAATGATATAACTCCGCAAATAATTAGAATTGCCTCATCTAGACTAGCCAATAAAATACGACCACTTAAACTATGTTATTATGGTGAGGTTGTTAGAAAAGTGGGAACAATTTTAAGACCTGAAAGACAATTTCAACAAGTTGGTGCTGAGATTATTGGATCTGAAAGCTATAAGGCGGATGTAGAAATTATTAATCTTGCTTACGAAACTTTAAAAAAAATTGGGGTTAAAAATATTGTTATTGAAATAACAGCACCATTTTTTCTCGATAGTTTGCTTAAAAAAATAACTAATAAAGATTTAAAAAATAAATTAAAAAAATATATTAAATTAAAAGATATTAATAATTGTTTAAAGTTATTGAAAAAAAATGAATTATATAATTCATTTAAAACTTTAGATTTATGTTCTGGTTCAATCCAAAACAAAAAAAAATATATATCTAAGTTAAATAAAATAATTGGTTATGAAAATGAAGTTGAAAGATTAGTAAAAATTGCTAATTTAATTAAAACTTCAAAAAATGATTCTTTAAGTGTAGATTTTTTTGACTTACAAAAAAATAAAAATTACTACAAAGGGATAAAATTTACATTTTTTGCTAAAGATGTAAGAGGTGAAATAGCTGGAGGAGGTCGATATAATTTAAAATATGGTCGTAATTCTGAGACTGCTATAGGATATACTTGTTATATGGATACAATTTTAAGATCTTCGTCTTTAATCAATCAAAATAAAAAAATTTTAATTGCGTTCAATACAAGTGATAAAATTAAGCAAAAATTAATAAATAAAGGTTATAGTTTATTTAAAACTTTTGAAGACAATATTGATATAAAAAAAGAGGCAAAAAAGTTTGGCATCAAGTATTATTTAATGAAAAATATAGTTAAGCAAATCTAATGTTTTATACGATAGTTGGAACCCAATGGGGAGATGAGGGAAAAGGCAAGATTGTTGATTGGATTTCTTCTAAAGCTGACTTGATAGTTAGATATCAAGGAGGGAATAATGCGGGTCACACAATTAAAGTAGATAATAATGTTTATAAACTTAATTTATTACCCTCAGGAATAATTAATAATAAAAAATGTGCTATTGGTAATGGGGTTGTTTTAGATCCGTGGGCACTAATTAATGAAATTAACAATCTTAAAGAACAAGGAATAGAGGTAAACGAAGACAATTTATATATTGCTGATAATATTTGTTTAATCTTACCTATTCATAAACTTCTTGATGAAATTAATGAAACCTCTAGAGGCAAAAAAGAACTAGGAACAACTAAAAAAGGTATTGGTCCAGCATACGAAGACAAAGTAGGTAGAAGAGCAATAAGAATTTGCGATTTAAAAGATCCAATATTTTTAAAACAAAAAATTGATAATCTTTACGAATTTCATAAAGATAAAATTTCAAAACATCTTCATAAAATTAAACACAATTATTATGAAGAACTTTTATCTATGTCTAATTATCTTAACTCTTTTAGTGTCCCATTATGGAAAATAATAAATGAATTAGGTCAAAAAAATAGAAACATTGTTTTTGAAGGGGCTCAAGGTTCAATGTTAGACATTGATTTTGGAACATATCCTTATGTTACATCATCAAATACGATATCAGGCCAGATATTCTCTGGAACAGGTTTTAGTGATAGAAAAAATCATAAAATTTTAGGAATTACAAAAGCATATACTACTAGAGTTGGATCAGGCCCATTTCCAACTGAGTTAATGGACGATATTGGAGAACATCTTGGTGAAAAAGGTCAAGAATTTGGAACAGTCACAAAAAGAAAAAGAAGGTGTGGTTGGTTTGATAGTGTACTTTTGAAACAATCAATTAAACTTAATGGTATTACAGACATTGTACTTACTAAACTTGACGTCTTAGATGAATTAAAAGAAATTAATGTATGTACTGGATACTTAATTGATAACAAACACTATGATTATTTACCTAGTGAAGAATTTTTATTTGATAAGATAAAACCTGTTTATAAAAAAGTTGCTGGCTGGGAAAAATCAACTGCAGGAATTAACAAATTTAATGATCTTCCAGAAAATGCTAAAAAATATATTCAAATACTCGAGGATCTTATGGAAACTAATATTTCAATTGTTTCAACAGGGCCAGACAGAAAGGAGACAATTGATATAAACGGAACTTTATCTAATATTTGAAATTTCTTTTTGAAGTTTTTCTAATGCTTTCTCTTCAATTTGTCTTACTCTTTCTCTGCTAATTTTATATTTTTTACTCAAGTCTTCTAACTTTAATGGATTTTCACTTAGTTTTCGAAGTTTAATAATTTCTTTTTCTCTTTCGTTCAAGACTTCAAAAGCTTTTGAAAATAAACTTCTTCGATAATCAAGTTCATCTTTATTTTCAATTATTCTGTCATGAGTTTCTTGTTTATCTTCTATTAAATCTTGCCATTCAGTATCATGTTCTTCTCCAAGTTTAACATTTAAAGATTGATCTGATGTAAAAAGTCTATTTTCCATATCGATTACTTCACCTTCTTTTACATCTAGTCTAGTTGCAATCTCTCTAACATTTTCTGGTGACAAATTACCTGAGTCAATTGAGGTTAGTTGATTTTTAATTTTACGTAAATTAAAAAAAAGTTTTTTCTGAGCTGCGGTAGTTCCAATTTTTACTAAAGACCAACTATGTAAAACATATTCTTGTATTTGAGCTCTTATCCACCACATTGCATATGTTGCTAATCTAAAACCTTTTTCTGGATCAAATCTTTTAACTGCTTGCATGATTCCAACATTACCCTCTGAAATTAAGTCTGTAACAGGTAAGCCATATCCTCTATATCCCATTGCTATTTTGGCAACTAATCGAAGGTGACTTGTAACTAGTTTATGCGCAGCTTCTGAATCTCCATGTTCCTTATAACGTTTAGCTAACATGTACTCCTCTTCAGCAGTGAGCATCGGAAATTTTTTAATTTCCTGCAAGTATACTGCTAAATTTCCTTCACTTGATAGTACTGGTAAATTCATAATACGCCTATATCATAAATAAAATATAATTTAATATTTAAGCAATAATTCAATTAAATTCTTAAAATCTTCAGGAATTTCAATATCAAAATCCATCCTTTTTTTTGATCTAGGATGATCAAAACCAAGATGATAAGCATGTAATGCTTGTCTTTCAAAATTTTTTAAAATCATGAATTTATTAAATGTATTTTTATCTTTTCCAAATTGATTAATTTTACTTTTTCCATAAATCTTATCACCAATGATTGGAGAATTTTTAGAAGTTAAATGAAGTCTAATTTGATGCGTTCTCCCCGTATGTAAATGACAGTCAACTAAACTAGCAATACCAAAAGTTTTTTCTAATTTAATATCGGTTTTAGAATATTTTCCAAAACCCTTATTATTTAAACTCATTTTTTTTCTATTTTTTCTATTTCTCTCTATGTACCCTTCAATTGATTGATTATCAGGAGTTCCCCAAACTATTGCTTTATATCTACGAGATATTGTATGTTCTTTGAATTGTTCGGCTAAATTAATATGAACATAATTATTTTTCGCAACAACAAGAATTCCACTCGTATCCTTATCTAAACGATGAACTATTCCTGGTCTAGAATTATCATCTAAATTACTTAGTTGATTATTAGTGTAATGCATAAGAGCATTCACAAGAGTGCCGCTTTCATTTCCAGGAGCTGGATGCATTACTAAATTTGGAGGTTTATTAATAACAATTAAATCTTCATCTTCAAAAATAATGTTTAAGTCTATATTTTCAGCTGAATGCTTTGTTTCTTGCTTTAAGATAATATTTATAAAGTAATTTTCATTTTCTTTAGTTATGTGAGATGGATCTTTTATTTCCTTTTCATCAAGACATACATTGCCATTTAATATTAAAGTTTTAATTTGTGTTCTTGAATATCTTTCCAATTTTAAAACGAGCACTTTATCTAATCTTTGTGAACTTAATTGTTTATTTATAGTTAATTTAAGATTATAGAATTTGTTCATGTCTCAAAAAATTCTTAAATTTATTGTAATATTTTTAGGTATATTAATTGTTATTTGTTTTTTAGCTCTAGTTTATGGTTTGTATATAAAAACAACAAAAAAACAAAGTAATTTAGAAACAAATTTAATTGAATATAATTTAAATTTAGAAAAAG
>CACNHT010000031.1 GCA_902620285.1 uncultured Alphaproteobacteria bacterium | reverse complement strand
ATTAGAAAATGGTGAAGTTGATTTAGAAGAATCTGTAAAACTTTACGAAGAAGGAATGAATTTAAAAAAAGCATGTGAGGAAAAATTAAAAAGTATTGAAAGCCAAATTAAAAAAATTAAGCAAGAAAACAATAAAGTTACAAAAGAAGATTTTAAGTAATTTTCAAATTTGAGTAAAAATCTAAAAATAAGACTTGATCAGCTTTTAATGGATAGAAACTTAGCTGATACTAAATCAAAGGCCCAATCTATGATTATGGCCGGTCAAGTTTATGTAAACGATAAAATTATTACCAAAAGTGGTAACAGTTTTAATGAAAACTCAAAAATAAAAATTAAACAACTACATCCTCCATGGGTATCAAGAGGTGCATTCAAATTACTCAAAGCTATTGATGATTTTAAGATTGATATTGAAAACAAAATTTGTCTAGATATCGGTTCATCAACTGGTGGATTTACAGAAGTTCTTTTAAAAAAAACGCTAAAAAAATATACTCTATTGATGTTGGTACAAATCAACTTCATGAAAAATTAAAAAAAGAAAAAAAAATTATTAGTATAGAAAATTTTAATGCTAAATATTTAGATAACTCAATAATTCATGAAAAAATTAATTTAGTAGTCTGTGATGTTAGTTTCATTAGTCTAACAAAGGTTATAGAACCTAGCCTGAATCTTTTATCAAGTAAAGCTGAGATTATTTCACTAATTAAGCCGCAATTTGAAACTAATAAAATAAATTTGAAAAAAGGTATTGTGAAAGATCCATTGATTCATGAACAAGTATGCAATGATATATCAAATTGGTTTAAAAAAACAATTAAGGCTGAAGTTGTAGGTTTAGTCGAAAGCCCAATAACTGGACCAAAAGGAAATAAAGAATTTTTGATTTATAGTATTTTAAAGAAATCTTAAACAATGATCAGCTATAGTTGTGGCAACCATTGCTTCACCGACAGGAACAGCTCTTATTCCAACACATGGATCATGACGACCTTTAGTAGATATTGTTGTTTCTTTTAATTTTGTATTAATTGTTTTTTTTGGAGATAATATTGAGCTTGTAGGTTTTACTACAAATCTAGTAATTAATTCTTGGCCCGTTGTAATACCACCAAGAACTCCACCATTATTATTTGAAAGAAATAAAGGTTTTTTATTTTTTATTCTCATTTCATCAACATTAGAAATTCCAGTTTCATAAACACTGCTAAATCCATTTCCCATTTCTACTCCCTTAACAGCATTAATAGACATCAATGCCTTAGCAATATCAGAGTCTATTTTTTCATAAATAGGTTCTCCTAATCCAACTGGCAAACCTTTCACTCTGATTTCAATTATTGCACCTAAAGAGGAACCAGATTTTCTTGCAGTTTGTATTTCGTTTTCCCATATTTTAATAATTTCTTTATCAGGACTCCAAAAATTATTTTTTGGAATAAAATTATTATTCCAATTATCATAATTAATTTTATGAGTACCTATTTGAATTAATGCACCTGTTATTACAACTTGATTTTTAATTTTATTTTTTATGATTTTTCTTGCTATTGCCCCTGCTGCTACTCTCATTGCAGTTTCTCTAGCACTAGATCTACCACCACCTCTATAATCTCTTATGCCATATTTTTTCCAATATGTATAATCTGCATGACCTGGTCTAAATTTACTTTTGATATCACCATAATCTTTTGATCTCTGATCTTGATTGTAGATAATTAGAGAAATTGGATGACCTGTTGTTTTTCCCTCAAAAGTTCCAGATAGTATTTCAACTTTATCCTCTTCTTTTCTTTGAGTTGTAAATTTTGACTGACCAGGTTTTCTTTTATCTAAATAGGGTTGAATATCTTTTTCAGTTAAATTTATATTTGATGGTACTCCATCGACAACACAACCAATAGCTTTGCCATGGCTTTCTCCCCATGTGGTAAAGTTAAAGATTTTTCCTATTGAATTAGAAGTCATTTTTTAGAATTTGTAAATTCACCTAATAATTCTGAAACACTTTCACTCTCATCAACTGCGACCATTCCTACAGTATGATAGCCACAATCGACATGTTGTATCTCACCAGTAACTGCACTCCCAAGATCACTTAAGAGATACAAAGCAGAATTTCCAACATCTTGCTGATTTACATTTCTTTTAAGTGGAGCATTAAGCTCGTTCCATTTTAGAATAAATCTAAAATCACCTATTCCTGATGCTGCCAAAGTTTTAATTGGCCCAGCACTAATAGCATTAACTCTTATATTTTTTTCTCCCAAATCAACTGCTAAATATCTAACACTTGCCTCTAAAGCTGCTTTTGCAACTCCCATAACATTATAATGAGGCATAACTTGTTCTGATCCATAATATGTTAAAGTCAAAATTGATCCACCATTATTCATTAAAGGTTCTGCTAGCCTACAAGCCTCTGTAAAAGAATAACATGATATATGCATAGTTTGTTTAAAATTATCAGAAGATGTATTGTAATATTTACCTCTTAATTCATCTTTGTTGGAAAAACCAATTCCATGAACAAGAAAATCTAATTCACCCCATTTATTTTTAAGTGTTTCAAAAACGTTAATCATACTTTGTGAGTCTGAAACATCACAAGGAATAATAGTGTTAGACCCTATTTCTTCTGCAAGTGGCTGAACTCTTTTCTTAAGAGCTTCTCCTTGATAAGTAAGTGCAATTTCTGCTCCCTGTTCTGCTAATTTTTTCGCAATACCCCAAGCAATAGATCTGTCATTTGCCACTCCCATAATTAGACCTTTTTTATTTTGCATCAACATATTGTAAATCAGTGTTTTTTTATAAATATAGATATATATACTTATAAAATAATATTCATATCTATAATATGCATTCAAATCAAAAATTAATAAATTCTGATAAAAAACCAATTGAACTTTTTCAAGAATGGTTTGAAGAGGCAAAGAAAAGTGAAATCAATGATCCAAATGCTATGAACCTTGCTACTATATCTTCTGATGGCAAACCCAACTCGCGAATTGTTTTACTTAAATCATATGATGATAAAGGGTTTGTTTTTTACACAAATTCGAATAGCAAAAAAGGTAGAGCAATTAAAAACAACGATAGTGTAGCTTTAAATTTTCATTGGAAAACACTTCAAAGACAAATAAGAATAGAAGGTAATGTTTCACAAATTTCAAACGCTGAAGCTGATAAATATTATAATTCAAGGCCACTAGGAAGTAGAATAGGAGCTTGGGCTTCATTACAGTCAGAAGAACTAGATGATAGATCGACATTAACTAAAAGAGTAAAAGAGTTTGAAAAAAAATTTTCAGATAATGATGTACCAAGACCTTCCCATTGGAATGGTTACTTAGTAGCACCTATATTAATTGAATTTTGGCAAGATATGCCATTTAGATTGCATGACAGACTTGAATTCCGTATGGAAAATGATGGTTGGGTTACAAGAAAATTATATCCTTAATTATCCTCTTTCCATTTTTGTAAAATCCATGAACTAGAATTTGATTTATTGTCACCACCTATACCCCAAAGTAACTGTATATTATTTTTTTCACAGAATATTGATTCTGGTGTTGTACTATTATTTCTATCACCTCCATTTGCAAATTTAATAATTGATTTTGGATATTTATTTTTTACTTTTTTAAGACCATCGATGCACGTCTTATCTCCGTCATCAAATTCTATAACATCAATAACATTTTTTAACTCATTCATAATTATAGTTCTTTCAATAAAAGGAAGAAATTCCTTACCTTTCTTTTTTTGAAGCCATAAATCAGAATTTAGCAAAACTACAACTTCACCATGTTTAGCAGCTTCTTTAATTAATTTTATATGACCACTGTGAATTGGGTCAAAACCTCCACTCACAACAACTATTTCACGCATACTTGCTTCTCCATTTTTCTGGATCTTCTAAAAATTCTTTTAAGTTTGAAACCTTATCTTCAGAATATATTTTTTCACTTTCAATATAATTTATTATATCTTTCCAAGTACACAGTGAGTGCATATTTACATTTAATTTAAATAATTCTGATTCTTTGAAATTAAAAATATCATAATAAAATATTACAAATATATCTTTAACTTTTAATCCTGCTTCACGCATTGCGTTAATAAAAATTATTTTACTACCTCCATCAGTAGCTAGATCTTCAACTAAAAGAGCTTTTTGATTATTTTCAAATTCACCTTCAATTTGTTTGTTTTTTCCAAAACCTTTTGTTTTTTTTCTAATGTAAATCATTTGTTTATCTAATTTTTGAGAAATAAAAGCAGCATAGGGAATTCCAGCGGTCTCTCCACCAGCAATAATTTCTGTCTCAACATTATTTTTAGTTAAATAATCTATGGCTTTATCAATTATAAAATTTCTTTCTTTTGTAAAAGAAATAATTTTTCTACAATCAACATAAACAGGACTAGCCAAGCCTGATGTAAGAGTAAAATATTTATCAAATGAAAAATTAATAGACTTTATATCAACTAATATTTTAGCTATCTCTTTAGACATTCTTTTAAGTTATTTGCGCAATATGTTCAAATGATAAATTTCCAGGGACAATCATTATTGGTATTCTTAGGTTTGTTATTTCATTACTCACTAGAGAAGTTATTATTGGACCAGGGTTTTTACTATTTGGATCAGTATTGGCAGCTAAAACAAGAACATTAATATTTTTTTCCTCATCTAATAATTGTTTTAATTCAGATATAGTATCCCCCTCTCTTAAAGAGAGAGCAGGATAGTCACCTGTTCTTTCTTGGACAAATGAGGCAGCTTTTTTAAGAATTGTTTCTGCTTCTTCTCTAGCCTCCTCTTTCATAATGTCTGTAACACCCTTGGTTGTTAGAACATCCAAAGGCTCTATGAATGTTGCAATTATAATCTTTCTTCCTGTTTTTTTTGATCTTGCACAAGCATATTCAAGAGCTGTATTCATTTCTTCTGAATTATCTGCAACAACTAGAATATATCTATCATTACTCATTTACTTCTCCTAAATAAAGCAGCAGCAATAAATCCTGAAAATATTGAAAAGATAATTACAAAAACTCCGTATGTAGCTGCATTTTCATTAGCAAAGTCAAATATTTGACTTCCTATACCAGTTTTTTTTATAATTATATTTTTTTGATCAGTACTCATAATTGTATTATTTCTTATATAGTAAATATCAACATTATAAATCCCTGGTATTGTATTTGTTGGAAAAAAAACGCTAGTTTGAAATAATTTATCTTTGATCTTTTTCATTTCAAAACTTTTATAAAATAATTGTTCTTTTTTTATTCTAACAAAATTTTCATTCCAACTTTTTTGGTCATTTTTGAAAATAAAATTCTGATTAAAAGTCTTATTATTTAAAATTTTTTCAAAACTTAGATCCTCATTAATTAATATCGATTCAGGCAAGATTTCGTTAATTTCTTTTGAGGAGGATAAAAAGAATAAAGATGGAATGTTACTATAGGTAACGTATTGATTATTTATCCATATTCCAAAATACCTCTCTTTTTTTTGTATTCTCATTTTTGATGGTGGTCCTTTTATTGTCAAAAGTGTCTCATGATCATTTTTTAGTAATCCAAAAATAATAATTTCTTTTCCATTAAAATCTGTTTTTAATTCAATACTATCCTCAGATAAGTCAAAGTAAATTTCTTCAGCATTAAGAAAGTTATAAAAAAAAATTACAGTCAATAAAATTGTTAGATTAAAAGCAAACTTTATATATAAATTTTTAATCATCTATTTTTGTCACTTCTAAAATATAAAATTCTAAATAAAATCCAATTAATGCAAAAATTGATACTAATAAAAAAGATGCTTTCTCAATCAATATATCAATCACTAATATATCTTTTTGCATAAGCATATAAATTGGAATTACAGTGGATAAAATAACTATACTTAGTTTTGCAAATGAATCATTAAATAATATGTCTTTAAATATTTTATTAAGATTTTTTTTAATAAATACTCTGAAATTTGACCAAATATAAATTTTGTTAAATGAGTTTATAACAATTATTAGAATTAAAAAATATTCAATATTCTCCAGATTAAAACCAATGGTTGTAAAAATAAAATATATGAAGAGACAAACTACAATCAATAAATTAATTGAAAAATTAAATATTGATATCATATCATTACCAATGAAAATAAATCACTAGGTCTTAAAACTAGATCTGTAAAAATTTTACCACAGACACCCAGTACTAATATAGCCAAAATACCTCTCAAATATTCTGCTTTTAATTTAGACCCAAAAATTACACCAATTTGTGCACCAATTACTCCTCCAAATATCATTAGTGCAGACAGCACAATATCTACATTATAATTTATGTAGGATTGAAAGAATGTTGCATTAGCTGTAACAAAAATGATTTGAAATAAAGATGTCCCAACTACTATACTTGTTGGCATTCCAAGTATGTATACCATTGCAGGTATCATTATAAATCCTCCTCCAACTCCCATCATTGCGGACATTACTCCAACTGCGAACCCTATCAGTACAGGTGGTATCGCACTTATATAAAGTTTTGATCTATGAAAGCGAACTTTGAATGGAAGTCCGTGAAACCAAGAATGTTGATGCAGTTTTGTTCTTTTAGTGTTTCTTGCTCTATAGTGTTTTATTGTAGTTCTTGCGCTTTCAAAAGCCATACTAAAACCAATAAAACCTAAAAAGAAAAGAAATAATAACTGAATAACTAAATCTATTTGCCCAAAGTTTTTTAGATAACTGAAAATATTTACACCAACTGTGGAGCCAATTAAACCTCCTATTAAAAGAAATATACCCATCTTTATATCAACATTTCTTTTTCTCCAGTGAGCAATAAAACCTGAAACTGAAGTTGCTAAAACGTGTGGAGCTTCAGAACCAACAGCTACAACTGGAGGTATGCCTAAAAAAATTAATAGTGGTGTCATTAAAAATCCACCACCAACACCAAAAATTCCTGAAAGTATCCCTATACTCATACCAATAAAGATAATAAGAAAAATATTGACGTTCATTTCAGCTATTGGAAGATAAATTGACATATTTTTTTATGAATTTTATATAATTATTACTTAATAAGTACAAATTATATTTATTTTAGAAAATTATATAAAATTATTTAGTACTATGATTCCGATATAACTTACAATTCCAACACAACAAGCTGCAGAAAAACCAACATAAAATGGTCTTATGCCTAAGCTTTTTAAAGAAACTAAATTTGTACTTATGCCAACAGCTGCCATTGCTATTGCTAAAGAATACTCAGCAATAGATTTAATAATGTTGATTATTAATTGCCAGTTATTATTGGTTAATATTTCAAAAGCTAAATTACTATTTTGAATTCCATAATCTCCAATTGATCTTATAAGACCCATAAGAATAAAACCAATTATGAAAATTGGAAACATAGATATTATCGATGGTTTGCTATTATTTTCACCAATATTATTTCTTAGATACATATAGCTTATTGTAGGAATGACGATTATCATACTGACATTTCTTACTAATTTTGTAATTGTCGCTATATCCATAGTTTTTGGTGAATTGAACTGTTCTGCGTATATCAATCCAGCCCCAGCAACTTGAGCAGTTTCATGTATTGAAGTTCCAAGAAATAATCCTGATGCTAACTCATCTCCACTGAAAAGATAATACGCCATAAATGGATAGAGGAACATTGCAATTATTCCAAATATTGTAATATTAGCTATGGCATAAGCAACTTCTTCTTTATCAGCATTAATTGCAGGACTAGTTGCTACAATTGCAGATGCTCCACAAATACTTGTTCCAACTGCAATTAATGATCCCATTTTTGAAGAAACATTTAATAACTTGCATAAATAATTTACAACCAAAATTGATATTATAATACAAGCAACAATTAGAGGTATTCCAACTATTCCAACTTTAAAAATATCTAAAAGCCCTAGTCTTATACCAAGACATATTATTCCTAATCTTAGAATAAATTTTAAAGAAAACTTAATTCCTTCTAATAAAAAATTATTAATATGAAATATATTTCCTATTAAAAGACCAAATATTATTGAAAGCATTATTGGTGATATTGGACTTTTATTTAAATTTAAAATTTCTTTTCCAATCAAATCACTTAGGTATATGCCTGAATATGCAATTATAAAACAAAATATAATTCCTGGAAATATTTTATATATTGATCTTACCATTTAAAATATTCTTTATACAAAAAAAATATTTTTTACATATTTATATCAAATTCAGATATTTTTTGCAGTATTCCATTCTTCTTGAGTATTAACATTGAAAAAATTTTTTTCTTGGCTTTTGTCGAATTCAACAAATTTATATTTGTGCTTTTTAACCCAAAACATAATTTTACTATTTTTTAATATTAACTCATTTTCTAAACTAGTTATTAAGGATATATGCCACATTGCTATTACAGGATGATGTCTACTATTTGATCTTGCAATCAATATTTTTACATTTTCATCATATGCTTCTAAAAACTTATCGAAAAGATTATCGGGTAAAAATGGAGTATCACTCGGAACAGTAAAAACCCATTCTTTGTTTGTGTAATTTTCTTTAGCGCACAACATTGATGTGTGAATTCCTGCTAAAGGT
>CACNHT010000030.1 GCA_902620285.1 uncultured Alphaproteobacteria bacterium | reverse complement strand
TTGTTTTTCTCCGTTATTTCTATTCTTAATTAAATATAAACCAATTTCATGACTATTAACTTGCTTGATTAATTTTGTTGAAATTTTTTTAGAATTAATGAATTCCAAAACTGATCTGTTTATACTAGTTTTACCAATGGCTGTAAGAAAAGAGACATCAAAATATTTTTTATCAATATAGTTACAAAAATTTAGCGTATCACCTGCAAATGATTGTTGAAAAATATTATTCTTAGTATTGGCAATTTCAATCATACATTCACCAACTGAACAAATTTTTGTTTTCATAATTAACTTTAGTCGTGATGAAAAACTTCTTCCATACTAGACCACCATTCTCCTTTTTTTCTATTTGGGTCTGGAATTTGACATGGTCCACAAACACTCCACCACTCTTGAACTTTAGGGTTTGAAGCCATTAGCTTGTTATCTCTATCAAGATTGTCTCCGTGATATTCAACATATCCAAAAAGGGTATTTTTATGCAAATATATAGAATAATTCTTAAAATTAAGCTCTGTTAAATTTTCTAAGACTTCAGGCCAAACATTTGCATGAAGTTTTTTATATTCTTTTATTTTTTCCTCTTTAATTCCAAGAGTCATACCTAATCTAATCATTTATAAATATTCCTTTCTTGTTATTTTAAAACTGTATGCATGCTCGCATGGTTTATTATCTGGTCTTGTTATATGGAGTCCATCTCTGGTATGTTTCCATTCTACTTTATCAGTACTTCCTAATAATTCTACTCTTTCAATTTCATTATCAAAAAGTTTATATATACTTTCTATCGTAAAATCTTTGCTAGGCCATCCTAATGCAGTTGCATACAAAAAATTATCTTTTGTAGTGAACCTAAAATCTTTAGCAGTATAAATTAGTTTTGCTCGATTATCTGAAAAAGGTCCTGCTTCATTCATTTTAGTTGGGCCTTCTCCATATTGATCCCATGTTTCTGTTTCAAATATTGCTTCTCCATTTACATCAAGCCAATTTCCAATACCTTCTAAAAGATTTTTATCTTCTTCTGGAATTGTTCCATCAGGTTTTGGTCCAATATTTAAGAGCATGTATCCATTTTTACTAACATTATCTATTAAGTAGTGAACTAAATCTGTTGTAGTTTTATATTTTGAATTTTTCATATAAGCCCAAGCACTTCCATCGTGGACTGTGGTATCAGTAATCCAATCATAGTGGGTTAATTCTGACTCTCTTCCTAGTTCAAGATCCAATAATCCAGAGCCGGGGGGAAGATCATGCCATTTATAAGATACAACTACTTCATTACCCCACTCAGTTTCTTTGTTATAATAATATGAAAGAAAATCTTTTTTATACTTTTCATGAATAAATCTAATTCCAAAATCAAACCATACATAGTCTGGTTTATAATTATCTACTACTTCTTTTAATCTATTTAACCATCTATCATGAAAAGCTTTACTAGGCTTGTCTTGATGTTCATTTTTTCTACCCCAATGATCAGGATATACAGCCTGATTTCCTATTAAATCTAAATTGTGAAGTTCACCATATAAACTTTCATATTCCTTTTTTGATGTATCAAAATCATTATTCCAGTGTGGGAAAAAAAACCAGTTTTCAGCATGATGCATTGCTACCATATATTTCATCCCTTTGTTTCTAATTGCTTTAGCAAGTTCTCCAACAATATCTCTTTTTGGCCCCATCTTGGATGCACACCATTCAGTATCAGAACAATTCCACATTGGAAAACCATCATGATGCTCTGCTACTGGTCCAGCAAATTTTGCTCCAGATCGATAATACAAATCTGCCCACTCTTCTGCATTAAATTTTTCAGCAGTAAACATTGGTATAAAATCTTTATATCCAAATTTAGATGGATGACCATAATGTTTACAATGATAATCAAACTGAGGACTAGGTGGTCTATACATCCAATAAGGATACCACGTCACATTGGGTCCAGCAGCTGGAACAGAATAGATTCCCCAATGAGCATAAATACCAAACTTCGCTTTTTTAAACCAATTTGGTGTTTGATGTTGTTTTATTGATGACCAAGTTGGCTCAAAATAGTTTTGTTTCATCGCTTAATTAAATTTAAATTTATATAATCTTTTAAAGATTATAAAATTGAGTTGCATTTCGAGAAAATATTTTATTTTTTTCGTCTTCAGAAAAAGAATTGCAATAATTCATTGCTAAATCAAACCAATTTGAATAATTATCTGCCATTGTTAAAACAGGCCAATCACTTCCCCACATTAATTTATCAGATCCAAAAGTGTTAAGAATAAAATCAATATAAGGATCAAGCTGTTCTTTTGTATAATCTGGACCAACTTCAGTGAGAATTCCAGAGAATTTACAATAAACATTACTTGCATTTGATAGTTCAGTCATATCTTTTTTCCATTGGTCAATTTCAGATTTAGTAATCACGGGCTTAGCAATATGATCAATAACTATAGGAAGGAAATCATATTTTTTAACAAATTGTATAAGATGTTGAAGATGATTTGGTCGAACTAAAGCGTCAAAAGTTAAATTTTTTGTATTTAAATATTTTATATTTTCTTTTAAGTGATCATTTAACATCCAAGCATCATCTTGAATATCGTGTATCATAGGTCTAAAACCTTTTAAAAATTTACTCTCACAAAGTTTATCAATATCATCTTTAGCATTGTTACTATCTAGATCAACCCAACCCACCACGCCTGCAATAAATTCATATTTTGATGCTAAACTTAATGTAAATTCTGTTTCAGCAACTGTGTCAGCAGCTTGGACAATTACTGTTTTAGTTATATTTTTTTGTTTTATAAGTGGCTCAAGATCTTCTGGAAAAAAATCTTTATATAAGACTTTCATATCTGGGGTCATCCAAGAGTAATCTCCCCTTGAAAGTTTCCAAAAATGTTGATGACTATCTACGTACATTTATTTCCAATAAGTACCATTATTATAATCAAATTCATTAAGAGAACTATCTTTAATTTTTACAGAATATCCTGGATTTGTAGGAGTAACATACCCACCATCTTTAATTATTGCTGGATTTTCAAAATGTTCAGAGCAGCTTTCTGCATATTCACTTAATAATAATTCATGATTAGAAATTATAAACTTGTTGATTAGATTTAAATGTTGAACATATTCACATAAACCAACGCCACCTGCGTGAGGAATAACGGGGGTATTAAACTTACTAGCTATTAAAAGAACTGGTAAAATTTCATTTATACTTGCAATTCTACAACTATCAATTTGGCAATAATCTAAAGATTTGTGTTCTATAAATTGTTTAAACATAACTTTATTTTGTATCATTTCTCCTGTTGCAAGATTAATGTCAGGATGTGCATCTTTAATTTTTTTAAAACCTAAAACATCATCAGGGTTGGTTGGTTCTTCATAGAATAAAATATCGAACTGTTTTAGTTTTCCAATATTTTCTATAGTCTCATTTACACTCCAGATTTGATTTGAATCTACCATCAATTTATTATTATCACCTATTAATTCTCTTACTAATTTACAGCGATGGATATCTCTTTCTATATCTTGACCAACTTTCATTTTAAAATGAGTCCAACCCTTACTTAAATTTTCTTCAACTAGTCTTTTCATTTTTTCATCTGAATACCCCAACCAACCAGCTGCAGTTGTGTATGCTGGAAAAATAGTGGAATTTAAATCGTCTAAGTTTGAAGGCAAACTTAGTTTTTTTTGATCAATTATTTTAGCCGCTTCATCTTTAGTAATTACATCGTCGATATAAGAAAAAGAGAGTTTATCTAATAAATCTCTTGTTTCTAATTCTATTATGTATCTCCAAAGAGGTTTTTTATGAAATTTAGAAATTAAATCCCATATTGCATTAAAAAAAGCTGCAGCTGCAAGATGCGTTACACCTTTTTGTGGCCCTACCCATCTTAATTGACTGTGGTTTGTAATTTTTTCCCATATGGATGCAATATCCCTTTCTATTTCCTCAATATTTTTTCCAATAATAAATTCTTTAAAGTATTCTATAACAGTACAACAAAGATCATTACCTTTTCCAATAGTAAAGGTTAATCCAATACCGGTTAGATCTTTTTGATCAGTAAATATTGTGACATAAGTTGCAGAATAATCACAATCAACATGTACAGCATCAGTTCCCAAATTATCTTTTGATGTTGGAAAACGAATATCCTGAGTTTTAATATCAATTATTTTCATATTGGACATCTTTCATCAATTAGTTTTTCATTAAGTAAATCTTTCCACAAATCTTCAGGGATAGGAAAATTTAAAAATCCTATGTTTTGCTCCACTTGATCAAGCCTATCCATACCTAATATCATGGAAGTAACAAGTTTATTTGTATAGCAAAATTGTATTGCTGCTGCAGGGACAGGCACATCATATTTTTTACAAATATTTGCAATTTTTAAGTATCGTTGTTTAACTTCTTCTGGAATTTTATCATAAAAATAAGTAATATTTTCACCTACACCTTTAGCTAAAATTCCTGAATTAAAAATTCCTGCAAGAATAATTCCTATATTATTTTTTTCAGCAATAGGGAAAAAATCATTGAGAGCATTTTGATCCAATAATGAATATCTGCCTGCTAGAACCATACAATCAAAATCGCCTGCATTTGCAAATCGTGCACATATATCAGAGTCATTTACTCCTACTCCAATAGCCTTGATAACTTTTTCTTCTTTTAGTTTTTGTACGGCTTTATACGCGCCATCCATTGCTAATTTAAAATAATGATCAACATCGTCACCAAAATTAAATCGATCTACATCATGAATTAAGCAAATATCTACTTTTGAAACAGCTAATCTTAGTAATGATTGCTCAAATGCTCTCATCACACCGTCATAAGAGTAATCGAGATTAGGAGAAAAATTTAAACTTCCTGCAAATCTCCCTCTATCTATATTATCTTTTTTTGCTGGTGTTAGATATCTTCCAACTTTTGTTGATAAAAAATAACTATCCTCATCTACAGTTTTTAAAAAATTTCCTAATCTATGTTCACTTAATCCATAACCATATAAAGGTGATGTATCATAAATATTGATTCCTTTTTCATAGCTTTTTTCAAGTATGTCGTAGCAATTTCGTTCATCAAGATTTTCAAATAAATTGCCTAAGGGCGCTCCACCAAAACCAATAGCTGTTAAGTTTATATCAGTCTTTCCAAGCTGTCTTTTATTCATGAATATTTCCCATAATTGATGAACTCATTTCTTCATAGTTATGATTATTGATAGTTTCACCGACTACCTTAAAATCTTTCATTGTTATAATTCTATCTGCTAAGCTAATCATTTCAGGCATATCACTGGTAATTAAAATTATTGATGTGCCTTTTAAAGATAGTTCAATAATTAATTCATGAAGGTAAGATTTTGTTTTTATATCTATACCAACTGTGGGTTCATCAATAAATAATATATCAGTTCCAGAAGCTAGCCATTTAGCTACACTAATTTTTTGCTGATTGCCTCCAGATAAGTTAGAAACGATTTGTTGGTATGAAGGTGTTTTTACTTCGAGTTGTTTCACATAAGGATCTACTTTATTGTAAACAATACTGTCATTTAAAAAGGATAATATTTTTTTCAAATTTGACCAAACTGTTATTCCGGCATTGGATAAAACATCATGCATTAGAATTAATCCCTCTTTTTTTCTGTCTTCACTTATGTATCCAATTTTATATTTTTCTAGTGCATCTTTTGGAGACTTAATTTTAATTTCTTTATTGTTGAGTAAAATCTGTCCAGAATTAATTTTATCTAACCCAAGTACACATTTTATTAATTCTGTTCTTCCTGCGCCAACTAAACCGTATAATCCAAGTATTTCTCCTTTTTTTAAATTTAAATTAATATTTTTATGACCAAGGTCAGTGTTTATTGATTGTAGATCTAGTAAACTTTCATCTGTAAAATCAATATTTTTCTTAGATTTAATTATTTGTTCATCTCTACCAATCATTAATTTAACAAGTTTCTGTCTATTAAGATTAGTAATTTGTTCAGACTCACAAGCATTTTTACCATCTCTCAAAACAGTAACTTCATCACAAATTTCAAATACTTCCTCTAATTTGTGACTAACAAATACTATACTTACATCTTGTTCAGCAACTAATCGTTTAAGTAATGCAAATAAATTTTTTGTATCTTGTGGGGATAATGATGAAGTTGGCTCATCTAATAATAGTATTTTTGATTCTAAGGATAAGGCTTTAGCTATTTCACAAAGTTGCATTTTTGCAACTGTTAAATCTGATACTATTGTATTTGGATCTATATCCAGCTCCATAATATCGAGCCATTTTTTTGATTCTTTGGCAACAGTATTATAATCAATTAAACCTAAATTATTTTTAGGAAGGTTGGTTAACATTAAATTTTCACCAACTGAAAACCTCCTAATTAAATTTCTTTCTTGGTGCACAACTGAAATTCCAGCATTCATTGCTTCATTAGGTGAAGAAAAAGACTTCTCTTGATTATTTAAAAATAGCTTACCTTCATTTTGGTTATATACTCCTGTAATTATTTTAATTAATGTAGATTTACCTGCTCCATTTTCACCAAGAAGTGCATGGATTGATTTTTTTTTGAGTCTGAAGTTTGCATTATCAAGAGCTTTAACACCAGGAAAATTTTTTGTAATGTTGTTGAGTTCTAAAATATAATCACTCATCTGAAAAAACCTTTGTTCTTCTCTCTTCTCTATATTCTCTGTATCTATTTATAAATACCGCTAATAAAATCATAAATCCTAAAAATATTTGAACAAAAAAAGGATCAATTTTAAAAATTACTAAAGCTTGAGAAATTATAGAAACTAATACCACACCAAAAGCAGTAGCAATAACATCTACTTTTCCACCAGCAAGTATAGCGCCTCCAATTACCGGAGCAGCAAATGAAGGTAATAGCCAAGAATCACCTATATTGGGTGTCCCAAGTTGTAATCTACAAACCACTAACATTCCACCGATAGCAGCTAAAAGGCCTGATATAACATGAGCATAAATAACTATTTTTGTTGAAGATATTCCTATTAGTTCTGATGATTGTACATTATTCCCGTATGCCAGCATATACCTTCCAAGTGATGTTCTATTCATTAAAATCCACATCAGCACAGTTATAATAATTGGTATAATAACTAAGTAAGGTATAGGGCCAAAGATTTTTGCATTTCCAAAAAATTTAACAGCCTCAGGAATTTCATAAAAAGGTTGAGCCTCTGTTATTCCTAAATTCATTCCTTTAAAAATGTAAAGTGTAGCAAGGGTAATAATAAAAGCTGATATGCCAGTTTTAACAGTGATGTATCCGTTTATAAAACCACAAGCAAGACCAATTAATAATCCAATCAGAACAGCAGGAAAAATAGACATACTATAAACTTCCATTAAGCCAGTAAATGAAATCGCAACTAAGCCACCAATTGCTCCGACAGATAAGTTCATTTGACCAATTGCAATGATAATCATTTGTGACATTGCCACAACGAGCATCAAACTAACACTCAGCATTAAAACATATAAATTGAATGGGGAAATAAATGCAGGCTTAAACAATGAAATTAAGATTGAACCAAAAATTAAAACTAAGCCAAGTCCAAACCAATCTTTTTTTAAAAGCGCGCTCATGAAACAATTGAATTTTTAACAGTAAAATATTCCCTAGCTCTATCTAGAAGAACAGCTCCTAATAATATGATACCAAGAAAAAATCTTACCCAGAATTCACCTACATCGATTAAGTATAATCCATTATTTATTAATGTAACAAGAATTGCTCCTAGCATTGTTCCAAAAACTGTAACCTTACCTCCAGAAAGAAGTGTTCCACCCAATACTGGAGCTAAAAAAGCAGGTAATAACCAATCAAATCCAAGATGACCAGCCATAGACGGAATTGCAGCACCGATTCTTGCTGTTAACATAATACCTGCAAGTGCTGCTAAGAAGCCTGACAGCATATGACAATAAATAAACATTCTATCTACAGAAATACCTGATAATTCTGCAGCATCAGGATTAGCTCCAGCTGCGATAAGCTTTCGGCCAATATCAGTGTATTTAAAAATGTAATAAAGTACAAAACAAGTCAGCACACTAATAATTAGTAATGGTGAAATATATTTATTGAAAAGTTTTAAACTCCCAAAATCAGTAAAAGCCTCTGGTAATTTTCTAAATGCTTCTGCTTCAGTGAGCAAGGTCATGAAACCAAAATAAATACTCATCGTTGCCAGCGTAACAATGAAACTATGAACACCAGTTCTGACAGTTACAAATCCATTAATCCAGCCTAGAAATGAACCAAAAGCTAAAACTAAAATGATTGTAATAGAAATAGGAATTCCCATACTTTCCATACACCAACCACCAAACATTGCTGCAGAAACACCCAAAGCACCTAGAGATAGATTTAAACCTCCAGTAAGTATAACTACCATCATTGCTAAACCAATCATTATATCTAGAGCAACTACTCTTGAGAGAGCATAAATATTGAATCTTGAAGTAAATCCATCAGTTGAAAAGGAAAAAATACAAATAAATACAATTACCAATATAAGTAAACCAAACTGATTGGTTTTTACAAAATTAGGAATTTTATTATTCATAAAAAAGGGGGCTTGATGCCCCCATATTATTTTAACTTGGACAGTTTAGATATGTGCTATCAAAAGTTTCTAAAATTTCTAGAGAAATTCCTCTCATAGCCATAACGTATGTATCAACATCGCTAATATCAACAAATACAGTACCTGAGTCAATAAATTGATCAGTTTGTGCAGTTGATTTCCAAGGTGCATCAGCTTTGAACTCACAACCTTGTCTAACTTTGTCCATTACATATGAACCAATGTAACCTTGTCCATATGGGTTTTGAAGCATAGTTCCATGAACATAACCATCTTTAATAGCTTTTAAAACTACTTCGTCATGATCAATACCAACCATTTTAATTCTTTTATCGCCCATATTAGTTAAAGCTTGTGCTGCTACAACAGCAGGAACCCAAGCAGTAGTAACAATACCATCTACTTCACTTCCTTGAGCCGCCATGAAAGCATTAATTTTTTCATCAGCTGGTTCATAAGCATCAATATCAGCAATAACTTGAATAATTTCTACTCCACCGCCTGCTTCTGAAACAGCTTGTTCAACAGCATTGATTCTTAGAGTTGTATTTGGATCAACTAAGAAACCAGTAAAGTGAGCAATTTTTCCTTTGCCACCTAAAGCTTTAATTAATTCTTTTGTACCAAGATAAGCTGAGTGACCAGTGTCAGTTCCAAAACAAAATTTTGCTTGAGTTGGTTGTTCAACACATCCTGCTAAAGCAGCTGTTGGTATACCAGCATCATCTAGTTCACCTAAAATTTTATTTGTACCAACTGCATCACCAGGAAATACAAGTACTGCATTGTAACCTTGACCAACTAAACTTTCAATTAACTCGTTTTGTTGACTTAGATCCCACTCTGCAGGGACTCTGTAATCTGCTTTTCCTAAACCAAAGTCTTCTACAGCAT
>CACNHT010000029.1 GCA_902620285.1 uncultured Alphaproteobacteria bacterium | reverse complement strand
TAAATTCCTATCAAGGGCCTTCAATTTCTGATATTTTTGTAATATTAGGTAAAAAAGATACTATTGATAGATTAAATCAATATAGAGATAATTGAATATGGCTGATTACGAAGATAAAAAAGTTAACGATAAACAGTTTACTCTATTCAACAATGAGAGTGGGAAATCGTATCAAATTCCACTTATTGAAAGTAAAGATGGTCCAAATGTTTTGGATATTCGTAAACTATATCAAGAAACAGGTTTATTTACTTTTGATCCAGGTTTTACTTCAACTGCGTCATGTGAATCAGGAATAACTTACATAGATGGTGAAAAGGGAATTTTACGTCATAGAGGATATGATATTCATGACTTAGCCTCAAAAAGTGAATTTCTTGAAGTTTGTTATCTTTTGCTGCACGGTGAATTACCTTCCCCTGAAGACAAGCAGAAATTTAAAGATGTAATAACCAATCATACAATGTTGCATGAGCAACTAGTAAATTTATACAGAGGTTTTCGAAGAGATGCGCACCCTATGGCAATTATGGTAGGTGTTGTGGGTGCTCTTTCGGCCTTTTATCATGACAGTACTGATTTTTCAGACATTAATCAAAGAATGATTGCCTGTCATAGATTAATAGCAAAAATTCCCACAATAGGGGCAATGGCATATAAATATTCCATTGGTCAGCCATTTGTTTATCCAAGAAATGACCTTTCTTATGCTGAAAATTTTTTATACATGACATTTTCTGTACCATCAGAAGATTACAAGGTGAGTCCAAAAATTGTTAGAGCAATGGATAGATTTTTTACATTACATGCTGATCATGAACAAAATGCATCCACTTCAACAGTAAGATTGGCAGGTTCATCAGGCGCAAATCCTTTTGCTTGTATTGCTGCTGGTATTGCATCTTTATGGGGACCAGCTCATGGTGGAGCTAATGAAGCAGTAATTAAAATGTTAGAAGAGATTGGTGATGTATCAAATATACAAAAATTTATAGATAAAGCTAAAAATAAAAATGACTCTTTTAGATTAATGGGTTTTGGGCATAGAGTTTATAAAAACTATGATCCAAGAGCCACTGTGATGAAAGAAAGTGCGCATGAGGTTTTAGAAGAGTTAAATATGCAAGATGATCCATTACTTAAAATTGCAATAGAATTAGAAAAAATAGCTCTGAAAGATGAATATTTTATTAGTAAAAAATTATTCCCAAATGTAGATTTCTATTCAGGTATAATTCTAAAAGCATTAGGTTTCCCTACAAGCATGTTTACAGTGCTATTTGCAATAGGAAGAACTGTAGGATGGATATCACAATGGAAAGAAATGATAGAAGATCCTATTAATAAAATTGGCAGACCTCGTCAATTATACACTGGTTATAAAGCTAGACCTTATCAAGTTGAATCTTCTAGAGAAAAAAAATCAATTTTTAATTGGCTTTGGAAAAAGAATTAATTAACTTGTTTAAACGATTAACACTCACATCATAAGGACTAAAATCATTAACAATTTCTTTAAGATATATATTAATTGAGTTAATTTGAGTTTCTTGTTTTTTTCTATCATTAAATAAATTTAGAAAAATATCTAATAACTTTTTTTCATTTAAATTTGAGTTAACAACTTCCGGAATAATCATTTGATTGCTTATAATATTTATAAGATTTGCATATTTCACACTTACAAAAGGCTTGATTAAAATTTCTGTGAAAAAATTAAGTTTATAGATTACTATTTGAGGAATATTCCTTTTGGCAATTTCTAAAGAGGCAGTACCAGAACAAGTTATACTTATGTAAACATCTTCATAGTATTCATCAAATTTACTTATATCAGTTGAGATTATAGTCTCAGTTTTCCATTGCTTAGTATTTTCTTTGATTAAAGAAACAAGATGAGGCAAAGTTGGAATAAATATTTTATAATTTAGATTATTCTCAGATATATATTTTTCAATATAACTGAAATATTTTATAAGTTTTAATACTTCATTTTGTCTACTACCTGGTAAAAAAGAGAGGTACTTATATTTTTTTTTATTTTCTCTTTTTTTTATATGAAAAATTGGATGACCAATAAAAGTTTTATTTAGATTATCAAAATTGAAATATTTTTTTTCAAAATTAAATAATATAAAAATTTCATCAAAAATATTTGCAAATTTTCTTGCCCTATATGATCTCCAAGCCCAAACAGTTGGGGCAACTACATGTATTATTTTATTCTTATAATTTGATTTTCTTAATTGATTTACAAGGTTATAATTAAAATCTGGTGAGTCTATAGTTAAAACTAAATCATAATCATTTTTAATAATATAGTTTTTTAATCTTCTTAACATTTTTAAATATTTTGAAATTGAAAATATTATTTCAAAAAGCCCTATAGATTTAAATTCTGATAAATCATAAATTTTATTAGAAATATATTTTTCGGATTGTTTGCCACAAACTCCATCAAATTGATATTTATCTATATTCATTCTTGATAAAATATTTGAGCAAATATTTTCACCAGATTGTTCCGTACAACAAACAAAAATTTTTATTTTTTTCAATTTAGATCTACTGATGAGATAAATAAATCATTTTGAGAAGCAAATTCAATAATTTTTTTCTTATCTAAAATTAAACATTTATTTTTTTGCAAAAATACACCTTCATAATTATATTTTTTTAAATTCTTTATTGTATCTAAGCCAATTAAGGGAATATCAATTAGATTACTCTGGTTTTGTTTTGAAAATTTGAATAGTACACCATTATCTTCTTTTCTTTTATATTCTTTACATCTTTTTAACAATTCATCAGTTCCTTCTATAGCTTCTAATCCTAAAACTAATTGATTTTGAATTATCATTGCCTGACCAACATCTAATTTCTTATAAATTTGATATATTGATTTTGCTTTTTTTAAATTTAGAATTGCATTTTTAGAAGGTTTGATTTTTGTTAAATTTATTTCAGTTGAAAATAATTCTTTACAATATTTGGTCCAATTAAAAAAAATATATCCTTTAGTTTCAAAGTATTTTTTTAAGCTCATCAAAAGATTATTGTCGCCTTTTTTTTCTAATAAAAGACTTTTAGCAAGTAACAATGTCGGTAAATCAAAACCTAAGTCCTTAATACCAGGTCTTTTTATGCTTCCCGCAAATATTATATGTTTTATTTTATTTGAATCTAAAACTTTAAAGATTTTTTTTACCGATAAGATATCTAAATCTACAACATGAAAGTTATTATAAAAAATATTATTTTTATTATTTATAGATAAAAATGTAACATCGTAATTTTTAGTTAACAATGATTTACCGATATATAGGGGTAAATTACCATCCCCAGCAATTATTCCTATTTTAGTCATTTTCAAAAGTGGTGATACCTCTTTTTGAATTTGAGTTCAGAAATTCAATCACTTCCTTAATTTCTAAAATTTCAGAACTTTCAACAACATTTTTTTTAATATTATTTTCAATTGTATCATTTTTATTAAATATTATATTTATGAGATTTTTAATTTCATTGATTACATTAGACGTTAAACCTTTTCTTTTTAATCCAATCAGGTTTAAGCTTTTCAAGTTTTCTCTTATTCCTGTATACAAACCATATGGAATGATATCTTTCTCAACACCACTCATACCACCAATCATTGCATATTTACCTATTCTAACAAATTGATGAATTGCTGAATTACCACCTAAAATTGCATTATTATCAATTTCTACATGTCCTGCAAGAGTGGCATTATTGGCTAAAATGACATTTGATTCAATAATACAATCATGAGCTACATGTGAACCCACCATAAATAAGCAATTATTTCCTATTATTGTATTTAATCCGCCACCAGATGTTCCAGGGTTTACAGTTACATTTTCTCTAAATTTATTATTACTTCCTATTTTTAAAAAAGACTTTTCTTTATTATATTTTAAATCTTGTGGCTCTGATCCTATTGAGCAAAATGGGTAAAAGGAGTTATTATCCTTAATACTAGTATTGCCAGTAACAGAAACATGAGAAATTAAATTATTGCCTTTTCCAATTTTAACACCATCACCTATAACACAAAAAGGACCAATATTTGTTGATTCATGTATATCTGTATTTTTTGAAACTACAGCCGATGGATGTATCATATAAAATTGATTATTAAATTAACAATATATAACTTTAAATAAATAATATGTTTCTAATTATTACTTATATGTAATCATTGCTGAAAACTCTGCTTCACTAACTTTATTATTATCTTTGAAGCATGTGCCTTCAAATTTATAAACATCTCTAACACTATTTAAAAACTTTACATCAAATGTTACTTTATCATTTGGTAAAATTGGTCTTCTAAATTTTGCTTTATTTACACTCATAAATAAAACTGATTTTTCTAAATATTCTCTTAGTTTATATGAAACTACTATGCCTGCCGTTTGAGCCATTGCCTCAACTATTATAACGCCTGGTACAATAGGATTGTTTGGAAAATGACCTTTAAAAAAATATTCTTCTTTGGAAAATAACTTTTCAGATTTACCATGCTCACCTGGTTTTATAATCTCACAGCTATCAACAAATAAAAAAGGGTCTCTATGTGGTATTAATTCTTTAATTGCATCTATATCTAATTTCATTCTTTTATACTATTTCTTATAATTTCTTTTTTCCATAAATTAATATCTTTTGCTGGGAAGCCGGCAATAATTTTATTATCAGATATATTTTTTGTTACACCACTTTTGGCTGCAATTGTAACATTGTCTCCAATAACTAAATGACCAGATATACCAGCTTGACCTCCAATTTTTACATATTTTCCAATATCAGTACTACCAGCAACACCGACTTGAGCTGCAATAGTTGCAAAGTCACCAATAGTCACATTATGTGCTATTTGTACTAAGTTATCAATATTAGAAAATTTTCCTATAATAGTTGAATCAAATACAGCCCTATCAATAGTGGTGTTAGATCCTATGGAAGTATTTTTCTTAATTAATACATTTCCAATATGACTGATTTTTTGTTTAGTTTTCATATCAAATCCAAAGCCGGCCCCCCCTATTCTAGCACCAGATTGAATTTCACAATTTTCCATAATTTTTGTATTAGAAATAGAAACATTGTCATGTATTGTAACATTTTTAAGTATTTCAACATTTGGTCCAATATTTGAGCTTGAACCAATATAAACATTATCATTTATTACTACATTTTCATTAATTGTAGTAAATGCATTAATTTGAACATTATTTGCAATTTTGGCTTTTGAATTAATAATTGCTTTATTCGAAATTTCTCCATTTGATATAATAGAATTATCTGCAAAAATATTTGTTAATATAGCTAATGCTAAATAAGGTTCATTAACAATTATTGGCTGACAAGTATTGGGAAGAAATTTTATAAATTTTTCTTCAATCAAACAAGCTTTTGCTTTTGTATTACTTAAATCTCTCATATATTTAATATTTGAAAAGAAAGTCAAATCGTCATGTGTTGATTTTGAAATAGTTTTTATGTTTTTAAAAATTTCACTTTCAGAGACTTTAGATTTTACTTCTAAAGAATTTTTTTTAAAAATGTTTTTAATTTCTAAATAATTAATCTGTTTCAAAATTTTTATATTCCAGTTTTAGTTTAATTTTACTTAATTCAATACTTATTGTTTTTGTTATATCTAAGGAATTGGAGGCTATTAGATAACTTGTGGAATCTAAAACAAGATCAATATTCTTTTCATTTGCATATTTTTCCAATAACATTATTATTTCCTTTAAAATATCTTCTCTTATATCATAAATTTGGTTTTCATAATGGAAATTGAATGCATCAACAAGATTCTTAAAATTTTCTAAATTTTTATTATAATTATCTATTTTTAAATTAATTTCTTTTTGATCTAATATTATTTTTGATTCTTCAATTACATTTAATTCTTCAATTAGTTCATTTTCTTTAACTTTTAAGTTTTCTAAAATTTTTTTTTGATCTGCTTCTAAATCTTTAGTGATTTCAATATATTGATTATTACTGTCAATTATAGTTTGTATATTTACAACAACTATGGATTGGGCATAAATTGAAGAAGAGTGAGAATAATATATTAATACTATTGATATGATTAATAATCTCAATCTATATTTCCTACAGAAAATAAAAACATTCTTTTAATATCATATTCCTTATCCATTAATGGAAACCCCCAACTAAATCCAATTGGACCAATAGGTGAATAGTATTTGATACCAAATCCAGCAGATGCCCTTAAACTATTATCAGTCTGAGTGGGTTTAGTTTTATTATCCCATATCATACCATAATCATTGAAAAAATTTAAAAATATTGGAAAATTTTGATTATTATTAATTTCATATGAATAATCAAATTTAGTAACTGCAATATTATTTCCACCTACATAAGAAGTTCTGGAGTTACGAGGTCCAGCTCCATAATTATCAAATCCCCTTAACCATCTTCCCCCTAAAGCAAATTTATTATCTGTTAAAATATCCTTATCATTAAGTGAAAATATATTTCCTAATTTTGTTTGAAAAGAGAATATATTATTGTTGTTATTGCTATAATATTTTTTGAAGGTAATAATATTTCTAATAAAGCCATTACTAGAACTGGTTGGTGTTTCAATAGAGTTATTAAAATTAATAAAATTTCCATTCTTAGGAATAAATCCAGAATTTAAAGTTGAGTATCTTAAATTATTTTTAAGCAGAATACTTACATTCCCTCCTGATGAATTTAAAATAGAGTTTGATGCAGTCGAAGAGTCGGTAATTTTATAATCTTTTAAAACATATTCTAAATCAATATTATGGTATAGATTTTTATTTAATTTATATCCAATACCTGTACCAGTACTAAAAGTATCAAGTTTATATGAACTTGATTTTGAAAAATCTTGTTGTTTATAGTTCAACTTATAACTAATATCTGCATCATTCTCATATGACAATCTATCTGTAGTTAACACTTTAAATTCATTTTTATCTTTAGAGGTATTTAATAGTAAATCTAGAGATCTACCAGTTCCATAAAAATTTCTTTCTTTTAAACCTGTTACAATTGAAAAACCATCTAAGGTACCTACAGATACTCCTGCATTAAATGAGCCAGTTTGTTTTTCTTCTACTTCAATAATTATATTAATACTTTCATCTTCAATTTTTTGTTCTGTCACATTTACAGTTTCGAACAATTTTAATGATACAAGCTTATCTCTGATGTTTTGAATTTGGTTTTTATAAATTGCATCTCCTTCTATTATATCAAGCTCTCTTCTAATTACATAATCATAGGTTCTTGTATTACCAAATATTTTAATTTGATTTGTGTATACTGGTTTGATTGGTAGAATTTGAAAGATAATATCTACTTTATTATTTTCTACTTTATCGAAGGTATTTATTTCAAAAAAATTAACTCCAGCTTCAAATATTATTGATGAAACTTTTTTTCTTAATTCTTTTATTTCTTTTAAAGAAAAGTTTTTATTATTTTGAACAAAATTATTTATTTCTAAATTAATGGAATTGAGTATATTTGAATTTAAAATACTTTTATCGTCTTTGATTTTTATTGAAGAAATATAATAAATATTACCCTCTATTATATTAAAATATATATTTACCCTATTAGTTTTTAAAAACTCAACTTTATAGTCTACTTTTACTTCAAGATATCCTCTGTTTTTATAATAATTTGAAATATTATAAATATCACTTTGAGCAATAATTGGTTTGTAATTATTGTTTGCAAAAATATTTCTAAACGATTTTGTTTTAGATTTAATTACTTCCTTTATATCTTGGGAAGCAATCATATCATTGCCAGTAATAATAATTTGATTTATTTTAGTGATTTTACCTTCATCAATATTAAAATATAAATCTACAGTGTTATTTTCAATATTAATTTTTTCATTGTAATTTATTAAAACATTATTATATCCAAATGCTTCATACATTTTTTTTATTTCTTTAATGAATTTGTTAATTGAAGAAACATTAAAATTTTTTAAATCACTTTCTAAAGCAATTAATTCTAAATCTTCATCATTAAGTCTTTCATTATTGGTAAAATATAAATTATCAATGTTTGGAAATTCTTTAACTATTATTGTATATTTATTATCAGAAAATTTAACTGAAACATCTGAGAATAGATTAGATTTATTTAAAGTTTTAATAATTTCGTTACTAAATTCTTCATCTACTCTTTGAGGTATATTTTTCAATAAAGAGATAATTACATCAGAGTCTGTATAATTATTTCCTTTTATTTCAAATGATATCTGATCGGCAAAAGAAATTGAAGAATAAAGTATTATAAAAAAACAATTAAATATTATGTATTTTAAAACTCTTAATTTTTTTTTCAATTTCTTCATGATAATTAACAATATTCTTAATAGTGTTTACAGAAGAATTCAAATTTAAAGAAGTTACTTTTTTGATTATTTTGTAAATATCTGTATATTTAATTTTGTTACTTTTAAATAAATTTACTGCAAATTCATTACCTATATTAAATTTTATTATGTTTTGGGGTGTTTTATGCATTCTTGAAAAAAAATGGTAAATAGGAAATATATCATTTGAAACTTTTTGAAAATTTAAGTTATTAAAATTTTTTAAAGATAATGTTTCATATTTAGTCTGATATTTAATTTTAGATAAATGAAGGAAATTTAAAATTGGTATTTTCATGTCATTTTTAAATAAATTTAATTTAGTAACATAGTTATCATACTCAATTGCTGAATGGACAAGAGCTTCAGGATGCACCAACACTTTTAATTTGTTATAAGGAATGTCAAATAAATAATGAGCCTCAATTAATTCTAGACACTTATTAACCATAGTAGCCGAGTCGATACTATTCTTGTAACCCATTTTCCATTTGGGATGCTTAATAGCTTCAGAAAATTTTATGTTTTTAAGTGAATTAAATTTTCTTTTATAAAATGGACCACCCGAAGCAGTTATAGTTATATTCTCGATATTAGAATAATTATTCTTATAATTTATAGAATCAAATAGTGAAAAATGCTCAGAGTCTAGTGGAAAGATATTTGTTTTGATAAAATATTTTTTTTTTTTAAATATATGACCTGCAGATACAATGGCTTCTTTGCTTGCAATCCCTAGATTATCAGTATTATGAATTATATTTTCTAAAAAATAGAGTGATTTGTACCCGGAAATCGCTAAAATACTTAAATTAGACCTGGTTGATTGTAGATATTTTTGTAGTTCTCTGAAACTCAGCAACTTAGTTTTACCTATTTTATTATTTGAAGAAAGAGAAATATTTAAATCATAAAGGAATGCGTATTTAGGTTCATATTTTTTTATCTGTTTTTTTAATAATTTGAAATTTGATTTTGCACAAAGTAAATTAATTTTTAGAGTATTAAATTTTTGATCAATTAATTCTAAAGTTTTTTTTCCTATTACACCAGTGCTTCCAAATATATTAATATTCATTTTTAAACAGTAATAGATATAGAATAAAAAATAATTGAAAATAGAAAACTGTCAAATCTATCAAAAACACCTCCATGACCAGGTATAAATTCACTCGAATTCTTTAAAGTGTTCTTTCGTTTAAAAAATGACTCTATTAAATCTCCAATAAAGGCACTAATAATTATTAAAAGAATATAAAATAATAACTGATAGTTTATAAAAAGATTTAAATAATAAGCAAAAATCAAAGCTGAAAAAAAAGATAGAAATAGTCCACCTAATAGTCCTTCAATAGTTTTATTTGGACTAATTTTAATTAATTTATTTTTTCCAAACGATTTCCCAATAATATATGAAAAAATATCGAATGTTACAACTACTAAAATAAATAAATTAAATTTAGTATAAATTTCTTGATTAAAATCTATTAACAAAAAAAAGATAAAAGATATAAAAA
>CACNHT010000028.1 GCA_902620285.1 uncultured Alphaproteobacteria bacterium | reverse complement strand
GTGGGTGGAAGTGCTGGAAAAATTGATAAATCATGTTTGATCTTTTCATGGGAGCATTCAGATGTTGCAAAAGAAACTACAAATAAGGGATTTGAAACAATACTTTGTCCTGGGCAAAAAACATATTTTGATATGGCTTATAATAATTCAACTGAAGAAAGAGGTATTTGTTGGGCTGCAACTATAGAAGTAAAAGATATTCATGAATGGGACCCAATAAAAGATATAAATAAATCAGAATTAATTAAAGGGTTACAAGGTCAACTGTGGTCAGAGACAATTACAGATAAAAAATTTTTTGATCAAATGATCAACCCAAGATTAGCAACTTTATCAGAAGTTGCATGGAAAGGAAAAATTTCAAGAAAATGGATAGAATTTCGTTCAGCGCTTCTAAATTCTATGGATTTTTTAAAAAAATTAGGCTGGCGATATCACAATTTTTAATGTTAAAGTAAAATAAATATGAAAATAGGTGCAGTCGGTTTTGGGAGTAGGACAGCAGGTGTTTATAATGAATTTTCAAAAGTTAATCCAAATTTTGAAATGGTTGCTTATGTAGACCCTCAGCCAATAGGTAAAGATTTTGCTGAGAAAAATAATTTTTTTCCAAATAAATCATATTCAAGTTTAAGCGAAATGTTGGATCGTGAGAAACTAGATATGTTAATGATTGGGTCCCCTAATCATTTACATTTAGATCATATTAAGCTTGGATTAAGAGCAGGATTACAAATATTTGCTGAGAAACCTATAGTAATAAGCGAACAAGAAACTTTTGAGTTAGCAAAATTAATAAAAGAATATGGCAAAGAAAGAATTATAGTTGGCTTAGTGCTTAGATATTCGCAACAGGCAAGATCTGTGAGAAAATTATTAGATCAAAATGCTATTGGAAATATAATATCGATTGAAGCTTCAGAACATATCGTACCCTCGCATGGTGCTTTTTTTATGAGAAACTGGAGAAGAAAACAAAAATATTCTGGAGGCTTTATGCTGGAGAAATGTTGCCATGACATTGACTTCTATTCAATGATTACGAAGAGTAGACCTATTAAAGTTGCTAGTTTTGGTTCAAGAAGATCTTTTATACCCGAAAATCTTCCAGAGGGTTCTCATGAACAATATACAAAAGACAGACTGAAAGGTTGGGAGTCAAAATCAAATGTTTTTGATAGTGATGCTGATATTGTCGATCATCAAGTAGCAATAATAGAATATGCAAATAAAGCAGTACTATCTTTCCACACTAATATGAAAGTTCCAGATGAATTTCGAAGATTTGCAGTCATAGGATCTGCGGGAATGATTGAGGGAGATTTTGTTAAAGGATTTATGAAAGCTCATGATGAAAATAATAATGTACTTATTGATGAAGATTATGGAGCAGCTTTTGGAAAAGAAATTAAAGGTCATTATGGCGCAGATAGCATGATGGCTCAAGACATTAACAATTATTTATTAAAAAATAATAAAGAATTACCTGTTGGTGTATTAGAGTGTATGGAGGCAGGAATTGTTGCTATGAAAATTGACGAAGCTAGAAATACTGGTAAAGTAATTGACTTAACAAGTACTTGGGATAAATTCGATTCTCAATTAAATTAGTAATTATGAATCAAAAATTAAAATCATATACCGCCCAAACATATATAGCATATGCACTAATTGCTCCTGCCGCTCTTTATATAATTCTTATAGTTGCTTGGCCATTATTAGAAACAATTAGATTGTCTTTTACAAATTCTAGCTTAGCAGGAGAAGATTATGTTGGGTTAGAAAATTATCAAAAAATGTTTTCTAGTAAAAAATTTAATGGAATAGTGACTAGAACATTTGTTTGGATGTTTTTTTCGGTCTCTTTAAAACTTATTATTGGTTTAATTGGAGCTGTTTTACTTAATGCTAATTTAAAAGGAAGATCAATTTTCAGGGTACTTGTAATGCCTCCATGGGTGGTTCCAATTGCAATTGGTATGCTAGGCTGGTTATGGTTATATAACGGTTATTTTGGAATTATCGCTGGTGTTGGTATGCGAACTGGTATTTTGGACGGTCCTTTTGGGTTTCTTGCTTACAAACAAAGTGCCTTTATTTCTACAATTATTGCAGATGTTTGGGTTGGAACACCAATGGTAACCGTTTTCTTTCTAGCTGCAATGCAGGGTGTGCCAAGAGATTTATACGAAGCTGCTTATTGTGATGGTGCTTCAAGGTGGGATAGATTTTTTAAAATTACATTACCTCAAATCACTCCAGTAATTATTACAATGTCATTATTATCCGCTATTTGGACATTCAACTCATTTGAAATAATTTGGATATTGACAGAAGGTGGGCCAAGAGGTTCTACAACTACATTAATTATCGACACCTATAAGCAAGCATTAGGAAATTATAAATTTGGAAGAGGGGCTGCTAGAGCTGTAGTTGTAATGATTTTATTAATGTTATTTGCAGGCTTTTATCTAGCTTTGCTTGCTAGAATTAATAAGAAAATTTCTCATGAATAAATATAATCCTTTTGAAAAAATATTGATCTATTTTGGCATCTTTGTCTTCATGACTTTTATTCTTTTGCCTTTTATCGAAATGTTTTATGCATCGCTTCGACCTTTAGATCATTTATTTAGATCTCCTTATCAATTTTATTCAGATGATTTATCTTTTTGGGCTTATCAAGAAATGTGGAATACGGTACCAATGCTTGGAAGATATATCTTTAATAGTTTTTTTCTGGCCTCCTGCGTTGCTATACTAACTCTTATCTTTGTTATTCCTGCAGCTTACGCATACGCACGTTTTAAATTTCCTGCTAAGAATACGAGCTTATACATACTCTTAGCAATTAATATGTTTTCAGGAGCAGTAATTTTAATACCTCTATATAAATTGTTAAGGACTTTAGGTTTATTAAATAGTTATCAATCTATGATTATTCCCGGAGTAGCTTTTTTAATTCCAACTGCCATTTGGTTGCTTAAGTCTTACTTTGAAAAAATACCAATAGATTTAGAAGAGGCGGCTTTTGTTGACGGGGCTTCTAGAGTACAAATACTCAGACACATCATCGCTCCTCTTAGTACACCTGGATTAGTTGTAGTTGGTATTTACGCATTTATAGGTGCATATGCTCAACAATTCTTATTTGCGATTACATTTAATCAGAAAAAAGAATATATGCCAATTCCAACAGGGTTATATGAATTTATAGGATATCAAAGTGTTAAATGGAATGAGATGATGGCAGCTGCTTTAGTAGGAATGTTGCCTGTTTTATTATTATTTGTATTTTTACAAAAGTACATAGTTGAGGGACTTACCGCAGGTGCGGTAAAAAACTAAATTGGATAAATATAATATATACGAAAAGATATTATTATATTTAGGAATACTAGTCTTTATGATTTTTATTCTTTTGCCTTTTGTCGAAATGTTTTATGCATCGCTTCGACCTTTAGATCATTTATTTCGCTCACCATACCAATTTTATTCAGATGATTTATCTTTTTGGGCCTATAGAGAAATGTGGAATACAGTACCAATGCTTCCACGATATATTTTTAATAGTTTTTTTCTTGCCTCAGTTACTTCTATTATTACTTTGCTTTTTGTAATTCCTGCAGCTTATTCTTATGCACGTTTTAAATTTCCTTTTAAAAATTCTTCACTCTATATTTTATTAGCAATTAATATGTTTTCAGGGGCAGTTTTATTAATTCCTCTCTATAAAGTATTAAGAACATTTGGTTTACTAAATACATATCAAGCTATGATTGTTCCCGGTGTTGCTTTTTTAATTCCAACTGCAATTTGGTTGCTAAAGTCTTACTTTGAAAAAATACCAATAGATTTAGAAGAGGCAGCTTTTGTAGATGGGGCTTCTAGAGTACAAATACTCAGACACATCATCGCTCCTCTTAGTACACCTGGCCTGGTAGTTGTTGGGATATACGCTTTTATAGGATCCTATGCTCAACAATTCTTATTTGCGATTACATTTAATCAGAAAAAAGAATATATGCCTATCCCTTCAGGGCTGTATGAATTTATTGGCTACACAACAGTCAAATGGAATGAAATGATGGCAGCCTCTCTTGTTGGGATAGCCCCTGTATTGATAATTTTTCTTTTTCTACAGAAATATATTGTTGCTGGACTCACTTCTGGGGCAGTAAAAAACTAGAAAAATACCCAAAAACTAACTTGCTTCATAGAGCCTCTTAATGTTATCTCTTTTTTATATTTAAATGGAGGAAATATGACTTTCAAAAAACTATCTTCATTTCTTACAATAGCTATACTTTCACTAGTTGGTTTTAAAACTTATGCTGCTGAAGTACACGGAGTATTCTGTGGCGGTGAGCTTCGACCTAATTATGTTGAAATAGCTGATAAGTATATGGAAGACAATCCTGGAGTTACTGTAACTCTAGAGGCTGTTCCTTGGGGAACATGTCAGGATAAAGTAATCAATCTTGCAATTGCAGGTGATCCCGTTGCATTTTCATATGTTGGATCAAGAACTCTAAAAGGTCTTGCAGAAAACGGACATATTTTAGAAACAAATATTCCTGATTCACAAAAAGCAATGTATCAACCAGGTATCTTAAATACAGTTACACATATGGGTAAAACTTGGGGTTTCCCTCATGCGTTTTCAACTAAAGCACTTTTCATGAATTGTGGTCTTTTAGAAAAAGCAGGTGTTGCATGTGAAGGTCCTCAAAGTTGGGATGAATTATATTCAATGGCTGAAGCTGTAACAAAAAATGTTGATGGAGCAGCAGGAATTGGACTAGCTGGTAAAGATTTTGATAATACTATGCACCAATTCTTAAACTACCTATACAGTAATGGGGGACAAGTTATTGATCCAATGACAAATGAAATAACTTTAAATTCTTCTAATACTGTTGAAACATTAGAATTTTATGGAAAGTTAGCAAACGTTGCTCAGGAAGGTCCTTTAGCTTGGGAGAGATCTCAGTTAACAGAACTATTTAATGACGAAAAAATTGCTATGTATATTAATGGACCTTGGGGTAGAGGTCAGCATAAGGAAGGTCTAGATGTTAAAACAGTTAGAATTCCAGCTGGACCACAAGGAAGCCAAGGTACGCTTTTAATCACTGATAGTGTTGCAGTTTTCTCAAACACAGGTGTTGAAAAAGAAGCAATGGAATTAGCTAGCATAATCACATCAGGTGATTCTCAATACAGTCTTGATACTGATTGGGGTCTAACACCAATTATGCAATATCCTCAAATTGGAAATGAAGCTCCATACAATGAAGATTATTGGATGATGTTTATTGATTCTATTGGCGATGGTGGACCAGAGCCACTATTTGTAGACTACAAAGCTTTTCAAACTGTTATGAACTCTATGATCCAAGGTGCAATTCTTGGTGAAGGAGATGCTGCAGATTTAGTAGCTGAAGCAGCTGAAGAGTTAGAAGAATACAAATAATTACATTATTTTGCTAGGGCAATATTTGCCCTAGCATCTTTATAAAATTCAAATGAGTAAATTAACAAGATCTTATTCATCAAAAATTAATTCAATTTTAAAGAAGATATTAAAAGAAGAAGAAAAAAAATTCTTACAGTGTGCTAAGTTAATAAGTAAATCATATAAAAAAGGTGGCCAGCTATATATTTTTGGAACTGGACACTCTAGATTACTTGGAGAAGAGTCATTTCATAGAGCAGGAGGTTTTGCTGCAGCATGTCCAATAAGAGATGATGATCTCAGTTTTAAAAAAGGAGCAAGAAAAGCTACTGCTTTAGAAAGAACTCCAAATATTGCCAAAAAAGCTCTAGCTAAATATAAAATTACTAGCAAAGATATTTTGATGATTGTATCTAATTCAGGTGTCAATCACGCACCAGTTGAAGCAGCATTAATTGCTAAAAAAAAGAAAATAAAAACTATTTCACTAACATCTGTGAAATACTCAAAACAAGCTACTCTATCTAAATTGAATAAAAGATTATTTGAAATAACGGATATATTCATTGATAATAAGATACCGCCAGGTGATGCAATCATAAATATTAAAGATAATATGGTTGGACCAGCTTCAACAATTACAGGATCTTTTATTTTAAATTCAATTTTAATTGAAGTTGCAAATATCTTAAAGAATGAAAAATTGTTCCCATTCTACATCAGTGTAAATATGCCAAATGCTAAAAAAAATAATGATAGATTAGAGAAAAAATTTAGTAAAATTAATCCTCATTTATAAGTTTTTTTAATTTTTTTAAAAATCAACAAATTACTATATAAGATATTAAATTTAGATGACTGATCAAAATAAAGTTAGTGGAAAAATTATCAATTATAATTCTTCCTATGTTGGTGATGTATATTTCAGTGAAAAAATTAATGAGTTAAAAATAAACGACTCTGATGATTATGATAATATTATAATTCCTGGTTTTATTGATCTTCATTGTCATGGTGGTAATGGATTTGATGTAATGGAGGGTTCACAATCAATCATTGAAATGTCAAAGTATCATTTACGACATGGAACAACATCAATTATGCCAACTACTTGGACTAATTCCTTAGAAGATACTATTTCAGCATTAAAGGGATTTGATAAATTAAAAAATGATAATCAAAACATTCTTGGTGTCCATTTGGAGGGACCTTTTATTAATCCTAATAAACTTGGTGCTCAACCAAATTTAACTGAGAAACCATCTTTAGAGTTTGTAAAAAAAATTCTTGAAATTTCTGATGTAAAAATCATTACTTTAGCTCCAGAAATTGATGGAATGCAAGAATTTATAAATGATTTAGTGGAGCTAAATATTAAGATTCAATTTGGCCACACTTTGGCAGACTTTGATTGCTGTGAAAAAATTATGAAAGATCATGAAATTGGTTTTACACATTTGTATAATGCTATGTCTGGTAATGATCATAGATCTCCAGGAGTTTTATCAGCTGCTCTTTCAAAAGGAAAATATGCTGAAATAATCTGTGATAATATTCATGTTAGTAAAGAAGCAATTAAAATTGCAAAAAAATGTATTCCAGGGCTGTATGCAATAACAGATTCAATTAATGCTAGCGGACTGAATGATGGAGAATATATTTTTGCAAAAAATAACATAAGAAAAGAAAATAATTCAGTTAAAATAAAGTCTGATGGTACTTTAGCTGGAAGTATTGTTACTATGGATCAAAATTTTAAAAATTTAATATCAATGGATTTTACATTAGAAGAAGCAGTTGCTTTAACTAGTTATAATGCTTCTAAATATTTAAATCTAGATAGTGTCGGTATAATTCAAAAAAATTTTTTAAGTAATTTTCTTATTTTAGATAAAGAATTTAATCTTAAAGAAGTTTATTTAAGAGGAAAAAAAATTAATGTCTAGTTCCCAAGTTTTATCGGAAGCACTCTCCATTCCAAATAAAATTAATCATTTTATCTTGAATGATAAAAATAATTACCAGGAAATATCAAGTTTAATATCAGAAAAAAAAATTGATTATGTTGTTACTGTCGCAAGAGGTACTTCAGATTGTGCTGCTCTTTATTTGTCTTATATGTTTGCAAAATATCTTGGTTTACCAACATACAGCATGCCCCCATCTATAATAACTTTAGAAGAATCAAAATTTGATTTTTCGAGAGCATTAGTATTCATTATTTCTCAATCTGGAAAAAGTGAAGATTTGGTTGAATGTCACAAAATGGTAAAAAAAATGGGAGCAAGGACCATATTAATAAGTAATAACTTAACTAGCCCCATAATAAAAACATCCAATTATTTTTTTGATATAAATGCTGGAGAAGAAAAAAGTGTTGCAGCAACAAAAACTTTTGTTTTGTCTTTACTAATAATTTTAAAGCTTGTTTTTAATACTCTTAATAAAAAAGATATTAATAAGCATATTGAAAAGCTAAGTGATCATTTAATTTTAGATAGTAAAAATCAATGGAATCCAAATCTATTAGATAAAACCATAAGTAATGGTTATATAATTAGTAGGGGTGTTGGATACGCAATTTCTAATGAAATATCTTTAAAGTTTAAAGAGTTATGTCAAGAAATGATAGAACCTTTTAGTAGTGCTGAAGTAATGCATGGGCCAAAAAGCTTGATAGAAAACTCATTCAAGTTATTTACTATATCACTTAGAGATAAAAGTGGGATGATAGTAGCAAAAGATTCTAATCAAATTATTTCACTAACTAATCTTCACTATGAAATTACCTATGATGAAAACTCGAAGACAAAATTAAGATATAACACTAGTGAAATAATAGAATTAGATCCAATTATAGTACTATCAAAATTTTATCCATGGATAGTTAATTACTCTTTTGAAAAAGGATTAGATCCAGACAATCCTAGATATCTAACTAAAGTAACACAAACATTTTAATTTGAATAATATTGATATAGCAATTATTGGTGCAGGTTCTGCAGGAAGTATAATAGCAAATAAACTTCTTAGTGAAACTAATTTTAATATAGCTCTTATTGAGGCTGGACCTAAAGATAACAATCCAATTATTGATGTTCCTCTTGGTTATGGAATGACATTTTATAATAAAAAAATTAATTGGAACTTCTATTCAGAAAAACAAGATAATTTATTTAATCGGCAAATATATTATCCAAGAGGTAAAGTTTTAGGTGGTTCTGGCTCAATAAATGCAATGGTCTATGCAAGAGGATTAGAAACAGATTATGAGAATTGGGGTAGCAGCAAGGAATGGAGTTTTGAAAATATAAAAAAAGTATACAGCTCTATGGAACAACAAATAAATGATGATAAAGAATTTCTCATAAAAGAGAAGATTCCAGTAAATAATGTAAGTAAGTATCATCATCCAATTTTAGAATATTTTTTTAATGCTAGTAATGAAATTGGTATTAAAAAAAATACAAATTTAACTACATCAATTGAAAATCAAGTAGGTCATTACAATATCAATACTTACAAGGGTACCAGGCATTCATCATCAAAAGTATTTTTAAAGCCTGTATTAAAAAATCCTAGATTAACTGTGTTAGACAATACTCAGGTAAAAAATTTAATAATTAAAGATAAAAAAATTACTGGTATTAAAATTCAAAATAAATCAACAGAACAAATACTTAAACTATCCCATGGAGCAATTCTATGTTCTGGCTCAATAATGACACCTTACTTGTTAATGCACTCTGGTATCGGTGATAAAGATCATTTAAAACAATATGATAAAGAAATAATAATTGATAATTCTAATGTTGGAAGAAATCTTCAGGATCATCTTGGTTTAGATTATTTATTTAAAACGCATCATCATTCTCTCAATAAATCCTTAGGAACTTGGTCAGGCAGAATTACTTCTGTATTAAGATACCTTTATAATAGAACAGGGCCATTATCTCTTAGTATTAATCAGTCTGGAGGATATATAAATTGGAACTCAAAGCATCATTATCCCAATTTACAGATATATTTTAATCCGTTAACTTATTCAATTACTCATAAAAATAAAAGACCTTTACTAAAAACTGACAAATTTAATGGTTTTATTATTGGTTATAATTCTTGTCGGCCAAAAAGTTTAGGAACGGTTACTTTAAATTCTCCTAATTTTGGTGATAATCCAATGATAAATCCAAATTTTCTATCACATGAAGAAGATATATATGATGTTAAATGTGCAATTAATTTTTCAAAAGTTTTGGCAAACACAAATAATATTAAAAAAATAAGAAATGAAAGTGTTACGCATGATCTTTTAAATGCTACTGAAGAAGAAATGATTGATCATTTTAAATCTAATGCAGTTTCTATCTATCACCCATGTGGTACATGTAAAATGGATGAAGATCCTAAAAAGGGGGTTGTCTCTGAAAGATTAAAAGTTCATGGAATGGAGAATCTTTGGATTGCTGATGCATCTGTTTTTCCAAATATTACTTCGGGCAATATAAATGCTCCTGTAATGATGCTTGCTAATCTTGGAAGTAAATTTATTATTGAGGATTTAAAAAAATTTAATTTATGAAAATAGTAAAACTTGAAACATTTACAAAACCATATGTAAGTTTTGTAAAAATAACAGTTGAGGATGGCTCAATTGGTTATGGTCAAATGTCAACCTATCATGCAGATATTACAGCTCAAATTTTTCATAAACAAGTAGCACCTTGGGTTTTAGGAAAAGAATATTTTGATTTTGATGATTTAGAAGATTTTATCTTTGAAAGAGAACATAAATTTCCAGGATCATATCTTTTACGTGCAATAGCTGGTTTAGATACAGCGTTGTGGGATTTGAAAGGTAAAATCGAAAGTAAACCTGTCGTTTCATTGATAGGAGGATCTCCAGGAAATTTAAGAATTTATGGTTCATCAATGAAAAGAGATATTACGCCAGATGATGAAGCAAATAGATTTAAAAAACTCTTTGATAAAAAAGGTGTTAATGCATTTAAATTTAGAGTTGGTTCTGAATGTGGAAGAGGAGTTGACGAATGGGAAGGAAGAACGCCTAGTATAGTAAAAACAATGAATTCGACTTTAGATCAAAGTGTAATTAAGATGGTTGACGCAAACAGTTGTTATAGTTCTGTTCAAGCAATAGAAATTGGGAAACTTTTAGAAGATAATGATGTTACTCATTTTGAAGAACCCTGCCCTTACTGGAAACCAGAAGAAACAAAAAAAGTTACTGATAGTTTGAAGATAGATGTTACTGGGGGAGAACAAGATTGTGATCTCAGAGTTTGGAGAGATATGGTTAAAAGAAAAATTGTAAATATTTTTCAGCCAGATGTTATGTACATGGGAGGATTAACAAAAGCTTTGAAGGTTGCGAAAATTATTGAAAAGGGTGGTTTTATATGCACTCCACATACAGCTAATTTATCTTTAGTAACAATTTGTACAATGCATTTTTTAAAAGCAATAAATAATTCAGGTCCCTATCTTGAATTTTCAATTGAAGGTAAAGATTATTATCCATGGCAACAGAATTTATTTTTAGGCGATCCTTTTAAAATATCTGATGGAATGGTTAAAATTGAAGATACTCCTGGTTGGGGTATAGAGATTAATCCTGATTGGTTAGAGAAATCAGTATATAAAAAGACAGAAATATAAAATAATGATTAAAAATATAATTTTTGATTTTGATGGAGTAATAGTTGATAGTGAGGTCTTAGCTTCTAAGGCATTTTCCAAATATTTTAGTAAATTTGATCAATCAATTAAAGAGGAGCAATTTTATAAATATGCTGGAAAAAAAACAGTCGAAGTAATAGATTTATTGTCTTCTAAATATAAGATTGAAAACAAAGAAAAATTTACAAATGAAATATTTGATATTGTTTCAGAAGTTTATTCCAAGGATTTAAAACTAGTTGATGGAGCAAAAGATTATATTAGTAAATCAGATAGAAATCACTTTATTGGATCTAACAGTAATAAGGATAGAATTCTCGATGGATTGAAGCTTGTTGGGTTAGATAAATTTTTTTTAAGTGATCAGGTTTATTCATTCGATATGGTAAAAAGACCAAAACCTGATCCAGATATATATTTAAAGGTTTTTAATGATAATTCACTTATTAGAGAAGAGTCAGTCATTATTGAAGATAGTGGCGTAGGTGTTAAAGCAGCAACTGCAGCAGGAGTAAGAGTATTTGGTCTTACTGCAGGAAAACATTGGCATTCAGATAGAGATACAAATGAATTATTTGACAATGGTGCTTTGAATGTATTTAGTGATTATGAAAGTTTAGGTAAGGCAATAGAGGAGCTTTAAATGGGGCCAGATGTAAAAGGAAATCCACTTTATATTTCAGTCTATCTTTTGATAGCCTCCTATATTTTAGGTGAATTTATTTTTCCTAAATATCCACTGCTATATATTTTTAATCTTTTTGGATTATTAATTATAATTTTAATGCCAATTGTATTTTTTTCCTCAAGAAATGCATTTAATGCACATGAAGAAAAATTACCTCCTCAAACTGAAACAAATAGAATTATAAAAACTGGAATTTATGCTTACTCTAGAAATCCAATTTATCTAT
>CACNHT010000027.1 GCA_902620285.1 uncultured Alphaproteobacteria bacterium | reverse complement strand
GGAATATATTCATAAAGTGTAGGAGGAGGTTCTCCCGGCTGTCTTCCTGACAAATATCTAGAATAATTTTCAATACCACTACAACTTCCAGTAGTTTCCATCATTTCTAAGTCAAATGTAGTTCTCTCATCCAACCTTTGTCTTTCTAAGTATTTTTTTTCTTTTTCAAAAATCTCTAGTTGTTTTTTTAGATCATTTTTAATCATCGTAATTGCTTTTTTTATTGTTGGCTTTGGGGTTACATAATGAGAGTTTGCAAAGATTCTTATTTGTTCAAGTTCTCCAAGCTTCTCTCCAGTAAGTGGGTCCACTTGTGTTATACTCTCTATATCATCTCCAAACATAGATATTTTCCAAGAAATATCTTCATAATGAGAAGGGAAAATTTCTAAAATATCTCCCTTAGCCCTAAAGCTACCTCTTCTAAAGTCCATGTCACGACGTTTGTATAAAAGTTCTACCAACTTTCTGATAATTATCTCTCTACTTATTGATTGATTTTTATCTAAAGTAAAAGACATTGAAGAATAAGCATCAACTGATCCAATACCATAAATACAAGAAACTGATGCTACTATGATTGTATCTCTTCTTTCCACTAAAGATCTAGTAGCTGAATGTCTTAGACGATCAATTTGTTCGTTGATTGAAGATTCTTTTTCAATATATGTATCAGTCCTTGGTACATATGCTTCTGGTGTATAATAATCATAATAACTGACAAAATATTCAACAGCATTATTTGGAAACAAATTTTTCATTTCTCCATAAAGTTGTGCTGCTAATGTTTTGTTTGGTGCCATTATTAAAGTCGGTTTCTGTACTTTTTCAATTACTTTAGCCATTGTAAACGTCTTGCCTGATCCAGTGACACCTAAAAGAACTTGTTCTTGCTCTCCTTCATTTAGACTTTTAACAATACTTTTAATTGCTTCAGGCTGATCACCACTTGGATTAAAATCACTGACAATTTTAAAAGGTGTTGTGATTTCGGAAGAGAGACGATGTTTTTTTTCTGCTTTATTCATTGATTCTAATATAATCATTTAGATAATTGTACTTTTCTAAAAAACTACCATCTGTTGTTATTGTTCCATTTAATATTCTTCCATCATCTTCTTTTAATAAAAAAGGAAGAACTTCGTTGATAATACCTTCACTAAATTCTGTACTTGAATCACGTGGTAATTCAGATGGTAAATTATCAACTGCCATAACAGCAATTCCATCATTATTTTCATCTATTTCTTTTAAAGTATATCTTTCAATCCAATAATTTGGCTCCTCAATTGTTGTTGATCGTATTGTAGTTGGAACGGAGCCATTAATATCACAAGTAATATCGCCAACAATCTTTAGATTTTGTAAAACTTTTAAGTCTTCATTCTCAAATATTTTTGGAGAAGATGGGTCCCAGTAATGTGCACTTATAAGTATATCAGTTTCTTTTAAATATTGTAATGCAGAACTAGAATAATCTTTAGGATTATTAATAAAATGCTCAAGGCTAAAGTTGGTGGAAGAATTATTTGTAACATAATCTTTAGTTTCTAAATTACAAAAAATAGGTTGATCAAATTTTTTTTCCAAAAAGTCTTTTTTTGATACTGCTTTAATGTTTGTTAGATTTAAAAGTTCAATTACTCCTTTTGCAACTCTACCATCACCAGTAACTAGAATTTTAGTTTTAGGAAAATATAAATTTTTTAAATTTAATACTAATCTTTCATAATCATTAATTTTATAGGCACTAGCAAGAGATTGTTTCCCAAGCACTTTAAGCAATAAATTTAAGGTATTATAACAACCAACAATACCTGCAAATCTTCCAAAACCTAAACATCTTGTACCATTTTTACCTCTGATATTTTCATAATCAATCAATGTAATTTTTTTATTTAAAATTGATAAGAGTAGGTCTTTCTTATGTTTTTCAATATTTTTTTGTTGTTTATTAATTTTAAAAGTGTGAGAAAAAAAAAGATATGTCCTATTATTAATTAAAATATTTGGATCGATTTCTTTAACTCCGAATATGATTGAGCATTTATTTAAATTTTCATTAATTTTAGCACCACATAATTCATATTCTTCATCAGCAAAACATCTACTATTTGATGGCTGAATAATGAAATTAATATTTGGATTGCTTTCTTTATATTTTTTAATATGTTCTGGGACTAGAGGAGTTCTATTTTCATCATTTCTAGACTCTCTAATAATACCAATATTGGTTAATTGCTTATCCATTCTCTTGTTGGATATTAATTTTATAATCTTTTAAAATTTTAAAAAAATACATTATGTCTTCTGTTTTATGTGGTGCAGTTTTAACACCAGTTTCAATTTTATTATCCAAAATTAGATCAATCGCAGCTGATAAAGTAATCGATACAAGTTTGCCCATTGCAGTATTTTCACCACTTCCTTTTTCATCTAAAAAATAAGAACTATCAAAAATTTTATTATGATTTTCAAAAGCTTTAAGTTTTACAGAAAGTACAACGCGATCTTCTTCCTCAGGTAAATATTTATTATCTTTTAATAATTCTTCACTTTTTTCATTGATTTCAGCTTCTATATTATCCGATCTATTTTCAAGCATTGAAAAAATATCTTGCCATGCCTCTTTCCAACCATCAAGTCGCAAAGTTCCTCTTACGAATTCTTTGACTTTCCATTTCTCATCAAACAAGTATTCACTTACATATGGTGTTGAATCTCTGTTTGGATAAGCTTCAAAATTTTCATCAGATATTGAATAAGAACTAATAGATTTGTAAGGAGTTACAGTATTTATTTTTCCTTTTGTTATATATTTTGCATCATTGTTTAAGGCTTTGATTACTCCAGCTGGAGACCAACTAAATTTATATTTGAAATCATTTGGAATTGCTGGAAAACCCCCACAATATGATTCATAAACCACTTCTGTTTTTTCAGTCGAGATTTTTTTAAGATCACTGACAAGTAAATGGGAAAAAAAATGATCGATACCTGGGTCTAAACCGACCTCATTGATAAATACTAAATTTTCTTTTTTTACATCTGGATTTAGCATATTTATTTCTGGATTAAGGTAACTAGTAGATGCAAAATGACATTTATGTTTTAAACAAAGTTTAGCTATTTCTAAATGTTTGTTTGCTGGCAGTTGAGAAATAACAATATCACCTGGATTTGTTTCGTGAAATAATAAATCAACATCAAACTGTTTTGCGTTCACATTGTTTTTATCTACATGGTCAATACTCTTTATAGCCTTATCTAATGTTCTATTCCATACTGTAAAATTATCTAAATTTTTAGCTAATCTTCTAATTCCTGGTATAGAAGATAGTCCAGTTCCTATCCAATGTACATGTTTCATAGTCTTATTTACTTTTATATTAAATTGTTTACTACATTAATGAAACTTAAAATACGGAAATTTATTTGACTTTAATAGTATTTATTTTTTTATTAACAGGTCTAGTCTCTGGTTTTATTGCAGGATTATTAGGAGTTGGAGGTGGAATAATAATTGTACCTGTAACTTACTTTATTTTACTTAATCTTGGTTACAGCTCTGAAATTGTCATGCATGTTGCTGTAGCATCTTCTCTTGGTGTAATTTGTTTTACTTCAATTTCTTCTATAAGATCTCATGTTAAGCTTAAAAATACAAATTTGATAATTGTAAAAAAATGGGCAATAGGAATAATAATAGGATCAATTGTAGGTTCACTTGCAGCAAGTGCTATTTCAGGACAAAGTTTAGTTATTCTTTTTGTAATTCTGGCATTTTTGATTTCATTAAATATGCTGTTTCAACAAAGCCCAATTATTGTAAGCAACGATATACCATCGTCTAATATAATTAATTTTTTAATAAGCTCTTCTATTGGTTTTTTATCTGCAACAATTGGTATAGGTGGTGGAAGTTTTAGTGTTCCAACTTTAACAATGTTTTCAAAAAAGATTCATGAAGCAGTTGGTACTTCTGCCGTTTTTGGTTTTTTAATTGCCTTTCCAGGAACACTTACATTTATGTATACTGGGTCAAATATAAATGAACTTCCCATTTATTCTCTTGGTTACGTAAATATTATAATTGTTTTTTTTATATCGATAACTAGTATATTTACTGCTGGAATTGGTGCAAAAGTTTCATCAAATATAGATAAGTTAGTATTAAGAAAGATTTTTGCTATTTTTTTGTTGTTAACTTGTGCTAGTCTAATTATTGAACATTTTATAATTTAAATGAATTTTGTTGCAGATAGACTAAGTAAAATAAAACCTTCAATGACTGTAGGTATAAATGTCAAAGCCAAGGCTTTGAAGGACGAGGGTAAAGATGTAATTGTTCTTGCAGCAGGTGAGCCAGATTTTAACACACCAAAAAATATAAGAGATGCTGCTAGTAAAGCGATGGAAGAGGGTAAAACAAAATATGTACCAGGTAAAGGTACACCAGAATTACAAAAAGCAATTCAGAAAAAATTCAGAGAAGATAATAATATTGATTATCAATTAGATGAAATCATATGCGGTGTCGGAGGCAAACACATTATCTATAATGCTATGATGGCAACAATTAATCCAGAAGATGAGGTCATTATAACAGCTCCTTTTTGGGTTAGTTATCCAGATATTGTTTTATTAGCAGAAGGGAAGCCCGTGATAGTTAAGTGTCCTCAATCACAAAATTTTAAGATTACACCAGAACAACTAGAAAAAAATATAAACTCTAAAACAAAATGGTTAATGTTAAATAGTCCTAGTAATCCGACTGGCTCAGTTTATTCAAAAAAAGAGTTAGAAGACTTAGCACTTATCTTAAAAAAATATCCTCATGTTCTTATAATGTGTGATGATATATATGAAAAAATTGTTTATGATGGCATAGAATTTCATACTCTTGCTTCTATTGAACCTTCACTGAAAGACAGATGTTTGACACTAAATGGTGTTTCAAAATCATATTGCATGACAGGATGGAGACTTGGATATTGTGGAGCTCCAAAAGAGATTATTGCAGCTATGAACAAAATACAATCACAAAGCACAACATCAACTTCTTCAATTACAATGGCTGCTGCTGTTGAAGCAATAATTGGCCCACAGGATTTTATAAACGAGCATAATAAAAAATTTTTAAAACGCAGAGATTTAGTATTGAATAAATTAAATGTTATTGATGGAATTACATGTCAAAAACCAGAAGGAGCTTTTTACGTTTATCCAAATTGCGAGGGTATAATTGGAAAAAAAACACCAAATGGAAAACATATTTCCAATGATGAAGATTTCATGACATACCTTTTAGAAGATCAAGGTGTAGCAGGAGTTCATGGTGCAGCATTTGGGTTATCTCCTTATTTTAGATTATCTTATGCAACTAGTGATGCAATTCTAGAAGATGCCTGCAACAGAATTAAAGAAGCTTGTAATAAGCTTACTTAAGATCTTTATCAGCAATTATTTCAGCTAATCTAAGTAGATTAGTAGTGCCAGCACTTCCAAATGGAACACCAGCCGAAATAACAACATTATCTCCTGGCTCTACTAATTTTTTATTTTTTGCAATTGAACATGCAATATTAACCATATCTTGTGCATTTTGAGCATCTTCTAGAGCATGACAGGAGTTGACACCCCAGTATAATTGCATTTTTCTTGTAGTATTAATATTTGGAGATAAACCAACAATTTGAACTGGTGCTCTTTCTCTAGCCATTCTAGTCGTTGTTCTTCCACTCACAGAAAATGTTATTATTGCTTTTGCATCTGATTTTTTTGCAATTGAGTAAGCTGCTAATGTTATTGCATCTGTATTATCAACATCATCAATATTTTCCTGTATAATTCTTAAATCATAATTATTTTTATCATTTTCAACATTTTCAATAATTTTATTCATAGTTATTACTACTTCTATTGGATGGGCTCCAACGGCAGATTCACCAGATAACATTACTGCATCTGCTCCGTCGTAAATAGCATTAGCAACATCAGATGCTTCAGCTCTAGTTGGAACAAGATTATCAATCATACTTTCAAGCATTTGTGTAGCAACAACAACTGGTTTACCAAAATGCCTACATCTTTTTATAATATTTTTTTGAACTATAGGAACTTGTTCTGTTGGCATTTCAACACCCAAATCACCTCTAGCTATCATAATACCATCTGCAGCAGTTATAATATCATCAATATTTTTTACTGCTGAAGGTTTTTCAATTTTTGCCATCACGAGCGCCTTGTTGTTAATTATTTTTTTTAGCTTGTGAATATCCTCTGCTTGTTGCACGAAAGAAAGTGCAACCCAATCAACTCCCATATCTAATGCCTTCATAAGATCAGATTTATCTTTTTTGGTAAGTGCGTCTATTGGAAGAATAACATCTGGAATATTTACACCTTTGTTATTTGAGATTTCAGCATCATTTAAAACTTCTGTAATTAAACTATCTTTTTTTTGTTCAACAACTTGTAATCTAATCCTTCCATCATTTACTAATAAAGTAGAATTAGGTGTTAAAAAATCATATATTTCTTCATGGGGAAAGTTAACCCTATTATTATCTCCGGGTTCAGTTGAAAGATCTAGTATAAAATTTTGACCTTTAACTAAATTTTCTTTTGTATTCTTAAATGTACCCACTCTTAACTTGGGCCCTTGTAAGTCAGCTAATATACATGATGCATGATTATATTTTTCTTCAAGAGATCTAATAGTTTCATAATTTTTTCTATGAGTTTCTAAATCACCATGTGAAAAATTTAATCTAAAAACATCACATCCAGCCACAAATAAATCTTCTATTATTTTTATATCTGATGATGCAGGTCCTAAGGTAGCTAAAATTTTAGCTTTTCTGTTACGTTTCATTAATTATTATATATATATCACAAAAAAAGATTTATATAATTTATTTACGTAATATGACTAAAAACTTTGATAGAGATTTACTTGCTGATGTTGCAGAAAGATTGATTCATCATCTAAAAAATAGAACAGATGTACAAAATATTGATTTAATGAATTTGTCAGGTTTTTGCAGAAACTGTCTTTCAAAATGGTATGTTAGTGCTGCAGAGAAGAAAAATATTTCAATTTCATACGATGAAGCACGAGAAATGATCTATGGTATGCCATACTCAGAGTGGAAAACAAAATTTCAAAAAGAAATCACTCCTGAACAAAAAGAAAATTTTGATAAAGGAAAAACTTAATATAGTTTTTCTAAATTCTCTCCATACATCTCTTTTACTTTAAACCTTCTTACTTTCATGGAGGGAGTCATCATATTGTTTTCAATTGTAAACTCGTGATCAATGAGAATAAATTTTCTTATTTGTTCAATACTAGAGAGGCTTTTATTGACTTTATCTACAACTTCCTTCATCTTTTTATTAAATGAAGAATCTTGAATTATTTTATTTAAATCGCCCTCAACATTATTTTCTTTTGCCCATTCTAAAGCTAAATCTTTATTAGGAACCAGGATTGCAACTAGGTAATTTTTGAAATCTCCATATAACATTGATTGAGCAATTTCAGGTTCAATATCTAATTTTGCCTCTATTCTTGAAGGAGAAATATTATCTCCACCAGCATTTACAATAATATCTTTTTTCCTATCCGTTATTTTTAAATAATCTTCTTCATCAAATTCACCAATATCACCTGTATGAACCCACCCATCAATTATAGTTTTATTGGTTGACTCAGGATCATTCCAATAACCATTCATAATTAGTTCACCACGAGCTAAAATTTCTCCATCTTCAGAAATTTTCACTTCATTTCCTTGAAGAACTTTTCCAACAGTATCTAATTTAATTTTTTCAGGAGGGTTTGCAGAAATAACAGGAGCAGTTTCAGTTTGTCCGTATCCTTGAAGTAGTGGAAGTCCAAGGGCGCTCAGGTATAATCCAACTTCAAAATTTAGTGCTGCGCCTCCTGATATCAATGCTCTGAGACTTCCACCAAATCTTTTCTTAACTTTTTTTCTTACTAATCTATCCATCAATCCATTCATAAATCTTTCAGAGAAGCTCATCTGCTCACCAAAATATTTTTTCTTTCCCAGATTTAATGTAATTGCAAAGAAGCGTTGACTTAATTTACTTTGGTTTTTTAGACCTTGTGAAATACGAGTGTGTAAAGAGTCATAAAACCTTGGAACAGCCGTCATAAAATGTGGTGCTGCCTCAGCCATATTTACTAATAATTTATCTATACTTTCAGCGTAATAGATTTGTGCGCCTTGCCCCATTTCTAAGAATTGTAAAGTATGCTCATATGAATGAGATAATGGCAACCATGATAAATATCTAATTTCTTTTGTTAAATCATTAGTAAGACTCTCAAGTAATTTATCACAGGAAGCACAGTTTCTCAGCATGGCTCCATGACTTAACATCACTCCTTTAGGATTGCCTCCTGTACCTGATGTATAAATAATACATGCTGTATCTTTTCTTTTAAAATTTTTTGATAATTCTTCTATTTCATTAGAATTTTTACTTTTTTCTAAATTATCATTTATAATTTTATTGTATGATAAAATATTTACAACTTCCGTATAAGTTTCATTATCATCATTAATTTTTATTACATTTTGACAATGTGAAATTTTTTCTATTGCAGGTAGAACTTTTTTCATTAACTCGTGCGATGATACGATGGCACATCTAGCACCAGAATGCTCAATAATATATTTATAGTCATTAGTTGTGCTTGTTGTATAAGCAGGCACTGAAATTGCTCCGATGGACATTATTGCTAAATCAGTGATTTGCCATTCAGGCCTATTTTCAGATAAAATTAGTACTCTATCTCCTTCTAAAATTCCCAGATCTTTTAAGTATGTTGCTAAACTTTCAACTTGTTCTTTTACTTGTGACCAGCTTAAAGAAACATATTTATCATTCTCCTTCTTCCATAAATATGGTTGATCTTTTAAATCATTTGCTTGATGATAAAATATACCCGGTATGCTATTAAATTCGTCAAAATTAACAATCATGCTTTCTATCCTCCCTACAAAGCTTTGATATTAGACCTATATCGAAATAGTAAAATATGAAACAAAAAAATTATCAAAATTCAACAAAAAATACCCTTGGTAAACTGCCCATTTGGAATTTAAAGGATTTGTATGAATCGCCAAAAGCGAAGAAGCTCAATAATGATTTAAATAAGCTCAGAATATCGACTAAGAAATTTGAGAAAAAATACGCATCCAAAATCACCAAGATTAGTTCTAATCAACTCTTAAAAGCCATTATTGAATTAGAGGATATTGATACAAAAATAGATAAAATTATGTCTTATGCGCATTTATTAGTTGCAGAGGATGGTAATAATGAAAAGAATAAAATTTTTTATCAACAAATGCAGGAGCAAATAACAAATATTGCCTCCTCAATTGTTTTCTTCAGTCTTGAGATAAATGAAATTTCTGAAAAAAATTTAAAAAAAATTTATGCTGATAAAAAACTAAAGATTTACAAAAACTGGATAAAAAATATTCGAAAATTCAAACCTTATCAATTAGATGTTAAAACAGAAAAATTACTTCAAGAAAAAAGTATTACTTCTAGATCAGCTTGGATCAGACTATTTGATGATACAATTGCCTCACTTAAATTTCCTTTTAAGGGAAAAAATTTATCTAGTGCTGAAATTTTTAATTTTCTTTCTGATAAAAAAGAATCAAATCGTAAAAAATCAGCTGAGGTAGTATCTGCTGTTTTAAAAGATAACATTAGTTTGTTTACATCAATTACTAATAATCTTGCAAAAGACAAATCAATAAATGATAAATGGAGAGGATTGCCAAATCCAGTAAGTTCAAGAAATTTATCTAATGTTGTTGAAGATGAAGTTGTAGAAGCCTTAAGTGAAACAATAATAGATAATTATCCAAAAATTGCTCATCGATATTATAAAATAAAATCTAAATGGCTAAAAAAGAAATTCTTAATGTATTGGGACAGAAATGCACCTCTTCCTTTTCAATCACAGAGTATTTATTCTTGGAAAGATGCAAGACAAATTGTATCTGATGCTTATTCAAATTTTGATAAGAGGGCAGGAAATATTGTAAATAAATTTTTTGATAATTCATGGATACACGCTCCAGTAAAACCAGGAAAATCTCCTGGTGCGTTCGCTGCTTCTACCGTTCCTTCAGTTCATCCATATATACTTGTTAATTATCAAGGCAAAGCAAGAGATATTGCAACTCTTGCTCATGAATTAGGACACGGCATTCATCAATATTTAGCAGGACAAAAACAAACTTATTTTAATTCTTCAACTCCGTTAACTCTTGCTGAAACAGCAAGTGTTTTTGGAGAAATGTTAACTTTTAAATCTCTTTTATCTATTATGACAAAAGAAAATGAACGTAAGGGGCTTTTAGCAAACAAAGTCGAAGATATGCTAAACACTGTTGTAAGGCAGATTGCATTTTTTGAATTTGAAAAACGTATTCATCAGCAAAGAAAAATTAAAGAATTAAGTGTTGATGAAATTTGTGAAATTTGGATTGATGTTCAAAAGAAAAGTTTAGGACCATCAATAAAATTTAATGATGATTACAAATATTTCTGGAGCTACATACCCCATTTTATTCATTCACCATTTTACGTTTATGCATATGCTTTTGGTGATTGTCTTGTTAATTCTCTTTTTAATGTTTACGAAAGCAAACTCCCTAAATTTGAAGACAAATATATTACTTTGTTAGAGAGCGGTGGTAGTGATACATATGATAAACTATTGAAGCCTTTTGGATTAAATCCGAAGAAAAAAGATTTCTGGCAAAAAGGAGTTAATGTTATTGAGAATTTGATTGACCAATTAGAAGAATAAAATTGATGAAAGATAAAGAAGCAAAATCCCTAACAAAACAACTTACCAGGTACGCTAAAGTTGGCGGTGTTGTTGGAAAATTAGCCACCAAACTTGCAAGTCAAAGATATTTAGGTGTTAAGTTAGATAAAGAAAAACATGCTTCAGAAATAAGAGCGGCTCTCGGAAGTATTAAAGGGCCCTTGATGAAAGTGGCACAATTATCAGCAACCATACCTGACTTACTTCCTGATGAGTACGCGCAAGAGCTTATGCATTTACAGTCGAATGCTCCACCAATGGGATGGTTGTTTGTTAAAAGAAGAATGGCTGCAGAATTAAAACAAGACTGGCAAAAAAATTTTATTGAGTTTGATAAAGAAGCAACAAAAGCAGCTTCTCTTGGACAAGTTCATAGAGCTAAAATTAAAAATGATGATGTAGTCGCTTGCAAACTCCAATACCCAGATATGGCTTCAGCAGTTAGTGCTGATCTTTCACAATTAAAAATTATTTTTTCAATTTATCAGTCCTATAATAAAGCGATCAAAACTGATGAAGTATATAAAGAAATCACTGACAGACTTAAAGAAGAGCTAGATTACGAAAGAGAAAAAAAATTAATGGCTGTATTTAGAAATATATTTTCAAATATAAATTTTGTTCATGTTCCAAAAACCTATGATAAACTATCTACAAAAAGATTACTAACCATGAGCTGGCTAGATGGTGAACCTATTTTGAATTTTAAAAAATCTCCTAAAGAAACAAGAAATACATTAGCCTCTAATATGTATAAAGCGTGGTATAAACCATTTTTTGAATACGGAGTGCTTCACGGTGATCCACATTTAGGAAATTATTCTGTACAAAAAAAAGACCTTAGTATTAATATATATGACTTTGGTTGTATGAGAATTTTTAATGGTAATTTCATTCAAGGTGTAATTGACTTATATTTTGCTCTTCAAGAAAAAGATAATTCAAAGGCAGTTCATGCATATGAGCAATGGGGATTTACTGATATTACAAAAGAAAAATTAAAAGTATTAAATAAATGGGCAGGATTTTTATATTCACCTTTGATGGAAGATAAAGTTCAAAAAATACAAGAAAGTGATAGTGGTATATATGGAGCACAAATTGCATCTGAAGTTCATCAAGAACTTAAAAAACTAGGTGGTGTTAAACCTCCAAAAGAATTTGTGTTCATGGATAGAGCAGCAGTAGGACTAGGTTCAGTATTTATGCATTTAAAAGCAGAAGTTAATTGGTATAGAATATTCCATGAGCTCATTGAAGATTTTAATTCAAAAAAATTAATGAAAAACCAACAAAAGGCTTTAAATTTAGCGAACCTATCAATATAAGAAGCCATGCTCTTATCTGCTATTAAAGAAAATGATAACAATGAGACAAGAGTCTCTATCTCACCTGAATCCGTAAAACTTTTTTCTAGACTAGGTTTTGAAGTTATAATTGAAAATGGAGCAGGAGAAACTTCAGGATATCAAAATTCAAATTATGAAGAAGCTGGAGCAAAAATTGTTACTAGATCTGAATGCTTGAAGGCTGATGTTTGTTTATGTGTTAGAATGCCAAGTACTGATGATATAAATAACTTAAAAAGTAATTCATTACTTATTGGAATTTTAAATCCATATGAAAATAAATCTGAATTTTCTAATTTAAACAAAAACAAAATATCATCATGCTGTATGGAATTAATTCCTAGAATAAGTAGAGCACAAAGTATGGATGTTCTATCATCACAAGCTAACTTAGCAGGGTATAGAAGTGTAATTGATGCGGCAGAGCAATTTGGAAAAGCTTTTCCAATGATGATGACTGCAGCCGGAAGAGTAAATCCAGCAAAAGTTATGATACTTGGTGTTGGAGTTGCAGGTTTACAAGCTATAGCAACAGCAAAAAGACTTGGAGCAGTAGTATCTGCTACTGATGTAAGAGCAGCAACAAAGGAACAAGTCGAAAGTCTTGGTGGAAAATTCATAATGGTTGAAGATGATGAAGTTCAAAATGCTGAAACCGCAGGTGGTTATGCAAAGGAAATGAGTGAAGATTATAAAAAAAAACAAGCGCAATTGATATCAGAAACAGTTTCAAAACAAGATATAGTAATTTGTACAGCTCTTATTCCTGGAAAAAAAGCACCGGTATTAATTACAGAAGAAATGGTTTCTTCAATGATACCAGGTTCAGTAGTTATTGATTTGGCTGTTGAAGCTGGCGGTAACTGCCCTTTAAGTAAAATGAATGAAATAGTATTACATAATGGAGTAAAAATTGTTGGTTATGGAAATGTTCCTGGAAGAGTGGCAAAAGATGCCTCAGCACTTTATGCTAAAAATATTTTTAACTTCTTAAGTTTGTTAATTGATAAAGAAAATAAAAAAATAAATTTTGATTTTGACGATGAAATAATTAATTCCGTTTTGCTAACACATGACGGAGATGTAAGATTGGAGCAATTTAAGTAGTATGGAAGCGCATTCTTCAGAAGTATTTGTTATTGGACTAACTGTATTTTTCTTAGCTTGTATTATTGGCTATTATGTAGTTTGGTCAGTTACTCCTGCTTTACATAGTCCATTAATGGGTGTGACAAATGCTATATCAAGTGTAATTATAGTTGGGGCAATTTTGGCGGCTGGTCCTCAAGGTTTTGATACTTCAAAAATTTTTGGATTAATTGGTGTTGTATTAGCTTCAGTTAATATTTTTGGAGGCTTCCTCGTAACTTATCGAATGCTTTCGATGTTTAAGAAAAAAACTAAAAAAACAAAGGAAAAAGAATAATGTCTTCTAACATGGTTGCGATATTATATTTAATTTCCGCGTTATTATTTATATTTGCTCTAAGAGGTTTATCTCACCCTGAATCTTCAAGAATGGGTAACATTTTTGGTATTATTGGAATGATTATAGCGGTTTTTACAACGCTAATGTTCAAATCAGTTCTTAGTTATTATGAAATTGGCGCCGCGATACTTATTGGTGGTGCTATAGGCTCATTTATTGCTCTCAGAATTGAGATGACAGCATTACCTCAATTGGTAGCAGCTTTTCATAGCTTAGTAGGATTAGCAGCTGTATTTGTTGCTGCTGCTGCATTTTATGATCCGGTAGCTTTTAGTATTGGAACAGTTGGTTCGATTAAAACTGCTAGTTTAGTTGAAATGAGCATTGGAACATTTATTGGCGCAATCACTTTCTCTGGTTCAGTTTTAGCTTTTGGAAAATTACAAGGTACAATTTCAGGAAAGCCAATAGTATTTAAATTCCAGCATCTTATAAATGCAATAATTTTCCTTCTAATTATTTTCCTGATTATATTATTTGTAATTAATCAATCCCCAACAATCTTTTGGACAATTGTTATTGTTTCAATATTACTTGGATTTCTTGTAGTAATTCCTATTGGTGGAGCTGACATGCCAGTTGTCGTTTCTATGTTAAACTCTTATTCAGGATGGGCAGCTTGTGGCATAGGATTTACTCTAAGTAATAATCTCTTAATTATAACTGGTGCTCTCGTTGGAGCATCTGGCGCAATATTGAGTTATATAATGAGTAAAGGGATGAATAGATCGATTATTAATGTTGTTCTAGGAGGTTTTGGTGGTGAGCAAGACACTAGTTCTAATAAAGATAACTCAGATAAAATTGTTAAACAAGGTAATG
>CACNHT010000026.1 GCA_902620285.1 uncultured Alphaproteobacteria bacterium | reverse complement strand
GAGAAATTATGATCATTATAATCTTCTAGTGGTAAACCTGTAAAAACATTTACTTTTTTATGATTTAAATCTTTTAAAATATTTAATTCATCAGTTGGTATTAAAATATATTTTATTTCCTCTAAATTATAATCAGAATTTAAGTGTAGCTCATTTACATTATAAATTTTTTCTTCAATTAAAGGATTAGCATTTTCATTTAAAATTTCATTACTTGATATTTTAATATTACTATATTTTTCTATATTACTTTTTCTTGCCAAATAATTTTTACCCTTAGTCTGTATACCGGCAACCCATCTCCAAGATAATGTATTAGAAGCTGGATCGCCATCCAATAAATGTTGCATAAAAAAATCTGCACCAAGTTGCCAAGGTAAATTAAGAGTAAAAATCCAAATTGAGGCAAACCACATTCTTACATGATTATGCAAGTACCCATTTTCTTTTAGATTATTTATCCAATTATTAAAAAAAGAGAGATTTGTATTTCCAGAAATTGCATTTAAATAAAATTTTTTATTAGAAAATTGTTCAATCAATTTATTTCTATCTTCTAAATAATCAGAATAGACCGATGGTCTATGTTCAAGCCAACCTTTCCAATAAGTTCTCCAATAAATTTCTTGGATAAATTTTTCGCATTCTCTAAGTTCATATTTTTTTAATACTTTTTGCAGAATTTGTTCTTCAGAAATTAGCCTGTATCTTATGAAGGGAGATAGTAGAGACGTAGTGTTATTATTTGAACTATCTTCACTGTAATTTCTATTTGCTTCATAATATTTTCCTGTTTTATGCAAATAAGACAGAAATTGCTCTTCAGCAAAGCTGATATTTGATTTAAACATTTTAGTATTAATTAATCGTCAAGTAATTTTTTAGAGCGTCTATTAAGTATTTCCATGTGACGAACTCTTAATACCACAATTGCGATTGCTAATATTAATATTGCTACAGACTCATACACATAAGCCGATGGATCCACATCTTTTCTTTGCATAATTATCATTCTGGCTAGAGCTGTCATTGCAATGAAAAGCGGATAACTCATTCTTATCATTTTAGAGACCCAGTATTCTTTAATCATTCCAATTATTTCAATATAAATAAATAGCAAAAGAATGTCTGCAAGAGTGACTTTGTAAACTGCAATCATACCTTGTATTTCCATTCCAATCGCTATGATTGTGCAAACTATAAGTACAGATAGTACTATTTTCTCTAATAGCTCAAAATAATTATTCATTTAAATTCTTTCTATTTTATTTAGTTGATTCTTGTTTTTGTAAAATAGAATTAGGGCAAAAACTTCATATAAAAACCAAGAAACTTGATAAATCACTGGTTTTCTTATTATTTTAGCCAAAAAACTATATCGTGGTATTTCTGACCACATTTCAATAAATGCATCAACTCCACTGTAAACTTTGTTATTTTTTACAGTGTGTAAACGTCTTAATAATTCTTTAGCATTTTTGGCGGTATCTTTTTTTGATTTTTTCTCAGTACTTATATCAATCCATTCAAGATTATTTTCTAGTTTTTTGTAATGATTTATTTCAAACCTACAAATACTGCATGAATTATTAAAATAAACTTTAGTAGCCATAAAAGAAAAATAATTTAAATAAATTGAAATTCAATATCCTCTAATTGTTCAAATTTAGCTTTTATATGGTTTCCAGAGTAAATTTTTGATGGTTTTGTGCATGAGCCAGATGAAATAAATTGCCCTTTAAGCAATGTCTCACCTTTTTTTGCAAGATTATTGATTAACCATAAAGCAGCATTTAAAGGATTATTCAAAACATTTTTAGTATTTCCTGAGTCCATTATTTTGTTATCTATATACAAAGTAACTTCAAGATCACTAAGATTGACATCATTAATATTATATATTTTTTCATTACGTAACCAAAATTCAGATGCTCCATTTGTTGATATAACATTTCTTGCACCAATTTCAGATAATGGTTTTGCAAATCTAAAATCGTTTATTTCAATTGAGCAAACTAATCCATCTAATAATAAATCTATATCGTCTATAGTGTAGGGTGCTTTTGAGATATCTATATCTTCTTTAATCCTAAAACTTATTTCTGGTTCCGCATATGGTTCAAAAAAATTTTTAGCATATAATTTTTTTGCGTTTACTAAACTGTATCTGCTGTATAAATTTCCATAAAAAGGTTCACTCATATTTAAAACTTCTTGTGCTGTTAGAGATGTAGCGCCAATTTTTTTCCCAATACAAATGTTATCTTTCAATTCTAAGTATCTAAGTTTTAAATTATCTTGAATTGCATAAGCTTCATCAATTGTTTGAGGTTCTAGATTTTTTAAAGAACTTAAGCCAGTCTTATTCAATCTATGTTCAAATAAAATTTTTGATGCTTCTTGAATATCTTCTTTATTCATACTTTAATTGCGTACTTGTTAATTTCTTCATATATGTCTAAACATTCTTTATAAATATTTTCATAAGTTTTTGGTACCATATATTCTTTAAAATTTTTGGTATTAAAGGTAGTAGAAGAAATTACATCTTGATACCAAACTTTTGACCAAATGCCATCTGTTTCTCTATAGCCTTTTGGCCAATTAAGCATATTTTGATCAAAATCTAAATTTAATTTTTGACACAAAATTTTTAAATACTTTTCAGGACTTGCTAATAAATAATCAGAGTTTATTACTATAGGCTCTTTTGAATTTAATAATTTAAAAATTTCATAAAGTTTTTTAAAGCCTACATCTTGAATTGATTTTAAAGTATTTTTTTTTAAATATGAAACAATTACTTTAGCAGGATCACGGATTAAAAAGCAATTTACACCTTTATCAATCCAATCTAACCGTGTTTCATCTAAAATATGATGAGTCATATGTTTTTGATAAAATATTTTATAATTATTATCTTCTCTAGTGATTAAATTAATAACCTCATCTTCATTTGTATGATAGTGATTTATAATTTCATCTTTCATTGGATGATTTAAGTTAGTTTTTTTTAAATAATATGCATAAAAAGGTTCATCATAAACTTTTGTGTCTCTTCTATTTTCAAAAGATCGCATCAATGCAGTACTGATATTTCTTGGTCCAGACCAAACAAATAAATTAATCATTTAAAATAAATTATTATAAAAATTAGTTAATTCTTTAGTAATAGGATTTTTCTTTAATGAGTATTTTTTTTTATTTATCTGATTTACTGGGACAATTCCTGCAAAAGATCCAGTACAAAATGCTTCATCTGCATTTAATACTTCTTTTAATTTAAAATTCTTTTCTTTTACTTTTATTTTATTTTTTTTACATAGATCTATAATTTTCTGTCTTGTAATTCCTGTAACACAATATTTCCCTGTTGAAGTAAAAACAGTATTGTTTTTTACAAAGAAGAAATGTGTACTATTATTTGTAGCTACATTTCCATTAATATCGAACATCAGTGCTTCATCAGCATTCTTTTTATTAGCTTCAATACATGCAAGTATACAATTTAATTTACTAAGTGAATTTATTTGTGGATTTTGAACATTAATTGGCCCTCTAATAGTTCTTACTGTAACTAATTTTAATCCCTTCTTATATGCTTTAATATCTGGTTTTTTATATTCAGGGATTATTATTATCGTTGGTTTGGATATTGTAACTTTAGGTGATTGATAGGGTGTTGATTTAATACCCCTAGAAACAATTATTCTTAAATGAACATCTGTTTTCATTTTATTTATTTTAATAGTTTTTATTAGTGCTTCTGAAAGTTTTTTACGAGTCAAATGTATTTTTAAGTCAATAAGCTTTGCATCTTTATATAACCTATCTAGATGTTCTTTTAGAAAAATGAAATTATTATTATGATATCTTAACGAATCCCAGATGCCATCCCCAAGCATTGTTGAAGAATCAAAAACTGATATTTTAGCATCTTTTCTTTTATAAAATTTTCCGTTGATATAAATTTTAATATTTTTATTTCTTTTATCATCTACGAAATCATGACTTGAAACCATAATTATTTTTATCTTAATAGCAAATATTGTCTACTTAATAATTTTATTAACTTTTATTGCAAATCAAAGAGTGACATGTGATCAAATTAATATAACCAATTAGAAATTATCTTTTGTAATGTTGAATAGAAATTTTATTGTTATTTGTATTTCTTCTACTATAGCGGCTTTTCCACCTATGGCTGTAGTTTTATTAGGTGGAATAATTACATCCCAGATAATGATGAAAGATTCATTAGCAACAGTACCAATGACATTAATGATTATAGGTATAGCAATAAGCGCACCTATTGCATCAAGGTTTATGAGCATGTTGGGGAGACAGAAAGGATTTTTATTTTCATCTCTTTTAAGTTGTTTAGCTTTAGTTATTTGTTCAATCGCAATTTATTTGGAAAATTTTTTTATTTTTGCATTAGGTAATTTTTTAATTGGTAGCTCACAAGCTTTTATACATCAGTATCGATTTGCTGCATCTGAGTCAGTTGCCAAAGAATTTATTCCAAGATCTATCTCAATAATATTGTTATTGGGTATAATCTCTGCATTACTTTCTTCTAATTTTGCAGAATATTTTAAAGATTTTTTTCCAAGTAATTTATTTCTAGGCAGTTATATTTTCTTATCTTTTACAGCAATTATTCCTTTTTTTGTTCTTCTTTTTTATAATGAAACAAAAACTTCTAGAAATCAAAGCAAATTTGAAATTGAAACTATTTTTAAACTTTTAAAAAATATTAAAATTATACAATCAATTGTAAGCGCTGGTCTTGGTTATTTTACAATGGCTATAATTATGACTGCCACTCCTTTACATATGCATCTTGTTAATAAATTTACTTTATTTGAAACCAGTATTGTAATTCAACTTCACGTTATTGGAATGTTTTTACCTTCTTTATTTTCTGGAGATTTAATAAAAAGATTTGGAAACACAAATATTATATATGCAGGAGTAGGTATTTTATTTCTAAGTATTCTAACTAACACATTATTTGATTTTTATTATTCTTACATGCTAGGTTTAATATTACTTGGTATTGGCTGGAATTTTTTATTTGTTTCAGGTTCAAGTTTGTTGGTTGTTTCTTATGAGGAAAAGGATAGATTTACAGCACAAGGTTTAAATGATTTTATTGTTTTTTCTACTCAAGGTATAGGATCATTATCAGCTGGTTTTCTTTTATATTTTTCAAATTGGGCTGTTATAAATCTTTTATGTGTTCCTCTTTTAATTATTGTTTTAGTAGTTTCTTTTATTTCATCTAGAAATAATTAAAATTGATAATTCACTTTTAAATAATAATTTTTTCACTATAGTTATTTTTATGAGCAATGTAGGATTTATAGGTGTTGGCTATATGGGCTATGGAATGGCAAAAAATTTATTAAAAAAGCACAATGTATTTATTTTTGCTCATAAAAATAGAAAACCCATAAACAAATTAAAAAAAATTGGAGCTAAAGAATTAAAATCATATAATGAAATACAAAATCATAAACTTGATTGTTTAATGATATGTGTAACAAATACACCTGTTGCATTGAATGTAGCAAACAAAATTAAACAACAACTTGATAGTAAAACACTTGTAATAGATCTAACAACTCATAACAAAAATGGCGCTTTAAAAATGTATAAAATTTTTAAATCAAAAAAAATAAGCTATAATTTTTGTGGGGTAATGGGTGGACCAGTTCAAAGTGAGCAGGGTATATTAGGGGGTATTTATGGTGGTAAAAAAAGTAATTTTTCAAAATGTAAAAAGTATCTTAATTCATTTTGTAAGTCTGTTTTTAATTTTGGTGATGTATCAAAAGCATCTTCTGCAAAATTATTATCTAACTTTTTATCATTAATGACTACGACCAGTGTAATTGAATTTTTTAAATCTGCAAAAAAACTAGATATTAATATTAAACTCTTATGTGATGTTGCGAGATTGGGTTCTGGAAATTCAGGGGCTTTAGATAGAATTGCACATAAAGCTATAAAAGGTAATTTTAAAGGGTATGTTTTTTCTGTAGATAATACCTATAAAGATTTGAATTATATTAATGATCTTGTTTCAGATTTGCCAAATGCTAATAAACTCTCAAAAATAGCAAAATCATTTTACAAACAAGCTTCAAAAAAAGGATTCGGAAATTTACTTGTTAGTGAATTAATTGATAAGGAAAAATATTAATCAATGGATAAGTTAGTTCCAATTATTTATATGATTGGGGTGCTTTTATTGATTTTACCGTCTTTCTTAAGCTCAAATAATAATTTAAAAACTTTTTTTACTAACTTATCTATTTGGGTAGCTATTGTATTGGTTGTTTTATCATTGTACTTTGCCTACAATTATTTTCTTTGATTTATTAAATCAAATTTATTTTATTTAGATGTAGACTAATTTAATACAAATATTTATACGAGTCTTCCATGCCCAATCAATTTGTAGCTAAATCAAGAAGGTTAAGAAGTACAATTTATTCTTCGAGAATTGAAAAACAAGGAGTAAGTTCTTATACAATATACAATCATATGTTACTTCCTGCAGGTTTTGAGGGAAGTCTTGAAGAAACATACAATCATTTAAAAAATCATGTTCAAATATGGGATGTAGCCGCCGAAAGACAAATAGAAATAAAAGGCAAGGATGCGTATCAAATAGTTCAATTAATGACATGCAGAGATTTAAGTAAGGCAAAAGAAGGTAAATGTTATTATTGTCCAATTATTGATGAAAATGGCGGTATGATTAATGATCCGGTTGTACTTAAATTCAATAATGAAAAATGGTGGATTTCAATTGCTGACTCAGACGTTATGTTATTTGCTAAAGGTCTTGCAATAGGAAAAAAATTAGAAGTTTCTATTTCTGAACCTGATGTAAATATTATGGCAGTACAAGGTCCTAAGGCTTTTAATTTGTTAGAAAAAGTTTTTGGAAAAGAAATTTTAGATTTAAAATTTTATAATTTTAAATATTTTAATTTTAAAAATTCTAAACATTTGATTGCTAGATCCGGTTGGTCAAAACAAGGTGGTGTAGAAATTTATGTTGAAGATTCCAAATCTGGACTAGAGTTATATGACTTATTGTTTCAACAAGGTAAAGAGTTTAACGTACAACCAGGTTGCCCTCATTTAATTGAAAGAATTGAAGGTGCTTTACTCTCTTATGGAAACGATATGGACATAAATGATAATCCCTTTGAATGTGGGTTAGAAAAATTTGTAAATCTAGAAAATGATATTGAATTTCTTGGAAAAGAAAAATTAATTCAAATTAAAGAAAATGGAATTAATAAAAAATTAATGGGTGTTAAAATTAATTTGGATAATATTAATTTAAGATCAGCAATTAACTTAACAATTGGTGATAAAATAATTGGCGAAATTAGATCTGCAGTTTTTTCACCTACATTTAACATGGTGATTGGAATTGCAATGATAAATAAACCATACTTTTTAACTAAAGATCAATTTGATATAATTATTGAGAATAGAAAATACAAAGGAGAAATTTGCGATATTCCATTCGTATAAATTATGAATAATAATGTAAAAGCTATTATTTTAGCTTTAGTTGCTTCTGTTTCAGGAGTAACAATGAATGTTCTTATTAAATTTTCACTTCAAGATATAAATGTATTTACTGCTGGATTTTTGAGATTTCTTTTTGGGTTTATTTTAATTCTGCCTTTTATTTTTTATACTAAATTTCAAAACTTTAAGACACCTAATTTAAAAATTCATTTAACAAGAGGTATTTTAAATATTCCAATGATGTTACTTGGATTTTCTGCCCTACAATTTATCCCTTTAGAACAAATCAAAGCAATTTCTTTTGTTACACCTATAATTGTAGTTGCCTTAAGTGTAATTTTTTTGAAAGAAAAAATTTATTTAATTCGTATTGGTGCTTTGCTAATCGGTCTAGTTGGAGTCTTTGTTATTTTGAGGCCAGGTATTGTTCCAATAAATGTAGGTGCATATTTGGTTTTATGTTCCTGTTCTATTTGGTCAGTAGTTGTCATAATTACAAAATTTGCAGCAAGAGTTGATAGTGCATTTACAATTTTATCTTACCAATATACCCTAGTCACATTCTTATCTTTTCCTATAGCATTATATTTTTGGCAATCTCCCTCATCAGAAACATTATATTATTTAATGTTTGCAGGCATTGCTGGGACAATAGTACATTTGTGTATCAATACAGCTTATAAGCTTACAGATTTATCAGTTTTACAACCTGTAAACTTTTCCAGGCTATTGATTGCATCTTTATTTGGTTTTTTAATTTTTGATGAAATACCTGATATTTGGACGATAATAGGAGGTTTAATAATTTTTTCATCAATTCTGATTATTACTTATAGAGAAAATTATTTAAAAAAAGATATAGCAAAGCAATCAATACCGATTAAACTTTAATTTTATTAATGAATAATAATATTAAGGCTATTTTATTAACTTTGTCTGCATCTTTTTTTGCAGTTTTAATGGAAGCATTAATACGTGCTGCACAATATGATTCAAATGTTTTTACAATTGGGTTTTTAAGATTCTTTTTTGGTTTATTAATTATCTTTCCTTATTTAGTTAAAAATAAATTTACAACTTATAAAACAAATAATTTGAAATTCTACATAGTTCGCGGGTTATTTAACATTCCCGTAATGATTTTAGGTTTTGGAGCTCTTATATATATTCCTTTTGAACAATTTAAAGCTATGAATTTTTTAAGCCCAATAATTGTCGTACTATTAAGTTTTTTAATTTTTAGAGAAAAAATTTTTAAATACAGAATTTTAGCATTAGTTATTGGTTTTTTAGGTACTATAATAATAATAAGACCAGGTTATGTCGAATTTAACATAGGCACTATAATGGTTTTAGTTTCTTTATTATTTTGGTCTTTTATAATTATTCTTTCAAAATATGTATCAAAAGATGATTCACCAATTACAATGGTTTCATACCAATATACTTTAATGACTTTTTTTGCCTTACCTCTAGCAATTTATTTTTGGGAAACACCTTCACTATTTTCCATCTTATATGTTTTTATTGGAGCCATATCAGGTACAATTTTACACTTGTGTTTAGGTCTTGCATATAAATATGCTGATTTATCAGTTACACAGCCAATATGGTTTAGTGGATTAATTTTTGGATCTGCTTTTGGTTATTTTTTATTTAAAGAAATTCCAGATTTATGGACCTGGATAGGTGGAATTGTTGTATTCTCTTCAGTATTGATTATTACTTACAATGAGAGAAGTAAAGAAGAGAAGAAAAATAAAAATATTATAAATGCTATAGATTAATAATTGAGTAATTAAATGGATCTTACAAAAGTTAAAATAAACAATGGATTTTGGAAAAAAAGAAAAGATTTAAATATCAACTCATCTTTTTTTGAAATACTAAATTCATTTGAAAAATCTGGAAGAATAAGAGCATTAACAAATGAAAGCACTGCTTCAGAAAAACCACATATATTTTGGGAATCAGATTTAGCAAAATTAATGGAAGGTGCATTTTTTTCCATGCAACAAGAAAAAAATAAGAACTTAAAAAACAAATGTGATAACATTATAAAAAAAATCATCAATAATCAGGAGGATAATGGTTATTTAAATTTTTTTTTTAAATTTCATGAGCCTGAAAATAAATTTACTAACTTAAGGGATCGTCATGAATTATATTGTGCCGGCCATTTATTAGAATCAGCCATTGAACATTCAAAAGCAACGGGAGAAAATCATTTTTTAAATTCAATAGAAAAATATATTGATCATATAATTGATACTTTTGGTCGAGAAGTTGGTAAAAAAAGAGGATACCCGGGTCATCAAGAAATTGAATTAGCTTTAGTAAAGGCTTATGAATATACAAATAAAAAAAAATATTTAGACCTTGCAACATATTTTATTGAAGAAAGAGGTAAGACTGACTCTAATAACAAACATTATTTTATTAATGAAAACGAAATATTAAAAAAAAATTCACAAAAATTAGATTATTCAAAACTACCTTCCAATTTAAGAGATTTTGTTGATTTCTATTTAGCCAAAGATAAATCAGTATTTAAGGATTTAGAATATTGGCAGGCTCATAAAGAACCAATAAAACAAAATACTGCAGAGGGGCATTCAGTTAGAGCACTTTATATGTTCACTGCTATGGCTGATCTAGCTAGAATTAATAATAACAAAGATCTTTTGAAAACTTGCAAGCTACTTTGGCGCAATATTGTAGACAAAAGAATGTATATACATAGTGGAGTAGGTAGTGCGCATATAGGAGAACGATTTTCTTTTGATTATGATCTTCCTAATGACATGGCTTTTGCAGAAACTTGTGCAAGTATTGCACTTATTTATTTTGCAAATAGATTGTCAAAAATAGAAATTAATAGTGAGTACGCAGATATTATAGAAAATAGTTTCTATAATCTTATTCTTGCTAGTACTTCTCAGGATGGAAAAGGTTTCTTTTACGATAATTATCTTGAATGTAACCCTGGTTATTTACATTTTCAAGATAGACGACATGGGATAAGAGATGAATATCACATTTGCTCTTGTTGTCCGCCAAATATAACTCGCCTAATTGCTAGTATGGATATGTATATTTATAATATCTATCAAGATTCTTTGGTAGTGGATCAATACATTAGTTCTGAATTAGATCTTTCAGATAAAGAACAAGAATTAAAAATAATACAAACAAGTGAATTTCCCCATAAAGGTTATTCTGAGATAAAAATTTTAAATTCTAATAACAAAGAATCAATTATTTATTTCCGAATTCCATCATGGGATCAAAAAACAAAAATATTAATCAATGGTGAAGAAATAAATTACAAAACTTTCAATGGATACGCAAAAATTTATAGAAAATGGAAAGCTGGTGATAAAATAGAATTAAAATTTAATTTTACACCTCGTTTTGTAAGAACAAATCCAAATGTCAGATATAATATTAGAAAAGCATCTATTTTTAGAGGTCCAATACTCTATTGTTTAGAAGAAATAGATAATGGAAAAAATTTAAATCGATTTGTTATAGATAGCAATAATAGCTTTAACGAAAAAGAAGATAAAATAAATTCAGAAAATATTATTTCTTTAAGTATTAATGGATCAAAATTTGATGATACTAATGAGTTATATATTCAAGATAAACCAAAACTTACAGATGCATATTTAAAATTTGTTCCATACTACTTATGGTCAAATAGAGGTGAAAATGAAATGTTAGTATGGATAAATGAAAAATAACCTTTTAAAATGATCTTAAAGTTTCTATAAGGTTTTAAAGAAATGAATAAATATAAATACCATGGTATGTGGCCAGTTGCTCCAACACCATTTCATGAAAATGGTGAAGTTGATTATGAAGGAATGAATAGAGTTATTGACTGTATGGTTGATCAAAAAGTTGAAGGTATTTGTATTCTAGCAAATTATTCTGAACAATTTTTACTCTCAGATGATGAAAGAGAAAAATTAACAAAACTTTGTATGAAAAAAATCGATGGTAGAGTTAAAACAATTGTTACGGTTTCTCATTTTGCTACTGACATTGTACGACCTCGAGCAGAATTAGCAAAATCACTAGGTGCAGATATTATAATGATGATGCCACCTTATCATGGTGCATTGCTCAAGGGTAACCCAGATCAAATATTTGAACAGTTTAATGAAATTTCTAAAGTTGGCATACCAATTATGATACAAGATGCGCCTTTATCTGGAATTGAACTTTCAGTACCTCTTCTTACAAAAATGATTAATGAAATTGAATATTTAACATGTTTTAAAATTGAAAGTGCTAACGCAGCATCAAAAATAAGAGCACTTATTAAGAACTGTAGTTCTAGATTAGATGCACCTTTTGATGGAGAAGAAAGTATTACTTTGTATGCAGACTTAGAAGCTGGAATTTCTGGCAGTATGAGTTCAGCATTACTTCCAGAAAAAATTGCGCCTGTAATTGATCATTTTTGGAATAATGAAAAAGATAAAGCTGAAGAAGTTTATAATGGTATTCTTCCTTTGATAAATTTTGAAAATAGACAATGTGGTTTTAGAGCTACAAAAACAGTAATGAAAGAAGGCGGCGTAATAAAATCAGATTTTTGCAGAGATCCTATTAAGCCCTTAGATCTAGATACAAAAAATTTATTACTTAATTTTGCTAAAAGATATGATTTACTGACTTATAAATGGGGTAAATAGTAAAATTTAATTGACAAATATTATTTAAAAATTACTTATTGTTTATGCGAAGAGTATTTGAAGGATTGCTTGAAAGAGCAATGTTTTCGAGCAGATGGGTGTTGGCTCCTGTTTATGTTGCTCTATGTCTTACTCTACTAGTTATTACATATAAAGTTATCGCGTTATTCATTTATGAAATTACACACTTAAACGATTTAACTTTAAATGAACTTCTTGTATTTGTATTACATATTGTTGATTTAGCCCTTGTTGGAAATTTAGTTTTAATGGTTATATTTGCAGGATATGAAAATTTTGTTTCAAAAATTGATATTGCAAATCAATCTGAAGATAAGCCCGAATGGATGGGTAAACTAGATTTTTCAGGCTTGAAATTAAAACTTATTGCTTCAATAGTAGCTATTTCAAGTATAGGTTTGCTAGAAGCTTTTATTGATGTTGGATCAAAAACATCAGAAGAAATTTACTTAATGATATTTATTCACGCTGTATTTATTTTATCAGGATTAGTTATAGCAATAATGGATTATATTAGCGGAATTACTAAACATCACCCATAATTAAATAAAAAATGAAACTTGATAAGTTTTTTGATGAAAAAACTGTCATAGATTTAAGTTTTTTTAATTTCTCTAATGCTGTCACAGCAGCTTATTTTGCCAACCGTAACTTAGAAGTTTTGCGAGTAAATAAAAATTTTAAAAAATTTTTTCCAATTCTTAAAACTGTCAATAATATTCCTTTTACTAGTATTTTAGAACAGCTTGGAGTTGGAGACGAATATATTAAAAATTTTAAACAAAATTTAGAAAAAAATGGTTTTGTTATTATTCCTAAAATAGAAATCAAAATTGATGATGAAATTAAAGTATATTCTTTACTTTCCGCTTATACTGAAAACAGAGATTTCCCTTATTTAAATGGTATTCAAGGACAATTTGTTGATCGAACAGATGAATATAATCTTCGAAGAGAGAAGGAAGAATTACTTGAGCAAAAATTAAAAGATAGAGAATTGATTGAAGAAAAAACGAAAAGATTAGAAAATATTGCTAATAGGTTATCAAAATATCTTTCGCCTCAAGTATATAAGTCTATTTTTGATGAAGAAGAGTCAGGTAAAAAAACAAAAGAAAGCTACGTAAGAAAAAATTTAACAATTTTTTTCTCTGATATTGTAAATTTTACTGATTTATCTGATTCATTAGAAGCAGAAAAACTTGCTTTAATCTTAAATAATTATCTAAGTGAAATGAGTTTAATTGCAATAAATTCAGATGCTACAATTGATAAATTTATAGGTGATGCAATACTTTCCTTTCATGGCGCCCCTGAAACACTAGGGGATGAAAATGATGCTATTAATTGTATTAGCATGGCATTAGAAATGAAAGAACGAGTTAAAGAACTCCAATCATTTTGGATTAGACAAGGAGTCAAAGATGGATTGAGAGTCAGATATGGTATTTCTTCTGGTTTTGCAAATGTTGGAGATTTTGGATCTAGTGTAATGAGTGATTATACAGCGATTGGCTCTTCTGTAAATTTAGCCTCCAGATTACAATCAATTGCTCCTGAAAATGAAATTATAATCTCTGATTCGACATATAATTTAGTGAAAAATCAAATAAATTGTGAGGAGTACAAAGAAATAACACCTAAGGGTTTTGTAAGACCTATTAAAACTTATAAGGTAATTAATTTTAAAAATAAAAGTAATAGTAAAACAAAAAAATCATATTCAAAAAAAGGAAATCATGTTGATATTCAAATATTTGATAGTTCAGACATGAAAGCTGCAGTAAAGGAATTAAAAAAACTTCAAGAAGATTTTAGTAAAGAAATTGAGGAAGAATAGGGGCGTCTTATTTTAAAAAATTTATTATTGCATTCTTTATGTCATTAACAAGATTTTTATTTTCATTTGTATTTGATTGGCTCTCATTTTTTTTCTTCTCAAGTTTTAATTTTCTTTGTGCTAATATATTTGCTACATAATCATAAATTTCTGGATTTTTAGAAAATATATCTTTTATTATATTTTTACTTACCTTTATTACAATACAAGGAGTTTCAGCAATTACGTTTGCAGATCTTGGTTCACCTGTCAAAAGAGAGCCTTCTCCTACAAAATCAGAAACTCCTAATTTTGCTAAAAATACTTTATCTTTATTTCCATTATCTAAGTAAACAGATACGACACCATCATTTATTACATAAAGAGAATCTCCAGAATCATTTTGTTTGATAATATAATCATCTTTTTCAAAATGTAGTCTTTCTGCATTCTCTGCAATTTCATCTAAATCTTCATTTTTTAAAGACATAAAAATAGGTATTTTCTGAAGTAAAACTCTATTTTTAATTGACTCATTGTAAGGATTAAACTCACTAACCTGTTTTTTGTCATAATCGTCTCTACTCCTATGTATATCAAGAGCATGCAATCCTGCATCTTCCTCAAGTTTACCATAAAGTTTCCCTGCAGACATTTGTACGCCAGCATGTCTTAAAGTTTTATGAATTTCCATCATAACACTATCTTGCATTGAATTTTTTAAAATTCTTTTTGTGCAATCAAAGGCAACAACAAACTCCAAACCTCTATCTGTAGCGCCAATGAAACGAACCCATTGCAAATTTAATTGTTCTCTTCCATCAACTGGTTTAGCTTTTTTGAGAGCATTATAGAGTAACTTTGAAATATTTTCCGGATCATGAGAGGGATGAAAATATAGTTTATTAAAAATATGGAAACCCTCACTCATTTTCTCTTTATCTTGCTTACTCCAATTAGTTAAGATTGAATCTGCAACTATTTCATTGGGAATTATTACTTCAGTATTTTCAAATGTTCTTATTCTTGTACTTCTCCATGTGACGTTCTCGACGTAACCCGTTTTATCATCAACTGTAATCCAATCATTAATCGCAAAAGGTCTTTCAATATTTACAAAAATACCTTTAATTAAATCTGATAAACTTGATTGTAGAGAAAGAGCTATTGCGGCAAATACTATACCACCAGCAGCAAGTATACTTGTAAGTTCTAAATTAAAAACAAAAGATAAAACTAGAAATGAAGGTATTGCAAATAATAAAAACTGAAAA
>CACNHT010000025.1 GCA_902620285.1 uncultured Alphaproteobacteria bacterium | reverse complement strand
TTGGGTTAGGGTCAGTTTTAACAAAAGAAGATTTTATTAAAGGTCAAGATCATAATTTTAACTTTTTTGTTTCTCCTGGAATTGTTGATGAGGTTTTAGAAATTAATAATTTATTATATATTCCTGGAGCTGAAACAGTTAGTGAATTTATATATCTATATAAAAAAGGTTATAAAATAATTAAATTTTTTCCAGCAAATTTAAATGGAGAGCAAAAAAAATTACAATCAATTGAAAATATTCTAAAGGATATAAAATTTATTCCAACAGGTGGAGTCAATAAAGATAATATTAATAAATATCTAGATTTAAAAAATGTTTTATGTGTTGGAGCTTCAAATTTCGAAGAGTTTTAATTTACTTTTGTCATAGTACAAAGCATTTCAAAGGCAATTGTTGCTGCTACTAATGAAGTCATATTATTTACATCAAATGGTGGTGATACCTCTACAACATCACCTCCTACAAAATTGATTTTGTTTAGTGCTCTTATAATAGTTTGTGCCTCTCTCACATTAAAACCTCCAACTTCTGGAGTGCCAGTACCTGGTGCAAAAGTTGGGTCTATTCCATCAATATCAAATGTAAAATAAGTATCTGTATGAACTAGAACTTCATAAATTTTTTCAATACATTTATTAAATCCCATTTCATAATAATCATCTATAGTAATAATAGTTACACCTTGTTCTCTAGCCCAACTTAAATCTTCAGGATCATATAAAGCTCCACGAAGACCAAGGATTACATATTTTTTTGGATCAATTAGATTTTCTTCTATAGCTCTTCTAAATGGTGTGCCATGAGTATATTTAAATCCTCCAAAATAAGTGTCCCAAGTATCAGAATGAGAATCAAACTGAAATAAACCGATTGGTTTTTCTTTTGCTATACCTCTAAGAATTGGTAGGCTAATTAAATGATCACCTCCAATTGATAATGGTATTGTTTTGGAATTATAAATATTTGAGTAAAATTTTTCTATTTTATCTAAACTATCATTTAGGTCCGCTGGATTTACTGGACAATCACCAATATCTGCAATATTAAATTTATCATAAGGGCTCTTAAGTGAAACAGGGTGATAAAGCCTTACAAGTGACGATGCATTTCTAATTTCTCTTGGCCCATGTCTAGCGCCAGGTCTATTAGTAGTTCCTCCATCCCATGGTACGCCTGCAACACAGTAGTCTAATTTATTTAAATCTTTTACAACAGGTAAACGAAAAAAAGTAGCAACATCAGCAAAGCGAGGAGTTTCCATACTAGATAGAGGTTTAATTTGAGTCATAAAACTATCTTATGATATATAGAATTGGATTATACAAGACAAATTAGTATGGATTATAGTAAATTTCTTAAACCGCAAAATGATGGAAAAGCTGATCATCTTTTAAATAAGTTTTTGCCGGATATTTCTCTTAAAAATCAACAGGGAAATCTATTAAAAATAAAAAGATCTGACACTTTCCGTTTAATTTTATATTTTTATTCTATGACAGGTAATCCAAATGAAAGTTTACCTAAAAATTGGAATCAAACTCCAGGAGCCATTGGCTGTACTGTGGAGACCTGTAGTTTTAGAGATAATTATGAAGAATTAATCAAACTAAATGCGCTGCCTATAGGAATATCAACTCAAACAATAGATTATATTAAGGAAATGACAGATAGATTAGCAATTCCCTATGATGTTTTAAGTGATTCAGAAAATATTTTGCTCAATTCATTAAAAATGCCTTATTTTGAAATTGAAAACAAAATTTATTTTAAAAGATCAACTCTTATTGTGGAAAAAAATATTGTTAAAAAAGTATTCTACCCTATTTTTCCTCCTAACAAACATATAAATGAAGTTCTACAATGGCTAAAAGAAAACTAACTATTTTTTTATTTTCTGTATTTTTGTTTTTTTCTAACCTTTCAATAGCTAATCCAAATATAGATCAATGGCTAGAGTCAGAGAAATCTTATAAAGATCTTATTAATGAGGGATTTGAAGTTAAAAGCTACGCTATAAGTGACATAGAGGTTATAAATGATTTAACAATAATTTTATTTGTTACAGTTCTCCAAAAAAATAACGAAGTATATGAGTGTCAGGAATATCAAACTATAGATAAAAATGTTGAGACTTTAGATATGAACTTAATATGTAAAGAATTAGTTCAACCCTATGAAAGAGGTATAGGAACTTAGGTTCGTTCAATATTTAAAAAAAACCACTGTAATGCTATTAGTGTAAGCCCATTTAAAATTTGTTTTTTATTCATTTTTGTTTTTACCTCATCAAAACTATAACTTTTAACTAATATATCCTCATTTTCATTCTCCAGACCTCTTATAATTTCTTTATCGGGAGCAATTACCTCGCCTAAAAAAAGATTATAAAAAGATTCAGATGATCCTGGGGCAGGAAAGTAACCTTGTATAGATGTAAGATTACTTACTTCACATCCAGTTTCTTCCAAGCATTCTCTCTTTGCAGTATCTTCTGGAGTTTCACCAGAGTCAATTATTCCAGCAACTATTTCATCTAGATAATTTTGATTATCTTTAGAAATTGTCCCTGGTCTGAACTGTTGAATTAAAACAATTTTTTTATTTATAGGGTCATACGGTAAGACTGCAGATACTTGTGCGCCACCAAATAACTCCCTTTTTATTTCTTTACTCCAATTTCCATCATATTTTTTATATTTAAGAGTAACTTCATTCATTTTAAAGAAACCGTCGTGAATATTCTTTTTATCTAAAATTTTAAATTTTGGGCTCATAAAAATTGATATATTTTATATTACATATATATTTATAAACATGGAAAAAGCATTATTTGGTGCAGGTTGTTTCTGGGGTGTGGAAGAAACATTTTGTAAAACTCCAGGTGTAATAAATACCTTAGTTGGTTATTCTGGAGGCGATACTATTAACCCTTCTTATGAAAGTGTTTGCCAAGGAAATACAAATCATACTGAGGTTGTTTTAGTTGAATTTGATAATTCTAAAATATCTTATGAAGATCTTTTGATGGTTTTCTGGAAGTGTCATGATCCTACCACTTTAAATAGACAAGGTCCCGACATTGGAACACAATATAGATCAGCGATATATTATTATAACGAAGATCAAAAAAATAAATCTATTCATTCTAAAAATGAATATGCTAAAAGTGCTGGATTAAATATTGTTACTGAAATATCAGAAGCAAAGGAATTCTATAAAGCTGAAGAATATCATCAAAAATATATCCAAAAAACAGGTTTACACTGCGCAATATAGATTAATTCTCTAGGGAACTAATGTCTGTCGATTTTTATTATGCATTTTTAACAGGCTGGGTAATACTTTTATTATTTTGGAGTACTATTGTTTTCTTTATCTATCTGAGAAAACCTCCTAAATCCAAATTAACTAAAAGTTTTATAATCAAATCCTATCTGTTTTTTTTGGCACTATTGTTTATAATTTTATTTTTTCGATAAATCGATTCGTTTTTCTTATAAATTATGTATCTACATATAGTAGGTCAAAAAGATTTAGATACTAACATATTGATAATTAACAACTTTTTTATATTTAATGTTGAATACTGGTTTTTTCATAAATATAAACTACCTCGAAATTAACAAAATTATTATGTCTATATTAAAAAACTATTTTAAACAAAACAGTGTGATGCACAGTTTCTCAAGTTGCCAATGGCCAATTGGAGATCCACAAGAAAAAGATTTTCATTTTTGTGAAGCTGATACCGTTGCTGGGAAGCCTTATTGTAAGAGTCACTGTGATGTTGCCTATATTGACGAAAAAGAGCTTAAAAAAGAAAAAGAAGCTCAAAAAAATCGTCGTATTGCTGCTTAAGTTAATCTCTACAAATTATTTTCTCATCAAATGTTAATAATTTAGAGTTATTGACATAAGAGACGTTTTTCTTAAAATAAAAAAAAATGTTATTCAGTGTACTGAAAAAACTTAACTTTGATGGAACATTAGAAATCATAGATTCTAATGACAAGACTCATATATTTGGAAATTCAAACCCTCACGTTTGTATAAGACTAAAAAACAAATCTATTGAAAGAAAACTATTCTTAAACCCTAATCTGCATATAGGTGAAGCATATATGAATGAAGAGTTAGTTGTAGAAAAAGGCACTATAGAAGACTTTCTTAATTTAATAACTAATTGTTACGATGACTTTATTTCTAACAATAGGTTTTATAAATTTTATGAATATTTATCTTCTATTTTCATGCCATTTCAGCAGATTAATCAGCTTGTAAATTCAAAAAAAAATGTAGCACACCACTACGATATAAATGAGGATTTATATAAATTATTTCTTGATCAGGATATGCAATATTCTTGCGCATATTTTCACAATCCCAATATGAGTTTGGATCAAGCGCAGAAAGATAAAAAAACAACATATAATTAAAAAACTTCAAATTACAGAAAATATGGATGTTCTTGATATTGGCTGTGGTTGGGGAGGAATGGCAATTGAAATAGCTAAATCTACTGGAGCCAAAGTTAAAGGAATTACACTTTCAGAAAATCAATTTAAAACTGCATCTGAGCGAGCACAAAAAGAAGGTTTGGCTGATAAAGTTTCTTTTGCACTACAAGATTATAGAAATGAGACCGAAAAATATGATCGCATAGTATCAGTTGGTATGTTTGAGCATGTTGGTGTTAAATATTTTAAAACTTATTTAAGTAAAGCTAATGATATTCTGAGAGAAAATGGTGTTTTTCTTTTGCATACAATTGGTCAAAGGGGTAAACCAACTGCTACAAGTCCTTGGATAAGAAAATACATTTTTCCTGGTGGTTATATTCCATCATTATCTGAAGTAATGAATGCAACACAAAAACTTAATTTAAATGTAACAGATGTTGAAGTATTAAGACTACATTACGCTCACACACTTTCAAAATGGTATCAAAATGTTATTGAAAATAAAGATAAAATTATAAGTATGTTTGATCAGCGTTTTTTTAGAATGTGGGAGTTTTATCTATTGGCAAGTAAGTATTCCTTTGTAAATATGGGTAATGTTGTTTTCCAAATACAAATTGCAAAAAATATTAACAATTTGCCTCTCACAAGAAATTATATCTACAACTAAACAGTTTATATTTATTGAATTTCCAAGACAGGTAATATAATCTTTCTCTTATGGCGCTATCCCTAAATAATTATATAATTAGAGCATCAATTTTCTTAGTAGCTGTCTTTGTTATTGTTGTTTTATTATACCCAGTTCTACAAAATGCTTTTATATCAAATATTTTTATTAACATTATAATTTTATTAGCCCTGTTAACTGGAATTATATTTAATTTTTTTCATCTCATTAATTTAAATTACAAATATATATCTTTCTCGAACTTTAATATTACAAATTCTATAGAAGCATTCTCTAATTTAAGAAGGCAAGACAAAAATATTTCTCTTGAATTAAAAAATCTTGACGGAAAATTTGTTTTTAAAAGTTCATCAATAAATAGATTGATAGAGAATTCTGATATGACTTTGATAAGCATAAGAGAAACTTCTCGTTACCTGGTAGGCTTGCTAGTCTTTTTAGGACTCCTTGGAACTTTCTGGGGACTTCTAAAAACCATTGGATCTGTTGGCAATGTTATCAGCGGCCTAGGTATAGATGATACAAATGTTGCAGGCTTTTTTAATTCTCTTAAAGATGGATTAAATGCTCCACTTGAAGGAATGAGTATTGCATTTAGCAGTTCTTTATTAGGATTAGCTGGCTCTTTAATATTAGGATTACTTGATTTAAATCTTGGACAAGCTCAAAATAAATTTAGTCAATACTTTGAAAAAATCCTTAATAGTAATTCTTCTCCAGATTTTTCTAAAGTAGAAGATAAGCCTACAGGTGAAGCAATTCAAAAAATCTATGATAACTTAGAAAACCTCCTAAATGCTTTTAAAAAATCATCTGACAATCAAACTAAAATTTCAAACAATTTAGAGAAGTTTAACGAAATACTTAACAAAATCAATTCCAACTCTTCAAATCTTGATAAACAATTATCAAATTTCTTATCTTCGCAATTAAACACACAATCTACACTAATGAACCTTACAGAAGCTTTAAGCAAAAATGGAATATTGGAAGCAAAAAAAGTTAAAGAATATTTTCAGAAAATTGAAAAAGAACTAAAGAAAATTAAAAAATAATAATGTCTACTAGGTCTTTAAGAAATAGACTTGCTGATACAACAAATATTTGGCCAGGTTTTGTTGATGTTCTAGCTACTCTTTTAATAGTAATCATATTTGTGCTAATGGTTTTTACTGTTTCGCAAATATATCTGAGTGATGCTATATCTGGCCGAGATAAGGCCCTTCAAGATTTAAGAACACAAATAAATGAATTATCTAAAATACTTGTTATTGAAACTAAAGATAAAGAAGAAGCTCTTTCAACTCTTTCTGAAACTGAGAAAAAACTTGAAGATACAGAATTAAATTTACAAAGTGAGCAATTATTAAGTGAGCAATTACAAACTGATGTTGCAAAAAAACGATCAGAAATATTTGTTCAGGAACAAAATATAATAGCTTTATCTGAGCAAATTAGTAGTCTTTTAAAAGAACTGAGAATAGTTGCAAATGCATTAGAAACTTATGAAGGACAAGAAATTACTTTACTTGAAACCGAGGGGCTCGGAGAACGAATTAATAAAGCACTTGCAACAAGAATTGATCAGCTAAAAATACTTAATCAAGAATTAGATAATGCTAATTTTAAACTACTTGAAAGTGAAAAATCTCTCAAATCTACAATAGCAGAATTAAATGAGAAGAATGAAAATTTAATGGACATTAACGAAAGTCTTGGTTTAGAGGAAGGAGGAATTGAAGAGCAGTTACTTGCAATTAAAAATAAAAAATGAAAAGCTTCTAAGCTTAAATGATGAATTAGAAAAGACTAACATTGAACTATCATTGAGAGATGAAGAACTACAAAGTCAAATTTCTCAATATAAAGAACTTATGAATGATCTTTTAGAGATTAATGATAGTCTAGGTTTAAAAGATGCATCACTTAATGAACAACTTGATGCAATTAGGTTTAAAAATGAAGAATTAGCAAGATTAAATAAAGATTTAATTCAGAAAGATAGCACAATTTTTAATTTGCGAGGAAAAATATCTGAACTAAATAATGTTCTTTCTTTGTCAGAAGATAAACAAAAACAACAACTAGAAAAACTTGAGTTACTTCAAAGTCAAATTGTTTCATTAGAACAAGAAAATCAAACACAAAAAGAAACATCACTTGAAGAAATTAAAAATATGGAAATACAAGCTTCCAAAACGTTAGAACAGGTAGAAATTCTTTCTAATCAAATTGATACCTTGCAAAAAGAAATAGCTTTACTTAATGATGCTTTAGAAGCTAGTGAAAGCCAGGCTTTGATTAAAGATTTAGAAATAGAGGTGTTAGGTGAAAAGTTAAACAAAGCCCTTACATCGAAAGTATTTGAGCTCCAAAAATATAGATCTGAGTTTTTCGGAAAATTACAATCTATTTTAGGTGATAGAAAAGACATTAAAATTGTAGGAGATAGATTTATTTTTGAATCAGAGCTATTATTTGATTCTGCTTCAGCAGATTTACAACTATCTGGCAAAGAAAAGTTAAGTGAAATTGGTCTTACTTTAAAAGAGACTACTAATGATATTCCTTCAGATATTGACTGGATTATCATGGTAGAGGGACACACTGACAAAAAACCCATCCAAACAATTAGATATCCTTCTAACTGGGAATTATCTTCAGCTAGAGCTAATACAGTTTTAAAACTTCTTCTTGATCTAGGTTTTCCACCAAATAGATTAGCATCTGCAGGATATGGAGAGTTTTATCCTATCAGTAATGGAGAAACTGAGAGTGATCTACAACAGAATAGAAGGATTGAATTAAAACTCACTTCACGCTAATTTGCCTTAAATTTAACATAAAATGATCATAAAAATTAAATATGAGATTTTTAATTTTATTTGTCTTAAGTTTCTTTAGCTCATATTCTGTATTTGCTGCATGCAGTGATCAACCAGCAAATGAGGTGGATTGGACTAATTGTAATTTTGTAGAAAATCTCGATCTTTCTGGTACTGGTTTGGCAAATTCTCAAATGTCAGGAGTTAATTTATCTTTATCCAATTTTGAAAAATCTCAACTTAATAATTCAAATTTATCTATTGGTAATTTTATCTTCTCAAATTTCAGTAATTCAAATTTATACGCTTCAAATTTACAGGGAGCTAATTGTAATAATGCTAACTTTGATAATGCAAACCTTGCAAAAGTAAACTTTGAGGGATCTAATCTCTTTGGAGCGACTTTTAAAGGTGCAAATCTATATGAGGCAAATCTACTTGGTGCTAATATTTCTGGAGCAATGTTTGATGAAGCAAATTTGTCAAATGCTATATGGATAGACGGTAAAAAATGTGCTCTTGGTTCTATAGGCAGTTGCCAATAATTATTTTATTTCTTTTTATTGCCAGTTGCAAAATGTCAGACGTATCTGAAATACAAAAAAATGATGACAATAAAGTGAATTTAAAGATCTCAGGAAGTAAAGAAACTGGTATTCAAATAAATAACTAAATTATTAATTTACTTTTATCTAAATTAATGATTTGACCTTTAAACAATGAGTCAAAATTCTTATCTTTATGCTTTTAGTGTAGTTTTTCTTGCTGGAATTTTTTGGAGTTTTGGAGCGTTAACTGTTAGATATATGGTGGATGGTCATCAATATGTTTTTCAATATTTATTTTATAGAGGCCTAACTATTTCAATTATACTTCTTATATATTTATTTTTTCGGGAAGGATTTGCTTTTTATAAAAATTTTCTCAAAATAGGAATACCATCTATACTTGGAGGTTTATTTCTAGCAACAGCTTTTACTGGGTTTATTTTTTCTATTACTATGACTACGGCTGCCGTAACATTATTTATGTTAGCAGCGATGCCATTTATTGCAGCCATTGTTGGTTATTTTGTTCTTGGCGAAATACTAAAAAGATCAACATTAATTGCCATGGTTGTAGCATTTATAGGTGTGTGCGTAATGATTATAAATGACAGTATTTCTGGAACTGCTTTAGGTGCAATAATAGGATTTATTTCTGCAACTGGTTTTGCTTTGTATACTGTAACAATAAGATGGAAACCTGAAACACCAAAATTTACGACAGTTGTTTTAGCAGGAATATTTTGTGCAATATTTGCATTCTTTATCTTAGGATTTTCTTTTGAACCTTTTATTTTAATGCCTGAAATAAATAATTATTTAAGTATACTTCATGGAATAATTGTTGCAGCCGGCTTAATACTTTACAGTCTTGGAGCAAAATATTTACCCTCAGCTGAGCTAGCACTTTTATCGTTAATGGAAGTTGTTGGAGGAGTTCTGTGGGTTTGGCTTCCTATTTTTGGGATTAATGAAGTACCAAGTACAACTGTAATAATTGGAGGTTTCATAATAACGTTAGCTGTAGTTTATTATGGTTTTGCTGCTAGGCAGATTGATATCAATATTAAAACTTAAATATTTGCTGTAACTTTATTAATATTTTTTCTTGGTAAATTATTTTTAGACCAAACTGTATCAAGAGCCTTAATCATTTTTTCGATATGCTCTTTTCTATGTTTTGGGGTAACAGTTATTCTTAGTCTTTCTAAACCTTTTGGTACAGTCGGGTAAAAAATTGGTTGTGCATAAATTCCATGATCATCAATTAAATCTTTAGACACTTTTTTGCATAAAAAAGGATCATTAATTAATACTGCTACGATATGAGAATTTGTATCCAAATAAGGGATTGCTAAGGAATCTAAATTTTCTCTTATTAAAGCTGCATTTTCTTTTATTCTTATTCTTAGTTGTTCTGCCAGAGAAACAATATCTATTGCTTTAGCTGCTCCTGCAGCAATTGATGGACAGATTGAAGTTGTAAAAATAAAACCTGGAGCAAAACTTCTAATGTAATCAATTATTTCTGAACTAGCTGCAATATACCCTCCCATTTGACCATATGCTTTTGCTAAAGTTCCATTAATAATATCTATTTTATCTTCAACTCCCATTTCTACTGCAATACCTTTACCTTCTTCACCGTAAAGTCCAACTGAATGAACTTCATCCAAATATGTCATACAGTTATATTTTTTTGCTAACTCTACAATTTTAAATATAGGCGATCTTATACCTTCCATAGAGTATAAACTTTCAAAAACGATTAACTTAGGATTATTTACATTTGACTCTTTTAGTAACTTTTCTAAATGATCAATGTCATTATGTTTAAATATATGACACTTAGCTCCACTATTCTTAATACCTTGTATTAAAGATGCGTGATTTAATTCATCAGAAAATATTTCAATATCTTTAATTTTTTTTCCTAAAGTCCATAAAGTAGATTGGTTTGCTGTATAAGCAGAAGCAAAAACTAATGCCGCCTCTTTATTATGAACATTTGCCAGTTTTTTTTCAAGTTTAGTATGATAGGTTGATGTACCAGAAATATTTCTTGTTCCACCTGAGCCAGATCCATATTCAAGTAGTGTTTTTACAATTTCATTTACGACTTCTGGGTGCTGACTCATGTTCAAATAGTCATTAGAACACCAAACCTCTACTTCTCTCTCTTTATTTTTGAAACTTTCATCTGCATTTGGAAAACTTTTTATAGGTCTGTCTATGTTTCTAAAGTCCCTATAAAGACCCTGATCTTTTAAATTTTTTAATTCAGATTTAAAGAAATTTTTGTATTGCATAAATGTTAGATATCTTACCCAATCTTTAATTGTAAGTGTTTAATTGAATGAATTGTCACACCTTATTTCTACTAAAAGACATTCTCCTCCAGACACCATATTTATCTTTAATTATAAATCGATGATACAACGCCGCTGATATATGAAGTGAAAAAAGAGCTGTTAACATAATTGCTGAGTAGTAGTGTATAGCTAAAGCTTGAGGGTATAAAAAAAAATTCTCTTCGATTAAAGGTGGTATTTTAATTAATCCCAAGAGATGAACATCTTCTCCTCCAAGCCATGTCATAAAGGTACCTTGAATAGGAATAAGAATAACTAAACCATAAAGTACAAAATGGACTAAATTTGAAACCAATTTATGAAATAAAGGAATATTTTCATATTTAGGATGAGTATTAAATATGTATTTCCACATTAATCTAAGCACAACTAAACTAAAGACTAAGGTGCCAAAAAATTTATGAGTAATAATAAAACCCATTTTAAGTGGAGAAAATTCCATATTATGAAGGCTAATCCCTGTTGCAACTTGCCAAAAAAGAAGAAGTGCCAATGACCAATGAAAAAGTTTTGCAACCAAGCCCCACGAAGATCTTGTACCTTTAAATTCAACCATTACTAATTTTACAATATAGTGTTATTTATAGAAATATAAGTAATGAAAATAAGAATTTTATCTAGAAAAAGTGACTTGGCAATAATTCAAGCACGTGAATTTTCCGATTATTTGCAATCAAAACATCCTTTTGTAGAAATAGAATTTTTAACAAGAAGTACTTCAGGAGATAAAGATTTAAAAACACCTCTTTCTGCAATGCCAACAGAAGGTGTTTTTACTAATGATTTAAGAGATGAATTAATAAATAATAAATGTGATTTAATTGTCCATTCTTGGAAAGATCTTCCAATTGAAGTTGGAGAGAAAACTAAAATTGCTGCTACATTAAAACGTGCTGATAAACGAGATATATTATTCTTAAAAAAAAACATAACATTAGATAGTAAGAAAATTACTATTCTTTGCTCATCACCTCGAAGACAATATAATTTAGAAAATTTTATTGAAAATTATCTTCCACAAAAGTTTGATGAAGTTTGCTTTGAAAATATAAGAGGTAACATACCCACAAGATTTAAAAAATTTTTGGAAGATCCTAATAGTGATGGTTTTATTGTTGCTAAGGCAGCAATTGATAGATTACTTTTAAATAATTATTCTGAATTTAATGAATTAAAAATAACTCTAAAAAAATATATTAATGAATGTCTATGGTCTGTTTTACCATTGTCTATAAACCCTTGTTCTCCTGGACAAGGAGCTCTAGCGATTGAAACAAGAATTAAAGATAATAAACTTAACGAAATTTTAAATGATATTAATTATTCCAAAGATTATTCAAATGTTATTCAAGAAAGAAATATTTTAAAAAATTATGGAGGAGGATGTCACCAAAAAATAGGAGTATCTTATATCTCACATAAATTAGGATTAGTTGTATCTAAAAGGGGTGAAGATGAAAATGGCAATCATTTTGAGAGCTGGGATTTTATTGATTCAAAAGACATAAGTTTTTCTTGTAATACAACTGATGAAATTTATCCTGAAAATTTAAAAAATTATAAAATTTTTTCCAGAAAACAATTAAATGAAAATGTCGATGATATAAATAATTTACAAAATAAATGTATTTATGTTTCACGAATTAGCTCAATCCCAGATAAGTCAAAAATCCAATCAAATAATGTTATTTGGACCAGTGGTTTAAGAACATGGAAAAATTTATCTGAAAGAGGTGTTTGGGTGAATGGAACTTCAGATGGTTTGGGTGAGGATTTTGATAAAGATATTAATTCACTTACAAATAATTCTTGGGTTAAGTTAACTCATTCTCAATCTCCTGAAAGTTCGATAAAAAATAAAATTGAAACGTATCAATTGGAGTCTATTGATTTTGAAATAGATATAGAAAAGAAAAAGTACTTTTATTGGATGAGCAGTTCAGCTTTTAAGGCGAGTATTGATAAATATCCTAAAATTATAGAAAAATATCATTTTTGTGGCCCAGGAAATACATACAATGAGATTAGTAAAATATTAGGTAATGATAAAAATCTTTTTGTTGAGCTATCTTATGATAGTTGGAAGAAAAAATTACTAAAAGCTTAAAAATGACAAATATTTTATTCGAAAATGCCCTCAAAAGAAATATTCAAAAAACACCGCCCATTTGGTTTATGAGACAGGCTGGAAGGTACCATTCGCATTATCGCAAGCTCAAAGAAAAATATACTTTTGAAGAACTATGTAAAACTCCGGATCTAGCCGCAGAAGTTGCTTTTGGTCCAATACAAGAGTTTGATTACGATATTGCAATTTTATTCAGTGATATTTTATTCATCTTAGAAGGACTTGGTTTAGAATTAAAGTTTGACCCAGGACCTAAATTTAATACTTATATAAATTCAGAAAACATTAATGATTATAGTAATATTGATCGCGGCATTGAGCATATGCAATTTCAATTTGAAGCTATAAAAATAACAAAAGAGAAATTGCCAAATAATAAAAGTTTAATTGGATTTGTTGGCGGACCTTGGACATTATCAAAATATGCATTTGGAAATAATAACTTTGATTTAATCGACACTAAAATGAATTTAGAATTTATTTCAAAAATTCTCTTACCCCTTCTAAAGAAAAATATTCAATTACAATTAGATGCAGGTGTTGAACTTGTGATGATTTTTGATAGTTCCTTGTATGATTTAGATAAAATAAATTTTCATGAAATTTATTCCAAATTTTTGGAAGAGATTGCAATTTCTTTTCCAAATAAAGTTGGCTTTTATTCAAGAGGTAAAAGTTCAACAGATCTAAATTCTATTATCAGTTTTCCCTTTGCTGGTTTTGGCTATGATCACACAATAGATCTAATATCTATGTTTGAAAATCAAAAACATGGATTTATTCAGGGAAATTTCAATGAACAATTAATGTTGAGTGAATCAGATACATTTCTTAGTGATTTAAAAGATTTTATTGAAAAAATGAAATCAATTGAAAATCTTAATGGCTGGATTTGTGGCCTTGGACATGGAATTAACAAAAATACTCCAGAAAAAAATGTTCATTTATTTATAGAAAATATCAGAAAAGAATTTAGCTAATAGATATGGTTAAATATATAGGTGAAAAAGATTATGAGCACGGTAGTAAAGAAAAAATTGGTGTTTTAATTACTAACCTAGGCACTCCAGATGCTCCAAATAAAAAAGAACTAAAAGTTTATCTTAATCAATTTTTATCAGATCCTAGAGTAATCGAATTACCTAAAATCTTATGGCAAATTATATTGAAGCTAGTAATTTTACAAATCAGACCATCAAAATCAGCAGAAGCATACAAACAAATTTGGACTGATAAGGGTTCTCCACTTTTAGATATCGCAAACAGACAACTAAATAAAATCCAATCATCTTTTTCTTCGAAAAATGAAAATATAGTTTTTGAAGTTGGGATGCGCTATGGCAATCCATCTATTCCAGATGCTTTGTTAAAACTTCAAAAAAAACAAGTAAGAAGATTATTAGTTCTACCTATGTATCCGCAATATTGTGCTGCAACAACAGGTAGTACATTTGATGAAGTAACAAATGTATTGCAAAAATGGCGTTGGATACCTGAAATGCGTTTTATCAATCAGTACTTTGAAGAAAAAAATTATATTGAAGCATTGTCAAATTCAATAAAGTCATTTTGGAAAAAAACTTCAAAACCACAAAAAATTATTTTTAGTTATCATGGTATACCAAAACGGTATTTGACTAATGGTGATCCGTATCATTGCTTTTGTCTTAAAACCACAAGACTTGTTAAAGAACATATGGGATTATCCGATGATGAGATAATGACTACTTTCCAAAGTAGATTTGGAAGAGAGGAATGGTTAAAGCCATATACAAGTGAAACATTAAAAGAATTACCAAAACAAGGGATTAAAAATATACATATAATATCTCCTGGTTTCAGTAGTGATTGTCTTGAAACACTTGAAGAACTTGAAGAAGAAAATAAAGAATATTTTATGGAGTCAGGTGGAGAAAATTATCATTATATACCTTGCTTGAATGATCACGATGATCACATAGACGTTTTTGTAAATCTGATAAAAAAACATACTCAAGGTTGGCCATTATGATTGCTGATCCCAAATTTAATACTGCAAAAGAATGGTTTGAAAAATTACGAGATAACTTAGTTGAAACTATTCAAAACATTGATGAAAATCAATTTGAAATAAGTAACTGGGATCACAAAGGTGATGGTGGTGGTAAAATGAGTAAAATTAAGGGTAATATTATTGAAAAAGGTGGAGTAAATATTTCTACCGTCTCTGGGACATTTAACGAAAATATGAGAGATGCTATTCCAGGTGCTAAAGAAGATCCAAATTATAATGCAACCGGCATCAGTGTTGTATTACATCCTGTTTCACCTAAAATTCCTTCTATGCATTTCAATACAAGATTTATTAAAACCACTCAGGAATGGTTTGGTGGAGGCATGGATATTACACCCTGTGTAATATTTGAGGATGAGAAAAAATATCATCGTGGTTTAGAAGTTTTGTGTAATAAGTATGATAAATCATATTATCCTAAATTTAAAAAATGGTGTGATGACTATTTTTTTCTTAAACATAGAAACGAACCAAGAGGTGTTGGAGGAATATTTTTTGATTACCTTCAAACTGGCGATTGGGGAAAAGATTTTGAATTTGTCCAAGGCGTAGGTACTTATTTTCATCAGTTTATCAAAAATACTTTAATTTCACTTAAGGATGAGGAGTGGAATGAAGAGGAAAAAAAGATACAATTAGTTAAGCGTAGTCGCTATGCTGAATTTAACTTATTATATGATAGAGGTACAAAATTTGGTCTAGAGACTGGTGGGAATGTTGATGCTATATTAATGTCAATGCCTCCTCACGCGGTATGGGAATAAATAATGTTATTTAATACTCTGAAAGTTATTCATATTTTTAGTATCATAGCTTGGATGGCCGGACTTTTATATCTGCCACGTTTGTTTGTAAATCATGCTAATCCTGAAATTACAAAAGAAACCTCAGAAACATTCAAACTAATGGAAGGAAA
>CACNHT010000024.1 GCA_902620285.1 uncultured Alphaproteobacteria bacterium | reverse complement strand
ATAACGATCTGAGCTTTTTTATTTAGATCCTTCATCATCCATTTAGTTATTTTCTCATAATGTTGAACAAAATATTTAATTTCATTTGGAGTCATTTTTTTTGATTTTTTGTTTTTTGATTGATTTGTTTTTTCCTGTTTTAATCGCCATTTGAAAACATTATCAAAAGAGGATGTTTTCAAAAAAATAAGTTCATCGAATAATTTAAATAATTTTTTATATTCTAATTTTAATTTATTATTATAGAAATTTCTCCATTGATATTTTGGATCTTTAATTTTTTCTAAATTATTTATATTTTTATGAAGAATATTTTTTGGAATTTCTGAACTTCCACAACACCAACCTTCTAAGAAAAGAATATCACATTTAGTTTTAGTTATTTTTGTTGATTTAGTCGTATCATCAATCAACTTATCAAATAGAGGGGACGTGATAGGGTATTTACTTTTATTGAATTGTTTTATATTTTTAATTAATTTTTCAATATCATGTGTTCCTGGAACACCTCGAGTTATTAACAATTGATGTGTTTTATTTGATAATTGAGATCGTTGCTTTCTTGATAAATAATAATTATCTAAACTAAGCAAAAGTATTTTCTTATTATAAAACTTTTCAATAGTTTTAGAGATAATATTAATAAATGATGATTTTCCAATACCCTGAGAGCCTCCAAATAGGAATTTTTTTGATTTACTAGAGCAAATATAATTTATGATTGGAATTAATTTATCTTCTATATACTTTTTGGAATATTTTTTATTATATGTTTTATGTATTTCTATTTGAATATAGTCTATTAATGTACTCATTTAATATTTATTTATAAACAAAATACTTATACATGAAATTTCTTTTTGATTTAGGTGGTGTTTTTTTTGATTGGGACCCTCATTATTTTTATAAAGATGTAATTAAAGACAAAGAAGAAAGAGACAATTTTCTCAATAATATTTGCAATGATGAATGGAATATCCAACAAGATGCTGGAAGACTTATAAAAGATGCTGAAACTGATCTAATCAAAACTTATCCTGATTATGAAGATAAAATTAAATTATATTATAAAAATCATCATAAAATGTTCAGAAAAATTTTTCAGTATTCAGTGGATGTTTTAGATCATTTAAAAAATAAAAAATATGAGTGTTATGTTTTGTCAAATTGGTCTTGGGAAACATTTCAAGGTATGGATAAAAAATATCCATTCTTAAATAAATTTGATGGCCTAATAATATCTGGAAAAGAAAAATTGGTTAAACCTAATGCTGAAATATATAAATTAGCTACAAGTCGTTTTAATCTAATTCCAGAGGAAACTGTATTTATTGATGATAAAAAAGAGAATATTGAGGCAGCAAAGAAACTTGGTTTTTTAACTATACATTTAACTGACCCTGAAATAATAATTCACGAAATTAATAGATTTATTAAATTTAAGCATGAATGAAACTTTTGATATTTTAGTTATTGGTGGAGGGATTAATGGTGCTGGAATTGTTAGAGATGCATCAGGCAGAAATTTAAAAGTTTGTTTAGTTGAAAAAAACACAGTTGGCTCAGCCACCTCGTCATGGTCTACAAAATTAATACATGGTGGATTAAGGTATCTTGAAAATTATGAATTTCGCCTTGTACGTGAATCTCTCAAGGAAAGAGAAGTAATTAAAAAAATTGCTAGTAATATAACAACACCATTACCTTTTATTATACCTTATCAAAAATCTTTAAGATCTAAATGGTTAATTAAATTAGGATTATTTTTATACGATAATATTGGTGGTAAAATAACTATACCAAAATCTTCAACTGTAAATATTAAAAAGGAAATGCCTAATATTTTAAAAGATCAATTTAAAATTGGTTTCCAATATTATGATTTACAAGTTGATGATAAAAAACTTGTTCAGTTAAATGTTGAAGATGCAAAGAAAAAAGGTGCTATGATTATTCAAAATAGAAAAGTAATAGACGCAAAACGAAATAAAAATATTTGGAATATAACTTTAGATGATAATACTATACTTAAATCTAAAATACTTATAAATGCTGCCGGGCCTTGGATTAATGAAGTTTTAAGCAATGTCATTAAATTAAATTCAAATAAATCAATTCGACTTGTAAAAGGTAGTCACATAATAACTAAAAGTCTATATAGTCAGAAAAAAGCTTTCACTTTACAAAATGAAGATAACAGAATAATTTTTGTCATACCTTATAAAGATGAATATTCTCTTATTGGCACTACAGAAACAGAAGTTGTTTCACCAGAAAACCCAAAAATTGATGAAAGTGAAATTGATTATTTATTAAATTCAGTAAATAAATATTTCATTAAACAAATATCGAGAGATGATATTGTAAATTCTTATTCTGGAATTAGACCACTTATTGAAGATTTCAAAGAAGCATCAAAAGTTACTAGAGACTATATATTCGACTTAAATGAGGATGGTTCACAGGCGCCATTATTAAACATCTATGGTGGAAAATTAACGACGTATAGAAAATTAGCTGAAAATGTTCTTTTAACTCTTAATAAACACATTCCAATAAATAAGGAAAATTCTTGGACTGCGAAACAAAAACTATAATTTGTATCCCTCTTAAATAACTTTTCAAATTTGGTGGGCAGAAAAGTTTTATAAGAGGAATACTTCTTATAGGAGGAAATAATATGAACCCTCTGCCCATCAATATCTTAGTTTAAATTTATGATATTTATTGAAAATTTTTAAAAAAGGGATGTATTGCCCCTTATATTAGGGGCAATATTCAATACGATTCTATTATTTAAAAGCTTGTCCTGAACTGTCAAATAACTGGCATCTTCCAGCAGGAAAACCAACTTTTACAGTATCACCAACTTTAATTTCTGAATGTCCTTCAGTTTCAGCAACTAATGGCTCTCCATCTTTTTCAAGGTATAGGTAAGTAACGTCACCAAGTTTTTCGACAACAAATACTTTACTTTCCCAAGATCCATCTGAGTCACCATTTACCACTAAGTGTTCTGGTCTAATACCTAGAGTTACTGAATCACCCTCTGATGAGGATGCTGACATTTTTGAAACTGATATTTTTGACATTCCCATAATATCAACTTCTGTAGCATCAGAACTTTTGCTTAATATCTTACTAGAAATAAAGTTCATTTTTGGTGATCCAATAAATCCACCTACGAACATATTATTCGGTCTATCATAAAGTTCTAATGGGGATCCTTTTTGTGAAACGATACCTGTATCAAGTACAACAATATCATCAGCTAAAGTCATTGCTTCTGTCTGATCGTGAGTAACGTAGATCATTGTTGCTTCTAGTTCATTATGAAGTTTAGCTAATTCAACTCTCATTTGAACCCTTAATGCAGCATCAAGGTTTGAAAGTGGTTCATCAAATAAGAAAACTTTTGGCTTTCTTGTAATTGCTCTTCCAATAGCAACACGCTGTCTTTGACCACCTGAAAGTTGTTTTGGCTTTCTCTGAAGATAATCTTCTATTTGAAGAATTCTTGCCGCCTCATTAACTCTTTCATTAATTTCATCTTTTGATCTTTTTTCTAATTTTAAACCAAAAGCCATATTATCAAATACAGTCATATGCGGGTATAATGCGTAAGACTGAAACACCATTGCAATATTTCTTTGCTTTGGTGGTAAATCATTAACTACCTGACCATCAATTGAAATTGTACCTGAATTTATATCTTCAAGTCCTGCAATCATTCTTAACATAGTTGATTTTCCACAACCACTAGGACCAACTAGAACTGTGAACGATTGACTTTTGATGTCTAGAGATACATCCTTAATTACATGGACGTCTCCAAAATATTTATTAACAGTATTTATATTTATATCTGCCACTTCATCCTCCTTTGAGCGATCTTTCAAGTGTATGAAAACTCATCATACAAATATAAAATTATTTAACGATAATTTTATAAAAAAATCAATAGTTAAAAGGATTTTTATCCTTTTACCGCACCAGCAGTAAGTCCTTTAACAATTCGATTTTGGAAAATTAATACTACAATTAAAACAGGTATAGTAACAAGAACCGAAGCTGCCATAATATTTGGCCATGGAATTTCAAATTCACTTTCTCCTCGAAAACTAGCCATGAATACAGGAAGGGTTGTAACCTCTGGTGATATTGTTAATGTTAATGCAAATAAGAATTCATTCCATGCTCCTATAAAAGCTAATATTCCTGTTGTTACCATTGCTGGCCACATTAAAGGTAAAAAAACTTTAAATAAAATCACGTAAGAATTTGCGCCATCAACCATTGCTGCTTCTTCAATTTCAATAGGTAAATCTCTTATGAATGCAGTCAATATCCATACAGTGAATGGTAAAGAAAAAACAACATAAGACATTATAAGACCTTGATATGTATTATAAACACCAAGACTTCTTACTAATTCAAACATTCCTGATAATATTGCTACTTGAGGGAACATTGATGTGCCTAGAATTCCAAGGAGTAAAACTGTCCTCCCTTTAAATTGAATTCTTCCTAAAGCATAAGAAGCTGTTAATGCAATTAGAAGACAAAATAAAACAGTTAATGTTGAGACTAAAAATGAATTAAAAAATGTGGAACCAAATGCTGGTCTATTAAGAACATAAATGAAATTTTTAAGAACAGGTTCACTAGGCCAATATTCTACAATAAAAGTCCCCGTACCAGCTTTTTTTAATGCCGATACGATTGCCCAATAAAAAGGAAAGCATGTATAAACTAAAATTATTAACAATAAGAATACCAGAGATATTTTTTTCCAACTCATTAATAAACTCCCTGTCTATCAAAACTTGTTTTCGTGATAATTAAGTAAAGAATTGTGGCAATAGTCAAAAATGCAAACAATAGAGTTGATGCAGCAGATCCTTGACCTACTTCCATGAAATCAACTAACCATTGTCTGGCGTATACGGACATTGAAGCTGTTTCTCTAGAATTTGTAGTAAGCACATATAATAGATCAAAGACTCTCAAAGCATCTAATGTTCTAAATATAATTGCTATAACTAAAGTTGGTTTAATTAATGGTAAAGTGATATTCCAAAATACTTTCCATGAACTAACACCATCAATTCTTGTTGATTCGTAAATATCTGTTGGGATCATTTGCAAAGCTGCTAAGGTTAATAATGTTATAAAGGGAGTAGTTTTCCATACGTCTACAATAATAGCAGCTGCCATAGAGCTATCAGGATAAGCTAAAAAAGCTATAGGTTCCGAGATTATGCTTAAGTCCATTAAAATTTCATTAAAAACACCAAATTGTTGATTAAACATCCATTGAAACATTTTTGCATTAACAATTGTTGGTATTGCCCAAGGTATTAAAATTGCAGCCCTTACAATACCTCTTGCCGGCATGTTGTTATTTAAAATTAGAGCAAAGGTGACACCAATTATGGTTTCAAAAAAAACAGAAAAAAAAGAAAAGATAAAAGTATTTTTAACTGAAACCCACCACCACTCATCATAAAAAAACAGAGTTTCGTAATGAAACCATCCAACATAATTATAATTATATAAATCTCCTAATCTAGCATCTGTAAAACTATAATTTATTGTTGTTATAAGGGGGTATATGGCAACGACTGCAAGACAGATAAACATGGGTGTTAAAAATATCCATGCGGATCTAATTCTTTCTTTTGAAAGTTTTGTTCTTTGAATTTTTGCCATATGATAATCTAATTAGATTACTGGCGCATTAAGCGCCAGTAATAAAAATATATAATTAGAACTTTCTAGACAGTGCTTTTAAGTCCTTTTCCATTGCAGCAGCTGCATCTTCAGCACTTTTTGAACCAGTTAATACTGAATGTACTTCATTAAAGAATACGTTACTAACTTGTCCATAATACTTATGAGATACAGTTGATGGTCTCGCAACAGCGTTATTAAATGTATCAAATAACATACCAAAGAAAGGGTTTGCTGCTTTTACATCTGGGTCATCATATAACACAGGTCTTGTTGGAAGATTTGAAGTATCAATTGCTTTAGTCTTCATAACTTCAACACTTGTCATGTGTTTAATTAAATCAGCTGCAATTTCTGGGTTCTTAGAATTTTTATTCACCATTAATTGCCAGCCTCCTAATGCACCAGTCATTTTTCCATCTGATCCACCACCAGGTAGTGCCATAGCTCCAACCTTATCTTTAATTGGACTATCATCAGCTTGTGAACGACTCCATGCATATGGCCAGTTTCTCATAAACACTGCATTACCAGTTTGCCATACACCTCTTGCATCTTCTTCTTTGTAAGTAACAACATCTTCAGGAGAAATTGTTCCTACCCAAGAAGCAGCAGTTTTAAGTGCAGCAATGGCATTTGGATTATTTATTGAAACCGTACCGTCTGCTTCAATGATATTTCCACCACCAAATGAGTTTACCCATTCAATACCATCACAAGTTAAACCTTCGTAAGCAGCACCTTGCCATACAAAACCTTGCATTTTAGCATTTCCTGCAGCTCTTTCTTTGTCTTGAATGAACTGAGCAGTTTCTGCTAATTCACTCCATGTTGAAGGCGGGCTTTTGCCATATTTATCAAGTAAGTCTGTTCTGTAGTATAAAAGACCTGCATCCGTGAAATAAGGAACAGCAACATATTTACCACCAACAGTGTTATTACCTACAATACCTTCAAAGAAATCTGCTTTGTGAGCATCATCAAAAATATTATTTAAATCATATGCACAATCAGCAAAAATTCCTGGCCAAATAACATCAATCATAAAAATATCGATATCACTTGATCCTGAACTACAAATTTGTTGATACAAATTTAGAGTATCAGTTGCACTAGCTGGTCTGTAAACATAACCAATTTCGTGACCATTTTCTTCAGCCCAATCAAGAGCAAATCTATAATGCTCTCTCATAGCTCTTTCGTCATCGCCACCCATTGTAATGGTAATTTTTGCAGCAAAAACGTTGAATGACATCATTAATGCAACAAAAAAAGTAGCGATTAATTTTAGAGATAATTTCATATTTCCTCCTACTTAAATGTAATTGTACAGTTACTGTACAAATATAAACCACCTATTCACCATCATTATATTAATGTCAATTGGCTAAATAATTCAAAGTGAACAAATTGGAGTGAAAGTTAAAAAACTATTAAAATCTAATAGTATTTAACTGCTGGAAGGCACTTCTTTTAATATGTGATAACTATTATCTTTATGCTGTTTGACTATAGCTGGTAATATTTCTTTATAAGCGTCATACAAACTAGTGTTAGCTTTAGGTAATTGATCTTTAATTAAATTGCTCAATTTAGGTAAGTTATAGGATGGTACAGAAGGAAACATATGATGCTCAACATGATATTCCATATGCCAATATAAAAAGCTAAAAATTGGATTAAATCGTACTGATCTAGTTGTATATCGGTGATCTTTGATATCTTCTGGCAGTCCAAGATGTTGAGTCATATTAAATATATTAATTATGTTACCCCAGTATCTTGGGAAGAATATTAAAAGTGCAGGAAGTGGATTCATTAGATAAAATGATAAAGCAAAAGATGCAATCCATAATAAAACATGTATTCTAGAAATGCGACGACATTTTGATATTTCATTTTCAGGTATGCAATCTCTCATAACAGGTGTCGTATATCCAAGTGCATGCTTAATTGTTTCAAATTTAAATGAGTTTTTAAAATATATGAGTTCATAAAATGGTACAAAACTAAATAAAAAACTTTTTAAACTTGGGTACTCATGAAATAATGCAGCTTCAAAATCATGAGGATCATTAACTGATGATGTATTACTATGATGCCTAAAATGACTCCACGTCCATCTTGTAGGTTCGAAGTCTGTCATAAAAGAACCTATCTGATAAAAGATTTCATTTAAATATTTTGATTTAAAAGCAGTTCTATGACCGCACTCATGCCAAATAGGATTGCTAGAATAAAAAAGAACTCCGTATAACCATAACCATAATATTGTCCACCATGTTCCCCAGGTTGCAACTGACATATAACCAAAGAAAAATAATAATATGAAATACAAAGTGACGTGTCGCAATCCTTTAAAATCACTTTTTTTTGATAATTGTTTTAAGTCTTTTTTGCTTATTTCAGCTCTAAACCATTTTTCATCAACATTATCTAATTTTTCATTCATGAATCTATTTATAAAAAAAAGTAAATAAATTTAAAGTTAAATATTCAACTATATTGTCTCATTAAATATCAACCCACTTACCATTTTCACTACTTTCATAGCATTTATCAAGTATATTTTGAATTTCAGCTCCTCTATAAAAATCAGGCTCATCATTCTTATTATTTTTTATAGCTTCTATAAATTTCACAAAATTAGTTTGAGAAGGCTCACATTGGATCTCTTCCCATTTTAAATTATCTTCTTTACCAGATAATTGTCTTTGAGTGTCCTTAGTAAACATAAACTTATTACCTTCAGCAATAGCGTCATCAAATTCAATTTTTACTGCTCCCTTATCGCCAAATATTCTTAATTCTAATCTATTTTTATAACCTGTAGCAAATCTAGTTGCATTAACAGTCCCAATAGCACCATTTTCAAACTCAACCATAGAAATAAAAGTGTCATTAGCATCTAAAATATAATCTTTAATTTTATCACCTTTAGATTTAAATGTTTTTAAATGAGCATTTAATTTTTTTAATTTACCAATTGGAAATGAAGCAAAATCAAATATATGAACGCCAATATCACCTAGAGTTCCCTTACTTCCATGCTTAGTAGATAATCTCCAAAGCCATTTGTCCTCTTCTTTCCAATTACCCCAGTAATTAGATGTTAACCATGATTGATAATAATTAGCATCCATATGAAACACATTTCCAATCTTTCCAGATTTTACTATTTTACATAATTCTTGGTAACCTGATGAATTGCGGTAACTAAAATTAACCATATTAATTAAATTTTTTCCTTCAAGTGCTTTGCACATTAATTTCGCATCTTCAAAATTTTCTGCAAGAGGTTTTTCGCAAAAAATATGCTTATTTTTTTTTATTGCCTTTATTGATATTTCTTTATGAAATGCATCTGGCGTTGTATTTGTAACTGCATCTATTTCATTATTTTCTAGAAGTTCATCAACACTATTGTATCTGTTTTCTATTTGAAATTTATTACAAAATTCATTTAGTCTATCATCATTAACATCGCATGCAGCTATAACTTGAGAGTCCTTGTGATTTTTAAAAGCAGATGCATGCCATTCGGCAATACCACCTGTTCCAACAATAGCAATTTTAATCATTTTTTATAAGTATGATCTGTCTTTGGCCCTTTAATTTCAATTGGTTCTACTGGCTCTTTTCTTTCCATATTATTTATACCTCTGCCAAAGTAATCAATCCATTTACCAGAGGTTTTTTCTGGGCTTACCCAATGAACCGCATTTTTAATTACTCTTTGTACATCTTTATTATGATAAACAGGATATGCTTCATGACCAGGTCGGAAATAAAAAATTTTACCATTCCCTCTTTTGTAGCATAAACCAGATCGAAAGACTTCACCACCTTCAAACCAACTTACAAATACCGTTTCATCAGGCGCTGGAACCTGAAAGGGTTCCCCATACATTTCAGTCATTTCTATTTCAAAGTATTCATCTAAACCATCTGCAATTGGATGACCTGGATTGCAGACCCAAATTCTTTCTTTTTCTCCTCTTTCTGCCCAGCGAAGATTAGCTGTTGTTCCCATCATTCTTTTAAATATTTTAGAATGATGACCTGAATGCAATACTAAAAGTCCCATACCTTCTAATACTCGTTGTTGAATTCTATCTACTATTTTATCTTCAACCAATTTGTGCGCTTTATGACCCCACCAAATTAATACATCTGTTTTTTCTAATAACTCTTCTGATAAGCCATGATTTTTTTCTTCAAGTGTTGCAGTGGATATACTAAGTTCTTTATCTTTTGATAAAAATTCTTTTAAGCATTCATGTATACCTTTTGGGTAAATAGATTTAACTTGATCGTTTTCTTTTTCATGAAGAAATTCATTCCAGATTACTAAATTTATCATTATCTAACTCTTTCTCCATGAAGACGATGCCCTAATAATGCTAACAATATAATTAAGCCATTAAAAAATTGTCTCCACTCTCCACTCCAACCAATGGCAATGATTCCTATTTCCATATAGGCAATTATACCAACGCCAAATACTGCTCCAATAATAGTTCCTAACCCTCCCCAGTAAGGAGTGCCTCCAACAAAAACAGCTGCTAGTGCAAGCAATAAATAACCAAATCCTTGAGTTGGAAAAAATGTATAAGTAATCATCGTTGTGAAAATTCCACCAATTGCAGAGCCTATACCTACAAACATGAATGCTTTAATCTTTACGGCATTTACATTAATACCCATCTGTTCTGCACTAACAGAATTATCTCCTACATGCTGAATATGAATACCAAAAACATGTTTATTAAAAAAATAGTAACAAAAAATTACAAATATTGCTGCCCAAAAAATTTGCATTGGGAAACCATAAAAATTTCCAACTAAAAGAGGGTAGATCCAGTGGTTGTCTATTTCCATAATCGTAATGGATCTGCTGTTAGATAATAAGAGAATTACACCTCTCAATAAAAATAATACTCCAAGTGACGCAACAAGAGAGGAAAGTCTAAATACAACAATTAATGTTCCAACGAGAGCACCAATAGCTGCTCCAGTAAAAATACCAAGAACTAAACAAATAGCCGGATCAACACCGTTCTTAACTAATAATGCAAAAACATAAGCTGCTACTGCGTAAGTAGAGGCAAAAGAAAGATCTATTTCACCAGATGCAACTAGAAAAACTAATGGTATAGTTAAAAATATCAAAGTTGGCATCATTACAAATACTGATTGATGAAGGTTGGGCCTTATCCAAGCTTCTGGCGCACCTATTAAAAAAATTACCATTAATAGGACAAAGTATCCAATGCTTCCTAAAGCTCTTCCATTTCTGTGAAAGTAATTACTTAAAAATGAATTTTTATTGCTCATTAGTGCACCCCTATAGTGTCTCTCATTATTTTCATGAGTTCTTCAGGAGTAGATACGTCATTCTTATTGAGTTGATGAACGACTTCTCCTCTATCTAAAATTACAAATCTATCTGAAATGTCGTATACATGATAAATATTATGACCAATAAATAGAACAGATCTATTTGATTTTTTCACATTTAAGACAAAATCAAAAACTTTCTGTGTTTCATTAAGAGATAAGTTATTTGTTGGCTCATCAAGAACAATTAATTCTGCTTTATTATAAATTGCTCTTGCAATTGCTACGCCTTGTCTTTCACCTCCAGATAAATTTCCAACTGGAGATTCAGCATTAATTAATTTTGATGTAAAACCTATTTCTCTTATTAATCTATTAGCTTCAAAAATTTGTTCTTTTTCTTTTATAAAACCAAATGGATATCGAAGTTCCTTACCCATAAAAATATTTTTAACTATCGATTGTTGCGGTGTTAAAGCTCTATCTTGAAAAACAGTTTCTATACCAGACTCTCTAGCCTTGAGTGCATTCCAAGCGTTTACTTTTTCCCCCCTTATAAGTATGTCACCTTCGTCAGGACTATAAACGCCTACTAGTGTCTTAATTAAAGTTGATTTACCTGCACCGTTATCACCAATTAAACCTACCACTTCACCCCTGGTTACTTTTAATGATGCTTTGTTTAGAGCGGTAATACCGCCAAATCTTTTTGTAACATTATCTAATTCAATGATATTTTCCATAAATTTTGAAATGCTAACCCATTAAAATGGGTTAGCAGTTTATTTACTTATCTTAAGCCTGCATCAGCAAGAGCTTTAACAGCTTGATAATTATTTGTATCAACAAACCCTGCACCAGTATCTTGGTTTATTGCACCAGTACCAAGTACAGCTGTTTGACAAAGTGATAACACTGGAAGATACCCTTGAAGGAAAGGTTGTTGATCAGATGTTAGATGAACATATCCTTTTTCAAACGCCGACATAATTTGTGGACTTGTATCAAATCCAATTTGAAGTAACTCTCCTGGTCCATAACCAGCAGCTTTGGCAATACCTTCTGCAACATTCATTACATCACTTCCAGAGTGAACAATTACTTTTGTTTCAGGATTTGCATTTAACGCTGCTGAGAAAACTGGGATAGTCATATTTGGATCTGAAGCATAAGCTGGTTGCCCATCAAGAACAGTAACTGTCATTCCGTGTTCTTCAAATATGATTCTTGCACCATCTTCTCTTTGAGCTCTAGCGTAATCTCCAATAGGAACCATTACTATAGCGTGATCTCCTGCTTTGAAACCAAATTGCCTAATTGCTTCTCTCGCAAGAGCTTTACCTTGAGTTGCTAAATTTGCTCCTACGTATCCGCCACCAAATTTTGCTCTTACACCTGATGGATCAACGTTTTGATATGTCATTAGGATACCTTTTTCAGCAGCTTGTTTTGCTAAAGGCATTAGAGCTTCATCTCCCGGATGCCCCATCATTGCAATTGCATCTACTCCAAGTCCAACTGATTCTCTAAGTTGACGAACCATTTTTTCAAAATCCCATTCTGAATAAATAATTTCAGCATCTGCGCCCGTATCTCTTATTGCATTCATAGCTCCTGCTGCAACTATTCCAGCAAAGCCACCAGCCTCAGGACCGCCAGCATAGAAATGCATTTTTACATCTGAGCACCATTTATCACCAAGATCTTGTCCAGTTGGAGCAGCATATGCATGCATAGAAACTGGAAGAAGAAACACTGTGATTAAAAATAATTTAATAAATTTCATAATTCCTCCCATGAATTAATTTAAAAGTATTATTACAATATTGTTAAGATAATATTTGTGAATGTCAACTAGTACAGTCTTTTACTTATTCGCTTTGTTTGACCATGGCTATAAACACCATCAACTCCGCCATCTCTTCCATAACCAGATCTTTTGTAACCGCCTCCAGGAAGATTATTTCCATCAACAAACCAATCGTTTTGCCAAATAATTCCAGCTTGAATTCGATCCGCTGTCCATTTAGCTTTTTGATCATCTGCAGTGAATACTCCAGAAGCTAGACCATACTTAGTTGAGTTGGCTATATTTATTGCTTCTTCTTCATCTTCAAAATCAAATACTGATGTTACAGGACCAAAAATTTCTTCTTGAGCAATTGTAGCATCAACTTTAACATTATCAAAAATAGTTGGTTGATAGAAATTTCCATCATCTCTTTCAGCTTTATCTCCACCTATTGTTAAAGTAGCTCCAGATTGTATTCCTGATTTCACATAATTTGATACTCTTTGCATTTGATCAGTTGATATTAGAGGTGTTACTTCCGTTCCCTCCTCATCACCTGCTCCTATTTTTAATTTTTGCGTTTTTGCAACTAACTTTGTCATATATTCATCTTTAATTTTAGGATGAACAATTACTCTGGACATGGCCACACATATTTGTCCGGCATTTGGTTTAAAAATTCCTTTTACAGTGCTATCAACTGCTTTATTGATGTCTGCATCTGGATAAATTATAGCTGCAGATTTGCCACCTAATTCAAAATGTGTTGGAACAATTCTATCTGCTGTCTCTTTTAATATCTCTGAAGCAACTTCAGGTGATCCAGTAAACACAATATAATCACTTCCAGGATGTTGAACTAATTTTCGACCAGTTGTTTCTCCATAACCATGAACAATATTTATAATTCCTTTTGGAACACCAACATCTTCAAATATTTGACCATAAAAATTAGAAGATATAGGACAAAGTTCGGGAGGTTTTATTACGATGGTATTTCCAACAATCCAGTTTTGTGCAACCATACCTGAAAAAATAGAAACAGGATAGTTCCACGGAACAATTTGAAGAGCTACCCCAAAAGGCTCAAGTACAACATAATTTAAAGTATCATGTCCAGAAGGTATAAGTTTATTTTCTATTTTATCTGTTAGCCCAGCATAAAAATCAAAAGTATCGGCAGCACCTTTAAATTCATCAATACATTGTTTAATCGTTTTGCCATTTTCTTGGCTAAGGAGTTTTCCTCCTTCTTCTTTGCGCTCTCTTAATTTTTGAGCAATAGCTCTCATCATATTCGATTTATCTTTTGCATCCATGTCTACTAAAATTCTTTTATCAAATGCTCTTTTTGCAGCTTTGAAAGCTAAATCTATTTCTTCATCTAAGGCTTCATCAATATTACCAACAATTTTTTGATTAGCCGGATTTAAAACAGGAATATTTTTCTTTGAGAGTGAATCAATGAATTTACCATCAATAAAATTTCTTAACTCCATATAAAGATATAGATAAAACTAAAGCTGAAGATGTGTCAAGTATAGTTTAATTATTTGGAACTTGAACAGGAATAAAATAGTCAGGATTTTTAGATTTTTTTATAACTGCAGGTATTATTTCTTTATATGCAGAATATAATGTTTGTGGTTCTGGCATTTGATCTTTTATTACTTCGTACAATTTAGGAAGGTTATATGAAGGCACCATAGGAAACATATGATGTTCAATATGATATTCCATTTTCCAATATATAAAACTAAAGATCGGATTAAGTCTAACTGATCTTGTTGATAGTCGGTGATCTTTGGCGCTTTCTTTTAGACCCATATGTTGAGTTAAACCCCAAATACCATTAATGCCAAAGAACTTTGGTATTAAAAATAAAAATATTGGCAAAAAGGTAGAAAAGTAAATTGAGACAGCTATTATTGTAATCCATAGAAGAACAAAAATTCTTGAACTATTAATACAATCCTTAATTTTATCTTCAGGAATGCAATCTTTCATTACATCAGTTTTAATGCCTAAAGCATGTTGCATAATTTCAACATAAAGAGATTTGTGAATAGTAAAGAAACCAATACCTGGAATAAAATTTATCAAAAAACTGAAAAGGGTGTGCTTAGAAAAAATACTTCCGTCTACTTCGTAGTCATGAGGATCAACTGAAGCAGTATAGCTATGATGAAGAGAGTGACTCCACTTCCATCTAACAGGTTCAAAATTATTCATAAAACTAGCAATGTTATAGAAGAATTTATTTAATCTTCTATTTCTGAAAGCAGTTCCATGACCACACTCATGCCAAATAGCATCAGCACCACCCCACATCGTACAATAAGCTAGGTATACAGGTAAAAACCATAAGCTATGCCATGTATATATCGATAATAAACCTAGAGCTCCTAATGATAGTGAATAAATAATTATATGCTTCCAGCCCTCAAAATTTGATCTTTTAGAAAGTTTTTTTAGAGTTTTTCTATCTATATTAGCCCTAAACCATTCGTTTGATATATTGTTTATCCCTGTTTGAATTTTTTTAGTTTCTGACATAATTACGATATAAATAATAAAAATTTGAGTTTTTTCCAGTAAAAATCTCTTATTTATTTTATAACAAATGATAAATATTTAGGTTATTGAGACAGAAATTTTAATTAATCCTGAAATATGATGAATCTTACAATCGTTGGTACCGGTTACGTTGGTTTGGTAACAGGAGTATGTTTTGCTGAATTTGGTTACTCTGTAACATGTATCGATAAAGATAATGAGCGACTGGAGAAGCTTAAATCTGGTAAGTGTCCATTTTTTGAACCTGGAATGGATGAACTTTTAGATAAGCATATTAATAAAACAAAATTATTATCCTTTGCTTCTAGTGTAAAAAATAATTTAGATAATACAGATATTATATTTATAACTGTTGGAACACCTACAAGAAGATTAGAGGATGAAGCTGATCTAAGTTTTGTATGGCAAGTTGCAAAAGAAATTTCAGAAAACATAAAAAAATATTGTATCGTTGTAACTAAATCTACAGTACCAGTTGGAACTACAAGAGAAGTAAAAAAAATTATTTCAAATAAAGTTGATCAAAAATTTTTTGATGTAGTTTCTAATCCTGAATTTTTACGTGAAGGATCTGCAATTGATGATTTCATTAGACCAGATAGAGTTGTGATAGGAACAGATAATCAAAAATCTGAAA
>CACNHT010000023.1 GCA_902620285.1 uncultured Alphaproteobacteria bacterium | reverse complement strand
AAACAATATATCTAAAAAAGTAAATAGAGATTTAAATTTATATATTTCGAATTTAACAAATCAAAAGATTATAGCAATTACTGGCACAAATGGGAAATCAACGACAACCAAATTAATAGGAGACATTTTAAAAAAAAATAATATTAAAACATTTGTTGGAGGCAATATTGGAGAATCATTATGCAATGCTTTTCTTCTTAAAAAAAAATATAAAGTTCATGTTATCGAATTAAGTTCTTTTCAATTAGAAACAGTAAAGTCACTTGATAGTAGAATATCAGTAATAACAAATTTATCTGGTGATCATTTAGATAGGTACAGAGGTATTAGTGATTATATTAATCAGAAAAAAAATATTATATCTAAAAATGGAATTAATTTGTTATCCATTGATGATATTTATTCAAGAAAGATATTTAATCAAAAAAGAATTGAAAATAAAATTAGTTTTTCTTTAGTCGATAAATCAGCTGATTTTTTCGCTAATAATGATTATATTTTAGATAATTACTTCAAAAAAAATAGAAAATTATTTATAAAAAAAATCTCAAAAGACTTAGAAGGTCATTTTAATATCCAAAATATTTTAATAGCATACATATGTAGCAAAATATTAAAAATTCCAGAAACTAATTTTCTTAAAGTTATTAAAACATTTAAAGGTCTTCCATTTAGATCATCTACAATTTTTACAAATAATAAATTAAAAATAGTAAATAATAGTAAATCTACTAATTTAAATTCAACAATAAATTCAGTTGTAAATTACAATAATATTTACCTAATCTTAGGGGGGATAGCTAAAGAAAAAAATTTCGAAATTCTTCTAAAATATAAAAGTAAAATTAACTGTGTATATACCTATGGAAAATCAGGATTTTTTATTGAAAAAAAATTAAAAAAAGAATTGGTTGTAAAAAGATCAGCAAATTTAAAATCTGTTATCAAAAAAACCTTCAAGGATATTAAAAAAAATTCAAATAAATCAACTATATTGTTCGCTCCTGCATGTGCCTCTTATGATCAATACAAAAATTTTGAAGAAAGAGGTATGCATTTTAATAAATTAATTAAAAATTATATAAATTTAACATGAAATATTTAAAGAATTGGTGGAGTTCAATCGATAGAATTAACATTATATTAATATTATCATTAGGTTTTACGGGATTAATACTTTCATTTTCTATAGATGAAAATTTGTCCATAAATAGACACTCTATTTTTTTTCTTTTTTCATTTTTTTTACTTATTGCCCTATCAGACTTAGATAGTAAAAATATAAGAAGAATTTCATTATTTTTATTTATTATTTTATTAATAATAATACTGTTAATACTTTTTTTAGATTACGAAGTTAAAGGTGCTAAGAGATGGTTCCAAATATTTAACTTTACACTACAACCTTCAGAGATAATTAAGCCTATTTTTGTCATTTTGACGGCATGGTGTATAAGTAAATCTATAGAAGATAAAAAATTTTATTTACCTTTACTGTTTGTTTTTTTCTTCTTGCTTTTATCTTTAATACTTATGCAACCTGATTTGGGGATGACAGTTTTACTGTCAGCAACTTTTTTTTGCCAGTTATTTGTTGCTGGTTTATCAATTTTTTTAGTTATTGTTGCATTCTTATTTATATTAGGAATATCAATTTTTTCTTATTTTATTTTTGATCATGTTCAATCAAGAATTAATTCATTTCTTGGTGGGTTGGGTGGGACTGATACATATCAAATAGACTTAAGTATTCAAGCTTTCAAAAATGGTGGGCTACTTGGAAAGGGTCCCGGGCAAGGTATCTTAAAAGAAAAAATTCCTGATGCTAATACAGATTTTATTTTTGCTGTAGCTGGAGAAGAATTAGGATTCATTTTTTGTTTAATAATTATTTTTATAATTCTATCTATTATAATAAGAAGTTTATTAAAAGTTCTGCAACTTGAAGATCCATATAAAATTATTGCAATTAGCGGTCTAATTTGCTCATTTGGATTACAGTGCTTAATTAATATCTTTAGTTCTTTAGGTCTTATACCAACAAAAGGTATGACACTGCCATTTGTAAGTTATGGAGGTTCTTCCATGATATCAATAGCAATTTTATTTGGTTTCTTATTATCTCTTACAAACAAGAAAAATGAAGAATTATGAAAAAAAATTTTTTACTAATTACAGGAGGAACAGGAGGGCATGTTATACCAGCGAAAAATTTTGCTAATTATTTATCTATCAAAAATATAAATTGCACAATTATAACTGACAAAAGAGGTTACAAGTACTTTGATAATTATAGTGGAAAAATTTATGTAATTAGTTCGTCAAATTTAAATGGGAATATAATATTAAAAATCTATGGTATATTTCAAATTATATTAGGATTAATTCAATCATTTATTATTATATTTTTATTAAAACCATCCCACTCTATTTCTTTTGGAAGTTATGCTTCGTTTTCTCCAATGTTATCATGTATGGTATTTAAACTATTTTATAAAGTTAAACTTTATATTCACGAACAAAATTCAATAATAGGCAGAACGAATAAATTTTTTCTGAATTTTACGAATAAATTATTTTTAAATTTTGATATTAAATCTAAAATTAATTCTAAGTTTAAAGATAAAATATTCGTAGTAGGATCTCCAGAAAATAGTTTTAAAAAAAATTTTAACAAAAGCAACAAAAATTCTGAGAGTAACTTTACAATTTTTATTTCTGGAGGAAGCCAAGGATCAGAATTTGTATCAAACTTTGCAACAAATCTAATCAAAATTATAGATAATGAAAAAATTATAAAAGCTAAATTTATATTTCAGTGTTCTAAAAATTTAATAAAAAAACAAGAAGAAAAATTAAGAAATATTAAATCACCAATTATTTTAAAAGATTTTTTTATAAATATAGATGAAATACTAGCTAATACTAATTTAGCAATATGTAGAGCTGGAGCAGGCACAATTGTTGATTTAATTAACTTCAAACTTCCCTCAATATTAATCCCCCTACCTTCTTCAAAAGACAATCACCAATTTTTTAATGCTCAAATATTAGCTAAACATGACTTAGCCATAATTATTGATCAAAATAATGATGATTTAAATAGAGCAAAAACACATATTTATGAAACATATAGTAATGTAAAAAAATTAGAATCAATGAATAAAAAATTTGATATGATTCAAGTTAAAAACTCTAACACTTTAATTTATAAATTAATAATAAATGAAAATTAACAGTAAAATTCATTTTATAGGAATTTCAGGAATAGGAATGTCTGGTATTGCAGAGTTGATGCTAGATAAAGGATATTTGATTCAGGGTAGTGATATTTCAGTAAATGAAAACACAAAAAGATTAAAGACAAAAGGTGTAAAATTTTTTTTAGGACATAATAAAAAAAATATTAAAAATGTCCAAGCAGTCGTTTATTCATCAGCTATAAAAAAAAATAATTCTGAAATAAAAGAGGCTTATATTAAGAAAATCCCTGTCCTTTCTCGAGCTGATATGCTTTCAGAATTAATGAAGAATAAAAAATCTATTGCCATAGCTGGATCTCATGGAAAAACTACGACTACTAGTTTGGTAGGAAATATTTTTAATGAAGCAGGTTTAGATCCTACTATTGTAAATGGCGGTATTATAAATTCATTTTCTAATAATAACCGTTATGGAAAAGGGGAGTGGATGATTGTTGAAGCCGACGAAAGTGATGGAACTTTTTTAAAACTTCCACATCAGATATCAATTATCACTAATTTAGATATTGAACACATGGATTTTTATAAATCAAAAAAAAATTTAATTAATGCATTTGAAAAATTTATAAATTTACTTCCATTTTATGGAACCACAATAATGTGTTATGATGATAAGAATCTGAAATCACTAATTAAAAAAATAAAGACTAGAAATATTTTAACTTATTCAATAAAAAATAAAAAAGCAGATGTATTCATTTTTGATATTATACAAAATAAATTAAAAACTTCCTTTAAATTAAAAATTAACAATAAAATTATTCATTCTTCTAATTATAAATTTACTATTAATGCAATTGGCAATCATAATATCTTAAATGCAACTGCCAGTATTGTTGTAGCTAAATTAAATGGAATAAAAAATAAGGATATTAATAATGCGCTGACTAATTATGTGGGTGTAAAAAGAAGATTCTCATTTATTGGAAAAAAAAATAAGTCCTTTGTGTACGATGACTATGCACATCATCCAACAGAAATTGCAGCCACATTAAGTGCAGCTAAAAGTCTAAAAAATAAAGTAATAGTAGTTTTTCAACCACATAGATACACTAGAACTAAAATGCTAATAAGAGAATTCATAAAAGTTTTATCTAAAGTCGATTACTTATTTTTATTAGAAACCTATTCAGCTGGAGAAAAGATTATCAAGGGTGCAACTTCAAAAGATATATTTTCTAAAATATTAAAAAAAAATAAAAATACTATATATTTAAAAAATATAGGTGATTTAAATAAATTAATGAAACCTCATACAATGAAACAAAATACCATTGTTTTTATGGGTGCGGGTTCAATATCAAATATTGCAAAAAAATATTTGAATAACTAATGTCAAAAATTCTAGAATTAGCTGATAAGCTTAAAAGTAAGATTTACTCTGATTATAATGCTGGTAAACATACTTGGTTCAGAACAGGAGGTAATGCAAAAATATTTGCTATTGTTGAAGACAATTTAGAGTTAGAAATTATACTAAATGAAATAAATAATGAAAATTTTTACATAATTGGCTCAGGTTCAAATCTTTTAATTAGAGATAATGGTTATAATGGAACTCTCATAAAATTGGGCAAAAGTTTTAATACTATTAACATTAATAATAATAAACTTGAAGTTGGCGCTAGTATTTTAGATATTAATTTATCAAATTATGCTTTGAGACAAAATATAGAGGGTTTTGAATTTTATAGTGGTATTCCAGGATCGATAGGCGGAGCAGTAAAAATGAATGCTGGTTGTTATGGTTCGGAAACTGTAGATATTATCGATAGTGTAGAAATTTGTGATAATTTTGGTCAAAGAAAAAAAATTTCAAAAGATAAACTAAATTTAAAATATAGATCTTCAAAAATAAATAACACAGATATAGTTACAAAAGCTATATTTAATTTAAATTATGGAGATCAAAATTTAATAAAAAACAAGATTAATGAAATAAAGAATAAACGTTTAGAATCTCAGCCAATTAAAAATAAAACTTCTGGTAGTACATTCAAAAATCCTAAAAATCTTCATGCAGCAAAACTCATTGAAGAAGCAGGATGTAAAGGCACTAATTATGGAGATGCGTATGTCAGTGATAAACATGCAAATTTTTTAATAAATAGGGGAAATGCTTCAGCAACAGATATAGAAAATCTAGGTAAAAGTATTGTTGAAAAAGTATATACTAAATTCAATGTAAAATTGGAATGGGAGGTAAAAATAATAGGTGAGTAATAAAAAAATTTTAATTTTAGAAGGTGGTAATAATGAAGAGCATGATGTATCATTAGTAACCTCTAGAGAAATTCAAAAAATTCTTAATCAAAATAAACTGAAGTTTAAGACATTAAGAGTAAATCCAAAAAACTTTCATAAAAAAATAATCAATTATAAAAATTTTATTTGTATTAATGCTTTACATGGACCTTTTGGTGAAGATGGACAAACTCAAAAAATTTTAAAAAAAAATAAAATTCCTTTTTCTCATTCAAATATTAAATCATCTAATTTATGTTTTAATAAATCTGCATCAAAGAAAGAAATTATTAAAAATAAATTAATATCTCCAAAATTTTTTCTTTTAAATATAAATGATTTAAATAAAAAAATATTAATTACTATCAAAAGTAAGTTAAAAAAATTTGTTATTAAGCCCAATAGAAGTGGTTCAAGTTTTGGTATAAAAATAATTAAGAATCAAAAAGAATTTGATATTTTAATTTCTAATTTAGAAGAATTTAAAAGTAAGCTTTCCTATCATAAAGAAATTTTAATAGAAGAATATATCTCTGGAAGAGAGCTTACAGTTTCAACTATTAAATTGAATAAAAAAATTCAAGCACTTGCTGTTACAGAAATAAAATCAAAAAACAATTTCTTTGATTATAAAGCAAAATATTCAAAAGGTTACGCCAAACATATTTTGCCAGCTCAGTTAAATAAAATAAATTATGCTAAATGTCTTAAACTAGCTATTAAAGTTCATAAACTCTTAGGTTGTAATTCACTTGCAAGAACTGACTTTATTTTTGATACAAAAAAAAATAAAATTTTCTTTCTAGAAACAAATACTCAACCCGGACTTACTCCTATATCACTATTACCTGAGCAAGCTAATTATAAAGGTTTACCTTTTTCAGAAATCATTTTTATTTTGATCAAAAATTTAAATTATTAGTATGAACAATATCAATAGAAGAAGATATGTCTTAAGGTTTAGATCACTTATTTATTTCAGTATTTTCTTTTTTTTAATTATGTTTTCATATTTACTATATTTTAATAAAAATAATATAATTGAGATATCTAAAAATATTATTCAGAGTTTTTCCGAAAAATTCGAATATCAATTAACAAAATTTGATATTTCAGGTCTTGAGAAAATTGAATTAAAATTTGTAGAAGAAAAACTCCAAAAATATATGCAATCTTCAATTTTTTTATTACCATTGGATCAAATTAATGACTCAATAAAAGAAAATAATTGGGTCAAAGAAATATATTTAAATACAAATTATAAAGACACTTTATTTATTAGGATTGAAGAATACAAACCAATAGGGATTTATTTTTTTAATGAAAAATATTTTGTTTTTGATGAAAATGGAAAAATTATAGATCAAATTTACATTACAAATCTTACTGATAAGTCATTATTAATTTTTAAAGGTAATTCTTCAAACTTAAATGCAAATTCACTAATTAATATTTTAAAAAATTATGATTTTAAAAAAAAATTTCAAATAGAGAGTTTGGAATTTATTAATAAAAGAAGATGGGACATAAATTTATACAGCGATGTGAAATTAATGCTTTCAGAAGAGGATCCAAATAAATCGATCCAAAATTTTATTATTATACAAAATAAGCTTAGCGAAACGGATATTAATAATATAAAAGCATATGATTTAAGAAATTTAAAAAAAACAATCTTAATTAACTTAAATGATTAAAGCTGGATTAGATATTGGTAATTCAAAAATATCATGTGTTATTGCCGATTATAAGAATACCGAAAATATTAATATATTATCAATTGCTAGTGTTCCTAATAATAATATAAAAAAAAATATCATTTTAAATTTTGAAAATTTACATGATCAGATAAAATCTTTATTAATAGAGGCTGAAAAACAATCTCAAACTAAATTAAATTCTATTAATCTTAATTTATCTCTGTTGAATTCTAATTCTTATTATTATAACTCAGAAATAGAATTAAAAAATGAGAGGATTTCTGAGTTACATCTGAAAAAAATAATTAATCAATCAGAATATTTTAATAATCAAAGTGAAAAATTTGAAATATTTAATAATATCACTTCTTATAATATTGATAATAATCTGTATTTCAATGCTCCAATCGGAAACTATTCAGATAATATTAAAATAAACTTTTATAAAATACTTATTCAAAAAAAATATTCAGATAATATTTCAAGTGTTATCAAAAAATTGAAACTTAATATTGATAATTATATTCCTTCTCCATTATCCTCATCTTTATCATCACTAACAAAAGATGAAAAAGAACTTGGAACTATTTGTATTGATTTAGGTCATTCAACTTCTTCTATATCAGTTTTTGAAAATAATAAATTTGTTTATGGAGATACAATAGGTGTGGGCAGTAATAACGTTACATTAGATATTGCTCGAGGTTTATCAACCACTATTTCCAGTGCTGAAAGATTAAAAACTTTATATGGTTCTCTAGTTTCATCACCTAGTGATGATCATGAAATAATAGAAATTCCAGTTATTTCAGGAGATAAAAATACATTTAAACAAATAACAAGATCAAGTTTAAACGCTATTATAAGACCACGTATTGAGGAAACTTTAGAAATGATATGGCAAAAAATTAAGGACAACAATTTAAAAAATAAAAAATTAAATAATGTAGTTTTAACCGGTGGTGGGTCAATGATGGATAATATTGCTAAATATGTAGAAACAATTTTTGCAAGTGGTGTAAGAGTATCAAATCCTTTAGACCAATTAAACTTAGATAATAATTATAAAAAACCCAATTTTTGTGACATTATTGGATCAATCTTATATGACAAAGATTTATTCAAGATTAATTTTCTTGCAAATCAATCAAAAATGTCAAAAAAACGAGGAATTTCAAGCTTTTTTACTTGGCTTGATCAATATATTTAGTTAATACTATATCTAGTAAATTATATTGACGATTTCGAACATAAATCGTTAAAAACTAATTAAAACGGCGGAGTTTACAATGACTATCAATATTTCAATACAAGATGTAGCGCAAAACTTGCATCCTAAAATAACAGTTTTAGGAGTAGGTGGATCTGGCGGCAATGCAGTTAACAACATGATTAATGCTAATTTAGAAGGCGTAGATTTTTTAATAGCTAATACAGATGCACAAGCTTTACAAATTTCAAGTTGTCCAAATAAAATTCAATTAGGTTTAAACAGCACAAAAGGATTAGGTGCAGGAATGAGACCTGATATTGGAAGGCAAGCAGCAGAAGAAGCAATTGAAGATCTAACTGAAAAGTTTGAAGGAAGTCATATGCTTTTTATAGCTGCCGGAATGGGTGGAGGTACTGGTACAGGTGCTGCGCCGGTAATAGCAAAATTAGCAAGAGAAAAAGGAATACTAACTGTTGGTGTTGTAACAAAACCATTTCATTTTGAAGGTTCACAAAGAATGAAGTTAGCTGAAAAAGGTATTGATGAACTGCAACAGTATGTGGATACTTTACTAACAATTCCAAATCAAAATTTATTTAGAATTGCTAATGAAAAAACTACATTTTCTGATGCATTTAAGATGGCCGATGATGTTCTGTATGCTGGTGTAAGAGGTGTCACTGATCTTATGGTTCAGCCTGGGATGATAAATTTAGATTTCTCAGATATCAAAACTGTTATGTCCGAAATGGGTAAAGCAATGATGGGTACAGGCGAAGCACAAGGTGAAGGTAGAGCAATTGCTGCCGCTGAAGCAGCCATTGCAAATCCATTGATTGATGATGTATCTCTTAAAGGTGCAAAAGGTCTAATAATTAATATTACTGGCGGCAAAGACATTACATTGTATGAAGTTGATGAGGCCGCAAATAGAATCAAACAAGAAATTGATGAAGAAGCAAACATTATTTATGGAACTACTTGTGATGATAGACTTGAAGGTGTTGTAAGAGTTAGTATAGTAGCTACAGGCATTGATGCAAACAATAATAAATCAGCTAAACCAATAGAGAGTTTTGCACCAATAAATATAAATAATGATATTTATAAACAAGATATAGAAAAATCTGAGTCATTGTCTGAAAGTACTATACTGCAGGAAAATGCATCACAAGATATGGGCATTCTAGATGAAAAGATTAATGACATATCAAATGATGGAATGCTCAATAATCAAAATTCTGATAATATTCATGAAGATGAGCAATCAAATATTAACCAATTAGAGACTCCAAGCTTAGAAGAAAATATTGATGATAAAGCATTTGTTCAAAATGAAGCTGCAAAAACTTTAGATCAAATCGAAACTGGTAATATATCTGAGGAAGTATCAAGCTCATCTGTGGATATAGATAAACCAAATGAGGCAAGTGTAAGAAGGTTAAGTTTATTTGATACCCTTTCTACTGAAAATAAATCTGAATATTTAGCTTCAGAAAATGAAATTCTTACAAAGAATGAACCTGTTTTTGCATCTTCAGAGGAAAAGCTTGATGAAAATGAGTCTGATGAGGATAACAATTCTGAAGAAAATAATTTGAGTATGGTTGAAAAAGAGGAATTCAGTGCTGAAGAGAGTGAATTTTCTGAAACAGACGAGGAGTTCAATCAGGAAACAGAGGAAGAGCTTTTAGATATACCAACTTTCCTTAGAAGACAGGCTAATTAGTAAATCAATTATTATTTGCAATATTTTGAAATATTAGGTTAGTTGTTAAGAACGTCAAAAATATGTATGAAAAAAAGTGCTGGTTTCAGCACTTTTTATTATAAATGATAGACATATCAAACAATTTTAATATTCAACAAACAATAGCTGAATCCGTATCTATAAATGGAATTGGATTACATTCTGGCCTCAATGTAACTATGAAACTTTATCCTGCTGAAGCTGATTATGGAATAAAGTTTATCCGAACAGATCTCAATAAAAATAACATCATTGAAGCTATATGGTCAAATGTAACTAATACAAAATTAAGTACAACTATAAGTAATCAAAATGGTGCAAGTGTATCAACAATTGAGCATTTAATGAGTGCTTTGTCTGGACTGCATATAGATAATATTAAAATTGAAATTGATGGACCAGAAGTGCCAATAATGGATGGAAGCTCAATAAAGTTTGTTGATCTTATCGATGAAAGTTCTATTCAAAGTTTGAGAAAAAAAAGAAAAATTTTAAAAGTTAAAAAAAACATTAAAATTGAAAATAATGATTCATCTGTAGAATTAAAACCGAATAATCAGTTTTCAATTGATTTTGAAATTGATTTTCCGAGTAAATTAGTTTCTAAACAAAGCTGTCAATTACAATTAGTAAATGGAAATTATAAAACTGATATTGCATCAGCTCGAACTTTTGGATTTGAAAGAGATGTTGATATGCTAAGAGCAAATGGATTAGCGCTAGGGGGCTCTTTAGATAACGCAGTGGTTGTTGGAGAGACTAAAATACTTAATTCAGATGGTTTACGCTTTAAGGATGAGTTTGTAAGACATAAAATTCTTGATTCTATTGGAGATTTATATTTAGCAGGGGCTCCAATTCAAGGTTATTTTTTAGGCAATAAATCAGGCCATTATTTAAATAATTTATTATTAAGATCTTTATTTGCTGATATAAATAACTACGAATATATTTAGTTAAATCATTTTTTTTGGATCAACAATTTTATCAAAATCCTTTTCAGAGACTAATTTCAATTTCAAAGCTGCTTTTTTAAGAGTCATGTTCTCAGTGAAGGCTTTTTTTGCAATTTTTGCAGCATTATCATATCCAATACTATTGTTTAAGGCAGTAACAAGCATTAAAGAGTTTTTTAAATGATTATCAATAATGTCTTTGTTTGCTTTCAATCCCTTTAAGCAATTATTGTTAAAACTTTTAATCCCATCACTTAGAAGATTGACTGACTGAATAATATTAAATGCTATAACAGGTTTATATGTATTAAGTTGAAAATGACCATTTGAACCAGCAAGATCCACAGTTGTACTATTTCCTATTATTTGAACACATACCATACTTAATGCTTCAATTTGTGTTGGATTTACCTTTCCAGGCATAATTGATGATCCAGGCTCATTTGCAGGTAATATCAATTCTCCTAAGCCTGATCTAGGTCCAGATGCCAAAAATCTAATATCATTTATTATTTTTAATAATGAAATTGATAAAGTTTTTAAAGAATTTGAAAAATTAATTAGTGGATCATGAGAAGCCAAAGATTCAAATTTATTTTGAGAGGGTTTATAATTATCCCTAGTAAGTTTATTCAAATATTTACAAAATACTTTATCGAATTTTTTTGGTGCATTAATTCCAGAGCCTACAGCAGTCCCACCTTGAGCAAGGTATTTTAATTCTGATTTTGCAACTTCTATTCTTTTTAAACAAGCTTCTAATTGAGTACAAAACGCAGAAAACTCATCACCTAAAGTAATTGGCGTTGCATCTTGAGTATGCGTTCTTCCTATTTTAATTATATTTCGAAATATTTTTTTCTTTTTTTGAAATTCTTTTATTAGATCTTTTAGATTTGGAATAAGATTTTTTATTGATAACTCATTAATTGCAACATGCATTATTGTTGGAAAGGTATCATTTGATGATTGAGATAAATTTACATGATCATTTGGGTGAATTGGTTTTTTACTTCCAATTCTTCCTTTTAATTTTTTGATAATATGATTACTAATTACTTCATTTGCATTCATATTTGTTTGAGTGCCAGAACCAGTTTGCCATACTGATAATGGAAACTCTTCAATAAGTTTTAAATTAATTATGTCATTGCATGCTTTTATAATTAAAGATCCTAGTTTTCTATTTAAAACTCCAAGTTCTACATTTGCTTGTGCAGCAGCTTTCTTTTGTTGACCTAATGCAACTATTAACTCAACTGGTATTTTTTCACTACCAATTTTAAAATTCTCTAAAGATCTTTGTGTTTGCGCACCCCAAAGTCTCCTTTTATCAATTTTTTTTGAACCTAAACTATCAAATTCTATTCTTTTTTTATTATTCATTATTTATTAACAAAATCATTATAACATATTATATATAAGTTATGAATAAACTTGTTTTACTAAGACATGGTCAAAGTCAATGGAATTTAGAAAATAGATTTACTGGTTGGAAAGATGCTCCATTAACTGAAAAAGGCATTAACGAAGCTAATAATGCAGGACATTTATTAAAAAAACATAATATAAAAATTGATAAAGTTTTTAGTAGTGTTTTAGAAAGAGCAAATAAAACAGCAGAAATAGCCATAAAAGCATCAGAGATAGAAAATTTACATAAAAATGGAAAATTAATTTATGAAAAAAACCAAAATCTAAATGAGAGGGATTACGGAGATTTAGTTGGTTTAAATAAAGCTGAAACCGCTGATAAATTTGGAAAAGAACAAGTACATATATGGAGAAGATCTTATGATACGCCACCTCCAAACGGGGAAAGTCTTAAGGATGTAGTAGATCGAGTTTCTCCTTACTTTACTGAAACAATTCAACCTCATATTTTAAATAAAAAAAATGTTTTAATTGCAGCACATGGTAATTCCTTAAGAGCAATTATGATTAAAGTCGGTATGTATAAACCTGAAGAAATATCTTCAATAGAACTACCAACTGGCAGTCCATTATGTTTAGATTACAATAATGGTCAGTTATTACAACATTATTACTTAGATTAATGTTTCTTGTAATTAGAAAAATTAATTACATTATCTTTATTTGATTTATTATTTTTAAGTTTTTTTGTTACTTTTTTTTGAACTTTATTTTTTTGGAGAATTAATCCAAAATTTGCAGAAGGATCTGCAAATGAAACAATAGCATTATAATCAATAATTAAGTTTGTTTTAATATTATTAAATGAAAGAGAAATTGAGAAATTATTTTCATTTATTTCAAGATTATAATATTCATATTGAATAACAATTGTCATCTCTTCAGGATATTTTTGTTTTAACCATTTGGGTAAATTATTCTTTTTATGACTAGTTAAAAAAGTAATATAAAGGTGATTGTTATCAGATAATCCATTGTCTCTTATTTCTTTAAGAATATCCTTAAGAACATTTACCATATTCTTATCTAATATTTTTTTATATTCAATCATTTGTGTTTTGTTTACTTTTATTTAAATTAAAGTATTCTAATAAAATTAATGAGTCTACATAAAAATAATTCACATTACAGCAAAACAGCTAAATTATTTCATTGGGGATTTGTGATTTTATTTATTTATGGAGTCGCTAAGCAAGTAGATAATATCAATCAACTTGAAGATACAACTTTTTTTAGATTTGAAATTATTTTTGCAATAATTTTTCTTCTTCTTTTAATAATTCGCTTTATTTATATGAAACTAACACAAAAAACATCTTTGCCAAAAGATACTCCGAAAGCACAAAAAATTGCTGCTAAAATAGTTCACAATGGAATGTATTTATTTTTAGGAATTACAGTCATATCAGGTTTATTAATTGGGCTTTTATTTTGGTTGAATATTAAAGATGGCGCTTTAATTGAAATAATCATAGATATACACGAAATTGTAATTAATATACTATATTGGTTCATAGGAGTTCATATCTTAGCAGCTAGTTTTCATCGACTAAAAAACGATGGAGTCTGGAGTTCAATGGTACCATTTCTCAAAGAAAACAAAACAAACAAAATTAAAAAATGAAATAATAATTTTCAAGAAAATAATTAATTTTATCTAATAATGATATAAATAATATATGATGAAAATTTTGAAAATATTGATTTTTATTTTTCTTTTAGCAACAACTTTTAAAACTTATGCTTATAATGATGAAGAAAAATATAAAGAATGTATATTAAAAAATACATCTGAACGAGATAAAGTTATTTTAGTAAAATGGATATTTGGTAATTTGGCTGATCATCCAAGTTTAAACTACAACTTTAAAATAAGCAAAGAGGAAAAAATATCTAATGATAAATCTGTTGCAAATTATTTAATGTATATACTTGGAGATAAATGTTTTAAGGAGGCAAAAAAAGTCTTAACAAATAAAGATGGTGAAATTACATTTTTAATAGCATTTGAACTTCTTGGTGAATTAGCGTTTAGTGAATTAACAAGTGATAAAAAGGTATCTGATAGTTTTAAAAGTTATCTTCAATACATTGATCCATTATTTTTTGAAAAATATGGAGGTCTAGTTGAGTAAATTTTTTTATGAAGACATTACAATTAAGTAGATTTTTATTTTCTTTAATTTTATTTATCTCGTTTATTTCTTTTAGTTCAGGTTTAGTCTATTCAAAGTTTACAGACTTTCCTAATAAACAGATTTATTTGATTAAATTATATTTACTAAATAAATCTTCAAAAAATGATCATTTTACATCACACTATAATAATGGATCAGAATTAGTATCAAAAGCAGTGATTGTCTTTTCAAAAAAATTTATATCTCCAAATTTACTCAATACGTCATCTACATTTGACAATTATATCTCTGCGGATCAAATTAATTTACTATTTACTTCAGCATTCCAAAATGTTGCAACAAAATATATAAAAAAAACAGATTGTACTGAAGAAAGTATGCAAGTTTCTACAACTAGCTCAAATAGAGATTACACAAAAGATCGAATCTTCTTAAAGGATGTAAATTTCTGGGTATTTTGTGACACCCAAAGAAAAAGAAACTTGAATATAAATAATTACAAAAAATCAGAAATTATTAAAGATAATTCTTCGAAAATATATCTTGTTTATGGACAATCTAATACAGCAAACTCAGGTCAAAAGGGATATGTAAATTCAGAAAACGTTAATATGCTTTTGAATGGAAAAAGTTTCTTATATGAGGAGCCAGCACTTGGAGCAACAGGTACTGAGGGAAGTGTTTGGGGAAGAGTAGGAGATAAATTAATTTTAAAAAGTAAAGAAATTAATAGAGTTTATTTTGCTTTAGCAGGATGGGGTGGAAAAACTATTTATGATCTGAATACGTCTCCATATATAGACTTTTATATTGAACAACTTAAAAGTACTTTAAAAACTTTTGGAAAAATAGATGGTATTTTATTCCAACAAGGTGAGGCCAATCATCCTAAAAACGATATATTTATTAATACTAATAACAATGGTCTTAAAAAATATGATTATTATTTAAAATTATTACTTAACAAAACTCGAGAATATACAGACGCTCCTTTTTGGATAGCAAAAACATCAGCTTGTGCTGAAAGAGAAGTTAATAAAAATTTAGTATACATTCAAAACAATTTTATAGAGAATAATTCTAATGTTTTTCATGGTCCTAATACTGATTTTTTAATTTTAAGTAAATTTAGACTAGATGATGGATGTCACTTTTCTTCTATTGGTCTAGACGCTTACTCTGATGCTTGGGTTAAAGCAATCTTAAACCCAACTTAGTTATAGAATAAAGTAAAGATAATAAACACACAAAGTAATTTGATTATATAAAACTAGATTAAATAGAGTTTTCTAAAAAAATACATATTTATTACTAAAAGAAAATAAGGATTTTTAAGAAACTTTTTTTTAAAAACATTGAAGGAAGTTTTTATAATCTTTACTACTTCTTGTTTTGGTTTTTTGAAAGTGATTTTTCTAGTTTTTGTATAAATTTATCACTTCAAGGTTAATACTTTATTAGTTTTTTATATTGTTACCTACTTTAGAATGTGTAGGTCTAAATACTTTGTTTTTATCTAAAACAACTATGGAGTCATGTATGTGAATTCCTGAACAATCTTTACTAATCGTTAAATATTTTGGATTTTTTGAATGATACCAATGATGAATATCATCAATAAGGTCTCTAATAAATTTAAAAAAATTTTTATTGGAATAGTAGCCACCACCATAGTCTGGCCAGTATGCAGTGTGCAAATCTTCTATCATATAAATACCTTCATAGTTTAAGTTCGGAAAAAGAAAAAATAATGTTTTTACTATATGTTCCATTTCATGACTTCCATCATCTAAAATAATATCAATGCCTCCCATTTCTTCAATCACTGATTTTAAGAAAGACTCATCGATTTGAGAACCTATTCTTATTTGCTCTGTCTCAGTATTATATTTTTTGCATTCAGGATTTATATCAATTCCAAAAATAATAGCTTCATTTCCAAAATATTTTCTCCACATTTGCAAACTACCACCTTTGCCTACACCAATTTCTAGAAATCTAATTTTTTTTCCTTTAAATTTTGAAAAATATTTTTCGTAGATAGGTATGTAATGATGCCATTTGTGTACTAAAAAATAATCATTACCACAAAAAATATCAAGTAACTTACTATTATGATTATACTTTTCTTGAATATCTTTTTTTATTAAAGAACTTGTATTATTTTCAAAAATAAAATCTTTTATTGGTGTCCTTTTATTTA
>CACNHT010000022.1 GCA_902620285.1 uncultured Alphaproteobacteria bacterium | reverse complement strand
AGGTTATTTGAAAGTGGGAAACATTTTGCAACTGATTTTAGAGACATTCCATTTCATTCAATTTTTGAAGGTTTTGGGGGACATGGAGAATTAGTTACTAAAAGAGAGGATTTAGGCCCTGCTCTAAAAAGAGCATTAGAAAGTGGTAAAACTGCATGTGTAAATGTTAAGGCTAAAGGTGTTATAAGTCCAATAGTTGCTGCAGTTAGTGATAAAAGAGATAAAGCGTCTATAGAGTAGGATATGGCAATTTTTTCTACACATTTACTAAACTCAATAGATGGCACGCATGCAAGTGATGTAGAAATTGTTATTTATAAAGTAAATAATAATAACAAAGTTGTATTTCTAGAAGATAAAACAGATAGCTCTGGAAGAATGCTTAAAGAATTTGAATTAACGGAAGAAGATTGTGAAAGTGATTATGAAATGATAATTAATTCTGGTAAATATTTTAGAAATACTAGTGAAATAATTAATTCAATAAGTGTTAAATTTAAAATGAAAGATCCTCTTAAAAAATATCACATACCTTTAATTGTTTCTCCAAACGGATACTCAATATGGTGGTCTAAATAAATGAGTAATTCAGGATTAAACATGTCTAGACGTATTAGGAGGACTCCCTATACCGAGAAAGTAATTGAGGCTGGTGTAAGTGGTTTTACTGTAGTTAATCATATGCTTCTTCCAAAATCATATAAAGCAACAGTAGAAGAAGATTACTGGCACTTATCTAAAAATACTCAAATTTGGGATGTTTCATGTCAACGTCAGGTTCAAATAATAGGACAAGATGCTGCAAAATTAATACAACTCATGTCTCCAAGATCAATAAAAGATATGCCTATTGGTAAATGTTACTATTATCCAATGATTGATGAAAATGCAGGGATGATAAATGATCCTGTACTTTTAAAATTAAGTGAAAATAAATATTGGCTATCAGTTGCAGACTCAGACGTTCTACTTTGGGCAAAAGGCTTGGCTGTAGGAAGAAATTTTAAAGTTGATATTATAGAGCCAGATATTTACCCTCTAGCAATTCAGGGTCCAAAATCTGAAGAATTAATGTCATCAATATTTGGAGAAAAAATTAAAAAATTAAAATTCTTTCATTTTTCTTTTTTTGAATTTGAAGGAACAAAACAGATAATTGCAAGATCAGGATATAGTAAACAAGATGGTTTTGAGATTTATCTTAAAGGTTTTAGTTTAGGAAAAAAACTTTGGGAAACTATTTGGGAAGCAGGAAAAGATTTTAATATTTCACCTGGATGTCCAAATTTAATTGATAGAATAGAAGGTGGTTTATTATCCTATGGTAATGAATTTACTTTAGAAAATAATCCAATTGAATGTGGATTTGATAATTATTGTAACAATTTATCTCATGATTTCATTGGAAAAAATGCACTAAAAAAAATATTAAAAAATGGAGTAGATAAAAAAATAAAAGGAATAACTTTTGATGGGTTCCCGACTCCTCCATGCTCAATACCTTTTCCTGTATATTCAAAAAATAGATTTCAAATTGGTAATATCACCTCTGGTATTTATTCACCGTTTTTAAAAACCAATATTGGGCTATCAATGGTTGATAGAGATTATTGGAATGATGGGCAGGATGTTATCGTATTAACACCAGATAATATTGAGAGAAAAGGTAAAGTGTGCTCACTACCTTTTAATTATTCTTAAAATGAGTCATTCAATCAAATTAGAGTGGGAATTAGGAGATCAAAAACTCGAATTTGGAAAATACTTAACTGATCACACAGTAATGCTTAACGAAAATGTATCTATTGATGCGGGATCATCTCCAGATTATGGAGGAAGCGAAACTAATATTAATCCAGAACAAAAACTAGCTGCAGCTGTAAGTAGTTGTTTTATGATGACGTTTTTAGCTTTAGCTGCAAAAATGAAATGGCCAGTTATTAATTACAAAGATAAAGCAATTTCGTATTTAGGAAAAAATGCAGAGGGAAGAATGTACGTTAACAAAATAGAGCTAAATCCAGCCATAGTATTTGAAGATAATTTTACTATTACTGATGAAGAAATGAAAAAGATGAAAGAGAGATCGCATAAGTATTGTTTTATCGCTAATTCACTATCTAAAGATGTTGAAATTCAAATCAATTAAATGAATTTTAATCTAATTTTAACAGAAAAAAATAATAATATTTTTAATATTATTCTTAATAATCAGAAAAACCAAAACACTTTAAGTGAAAACATGATCAATGAATTAACATCAGCGCTAGACATTGCTGATAAAGATAATGAAGTAAAAGTAATTATTTTATCATCAAAAGGTAATATTTTTTGTGCAGGACATAATTTAAAAGATTTAAATTCACAAAGATTGCAAAATGACAAAGGTGAAAGCTATTTTAAAAAAATATTTCAAATGTGCTCTCAGCTTATGCTCAAAATTAATAAAAATAATAAACCAGTTATAGCTATGGTTGATGGTATTGCTACTGCAGCAGGCTGTCAGTTAATTTCTAGCTGTGATTTAGCCTACTCAAGTAGTAGAGCAAAATATGCAACCCCGGGTGTTAACATAGGATTATTTTGTTCTACGCCAATGGTTCCATTATCAAGAACTGTAGGTAAAAAACAAGCAATGGAAATGCTTCTCACAGGAGATCTTATAGATGCAAATAAAGCATTAAGGATTGGTTTAATAAATGATGTCTTTGAAGAAGATAGTTTAAAAGAAAATGTATTTCAAATTGCTAAAAAAATATCTTCTAAATCTTCTAATACTATTAAAATTGGTAAAGAAGCTTTTTACAAACAAAAAGATATGAATTTAGAAGACGCCTATACTTTTACTTCAAAGGTAATGACGGAAAATATGTTACATGATGATTCTAAGGAAGGCATTGATGCTTTTTTAGAAAAGAGAGAACCAAATTGGAAAGAATAATTTCTCATTTTTTTGTACCATCATTAAAAGTTCCAAAAAATCTATCCCAAGGCATTTCTATAGTTCCATAATTACAATTAAAGTATCGGTGGTGAAGTTGGTGAAAGAAATCACCTGCTTTTAATCTTTTTTTATCTTTGATCACAATACTATCAAAGCCGGAATGACTAAAAGCTGGATTTAATCCTTGTTGATAAAAATGAAAAAGTACATGTATTGGACTTGACGGAACAACAAAATGTATAACTACTGTTGAAAAGTATAAAATATGTTCGATAGGATGCATAGATATGCCACTCCAAGGTCCTGGACTTATATTTCTATGATGTAAATTGTGAACAGTTTTATAGAGAAAAGTAAAATGTAATAATCGATGAATAATATAAAAGTGCGCACTTGACCAAATAGGAATTAAAATAAAAAATATTCCATACCAAAAAGGGTTATCATGCCAAAACATGATAGGAACGATATCATTACTTGCTGCCCAAAAATAAAAACTTTCAAATATTGTCCATATAGTAACACCACTTGTAATTGTCCAAAAAATATTATCAAAAAGTTGATTATTGAAAGTAAATTTTTTTACTTTTTCATCTATAAATTTTTTTTCAAATTTAAGTTTTTTACTTTGTCCTTTTAAGTAATAAAACCAAAAATGTAGAGAACCAGCAACAAGAGTGATTAAAATACAATTTCTAATCCATAACTGTGCAATCCACGAAAAAGAAAAATTTTTCATTTCTTCAGCAGATGGGTGAAACAAATAGAATATAAATATAGCAAGTAGAACTTCAATTATAATTGAACTAATGTGAAGCCAATAAGAAGCTAGCCATTTGAAAAACAATAAAAAATTTGGTGGCCAATCTAATATTGGCGATAATTTAATTGGTAAGGTTGGTTGCCAATTCCATTCATGGCGATTTTTTAAACTCATTTTAAAATGGATCTGGTTGGGAGGGATTGGTTGCTAACCATGTAGATTTGGTCTGCATGTAACTTTGCATTCCTTCCCATCCATTTTCACGACCGTATCCTGATTGCTTGAAGCCTCCGACTGGTGATTGAGTAGAAGCATTAAAATAATTATTTATATAAACAGTTCCAGCTTCTATCTTATCTGCTAAACGTATAGCTTTATTAGTATCATTAGTCCAAATACCTGCTGCAAGCCCATAGATAGTATCATTTGCAATTTTAATTACTTCATCTTCATCCTCCCAAGTTTGTATTGAGGCTACAGGGCCAAATACTTCATTTTGAGCTAAATCATCTTCATTTGGAACATTGTCAAAAATAGTTGGTCCAATATAGTATCCTTCAGACTTTTGTTCTTTTCTTCCATCAATTAATAATTTTAAACCTCTTTTTTCAGCTGCTTCTATCTTAGATAAAATAAATTCATATTGCTCTTTATTTGCTATAGGTCCTATTTGTGTTGCAACATCATTTGGGTGACCAACTTTAGCCTTTTTAACAACTTCTAATAAATTATGAGTAAATTTATCTTTTATATCTTTATGTACTAATATTCTTGAACCTGAAATACAGCTATGACCTGAAACTGGAAAGATTCCTGATACAACTCCATTAACTGATAAAGTTAAATCAGCATCTTTAAATATAATTTGTGGTGATTTTCCTCCTAGCTCCATAATAATAGGTTTAACATTTTTGGATGCACTTAAACTTGCTGCACTCCCCCCTTTTGTTCCACCTGTAAAACTTATCATTCTAACATCTTGATGTTCAATAAGAGGTGCACCGGTGGTAGGACCAAAACCAGTAACAACATTAATCAAACCTTCTGGAAGATCGGCTTCTTCTAGAATTTTCATTAGCTCTAATGTAGAGCAAGATGCTCTTTCTGATGGTTTAATTACAACTGTATTGCCTGCAGCTATTGCCGGGGCTAATTTCCAGATCAATGTTCCAATTGGTGAGTTCCAAGGAAGAATAAGTGCAACAACTCCAAATGGTTCCCATTTTAAATAATTATGCATATTTGGAACCTCTGAAGGTATCAATCTACCTTCATACTTGTCACACATGCCTGCATAATAATAAAAACTCTCAGTCTGCCAACTGGTTAAAGAAGGAGTGATATTTTTTGGAAGTTTGCCGTTGTCTTTAGTTTCTATTTGCCCAATGCGTTCTGCATTTTTAGCAATAATATCTCCAATTCTATTTAATGTTCTCCCTCTTTCTGCTGGATGCATTTTACCATAAGGACCATCATAATAAGCATGTTTAGCAGATGATACTGCAAGATTAATATCTTTTTCATTACAGTCAGGGATCCTTGCCCATACTTTACCTATAGATGGATCCTCACTTTCAAAATATTTTTCAGAAGAAGGGTTATGCCATTTATTTCCTGCATAAAATTTGTAGGTTTGAATTTCAGACATAATTTATTTAAACTTAAATATTTTCATTGGTCAACTTATTTGTGATTAATTAATTTTTTAATATCATATCTGATGCTTTTTCTGCTAACATAATTACAGATGCATTTATATTTCCACTTATCATATCTGGGAAAGAAGATGCATCTACTACTCTCAGATTGTCTATTCCTCTAACTTTAAGCTGATTATCAAGTACAGCCATTTTGTTATTACTGGAACCCATTGCGCAAGTAGATGCAGGATGATGCCCTGTTTGTACATGATTTCGAACTGACTCTTTTAAATCCTGATCACTTTTTATTTTTTTTCCTGGAAGTAATTCTTCCGAAACAATTTTTGCTAAACTGGGTTTTGACAATACTTCTCTTGTATGCTTCATCCCTTCTATCATATCTTCCATATCTGATGGATCGATGAACCAATTTGGATTTATATTAAGTTCATCATAAGGATTTGAGCTTTTAAGTTTTACACTTCCTGTGCTCTTTGGTCTTAATAAATTAATTTGAAAGTGTAATCCTGGAAAAGCTTTTTTACCTCTAGAAAAAAATAATGAACCAAAATTTAATAAATTATCTAAACTCATAGACCAGTTATCTTTTTCTTCTTTAAAACACATAGGTGTCATGAACACTTGTATTTCAGGCATTTCTTTTTCTCTTATTGCATGAAATAGATTTGTTGACCAAAAAGGAGCAGCAGCTAATCCTTGTTTAAATAAAATATATTTTAATCCCACTATAATAGCTCTATCGATCCTTTGATATTTAGAGAAACTTAAATTGTTGTTTTGAAAAGCCCAATTCATTGGCATAACAGGATGATCGTGAAGGTTTTCACCTACTCCAGGTAAGTTAATTAATAATTCTATATTTTTTTCTTTTAAATGTTCTTCTGGACCAATTCCTGACAACATTAAACATTTGGGACTACCGAATGCTCCTAAAGATAATATTACCTCTGATGATGCATAAACTTCACCATTTGATAAAAGTAATCCTTTTGCTTTATTTTTCTCAATTAAAATTTTTATTACAGATGTATTTTTATAAATTGTTAAGTTGCTAGGTTTGTATTTCAAATAAGCTTCAGCAGATGATTGTCTTTTTCCATTCCATACTTTAACATCATATCGGCCTACTCCATTTAGATTGCCATTGTAAAAATCATTATTAATTTCTGCCCCAGCTTCAACACATGCATCAATAAATGCTTTATCGATAGAATTGTAATTACCAGCTGGTGTAAGTTTTAAAGGACCTGAATGTGAGTGATATTCATTTTTTTCTCTATGAAAAGCTGAAGCAGATTTTTTGAAATATGGTAATACATCATTATATGACCAACCCTCTAAGCCCTTTTGTCTCCACCGATTAAAATCACCTGGAGCGCCTCTCATGTAAATCATACCGTTTAATAGAGAGGATCCTCCCAGTCCCTTACCCCTAGGGTATAAAATTTTTCTATTATTTAAAGAAGGTTGAGGTATTGACTCAAAACCCCAATCAAATTTAGGGTTTCCAAAAATGTATCCGTTACCACCGGGCATTTGAGTGAATAAACTTTTGCCTGACCCCCCTGCTTCTATTAGTAATACCTTTATATCTTTATTTTCAGATAATCTTGAGGCTAATGTACAGCCAGCAGAACCTCCTCCTGCTATTATATAGTCAAATGTTTTTTTCATTTTTTAAAAATATAAATTATACTAATTATTAATTTATAAGTAAACTCGAGTAAATTAAATATGAATAATTACAAAGATTGGATTGGAAAGAAAATTTCAAGAAGCGATATTATTACTCCTCGATTAGTTGATCATTTAAAAAAAACAATCGATCAAAACTGCTTAAGTGATCATGCCGTACCTGAGGGAATTTTTTTATGTTTATGCCCAGATGTAGCTTCAATAAATGATCTAGACAAAGATGGAAATACAAAATTAGGAATTTTCTTACCCGAGTTACCTTATAAAATTAGAATGTGGGCTGGTGGTAAAATAAAAATATTTGATGAATTTGAAATTGGATCTGAAATTAAAAAAAATTCAACCATTTCAAGTATTGAATTTAAAGAAGGTAGATCAGGCAATCTATGTTTTGTTAATATTAATCATGAATATTTAAATAAAAATAAATTAATAATATCAGAAGATCAAACTGCTGTTTATAGAGAAAAAATAAATAAAAACTCCATTACTCCTAAAATAAAAGACGAATTAAAATTAATTGATAAAGTAGAAATTTTTAGTTCATCAACTTTGCTGTTTAGATATTCTGCTTTAACTTTTAATGGACATAAGATTCATTATGATAATGATTATACAAAAAATTATGAGGGTCATATGGGATTATTAGTCCATGCGCCTCTTCAAGCAACATATCTTTTAAATCTTGCAAGAAAAAATGAGATTGAGTTCAATTCTTTTGAATATAAAGCTACATCTCCTCTTCTATATAACAATAATTTTTTTGTAGAAATTGGTGAAAATCAAGATGATGAAATTATTGGAAGAATTCTTAATGAAAAACAAGAAATTACAATGATTGCAAAATATAAAAAATGAGTTTTCATAAAAAATTTTGTAATTGGGCATCACAAAAAAAAATTAATATCAATAAGGTAACTTATAAAAGAGTAGAAAATGCATTCATAGATACCCTAGCTTGTATATTATCAGGTGTTAAAGAAAAACAATCAAAGGTTGCTTTAAAATATTGTTTAGAAAACAATAATTCAGGAAAAATTATGGTTTTTGGAGGAGGAAAAAAATTATCTATTTCTGCAGCATGTTTTTTACATGGAGTAAGATCAGCATCAATAGACTTTGATGATTACGAATACGTTGCAGGATCTCATCCTAGTGCACCAATTTTTTCGGCTCTAATATCTATTTCTCAAATGAAAAACATCTCAATTGAGGAAACATATCAGGGATGGGTAGTAGGATATGAATTAATAATAAAATTAGGACAAGCACTTAGCTATGATCATTATTATAAAGGATGGCATTCAGCAAATACAATAGGCGTGGTTGGAACTGCTGCAGCAGTATCTAAAGTGTTAAAATTAAATGCAGATCAAATGGCAAATGCAATTTCTATTGCATCAAGTTTTTCATCTGGTTTAAAACAACAATTCGGAAAAGATACAAAAGCTTTTCATATTGGGTTTGCCGCACAAGCAGGAGTACAGTCAGCCTTGCTTGCAAAAAATGGAGGGACAGCTAATCAAGATATTTGGGATATTGAGAGAGGATTTATTGAATTGTATGGTAGTAAATTTTCTAAAAAATTAAATAATAATTTTAAAAGATCAGATTTAGGAAATGCAATAATTAAATTTCCAAATTTCATTAAGTTTTGGCCAGTTTGTAGTTATTCACAAAGAGTAATACAAGGAGGGTTAATTTTAAATAAAAAAATTTTTATAAAAAAAAATATTAAATCTATTACAATTAAGTTTCCAGAACCTTGGTTCAGAGTATCAAAATTTCATATACCTAAAAATTCTACTGAAGCTAGATTTTCATTGAGTTATTGTTTAGCAACTGCTCTCATTAATGGTAAATTTGATTTAAGTAGTTTAAATATTTCCAAAAATAAAAAAAGTTTAAATTTGGTAAAAAAAATTAAACTACTCACGTACAAAGTGCCAAAAAATTTTGAAGATTATGACCCTAAGTATCCTGATATAATTAAAGTAATAATGAATGATGGAAGTATATTGATTGAAAAAATATCACATATTAAAGGAGGGAAAAATAACCCTTTAAAAGATGAAGATATTGATAATAAATTTTTAATTTGTGGAGGTAAAAAAAATATTTTAAATAAAATAAGAAATCAAAAATATAAGAAGAAAAATTTAAAAGAAATAATTTTTTAATTTAGTTATTTTTTCTTTCTCTGTAAGCTATAAATATTCCAGTACTAATAATTATTGTTCCCCCTAAATAAATACTTAAAGTTGGAACCTCAGAATAAATTAAATATCCCATAATTCCTACAAATATAAAAGATGAGTATTCAAAGGGTGAAGTAATTGCTACATCTGCGTATTTAGCTGCTTGAGACATAAATAAATGTCCTAGTGATCCCATTACACCTAAACTCATAGCAAAAATTAATTGAATTCCATTTGGCATAATAAAATTATCAGGGAAAAATATTATTGACGTAATTAATAATGCAAAAGAGTAATAAAAAACAATTGCAACACTAGAATCAGTACTCATTACTGATCTAGTTGATAAATAAACAGAGGCCATAAAAGCTGCAGATATTAGAGGATAGAGAGTTTCTAATTTGAACAAGTCAGTACCGGGCTTAACAATAATTAACACACCAATAAAACCAATTAATATTGCAGTTGTTCTAAAAATCCCAATTCTCTCACCAAGTATTGGTACAGCAAGAAAAGCAGCAATAATGGGAGCAGAATGTGCAATAGCAATGTTTTCAGACAACATTAAATGATTAATTCCGTAAATATAGAATACAACACAAGCAGAAGCAGAAAGAGCTCGGATAGCATGTCCAGCTGGTTTTTTAGTTTTTAACTTATCAAATCCAAAATACATTGCTAAAAAAGTTGCAATGATACTTCCACTTAGTGCTCTGAAGAATATTGATTCCCATACAGGAAAATGAAAGCTCAAATATTTATAAGTGATATCATTTATACTTAGACAAAACATAGACAATAACATGAAAGAAATTCCCAAGAGATTATTATTTTTCGATTTCATTAATTTTTTAAATATACTAAGATAATTTATTCAGATATAAATATTTCAAAATGAGTAGCAAATATTATGTAAAAAAATTAGAAAAAAAGAATGACCATTTAAGTATTTTGTGGAAAGATAATTTTAAAAGTAAATTCCATTTTATGTGGTTAAGAGATAATTGTCCAACAGCAATACATCCTACTGCAAATATGCGAGTCTTTAATATTTTAACTGTTAGTAAAAATATATTTCCCAAAAATTATAAAATTGAAAAAAATAAACTCAATATCGATTGGAGTGAAGGTAATCATAGTAGCAAATTCAATTTAAAATGGTTAAGAGATCATTGTTATACTGAAATAAATAATCGAAAATATAAATCACCTTATATTTTTTGGGATGGTAAATTAAAAAAAAATTTAAAGAAAATTATTGTTGATCATAATAGTGTAATAAAAAATGACAAATTTTTAAGTAAATGGCTAAATTTACTTCATACTTATGGTTTTGCATTAATCAAAAATGCACCAACTAGCAAAAAATCAGCATTCAAAATATTAAATAGAATAAGCCATCATAGAGAAACATTTTTTGGTACACCATTTGAAGTAATTAGCATTCCAAAGCCAAATAACACCGCTTATACGGCAGATGCATTAAGAAATCATACCGACTTACCTTATTTTGAATATGCTCCTGGTTATCAGTTTCTGCATTGTTTAGTGAATGAAGCTAATGGTGGCTTATCATCTGTTGTTGATGGTTTTGCAGTTGCAAATTATTTAAAAAAAAATGAAAAAAATGTTTTTAATATTTTAACAAGAACTTTCGTAAAATTCAAAGATACGGATTATACTCAAAAAGCTGTCAGAATTCTTCATTCACCAATAATAACACTTACAAAAGATAATGATTTCAATGATATTAGATTTAGTATGGCTGCAATGGGGGCAGTCGATGTTGATCCAAAAGAAATGAAAAAATTTTATGAAGCATACCAATATTTTGCATCACTACTTCAAAACAAAAAATTTAAAATTGATTTTAGATTAGAAGCAGGTGATATATTTTGTTTTAACAACAGAAGAGTATTACATGGCAGGACTGAATTTGATCCAAACTCTGGAAATAGACATCTTCAAGGATATTATGTTGAAAGAGATGAAATAATTGGAAGATTAAATTATTTTAATAATATTAAAGTATAGATCATTCCCATCCGCAGATAGTTTTAATTTCTAAATATTCTTCTAAACCCCAATCTCCTCCCTCTCTTCCATTTCCAGATTGTCTGTAACCCCCAAAAGGAGTTCCTGGTTCTGCACTATTTCCATTTATATAGACACCTCCAGATCTAAATTTTCTTGCTACTCTTTTTGCCTTTTCTTTATCTTGAGTTTGAACATAGTTTCCTAAACCATAGGATGTATCATTTACAATTGATACAGCCTCATCTTCATCCTCAAATGGAATTATTGAAAGTACTGGTCCAAAAATCTCCTCTTTTGCAATTCTCATATCATTTGTAACATCTGTGAAAATTGTTGGCTTTACAAAGTAACCTTTTTCTAAACCATTTGGTTTTTCAGGGCCTCCAGCTACGAGTGTAGCCCCCTCATTTATACCACTATTAATTAGATCAATAATTTTATCATACTGTGTTTTAGAAATAACTGGACCAATATGATTTCCATTCTTAGAAGCAATATCAACTTTGATTTTATTTGCTTCGTCAGCCGCCTCTTCTATTGCTCTGTTATAGATTGATTTTTCAACTAGCATTCTTGTTGGTGCATCACAAGATTGACCAGAATTACTCATAATATTCCTAACACCTTCTCTTACTGCATCTGGATGTGAATCACTAAAAACAATATTACCACCCTTGCCTCCTAATTCTAAGCAAACTCTTTTAATAGTATCAGCTGCGTTTTTAGAAATAAGTTTTCCTGCTCGCGTTGAGCCAGTAAACGATATCATATCGATATCTTTATGAGAGGATAGATCTGTACCTACACCATCTCCGTCACCATTTATTAAATTAAAAACACCAGGAGGGAAACCTGCTTCATGAATTATTTCTGCAAAAATGATCCCTGACATGGGTGCAATCTCTGAGGGTTTTAAAATCATAGTGCAGCCAGTTGCTAAGGCAGGTATTACTTTTAATGTAATTTGATTGATAGGCCAATTCCATGGTGTAATAAGACCACATACTCCAATTGGTTCATAAACAATATAGTTATTAGAGTTTTTACTAAATCTTTTTTCAAATTCAAAATTTTTTAATCTTAAAATGAAATCATTGATATGATCAGCTCCTGAAGAAGTTTGAGCAGAAGAAGACCAATCTAATGGGGCCCCCATTTCTTCAGACATAGTTTGTGTTATTTCATTCCATCTACTTTTATAAATCTTAAGTAATTTTTCTAATAAATTAATTTTTTCCTCTTTACTTATCTGACTCCATGTAACAAACGCTTTCTTTGCTGCATTTACTGCCAAATCTACTTCTTTTTTAGATCCTAAAGAAATGATAGCATATGATTGTTCATTAGAAGGATTAATTACCTCAAAATCATTCTTTATAATTGGATTAACCCAAGTACCATTTATATAAAATTTACGTTTATCAATCATATTATAAATAATTATTTATTTATTTTTTTTATTATTAGAATAAAATAATATACATTAAGAGGTATAAATTGGCACAAGAAAATATTAAACTAGATATAGATTATGTAAGATCTCAATTTCCTGCGTTTAAAGATCCGATTTCGAAAGATTGGTCGTTTTTTGAAAATGCTGGAGGAAGTTATGTGCCCAAAAATGTAATAGATAGACTAACAGAGTTTATGACATCTACAAAAGTGCAACCTTATGCAGAGTATCCAATGTCTAAAATTGCAGGTGATAATATGGACAAAGCGACAGAATTATTTGCCAAAATGATTAATGCAAAAAACAATGAAATTTTAATTGGAGGTTCCACTTCGGTAAATTTATATGTTTTATCTAATGCTCTAAAAGATATTTTAAGCCCAGGCGATGAAGTAATTGTTACCAATCAAGATCATGAAGCAAATATTAGCCCATGGAGAAGATTAGGAGATTACGGGGCAAAAATAATTGAGTGGAAATTTAATCTAAATGATCATGAGTTAAAAATATCTGAATTAGAAAAATTAATAAATTCAAAAACAAAAATATTAGCCGTTACTCACTGCTCAAACATTGTAGGTTCAGTAAATAATTTAAAACAAATTTGTGATATAGCTCATCAATATAATGTTATTGTTATTGGAGATGGTGTTTCATACGCCCCACATGGCTTTCCTAACGTGAAAGATTTGGATGTAGACTTTTATACTTTTAGTTTGTATAAAACATATGGTCCACATCTTGCATTACTATATGGAAAAGAGGAAATACTTAAAAATTTGCCAAATCAAAATCATGAATTTTTACAAGGACAATATCCGTACACAATTAATCCTGGTGGACCAAATCATGAAGAGTTAGCTTCTTTAATTGGAATTTATGAATATTTTGATAATTTATACTTTCATCATTTCAATAATACTAAAATCAGCATTTTAGAGAAAATTTCTAAAATTAATAATCTGATCTCAGAACATGAACAAGAAATAGCTAATCCAATTTTAAATTATTTAGATTCAAGAAAGGATTTAAATTTAATAGGAAAAAACAAAATTACCGATAAAAATAGAGCTCCCACAATATCATTTTATTCAAATAAGAAATCATCTAGAGAAATCTCAAATAATTTACATAAATATAAAATTGCTACAAGAAATGATAATTTTTATGCATGGAGATGTCTAAATCACTTAGGCATAGATACTGATGATGGAGTTGTTAGATTAAGCATGACTCATTACAATAATAAACAAGATACTGAAAATGTGCTTAGTGCTCTTGAAAAAATTTAAGTGATATTGTAATATTCTTTATACCAATCAATAAACTTTCTAATACCAATATTGATGTTAGTTTTTGGTTTATAACCAGTAGAGTCTTTTAATTTTTTTATATCAGAATGTGTCTTGATAATATCTCCAGGTTGCAATGGTAATTTTTTAATTTTAGAATTACGTTTTAAATTCTTTTCAATATGTTTTAAATATTCTAGAAGTTTTTTTGGACTACCATTTCCAATATTATAAATATCATAAGGTACAGATTTTTTAGGATATTTTTTTATTAATGAAAAAACACCATCTACTATGTCATCAATGTATGTAAAATCTCTTAAATGATTGCCATTATTATACAACTCAACTGATTTATTTTTAATAATATTATTTGTAAATTTATACAAAGCCATATCAGGCCTTCCTAAAGGACCATAAACTGTAAAGAATCTTACACCTGTGCACGGTAATTTATAAATATGTGAATAAGAATGGGCCATAACTTCATTTGATTTTTTTGTTGCAGCATAAAAGGTTAGAGGATGATCAGTACGATGAGTTTCCTTTAGTGGAAGTTTATCTGTATTTCCATAAACAGAGCTTGTTGAAGCAAAAATTAAATGTTTAATTTTATTTATTCTTGATATTTCAAGGATATTAAAGAATCCTTCTAAATTACTTTTAAAATAAGTTTTTGGATTTAAAATAGAATATCTGACACCCGCTTGTGCTGCAAGATGTACGATATATTTAATTTTATGCTTTTTAATAACGTTATTTAATTTTTTATATTCAGATAAGTCAACTTTATAAAAAATAAATTTTTTATTTTTTTTTAATTGCTGAATTCTATCTTTTTTTAATTTTATGTCATAATAATTATTTATATTATCAGTTCCAATAACTTTAATATTTTTCTTTAAAATTTTTTTTGTTAGGTGATATCCAATAAAGCCCGCTGATCCAGTAATTAAAATGCTCATTAACTAGTTTGTAGGCATCTTGAATTCAGGCCCTTTCTGAATACTCTTTGGCCATCTTGAAGTAACAGTTTTTAATTTTGTGAAAAACCTAACACCTTCAATTCCATGCATAGAATGATCACCAAAGAGTGACTGTTTCCATCCACCAAAACTATGAAAAGCCATTGGGACTGGAATGGGCACATTAATTCCAACCATTCCAATCTTACAATTTGTTGTAAAGTGTCTAGATACCTCCCCATCTGAAGTATATATGCTTGAACCATTCCCAAATGTATGATTATTAACTAAATTTAGAGCTTCATCATAATTTTTTGCCCTAACTACAGATAAAACTGGGCCAAATATTTCTTCTTTATAAATAGTCATATCTTGAGAAACATTATCAAAAAGAGTTGGACCTAAAAAATTTCCACCTTCATAACCTTGTATTTTTAAATTCCTGCCATCAAGTCTTAGGGTTGCACCCTCTTTTACTCCATCTTCAATATATTTTTCTATTTTTGCTTTATGCTCTTTTGAAATTACTGGCCCCATTTCTGCATCTGGATCTGTCCAAGGAGCAACCTTTAAAGTTTGTGCTTTATTATTTATTTCATTCACAAGTTTATCTGCTACATCTCCAACTGCAACTGCAACGGAAACAGCCATACATCTTTCTCCAGCAGAACCATATGCAGCTCCCATAATACCGTCAACAGCTTGGTCAATATTAGCATCTGGCATTACAACAAGGTGATTTTTTGCTCCTCCTAAGGCTTGAACTCTTTTTCCATTTTTAGCTGAGGTTTCGTAGATATATTTTGCGACTGGAGTTGATCCAACAAAACTTATTGAAGATACTTCTTTAGAATTTAAAATTAAATCTACAATTTCTTTATCACCATTTAAAATATTTAAAACACCATCAGGTAAACCAGCATCAGAAAATAGTTCAGCTAGTTTTAAACTACATGATGGATTTTTTTCAGAAGGTTTTAAGATAAATGTATTTCCACACGCAATAGAAATTGGATACATCCACATAGGCACCATTGCAGGGAAATTAAAAGGTGTTATTCCAGCTGTTATTCCTAATGGCTGTCTGATAGACCATGAATCAATTGCTGATCCAACATTCTGGGAATATTCGCCTTTCAACAAATGAGGTATTCCACATGCAAATTCTACTACTTCCAAACCTCTGATAACTGAGCCTTTAGCATCCTCTAAAGTTTTTCCGTGTTCTGACGATACAAGTTGCGCTAATTCCTCAACATTTTTTTCAATAATATTTTTATAATTAGATAAAATTCTAGACCTTTTTAAAGGAGTTATTTCTGACCAATTTTCAAAAGCTTTTTTTGATGCTTCTATTGCGTTTTTAAAATCTTCAGTATTTGACATTATGACTTCAGATTGTATTTCACCTTTGGAAGGATCAAATACCGGTATAGTTTTTTTAGAGTATGAAACTATTTTACCATTAATATAATTTTTTATAATTTTCATTTAATTTAAAATTTTTGATAGGCAATTTTTTAATAATGTTCTAGTATTTTTTACATCATTATCATTATAAAGTTTTTTTAGCTGAATTAATACGTCATTAATCTCATTATATGGTAGCGAATTTTCGATACTCATTAAAATATCATTATTGTCTGTCTTAACTTGTTTTTCTCCATAAAATATCTCTTCATGCATCTTTTCTCCAGTCCTCAAACCTGTGAAAATTATATTAATTTGATTTTTAGACTGAATTTTACTTCTATTAGTTGAATCAAGAGAATAATTATACCCAGAAAAATTAATTAATTTTTTAGCAATATCAATTATTTTTATGGGATCTCCCATATTTAATGCAAATATTTCACAACCCTTGCTCAATAATGAGGTCTCTAAAACCAATCTAGAAGCCTCATTAATAGTCATAAAGTATCTTGTAACGTTTTTATCTGTAACAGTTAGGGGGCCTAAATTTTGAATTTGTTTTTTAAATAATGGTAATACAGATCCATTTGAATTAATTACATTCCCAAATCTAACTATTGTCATTTTATTATTGTAATTAAATTTACTATAATAAGACTGTAAGATTAATTCACAAAATTTTTTAGTTTCACCCATAAAGTTTGCTGGGTTAACAGCTTTATCAGTAGATATTAGAGTGAGATAAGGAACTCTAAATTTAATACTTGCATTAACAATATTGAGAGTTCCAAAAATATTTGTATTTACTGCTTCTAATTCATTAAACTCTAACAAATTAACATGTTTATATGCAGCAGCATGGAAAATAACATCGGGTTTAAATTTTTCAAATATCTCTTCTATTTTTTGTTGATTAGTTATACTTTGTAAATAGTACTTAATATTAAAATTATTATAATCTGAATTATTTTCAATTAATTTTATTAAGTTATATAAATTAAACTCAGAATTATCTATTAAACATAATTCAAGAGGATAATTTTTAATAATATTTAGAGAAATTTCACTTCCAATTGACCCTCCTGCTCCTGTAACTAATACTCTCTTACCTTTAAAAAAATTATTTAGTCTCTCAGTATTCCA
>CACNHT010000021.1 GCA_902620285.1 uncultured Alphaproteobacteria bacterium | reverse complement strand
ACAGATCAGCTAAGGCCGTTTTGACTAATCTTTCTGAGACTCCAATTCGCAATCCACCCGTGCAAATTTTAATTAAAGTCCATCTTTCGTTATTAGATAGTTCGCTCAAAACTTTACTAAACTCTGTATTAATTTCAGACTTTTTAATTTTTTTTATATTTTCAATTAAGGTAGATAAATTTTGTGATTTACCCTCTTTATTTGTTGGCCAAATCAACGATATTGTTTCTGCTAAATCCCCAACATAGTCATATGAGTAATCAAATAAGTGTTGATCTACTTGTTCATAGACAAGCTCTCTAAGTTTAGATGCTTTAATAAATTGAAATGAGAGTTGGTCAGATAAAATTGCAAGCGCATATGCACGGTTGATATCAAGTATTTTAAAATAATTTTGAAGTAATTTAATTTTGGTATTTCGACTTGGTGTTAAAATCAAATTGTGAAGTAAGGAAGAAAATTTTTTCATTCTATTTCCTCATCACTTCTTCCTTGGATTGAAAGGGGCTTTGAAACAAGATTTTGTTTCTTACAATAATAAACCAATGCATCTTCCTGACCATGCGTAATAAGAATATTTTTCGCTTTTGATTTTTTAATTGTATCTAATAACTCATTCCAATCGCTATGATCACTAATAACTAAAGGTAATTCAATACCTTGTTGTTTTGCTCTTTGCTTAACTGTCATCCATCCACTTGCCATACAAATAATAGGATTAGGAAATCGTCTTGACCAACGATCCTTTAATGCTGAAGGAGGGGCAATAATTATTTTACCCTCATAGAAGCTTTTATCCCTTGAAGAAACTTTTTCAAACTTTCCAATATTAATTTTTTCTTTTGAATAATATTGGCATAACTTTTCTAGAGAGCCATGAATATAAATTGTTTCATTATATTTCTGCTGGCGTAAAAGGTTCATTACTCTTTGTGCTTTGCCAAGTGCATAAGCACCAACAATATGACAATTATGTTTATTTATCTTTACAGATCGTATAAGTTTTTGAATTTCATCTTTGGGATCTGGATGTTGAAATATAGGTAAGCCAAATGTTGCTTCGGTAATTAAAGTATCACATTTAACCAGTTTGAAATTTTTACATGTTTCATCTTTTCCTACTTTATAATCACCTGTGATAACTAAACGGTGATTATTTTTTTCAATTAAAACTTGTGAACTCCCTAAAATATGTCCCGCAGGGTGAAGAGTAAAATCATAGTTTTTAATTGAGTATTTTTGCCCGTATCTAAGAGGAGTAAATTTCTTCGCACATTTATCTCCGTAGCGAATTTTCATTATGTCTATTGTCTGCCTAGTAGCAATAACATGTTCATGTCCAAATCGTGCATGATCTGCGTGACCATGCGTAATAATTGCTGTTTTTTTCGGCAATATTGGATCTATATGTACATTTATATCTTTGATAAATAGCTGATGGTTAATGAAATCCATATGAATATAAATAAATCGAATCCCTTATTATTACACCCCCTAAACAAGTGGATGAAGAAAAAAAAATGGTCCTGGTTTCCTCATCAAATTGAAACGTTTCGGCATGTTCGAACTGGATCTGATGTTGTGGTATTTGCTCCAACTGGTGCTGGCAAAACATTAACCGGGTTTATTAATCCAATAGATGATCTAATAAAATTAAAAAAATTCAAAGGTCTTCATACCCTCTATATTTCTCCATTAAAATCTCTTGCAAACGATATTGTGAGAAATTTAGAGAAACCTATTAAAGAGCTTGATTTACATATTTCATTTCAAGTAAGAACAGGGGACACAACACCATATAAAAAACAAAAACAAAAACAAAAACCTCCTAACATTCTTATTACAACTCCGGAGTCACTTGCATTATTAAATTCGTATGAGAATGCGAAAGAATTTTTTCACAATCTAAAATATATAATTATTGATGAGATACACACTTTTTTGGACAATAAGAGAGCTGATCTTCTAAGTTTAAATATTGAAAGATTACAAACTTTCTCTCCAAATTTACAACGAATAGGGTTGTCAGCAACTCTCAAAAATAAACAAGATGCTAAAAAATGGCTTTGTCGCAAAAAACCAAAAATAGTTTCTTATGAAAATTCAGTTTTACCTAAGATTAATATTCTAGAATCAAAAGAACGTATTCCTTGGTCTGGTCATATGGCTACGTATTCTATTAATGAAATCTATAAAGAAATAATGAAATCAAAATTAACTATTATTTTTGTTAATACGAGGGCGCAAGCCGAATATATGTTTAAAAACTTATGGCTAATTAATAAGAAAAAATTAAAAATTGTTGTTCACCATGGTTCATTAGAAAAAAACTTACGTTTAAAAGTAGAAAATAATCTTAGCAAAGGATTAGTTGACTGTGTTGTTGCGACCTCTTCTTTAGAACTCGGATTAGATTATGGAGATGTAGAAAAAATTATTCAAGTTGGAGCACCAAAGGGAATTAATAGATTATTACAGCGCGTTGGAAGATCAAATCATAATTTAAATACACCTTCAGAAGCAATTTTAGTACCCACTAATCGTTTTGAATTTATCGAAGCAAAGGCTGCTATTGAAGAAATAAAAAAAAATAACTTAGATAAAATTGATTTGAAAGATGGAAGTTTTGATGTTGTAGCTCAACATATTTTTGCAACGGCCTGTGCGGGACAATTTGATATTGATGATCTCTACAAAGAAATTATCAAAGCATATCCATACAGAAAACTAAAACTTAATGATTTTAAGCAATTGATTAATCTCATACAAGATGGAGGATACGTTTTAAAAAATTATGATCAATTTAAGAGAATCTTCCAACTGAGAGAAAATAAAAATATTTATAAGCTAGTACATAAAAGAGAAACACGAAAATACCGCATGAATGTTGGAACAATCATTGAAAATCCGATGTTAAAAATAAAACTTGGAACAAAATCGTTAGGGAATATAGAAGAAGTTTTTATTCAAAATCTTTCTCAAGGTGATTCATTTATATTTGCCGGTCAAGTACTAGAATTTCAATCAATGAAAAATAATTTAGTGCAAGTTAAAAGAAGTAAATCATTAATTTCTAAAATTCCATCTTATTCCGGTGGCAGAATGCCATTATCAACAAATTTGGCTAACTCCGTTAGGGCTTTATTGGCAAAAAGTAATATGTGGGATTTATATCCAGAGCAAATTACTGAATGGTTAAAAAGACAAAAAAATATATCTAAAATTCCTAAAAAAGATGAATATCTAGTAGAACAATTCCCCCGAAAAAAAAATTTTTATACTGTTATCTATACTTTTGCAGGATGGCATGCCAATCAAACACTAGGATTTTTATTGCTTAGAGGCTTTAAGGAATTTAACTATAAGCCTCTAGGTTTTGTTGCAAATGATTATGCTATTGTTTTATGGTCTTTAAAAGAAGCTAAAGAAATTAAAACAATTCTAAATTTAGGATTGTTAGATAAACATTTAGATAATTATCTTGAAGAAACTTCAATAGTCAAAAGATTGTTTAGAGATAATGCAATTATATCTTGTTTAATAGAAAGAAGGTTGCCAGGGATGGAAAAAACTGGAAAGCAAGTTTTATTTAGTTCAGATCTAATTTATACAGTTCTCAAAAAAAATGAACCAGATCACATCCTTCTAAAATCATCATATAAAGATGCAAAAAAGAATATGATTGATTATGATAGACTTAGAGAAATCTTAAAAAAAATTGATAAAAAAATTATATTAAAAAAACTCACAAGTATCTCACCATTGGCTGTTCCAATTATTCTTGAAATAAATAGAGAAAATTTATCAAAAAAGGAAACTGATGAATATATTTTAGAGGATTTAGAAAATGAAATATTAAAGGAGGCTAATGTACTATCAATTAATTAATTTTGGTAATGAAGAATTTCATGCTTACCCAAATAAATCTCTTTATTGGAAAAGACTAAATACCCTGATCATATCAGATTTACATATAGGAAAATCTATTAGTTATGCAAAGAATAAACAATTCTTACCTCCGTATGATACAAAAGAAATATTAAACAAAATTTTTGTTAGTTTAGATAAGATTAAACCAAGTAATTTAATTATTGTTGGTGATTTATTACACGATGTTTTTTCAACTTTGAGTTTAAAAGATCAAGATTATAAAAATCTTAGTCAATATATGAAAAATACTGATTTCATATGGATCAAGGGTAATCATGATAAAAATATACAAATTGAAGGTTTTAAAAATTTATCAAATCACAAAATTGATAAATTCTTGTTTACACACATACCTATCGAAACATCTTTATTTCAAATTTGTGGTCACTATCATCCAAAGGTAAAAATTTCACATAGAGGGAAAACTATTTTTAAAACATGTTTTGTACATAATGAAAAAATATTCATTTTACCAAGTTTTGGAATTTTAACGGGTGGCTTGGATATCCATTCTAAAAAAATAAGTGATGTATTAGGTAAGAATAATTTGAGTATTTATCCTGTGGGACAGGATAAAGTTTATAAATTATAATTAAAGTAGTTATTAATAACGATCCCAATTAAAATAATAAAATTCAATACAAATAATAAAACTGAAAGCAAATGCATGTATTTAAAACTTAAAGATGCCTTTTTATCACCTTCTAATTCTTTATCTCTAAAATCATTAATTTTAGGTGTTAAATAATTTCGATTAATAATAAAACTGATAGCGACTATTATTAATAAAATAGAATTTAAAATATTACCTGAAATATAACAAAGGATTAAAGATAAAATGGCTATTATAAACCCTAATAAAAACATTTGAGGAAAAATTGTTCTTAACAATTTACTGCTGGCATTAGTACTTAAAGTGGTAAAGATTGAGGGCGAGACAACAGCAATAAAGAAAGACATTGATCCTATTAAGACTGTTAATAAAAAATTAAGAGTATAAACTATCATAGGTTAAATTGCTCTTCAAAAAGAGCAATTGTAATAGTTATGAATTATCAATTGCTGATTTTAATTTTCTATATTCCATAGAATTAGTTCCAGCTAAAGTTTCTAACTTTAACAAAATTTCATTTGCTTTGTTCATCTTTCCAAGTGTAATGTAAAGCTCACCTAGATATTCGTGTGCTCCTAAATGTTCAGGGTTTGCTTCTAATGCAATTTGATATGCATCAAAAGCTTTATCTAAATTTGGCTCACTATGTTTTCTGTAACTAAATCCAAGCAAATTATACACGTCAGCTTTTTTATCACCAAGATCTTTACGCTTAGACATTTTTTCAAGCAATTTGATCGATTTATCAAATTTCTTGTAATAGACTAATTCGTAGGCTTTATCATAAAGCTTAATAACTTGTTCACCTGCAGACATACTTGAGCTACTGTCGTCTGAACTTGAAGCAGCAAATACACCAGAACTAATAAATAATAATGTAAGTAATATTCTAATCATGAAAAATCAGATATGTGTGTTTAAACTAATTTCAATATTCGTTTGTGAATTAATTTAATTAATGGCAGGCAATATTATATTTTTTTAATCTGTAATAATTATATGGCCACGGCGTTAGAAAGCCTGCAAGAAGCATTATAGGTATTACCCACCATACAAGTTTAGCGCCACCCATAATGATCCAGTCAACTGCATTCATGGCTATTTCCATAGACACCATTGAAATTAAACTCATTCCTATCGCTGTTTTAAAAGCTTTGCTGATAATCATTTGTCTTGATAAAACGACAGTCTCTAAAATGATGCTAGTAATAATACCATTAATGATTGCTAGGATCATAATATAAAGAGTAGGCCAAGGAATGCCAGTTAATTGAAAATAGAGTATGGTTCCAAAATCGCCAATACTACATCCTAACAAACACCAAGCAGTATTTTTAGCACTTCTTCTCCATGTATGTTTACATTTCCAATGAAAACGTGGAGCTGGCTTTTTTAATGTTTCAACAACAGACATTAAATTATATTCCTTGTTTAAATTCGAATGTATTATTTATATCATTAATTTCATAACTATCAATTGTACCATTCGTCCATTTGATTGTTATATTTTTAATGATTTCACCTTCGCGTAAACCGTAATGTGCCACTGGTTCCATTTGACATAAATATCCTGAGCCTGCATCAATAGTCTTTGCATGATTTCTTAAATTTGTGTTTAATGTAACTGTTGCACCTCTAGCTGGAGCACCAAAGGTGTTGAGAGGTTTGATTCTAACATAATTGGTATTTAATACATTTGCTTTAAATAAACTTAGTGGCTGAGCACCAGATTCACCGTGAGAAATAAGTAATTCTAAAATTCCATCTCCATCAATATCAGCAACAGCAGCACCAGTTCCCAGGCCTTGTGCTTCAAGTGCTGCATCTAATTTAATTTCTTCTAGGGTTCCCTCATCAAGAATTCGAAAGAGTTTATTTGGTTGACCGATGTTGTTTAAAAAAATCTCATCATAACCATCATTATCAAAATCTGCAGATATTACTGTGCGTACTCTGCTTGGCAATCTAAAATCTAAAGAAGACATATCAAGAAAAGATTCTTTTTGTTTTACAAAAATACGATGATAACCTTCCCAGTTACTTGTTATAATATCAAGTTCACCTCTATACAAAAAATCTGTTAAAGCAGTTCCACGACCATTTTGAAAAGTATCTTGAACATTTTTTTCCATAGCAACATCATTAAAATTACCATTAATATTTTTATATAAAAAATTTGGACCTCTCTCATTGGCTGCAAATATGTCCATGTTATCAGAAACTATATGTCCTGAAATTACAGCCCTCCCTCCAGTTATTTGATTAATTCCAAGATTTGGTGCCAAGTCTTCAACTTCATTTCCTTCAATTTCATAAAATCTAGTAGGGCCTCCATAATTAGCCACATATATTCCGTATTTTCCCGACCCATTTCTGTCTACACAAACGACTGATCTACCCGCAGTTAAATTTAAATTTTCTAAATTTTTTTCTAACTCAAAATAATCAAAAATTTTATTATTTTTGTTATCCAACAATCTATCAGAGTATTTCTTTTCTCCACTATACGTATCAGTATTTAAGAAATAAATTTCTTCAAAACCATCCTGATCTATATCACATGCTGATACACCAATAGTACTCCTATCTCCATCAATGAATAAAGGATCTAGTATTGTATTAATTAGTTTTCCATTTTTATAACTAAGAGCTAGATTAGAGTAACCAAAACCTGCAACAATAAATTCATAACTTCCATCTTTATCAAAATCAGTTACTGAAACCCCATAACTTAATCTATCATTATTATTTTCAATTATATTTGAAATATTAGAAAAGAATTCTGCTTTGGCCATACTAGATATTAATAAGATAAAAATAAAAATTAACTTACTCATTTCAAGTATTTTCAATTTGCCAATCTAATAAAAATGTCGCCCATTCCAAAATTAAGTTCTTCAAGAGGCATACTATTTCTAGCATCGCACATAGGTCCGGTTATCTGGTCATTTTTTATGTAATCAATGTCGTAATCATCACATTTTTTTGCATTATGCAATACTCCAATAACAAGTTTATTATCGACTGAGTATGTATATTCTTTATTTAATTCATTACCTTCACAAAAATAATCTCTATTAACAAGTTGAGGAAAATCATTTTTATTACATGGATTATCAATAACGATTGTATAAATTTCTTTTGATTGATCTTTAAAATCAATGTTAACTTTTTTTGTCTCTGAATATTTCATTACATCACATAAGCAAGGCCAACAACATTTATAATATTCGCCACAAATTCTTTCTTCATTTTCTACATTAGTAAGAAAAATTTCATCTGGTTGAGCATCTGGAGGAATTATAGAACCTGAAACAGCACAGTATAACTTATTAAATTGCATAAACTCTTCATATTCTAAGTTTTGATCTAAAATATATTTAAAAAATCTTGGTCCTGCTGCATTTCTATTCCCATCAGGAAAAATAGTTGACCAATCATTAACAAGTCTTTCGTACAACTTTTCTGTATTCGCATTAACTTTGGTCGTGGATATCATAATTAATAGTAAGGAAATGAAAGTAAGTGATTTTCGCATAAAAATTAAATAGGTTTAGCTTTAAAAATGTAAATCCCCTGTTTTGATTCAATCTTGAATCAGTAAAATCACTTTTTATACGTTTTATCTTCATTTATTGTATTGTCGCACTCGAAGAATTTGACTTATTTTGTGCTAAATACTAGAGAGTAATCTTAATTTGGGGCGTCGCCAAGCGGTAAGGCACCGGTTTTTGGAGTCGGCATTCGTAGGTTCGAATCCTACCGCCCCAGCCAAATTTTCTTTAAATAATAGACTTTTCTCAGTTTGGTTTCACATAGGTTTAAATAAAAAAATAAAAATACATCTTTATAAATTCTAAATAAAAATTAATTGTGATATTTTTCCATCATATCTGTAAAGAATTTCTTTTACCTCAATTGTAAACAATTAGTTGTTTGTTTTACAAATAATATTTGTTAATTGTTTTTTAATGAAAGAGATAATTGAAATTGATTCTATTCTTGGTATTATAAAAACTTTTAAAAATGATTTAATTACAGATCAAATAATAAAGTTTGGAAATCATACAAGGCCAGAATTTGCATTTGCAACTTCTATAATTTCAGATAATTTTAATATTTTTGATCTTGGAGCACATATTGGAACTTTTACTTTAACTGCCATTAAAAAGCTAAAGAAAGATTCAAAAATTCTCACGGTAGAAGCAAGTATTGAAAATTATAATTTATTGGTTTCAAATACAAAAAATTACGAAAATATAATTAATTTAAATTATTTTTTAGGTAATGAAAATGAAAACTATGAATTTATTCAAGGCAGTGAACATAACAGCGGAGGTGGTTCATTAGTAAAAAGCACAGGAAAAAAAAACATAACATATTCGATTGATAGTTTAGTCAAAAAATTTTTTAAGCCTGATTACATAAAAATTGATATCGAAGGTTTAGAGGGACAATTAATTGAAAATTCATATTTTATAAAAAACAGTATGCCTATTCTTTACATTGAAATAAATGATCAAGCCCTCAATAATAATGGTTCATCTTCAAAAAAATTATTACTATTACTAAAAAATTATGGGTATTCTTTTTTTAGAAATGTAGGTTATAGAAACTTAAATAACGATTTATATCTTACTTGTTTTATGGATAATTTAGATAATTTTTCTTTATCAAATATTTTTGATGTATTATGCGTTAATAAAGACAGTGTTTTTTTTGATTATCTTTTAAAGTCATCTATCAAGTTAAAATAATAATTAATTAAATATCAATTAAATATTGAGTTATAATTCAAAATCAATTTTGTATTGAATTTAAATAATTTACACTGATCCAATATAAATCTTCAAATTTTTGGAATAAATTTATTTTAATTATTTCTTTTTCTTTTAGACCCCAAATATGTTTTTTATCAACCCAACCTTTAAAATTATCCTTTGCAACCAAACACCATTCAATTTTACATTTTTCTATATGAACAATATTTCCATATCCAATTTTACCGATGATATCTCCTGACGCAGTATTAAATACTTCAATATAATTTTTATCAATTGATAGAATAATGCCTGTTCTTTGACCACTTATTAAACTTTTGTGAATCCATCCAATGTTGTTTTTAAAATCTTTTACTTTCCTCCAATCCTTATACTCTTCAATTATTTTCAATGGATAATTTTTTTTTATATACTTAATGACAATAGGGTAGTTCTTACTTGGACCCACTCGAATATTCGCATCGTTAGATTTTAAAGACACATATCTTGGAATTTCAAGACCAGTTTCTTTCCCAATTTTTGCTTCGCTATATTTAGTAAAAGTTAAGATTGTAATTAATGTTATAATTATTTTCATGATAATTTTACAAAGTAGCATACGATTTGTATAAAGTGTATAATATTATTAGCGCCTGTAGCTCAATTGGATAGAGCGTATGACTACGGATCATAATTATACGATTACTCTAGACTTTGATCTACTTTTCATAACTACCAAGAATGTTTTAATTTCTTAACTTTTTTCATTTTTCTTTTATCACGAATACTATTCGTTTGGAAACTTGGTGGTACCATGGTGGTACCATGCAATAGGGACATATTATGAAACTAACAAATAAAAAAGTTGAACAACTAACCACTAATACAAAAAGTTATATTGTCTGGGATACCGATGTTAGAGGTTTTGGAGTTAGAGTTAACTTAAATGCAAAAAAAACATTCATCTTAAAGTACCGAGTAGGCTTTGGGCGATCGGCTAAGGTTAGAAAACCTGTCATTGGTACAGCTGGAATAATGAAGTAGAAGAGGGCACACAGGAAGTGCTAATGAATACATGCCATTATTTAAATTAATTGATCAAGAAAAAGCAGTAGTGCAATATAACAACAAAATACGTGCAACATCAGAGCAAGAGATGGTGCAACACACTGCACCCCAAAATATAAAAGAAAATATAAATAAAACAGATGTAGCATCTGATGATTTTTTAATATGGAAAATAGAAAAAAATATGCTTGGGAGATTGGATCAAACTCAACTTGAAAGAGGAAGAAGGCTTATAGCTAAGAGGGAAAAGCTGCGTGATTCGTGAAGATGAGTTTGATCCTTATTAAATCTTAAATAGTTTAATTTCAAAATCATTTATTTTGTAATTGTTGCCTTTAGAAACTATTTTATGACCTTCTTTTTGTAGTATTTTTTTTTGGGCATTAATACCGCCAGGATATTTTTCATTAACATAACCATTAGTTTTAATAGTTCGCCAATAAGGAGTAACTCTTTTTTTCCCCTCTCTCAATTCCTCTTCTGCTGCTCTAGCAACTAAGTTAACAAATATCCCAGTTACAATTGGACAAGCTGTTGTTGTTTTATATTTTGTAGCAAATTTTTCTCTGATCTGATTAATGGTCATTAATTTTCCTTTGGGTACTTTTTTCATTAAATCATTTACCTCTAAAGGAGTAGGCATGACAAACTTCCCTATCCCCCAAGATTTTTCTAGCTTCTTAGGAATTGTTTTTATTTTAGGAAAATCCTTTTTATCATTAAGTCTCTTTCTATACTTAAATGAATCTTCTATTTCTTTCATTAGGACAAATTTTTAGGACTCATAAATTAATTATACTCCTCGTAAATCTTTTCTCTTTCTAGTTTATTCATACCTTTGGTTCGTTCAATAAATTCATTTCTAAGTTCTCGTGTTTTAAATCAGTTTAAGTTGATAACATAGGATTGTTTTATTTGTTTTTATTCAGTAGTTTAATTAATAATTTTGAATATTCTCTGGCATCATCTATGGCTTTATGCGTATGTTTTGTATTATCATGCAATTCTAGAGAGTAATCATCTCTACCTATGTCTTTATAATCTTTTTGCAGCACAGCAGCAGCATAGGATTTGATATCAAAGGCTGCTTGTCCATTCTTATCAAAAAAAGGCATAGAGAAAGGAATTTTTTCTAATCGTTCTGTAAGAAAAGTTTGAATATACCAATTGATCCACATAAAATCTAATGGAGCTGGATGAGCAGCCATAACTCGTGGGGTTGGTAACGTGAGAAGCCAATCACCAAATTTATTCATTCCTTCTTTGGGTGAGACTTGATGGTGTTGAGTATGTTTTAAAGCTTCTGGCGCTTCTGTTGTAAACCAATGCATAGTAGCGGGGTGAGGTTTGGCATTTTTTAGTGGCAAGAAATTAATTTCACATTCTCCAAAATTTTCTCCTTCTTTATTAACGGCTACAGCACCAAGGCTTATCATAGAATGTGGTCCAGGAATAGGTCCGTCTGCTTCTATGTCACAAACAACATAAGTAGTCATAGTTGAATTATTACCACCAACTAAGGAGATTGTTAAGGGTTGTACTCAAAAGTATAAATATTTAATATAAATAATTGTGTTTATTATCAGATACCTAGTGCTGATTTTCTGTGTACTGACCGCTTTGTATATTCTTGCAAACGCTATGTTGTTTTAATTATTTCTTAAGTGTGACCTATGTGTGACCAATAAATTTTGAAAATCTTCTTTTGTAATTGTATTATTTGGGTTTAATTCTACTAATGTAGCTATATCACCGCCATTAGAGTCTATTTCAAGTTCAAAAATATTGTAAGTTCCATTTCCTAAAGGACAATCATAGGCATAACTTGGAACTATCAATCCTTTTTCATCAACTTTCTCTGGAGAGTCAATTCCAATTTTTCCTGAATAAATTTGAATTGAACATTTTGAATAATCAAGTTTTTCAAATTGATCTATTTCGTTAGAAGTATAAAAAATATCATACGTATCGTCTAAAACTATGAGATCGTTTAAAATATAATCATCTTTGGAATTACCATCTTGAACATATCTACCCCATAAAGGAAAAGTACCATCTCCACCTAACCAAGGTATGCTATAACCGGTATAATCTCCTTCTTTTACACATGTGCCGTCATGCTTATCAATATTGAAATCATCTTTCATATCAGGAAAATATTTTTTTCTATCTTCAAAACCAAAATATATTCCTGACTGATCTTCAAAATATTTTGGAAAATTTTGTTCATCACTTATCATTATTTGTCCACCATCAACATTTATTTTTGCAAGTAGTTCCCATTTTGATTTTACATTAGTCATTTTATTAAAGATAAATTGGGGCGTTTTTAAAGTCTTCTAACTTTCCACCTAAATAAATATATTTAAATATCATAGAGGCTAGATTGTCATAATCACGAATTCTATCTAAACCTTCATTTTTATATCCTATATTTTTGTTATCTAATGTTATGTCAATAGAAAATAAGTGACCATCAATTTTTTCATCATAAAAATAATGCCATTCTACTAGATTGATATTGAAATGATTAGGTATTGTAACATCATGTTGAGTAAAAATAGTTAATTCAATTGTAGATTTAATATTGTCTTCTAATTTATTTATATGTTTCCAATGAAGCATTTCATCTTGATAATTATTCTTTTTGAGTACTTCTAAATGTCTTTTAATTTCAGACATTATATCCGCTACCTCTAGTAAATGATTTGCATGAAAATTAGATATTTCCTCAGACATTTCATTAAAAATTTTATAGTATTCTTTCTGTTTATTATTAACAATTTGAACAACATTTTTATTAGCAAATGGTTCCTCTGGTCTTTCAGAATTTCTAATTATCTTTTCAAGGTCTTTAGGTATGATTCTATAATTTTTATTCATAATTTTATGGCCAAGGGTAAGAATAACGACAATCCATAATTCTATAATTTTTTGGAAGTATTCCAATTTTATGTTTATTAATTCTTATAAAATTTAAATCTTTATCGTCAAAATCAATTATTAATTGTTTTGATTTTTTATCATATGCGTGAATAATATTGTTGATATTCCAAATAATTTTATTTTCAGAAGAGTAAGTAATGTTAATTGGTTTATCATTTCCCAATAATAATCTAGTATTTTTTATACCATTAGGCCCATTATCAGTTGTCCAAATTTGAAACAATTTTTTATTTTTTTCAAGAATATAATAAATATTATGAATATCCCAAATAACACCACCTTCATTTTTGTACCAACGACAATATATTTCAATACCATGATATACTTCTTGAAGAGTCTTATACTTTGTTTTTAACTTTGTATCTAATTCATCAGCGTATATATTTAGGGAAGACGATAAAAATAAATTTATAGTTAACAAAAAAAATAATTTTTTCATCACGATTATCTTATCACCATCCAAGGAGATTGTTTAGTTCTTATCAGTGTAAAACCATCTAAAATATGTTAAAATAAATAAACGGTGGTACCATGGTGGTACCATGAACATTGTATGTTCAATAGTAAGTTGATAAAAGGTTGAAAAATAAGAAGCGCCTGTAGCTCAATTGGATAGAGCGTATGACTACGGATCATAAGGTTAGGAGTTCGACTCTTCTCAGGCGCGCCAAAAATAAAAATGTTATTATATAAATTTGTATAAATCTATATTAGTTGAAATAATAAAATGATAATTGATATTAATTCGTCCAAAATAAAAAATGATAAACGTTTATCAAATTTATTTGTTAATGCATATTTTAGTAATTTATCAATTAATTGTAATATACTTAAAGGTAATTTTTTTTCAGATTCATTTTACTATTTTCCAATTACTGAGAATAATGAAACATTTTCATCGTTATTTACCACAGATCTTAACAATATTTCTCATTTTTATTCGCAAAAATTTTTTGATAATTTTAAAGATAAAAAAAATTCACTAAAAAAGTTTAAAGAATTATATGTTCTTGGATCAAATGCGGGTAATAATTATTATTCAAATTTACTAAAATTTCTTCCGAGGATTTTTTTTAATAAAAAGACAAATCTAAAACTAGCAATTCATAGAAACTCATCAAACAAATATAGAAACTTTATTGAAAGTATTTTAAAATCTCTAAATATTGAATTTACATTTGTATTTCTAGACGACGATTTTTATCAATTTTTAGATTGTGAATTTCCTCAGTTTTTCAGTACAAATGATTCAATTGCTATTTTAAAAAAATTTATAAATCCGAAGACTGGTATAGAATTAAGTAAAAAAATATATGTAACCAGAGAAGACTCTAATTATAGAAAAATTTTAAATGAGGGTGATGTAGTCACTATTTTGAGAAAGAATGGGTATAAAGTTATTAATCCTCAATTATATGAAATAGATGAGCAAATAGAAATCTTTTCAAATGCTGAAAAGATTATTGCCCCACATGGATCTAATTTAGCAAATATAATTTTTTGCAAACCTGGAACTGAAATTTTTGAGATTACACCATCTTTCAAAGATAACGAAAAAATTCTTGAAGACAGATATTTAAATTTATCTCTAATCAATAATCTTAAGCATAATAAAATTGTTTCTGACACAGTTGATGTTGAAAATCATTCTAATTTAGCTAAAAAATATATTCATACAAATGTCTTGTTACAAAGCAATTACTATAAAAATCTAATTGTTAAAATTCAGGAGCTAAGTAATATAATTTAACTTAACAATTTTTTAAAAAAACTGGAATTACAACACTAATATTAGTTTCTAAATTTCTGCAAATGTTTTCAAGTGAATATTTATTATTAGTTTGATCTTCGTACTTAACTAATAAATTTGATAAAATTGAATTGCTTACTTTATTTTCATAAATTTTGTAATCTTCAAATTTATTTTCCTTTATTATTAATTCGATAAGTGTTTCGTAATTTAAGATATCGTCAATCAAAAAATTATTTTTTGCCTGATTACTATTATATATTAAAGCTCCAATATTAGTTTTTAAATTTGAAATTTCAATTTTACGACTTTTTGAAACTTTTGTTATAAAATCATTGTAAACATCATCAACAATATTCTGTAGGTGTTGAATTTCATCTTTTGTAGGTTTTCTATATGGATTAAACAAATCTTTTCCATCCCCAGCATTCTGATTAAAAACTTCTATTCCTTCTTTAGTCTCAATTGTCTGGCCAAAGATTCCTGAAGATAGACTTGTCGGGGTATTATAGTAGAACCAACTAGGTCCACTTACTCCTATACTACCTATAATAGATCCGTATGAAGCAAATACTTTATCAGCTGTGGTTGCAACCCAGTATCCTCCAGATGCTAAAATCTCTTTTGTAAAAAAATATACTTTAGTATTTGTGTGTTTTTTAAATTCATAAATAATTTGTTCTAACTCAGCTGTAGCACTTACTGTTCCACCTGGAGAATTAATGTTTATAATTAAAGCCTTGATTTCTAATTCTTTTAACTCTTCTAAATAGGATTTTACCTGCGAGGGATTGATGTAATCGTAAAGATTATTTCCTAAAACATTGCCGTTATTATTAAATATTGGCCCATTTAAATTAATATTAGCTATGATATTATTTGAGCTAGGTGTACCTTTAGTCATTACAAACTGTTTTTTTTCTAGTTCATTAGAAAAATAAAGTACTAAATTAATAATTATTATAAAAATTAATAATGCACTCAAAAAACCAAGAGTTTTAAAAAAAATACTGAAAAATATCATTTTTTTCAAAATATCATAACTTTGGCCAATTCGAATTTTTTTTTGTTTTCTTCTTGAATAGACTTTAATAATGCTTAAATAACTAGCACTCTCATAATGAGAGTGCTAATAAAAAATTATTTAATTTCAATTAGTTAACAAAAGAGGAAATATGAAATTTAGACCTTTACATGATAGAGTCTTAGTAAAAAGAGTAGACTCTGATCAAAAAACAGCAGGGGGAATTATTATCCCTGATACTGCTCAAGAAAAACCAATGGAAGGTGAAGTATTAGAAATTGGTTCTGGAGCAAGAGATGAAACAGGAAAACTAGTACCTTTGGATGTCAAAAAAGGAGATAAAATACTTTTTGGAAAATGGTCTGGTACTGAAGTAAAAATGAATGGTGACGACTTTCTGATAATGAAAGAGTCCGACATTATGGGAATTATAACTTCAGGTAAGAAAAAGAAATAGTAATTAAGAGAGGATAAAAAAATGTCTGCAAAAAATATATTTTTTGGATCAGATGCTAGATCAAAAATGTTAACCGGTGTTAACAAGCTAGCTGATGCAGTAAAAGTTACATTAGGACCTAAAGGTAGAAATGTAGTTATGGATAAATCTTTTGGAGCACCAAGAATTACCAAGGATGGTGTAAGTGTTGCTAAAGAAATAGAATTAAAAGATAAGTTTGAAAATATGGGCGCTCAAATGGTTAGAGATGTTGCTAGTAAAACTAATGATATTGCTGGCGATGGAACAACTACCGCTACCGTATTAACACAAGCAATTGCAACTGAAGGCATGAAAGCTGTTGCAGCTGGAATGAATCCTATGGATTTAAAAAGAGGAGTTGATTTAGCAGTAGATGCTGTAGTTAATGAAATTAGAAAAAAATCCAAAGTAATTAAAACTGATAAGGAAGTTGCACAAGTAGGCACTATCGCTTCAAATGGTGATGCTGAAGTAGGTAAAATGATTTCAAGTGCAATGCAAAAAGTTGGTAAAGAAGGTGTGATTACCGTAGAGGAAGCAAAGAGCCTAGATACTGAACTTGATGTTGTAGAAGGTATGATGTTTGATAGAGGTTATCTTTCACCATATTTTGTAACTAATGCAGAAAAAATGATCACTGAACTTGGTGATTGCTATGTATTACTTCATGAGAAAAAATTATCAAGTTTACAACCAATGTTGCCTTTACTTGAATCTATTGTGCAATCTACTAAGCCACTATTAATTATCGCTGAAGATATCGAAGGTGAAGCGTTAGCTACTTTAGTTGTAAACAAACTAAGAGGTGGCTTAAAAATAGCTGCAGTTAAAGCTCCAGGTTTTGGAGATAGAAGAAAAGCTATGTTAGAGGACATTGCAATTTTAACTGGAGGCCAAGTGATAAGTGAAGATCTTGGTATAAAGTTGGAAAATGTAAATCTAGAAATGCTAGGTACTGCTAAACGAGTAGTTGTTGATAAAGAAAATACTACTATCGTTCAAGGAGCTGGTAAAAAGAAAGAAATTGAAGGTAGATGTAATCAAATCAGAGCACAAATTGAAGAAACAACTTCTGACTATGATAGAGAAAAACTTCAAGAAAGGCTTGCAAAATTAGCAGGTGGTGTAGCAGTCATCAGAGTTGGTGGAGCTACAGAAGTTGAAGTTAAAGAGAAAAAAGACAGAGTCGAAGATGCAATGCATGCAACAAGAGCAGCCGTTGAAGAAGGTATAGTACCTGGTGGTGGTTCAGCTCTTGCATATGCTACAAATTCATTGAAATCAGTTAAAACTGCTAATGATGATCAAAAGATTGGCGTTGATATAGTAAGAAGAGCGCTCTTTAATCCAATGAGACAAATTGCAGAAAATGCTGGTGTTGATGGGGCAGTAGTAGCGGGTAAAATTCGTGAAAGTAAAGATCATAATATTGGCTATGATGCTCAAACGGACAAATACACCAACATGGTAAATGCTGGTATAATTGATCCAACTAAAGTTGTTAGAACTGCACTACAAGATGCAGCATCTGTAGCTGGTTTACTAATTACAACTGAAGCTATGGTAGCCGATGCTCCTGAAGATAAATCTGCAGCACCTGCAATGCCTGATATGGGCGGCGGCATGGGCGGCATGGGCGGCATGGGCGGCATGGGCGGCATGATGTAACTTTTAATAAAAATAATTATAAGAAGAGGGCAAATTTATTTGCCCTTTTTTTTTAAATTAACCGATCTATTAAATTTGTAATTTTTGTACTATCTGGTTTTGTCATAGAAGACCAAGTTTTAACGAGTTGTCCATTTCTATCAAAAAGATACTTATAAAAATTCCACTTTGGTTTTTCGTTATACTCTTTATAAATCCAGGCATAAATTGGATGAGCACTACTTCCTTTAACATCCATTGGTGATGAAGTTACAAAACCAACACCGTAGTTAACTAAACATATTTTTTTAATATCTTCAATATCTGAATATTCTTGATTGAAGGAATTGCTAGTAGTAGCAATTATAGTTAAATCACTTTCTCTGTAGTTAATAAATAAATTTTGAAGATCTTCATACTGTGGAGTGAAACCACATCTTGAAGCTGTATTTACTATTAAAATTGGCTTACCTGCAAACTTCTCTAAATTTACTTGATTGCCGTCTATATCTTCAAATGAAAAATCGTATAAATTCACTGTTTCATTAGCTAATAATGTATTCTTTAAGTTAAGCATAATCAAAAAAACAAGTAAAAATTTAAATTTCATGTTAGTGAGTTATAAATATATCGTTTATGGAAACATTCAATAGCTTTACAGACCTTTTTATAGATGTTTGGAATAATGGTGTTTTTGGTATCAATGCTACAGATATAATAGTAAGCCTTGTAATTTTTCTACTTTTTTATCTACTCAGAAGGCTTATAGCTAGATTTATTCTCAATCGATTATCAAGAATTGTTTCAAAAACTTCCAATCAAATTGATGATGCTGTTATTGAAGTACTTGATGGACCATTAAAATTTCTTCCTGTTGTTTTAGGTTTCTTTATAGCTTCTTCGTACTTGGATGTTTCTGATAATAATCAAGATTTTTTAGATTTACTAAACAGATCGCTAATAACAATTTTTATATTCTGGCTACTGCATCAATTGATTATACCGTTTTCATTTGTTATAAAAAACTTCGAGTCAAAAATTTCAAAACCTTTAGTTGATTGGACACTTAAAGGTTTAAAAATTCTTGTTATTGTTCTTGGTGCTGTAGCAATTTTAGAATTGTGGGGCATAAGAGTTGGGCCAGTAATTGCAGGACTGGGATTATTTGGTGTAGCGGTTGCATTGGGTGCTCAAGATTTATTTAAGAATTTAATTAGCGGTATTATGATCCTAATGGAAAAAAGGTTTACAGTTGGGGATGTAATACTAGTTTCTGGAGAAGTTGAAGGAGTTGTTGAGCAAATTGGATTTAGGTCTACCCTTGTTAGAAGATTTGATTCAACGCCAGTAATGGTGCCAAACTATAAATTTGCTGAGCAGTCTGTTACTAATTATACCAGAAGACATCATAGACGCATAAGATGGTTAATTGGATTAGAGTACAGAACAACAATTGATCAATTAAAAAAAATTAGAGATGAGATAAATTCTTTAATTGAGAAAGATGATAACTTTGCAAAAAATCAAAATGCAAGTTTCTATGTTCGAATAGATAGTTTTTCTGATAGTTCTATTGATATGTTAGTACAAACATTTACTGTTACTAATGATTGGGCTGAATTTTTAAAAATTAAAGAAAGTCTTGCTGTAAAAATCATAGAAATTGTTGAAAATAATGAAGCAGGTTTTGCGTTTCCAAGTCAATCACTTTATGTTGAAAAATTATCTGACGAAAAAACTGAGATTTTTAATCCTCAATCTAATAAAAAATAATGAACGAAAGTAATCGTGTAATTTCTGGCTCTCTTTTTATATTAGCTAGTATTGCTGTGGCATTTATTTTAAATTTTTCTCAACCTATAATGGTTCCATTTGTATTAGCACTTCTTTTAAGAATTTTAATTGATCCAATAATTGATTTTCAGACTATTAATCTTCGCGTTCATAGATTTATAGCAGTTTTTATAAGTATTTGTTTAATTGTACTATTATTTTCAATTATTGTACCTTTTATTGTTTCTTCAGTCGCAACATTTTTAGAGTCAGCGGATGATTATAATCAAAAGGTAATTATTCTAATAGAGGCAGTTATAATACAGCTTCAAGAATTAGAAATTGATATTGATAGAGAAATAATCAGAAATACAATTGCAGAGTTACCTATTACCAATTGGGCTGCAACTATATTAAGTAATAGCGCGAATTTTATTTCAAAGTTTCTACTTGTTGTAATAATCACTCTTTTTTTATTACTTGGCACTCCACCTAAGAATACCTCTGATGAGTGGAATGACATTATTAGATTAGTAAAAAAATATATTTTTACAAAATTTTTAACATCAGCTTTTACGGGTATTGCCGCAGGACTAATTTATTGGTTATTAGGTTTAGAATTAGCCTTCATTTTTGGCAGCTTAACATTTATTTTAAACTTTATTCCAGTAATTGGTTCTGTAATTGCTGTTTTACTTCCATTACCAATTGCTTTCCTTCAATATAACGATCCAACATTAGTTGTATTAATTATAATTTTGCCTACAATCATACATCAAATAGTTGGAAATTTTGTAGAACCTAAAATTTTTGGTGAGAGTTTTGGATTACATCCAATTACGATTATTTTGTCCTTAATTTTTTGGGGAATGATTTGGGGTTTTATTGGAGTTCTTCTTGCGGCACCTTTAACTGCAATCATCAGAATTACATTTGAAAGATTTGAAACAACCAAACAAATTGCAAGATTATTAGAAGGTAAGCTTCATATTAAAGAAAGTTAACTTAATATTTTTTTACATATATCATAACTAAAACCAGCTCTTGCCATTTTTGCTAATTTTTTTTCATAGCTTTCATTTTTTTCAAACAATTTCTTTTTCTTAGCAAATATTTGTGCTGACTCTAATTCCCAGTTATCATTATCTTGTTTCATTAAATTTAAATTTTTTTGAATTTGAGATTTACCCACTCCTTTTTTAATCAAGTAATTGAAAATAAAATTCTTAGATCTTCCAGAATTTGATAAAGAAATAATTTTTGTCTCACTATATCTATCATCATCAAGAAATTTATTTTTTTCTAATTTTAAAATTATACTTTCAATAATATCTATGAGTTTTTTTTTCTCAAAATTTGTTACATTTAATCTTAAAATTTTTCTTTTAAGTACACTTACTAAATTATTTTTTGATGAATCGTATTTGCTTAAGTAATCAACGGCGTATTTTAAGAGTTTTTTTTCGTCCACTAAATTAATATACAAATAATTTAAATATATTAAAAGAAAACTCCTAATATGATATACTATAATTACCTTTGTTTTCTCACATTAGTAAAAAAAGAAGTATTTAGATTCTTGAAAGTTGGAATACAAACTGTGATTGGACCTGCAATTAGTTCTTTATTATTTTTAGCTGTTTTTAGTTTAGCTCTAGGTAGATCTGTAACTTCAATAAATGGTATTGATCTTCCTTATTTTATTGCACCTGGTTTGATAATGATGACGATGCTTCAAAATTCTTTTGCTAATTCAGCATCAAGTATTGGTCAATCAAAATTTCAAGGAAATATTGTAGATATATTAATGGCCCCATTGAACAATGTTGAATTAGCGTTCGGATTTATAATTGGCTCAGTCTGTAGGGGTGTTGTGTGCGGTGTAGTAACAACTTTAGGAGTTATGTTATTTGTACCACTGCATGTATATTCTTACAAAGCACTATTATTTTTCACATTAATGGGATGCACAATGATGGGAACTTTAGGTACAATTGTTGGTATTTGGGCAGACAAATGGGATCAGCAACAAGGCATAACTAATTTTATTGTTTTACCACTTACCTTTTTATCAGGAACATTCTATTCAATTTCAAGACTTCCTGAGTTTTGGCAGACAGTTTCTTCATTTAATCCATTCTTTTATAATATTGATGGTTTCAGATATGCTTTTACAGGTATTTCTGATAGTTCCTTAATTCACGGATCAATATTCTTAATAATTATTAATATTATATTAATTTTAATATGCTATTTTATGTTTCACAAAGGATATAAAATTAAATTTTAATTATGGTCAGCAAAGTTTTTTCAAATGTTATGCCAACTTATGGTAATAAAACTATTGAATTTGTAAAAGGTAAAGGGTGTTATTTATATACTAGTCAAAACAAAAAATATTTAGATTTTGCAAGTGGAATAGCTGTAAATTCTCTTGGTCATTGTCATCCTAAGCTAATAAAGGCACTGAATAAGCAATCGAAGCAACTCTGGCATGTTTCAAACTTATACAAAATTAAACAACAGGAACAATTTGCAAATTTACTTTGTAAAAAATCTTTTGCAGACAAAGTCTTCTTTACTAATTCAGGAACTGAATCTATTGAATGTGGAATTAAAATAATTAGAGGATATCATTCATATCACAAGACTAAAAAAACAGAGATTATAACTTTTGATGGCGCATTTCATGGGAGAACTTACGGCGCACTTTCAGCTCAAAAAAACAGAAAATACTCTAATGGATTTGGCCCTTTGCTCAAAGGCTTTAAACAAATTGAATTTAATAATGAAAAAAAATTAATATCGGCAATAAATAAAAAAACTGCTGGTATTATAATTGAACCAATTCAAGGAGAAGGAGGTATTCGTCCTGCTAATTTAAGATTTTTAAAATTATTAAGAAAAATTTGTAACGAAAATAACATATTGCTTTTTTTTGATGAAGTTCAGTGTGGATTTGGAAGATCAGGTAAATTATTCTCTTATGAATGGGCAAAAATAAAACCTGATATTATGTCTGTAGCAAAAGGCATAGGATCGGGTTTTCCACTAGGTGCTTGTATGTCAACAAACAAAGCATGTGTTGCAATGACAAAGGGTAGTCATGGGTCAACCTATGGCGGTAATCCATTAGCTATGAGTGTTGGTCTAGAAGTATTAAAAGTTATCTCAAATAAAACATTTCTTTCAAAGGTTGATACAACTGCTAGATATTTTTGGAAAAATTTAAAAAAATTAGAGAGTGCATCTAACATTATTTCAGAAGTTAGAGGTGCAGGACTTTTATTGGGAATAAAAACAAATATAAGCAATATAGATTTTTCAGAACAATTAAAAAAAAATAAATTATTAAACGTACCAGCTGCAGATAATACAGTAAGATTAGCACCACCACTTATTGTATCTTATAAAGAGATTGATAAATCAATAACAATAATTAAAATGAGTTTAAAAGAACTATCAAGATGAAACATTTTATTGATATTAATAGTTTTAAAAAAAAAGAAATTGATGAAATAATTTCACTTGCTAAAAAAATTAAAAAAAATCCAAAAAAATATTCTTTATCTTGTAAGGATAAAACTCTTGGTTTAATTTTTGAAAAACAATCACTCAGAACGAGATTAAGTTTCAATGTAGGAATGCAAAAATTAGGCGGTTCTGTTTTAGAACTACAAAGTAAAGATATTGGCTTCGATAATAAAAGAGAAAAAGCGGAAGATGTACTTAATGTATTGAGTCAATATATTGATTGTTTGATGATAAGAAATAATAATCACAAACAAATAATAAATTTAAGCAACGAAAATATTCTTCCGATAATCAATGGTCTAACTGAATATAGTCATCCCTGTCAAATACTTGGAGATTTTTTAACTCTAATAGAAAAGTTCAAAAACTATAAAAATGTAAATATTGTTTGGATTGGTGATTATAATAATGTTTTGCGTTCACTTATTCATTTGCAAAATATTTATAATTTTAAACTTAATGTTGTTGTACCCAATCAAATATTTAAATATTATAAAAATGAATTTTCAAAGTTTAAAAATGAAAAATTGAGACATTATTCTGACCCAATTGCAGGTGCGACTAAATCAAATTGTATAATGACTGATGTTTGGATTTCTATGGGTGAAAAAAGTGATAATAAGAAAAAATATTTTAAAAATTTTACTGTGAATAAAAAAATTATAAGTAAAGCTGCAAAAAATGTAATTTTTATGCATTGTTTACCTGCTAAAAGAGGTCAAGAAGTAACATCAGATGTTTTGGATGGTAAAAATTCTGTAGTACTAATGCAAGCAAAAAATAGAATGTATATTCAACAAGCTATATTAATATATGTACTTAAAAAATAGTTTAATTGTAATTTTATTTTTCGCTTTATCTTGTCAACCTATTGAAATATTAAAACCTATTGAAATTGACATTTCTAATTTTGAAAAAATTTCAATAAATACAGAAGAAATAGAAATTAATACAAAGTATAATCCGGTTTTTTCTAAAAATAATATTGAGGATCAAATTCAGAATTCACCAATTGATATTATGATTAAATGGAATAATGAAAATATTATTAAATTGGGCAATGAAAATAAATTAGTAATAAATATTTTAGATGCATCTATAACAAAAAATGAAATTGAAAATGTAGATGCTAAAAAATATGAAGAAAAAACAATATTTAAATATGAATTATTTTTTTTAGTTGAGTATGAGCTTTATGATAGTAGCGGCTTCTTAAAAGCAAATACAACTGTAGAAACTTCAAGATCTACGACATCTCAAAAATATATTTCTTTAAATGAAACTGAAATAATTATTAATGACCTATTATTCCTAACATTGAATGATTATATTAATGAAACAAAAAAACAATTATCCATTTATATGGGAAACTATTTAAGTATTTAGGATCTCCAAAAATTCATTGACAATAGAACTAATACTGTAAAAATCTCTAGTCTTCCAATAATCATTGTAATAGACAATATCCATTTGGCACCATCATCTAATAAAAAATAATTTCCACTAGGACCAATTATTTCACCTAAACCCGGTCCAACATTAGAAATTGCAGAAGCTGCTGCTGAAAAGGCAGTTAGAAAATCTAAATTGAATAAGCTTAAACATACTGCTGATAAAATAAATAAAAAAATATACATAAAGAAAAAGCCCATTATTGAATTATAAGTATTTTCATTAACTGTTTTGCCATTAAATCGCATAACCAAGACTGCATGAGGCTGAGTTAACCTTCTAATTTGTGTAATTGCTCCTCTAAACAAAATTTGTAATCGAAAAATTTTAATTCCACCAGTAGTAGATCCTGCACATCCACCAACAAACATAATAATCATCATTATTACAACGCCAAAACTTCCCCAATTGGAAAAGTTACTACTAGTATA
>CACNHT010000020.1 GCA_902620285.1 uncultured Alphaproteobacteria bacterium | reverse complement strand
TAATTTAAATAATATCAACAATCTAAGACAATTATCAAATTGTATTAGATTTTTATCAATGGATGCAGTGGAAAAAGCAAAATCTGGTCATCCTGGTATGCCTATGGGTATGGCAGACATCGCAACAATTCTTTATAAAAATCATTTAAAGTTTAATCCAAATGATCCGGAGTGGATTGATAGAGATAGATTAATTATTTCAAATGGTCATGGCTCAATGCTTTTATACTCTTGTTTGTATTTAACAGGATATAAAGACATTGACATAAATCAAATTAAAAATTTTAGACAATTACATAATAAAACTGCAGGTCACCCAGAATACGGAAGTGCAGAAGGAATAGAAACAACTACTGGGCCTTTGTCTCAAGGTTTAGCAAATGCAGTTGGAATGGCGCTAGCGGAAAAAAAATTATCAAATAATTATGGAGAAGAATTATTCAATCATTACACTTATGTTTTTGCTGGAGATGGATGTTTAATGGAAGGTTTAAGTCATGAAGCGTGTAGTCTCGCAGGACATTTAAAATTAAATAAGCTTATTATGTTTTTTGATAATAATTCTATTTCCATAGATGGATCAACAGATCTTTCAGTTTCAGACAATGTAAAAAAAAGATTTGAAGCTTATAATTGGAATATAATTGAAATAGATGGTCATAAATATGAGGAAATTGATCAAGCTATAATTCAAGCAAAAAAAAATGATGCTCCAACAATTATATCTTGTAAAACTAAAATTGGTTTTGGCTCTCCAAACAAAGAGGGTTCAGCGTCATCACATGGTTCACCTCTTGGTGAAGATGAAATTAGTTTAACAAGAAAAAAATTAGAATGGAATTATTCGCCGTTTGAAATTCCAGATGATTTATTACGTGAGTGGAGAAGTTTCTATAAAAGAAATGAAGAACCTAGAAATTCATGGTTATCAAAAAACAAAGAATTAATTGAAAGTAAAAATTTTAAAGATAGTTTTTATCAAAAAATTGATCATCAAATTCCAGAAAAACTTAGTGAATTAAAATCTGAGCATTTTAATGACAAAACAAATTGTGCTTCAAGAAAATCGAGTGAGCTAACGCTAAATTTAATTTCAAACTATCAAAAAAATCTTATTGGTGGATCTGCGGATCTTACTGGATCAAATAACACTAAGGCAAAAGATATGAATGTAATTACATCTAATAATTTTAATGGAAATTATATTCATTACGGCATCAGAGAACATGGAATGGCTGGAGTAATGAATGGCATTGCTTTACATAAAGGTTTAATTCCATATGGAGGAACGTTTTTGGTATTTACCGATTATTGCAGACCTTCAATTAGGTTATCAGCTATTATGAATATACCAGTTATTTATGTGATGACGCATGACTCAATAGGATTAGGAGAAGATGGACCAACCCATCAACCTGTTGAACATCTTGCATCTTTAAGATCTATACCAAATTTAACAGTCATTAGGCCTTGTGATATTATTGAAACTATAGAAGCATGGGAATGTGCAATCAACAATACTGGACCAACAATCTTAGTTTTAACAAGACAAAATCTACCGATGTTACAAAAAGATAATCGCAAAGAAAATCTTGTAAATAAAGGTGCTTATAAAATAAGAGATTTTAAAGAATATGATGCAACAATTTTATCTTCTGGTTCTGAAGTTGAAATTGCTTGCTCTGCATCAAATAAACTTTTTGAAAACAATAATTTAAAGATAAGAGTTGTAAGCATGTCTTCATTTGAATTGTTTGAGAAAAATGATGATGGTTATAAAAATGAAATTTTAGGAAATAAACCTATTTTTGCTATTGAGGCTGGAGTAATAAATGGTTGGGAAAAATATATTAAAAATGAAAATTTTGTTGGCATGTCAACTTTTGGTGAAAGTGGTCCATACAAAGATTTATATAAGCACTTTAAGATAACAGATGATTACTTAATTGAAAAAATAATTAAAAGTTTATAAAAAGGAGAAATATGAAAGTTGCAATAAATGGATTTGGAAGAATTGGAAAACTTGTTTTTAGAGCTTTATTAGAAAAAAATCCTAAAGATATTAATATTGTAGCTATTAATGAACTAGGAAGTGTTGAGAGCAGTGCTCACTTACTTAAATATGACAGTGTTCACGGTATTCTTAAAGATGAGATTAGCTCAATCAAAAATGGATTAAAAATTGGAAAACATAAAATTAATTTTTATTCTGAACGAGATCCGAATAATCTTCCTTGGAAATCTCTTAAAGTTGATGTTGTTCTTGAATGTAGTGGTGTTTTTACTTCAAAAGAAAAAGCAAATTCTCATTTAAATGCTGGAGCTAAGAAAGTTATTATTTCTGCTCCGGCTTCAAATGTAGATGCTACAATTGTTCAAGGTGTAAATAACGATACTATTAAAAAAAATCATAACGTAATTTCAAACGGATCTTGCACTACTAACTGTCTTGCTCCCTTAGCTATGGTTCTTGATGAAAAGTTAGGAATTGAAAGTGGTTTTATGACAACTATTCATAGTTACACTGGTGATCAGAGAACTGTTGATCAAACCCATTCTGACTTTAGAAGAGCAAGGGCTGCGGCAGAGTCAATGATACCAACTTCTACGGGAGCGGCAAAAGCTTTGAGTCTAGTATTACCAAAATTAAAAGGTAAACTAGATGGAACAGCTATTCGAGTACCTACTCCTAATGTCTCACTTATAGATCTTACATTTGTAAGTAAGAAAAAAACTAGCCCAGAAAAAATTAACTCTATAGTTCTTCAAGCTTCAAAAACTAAAAAATTAAATAAAATTCTAACAACAAACTCATTACCTTTAGTTTCAATTGATTTTAATCATAATTCAAGCAGTTCTGTATTTGATATGAGTCAAACACAGGTTGTCAAAGATAAATTCTGCAGGGTTTTATCGTGGTATGATAATGAGTGGGGATTTTCAAATAGAATGGTAGACACTATGGTTGATCTTAAAAAATTTATTTAGTGACTAAAAAAATTTGTTTTGCAGTATCAACACTAACACAAATTGAAAGTTTAATAGAATTTCGAAAATCAAAGTTCAAAACTTCAATCATATTTATAAAATATTTTATAATTAAAGGTTTTGGAATAGAGTGGCTAAGAACATTAATAAACCATATTAAAAAAAAATATAAGACACACAATATTAAGTTTTTTGTTGACTCAGGCTATGATCAAGGTCTTAGTATATTATTAACTCACGAAAATATTGATTATTTAAAATTAAAAAATAATAAAATCATCTTAAATAAAATTTATCAAATTGCTAAAAAAAATAAGGTTTTATTAAATCCATCTTTTGATGTAGTAGATCTTACAAAAATTAAAAATATACAAAAAAAATTAAAGACAAAATTATGAAAATAGATGGAAATGAAATTAAAGTTGGAAATATTTTAGAAATTAATAACAAACTTTGGAAGGTTTTAAAAACCCAGCATACTCAACCAGGGAAAGGTGGTGCCTACTTACAAGCTGAACTCAAAGAAATAAGAGAAGGTACTAAAATGAATAGTAGATTTAGATCGTCAGAAACAGTAGAAAGGGCTATCCTTGATGAAAAAGAATTTCAATATCTTTATGATGATAATAACAATTTTATATTCATGGATAAAAATACCTATGAACAAATAGAACTTGGCTCAGAAATATTAACTGAAGATCAATCAAAATTCTTAGTAGAGAATAGTGATGTTATTATTAATTTCTATAATGAAAAACCAGTTGGAATTGACTTGCCTGATACTGTAGAATTAATTGTGGTAGAAACTGAAGGTGTTGTAAAAGGTCAAACAGCTGCTTCTTCATATAAACCAGCTACTTTAGAAAAGAATATTAAAACATCTGTACCTCAATTTATTGCAGTTAATGATAAAATAGTAATAAGTACAATTGACGGTAGTTATATCGAGAAATCAAAAAATTAATGCAGCCTGCTGTAATTAATATTTTTGAAAAGGCAGTGAAGAAAGCTGGAAAAATATTATTAAGAGATTTTGGAGAATTAGAAAATTTACAAATACAATCTAAATCAGTTGGAGATTTTGTAACAAATGCAGATATTAAAGTAGAAAAAACACTTTTAGAAACTCTAAAATATTATTATCCAGATTATACTTACATAACTGAAGAAACCGGCAAGATAAAAGGTGATGAAAACACAATTATTATTGATCCAATTGATGGGACATCAAATTTTATTCATGGAATACCTCATATTGGAATAATCGTTGCTAAAATGACAAATAATGAAATCACAGACGGTGTGATTTATAATCCAATTTTAAACGAATTTTTTTGGAGCTCAAAAGGTAAAGGTTCGTGGTGTAATAATAGTAGACTTAGAGTATCAAACAGGCAAATTTTTTCAGATTGCTTGATAGGAACAGGTCTTCCATTTGGAGAAAGAATTTATAAAAACTATTTAAGTGAGGTTGATGAAATCCTGAAATCAACTGCAGGAATAAGAAGACTTGGCTCGGCAGGACTTGACCTGGCTTATGTTGCCTCTGGTAAATTAGATGGTTTTTGGGAAAAAGATCTTAATTTATGGGATGTTTCAACAGGTATTCTTTTAGTTAAAGAAGCTGGTGGAAAAATTTCCAAAGTAGATGGAAATGCATGGGAAATAAATTCTCGTGATTTAGTTGCTTCAAATAACAAAATTCATAATGAATTAGTTAAAAAACTTACTTTACTTTGAAATCTATATAAATATAAGCAAGACATGAAAAAAGATATACATCCTAGATATCATGAAATAAATGTTGTTATGACTGATGGATCTAATTTTAAAACTAGATCTACTTGGGGCAAAGAAGGTGATACTCTTAAATTAGAAATTGATCCTAAATCTCACCCTGCCTGGACTGGTGGTAAAGCTGGTCTTAATGAATCTGAAGGACAGGTAGCTAGATTCCAAAAAAGATTTAAAGGTCTAAAAATTAATAAATAATTATTTAAAAAACTTTTCAGCATTAAGTTTTAAATTTACCTTCTTTTTTATCTCATCCTGAACTCTTAGTATTTCAGTTTGAAGTTCAGAAATATAGTTTTGTAAATCTTCAATACTGAAATCATCTAAATTTAAAATTTTAACCGTCTTTTGTTTTTCATCAACTTCAAAAAAATCTGTCATAGTCATATTTTGTTATATATTATTTTTTAATTATATTATATGAGCCAGTTATGAAATATCCTTTAATGCCAAAAGCAACAGCGATATGGTTAGTAGAAAATACAGCTCTAACGTTTAGTCAAATAGCTGAATTCTGTGGATTACATGAATTAGAGGTTCAAGGAATAGCTGATGGAGAAGTTGCTGTCGGTATGAGGGGTTATGATCCAATCGATAATAATCAATTGACAAAAGAAGAAATTGAAAGATGTGAAAAAGATAATGTAGCTCGTTTGAATCTTATTAAGTCTGAAGTAATTGAGGATTTACCACCAAGAAAAAGAGACTCTAAATACACACCTCTTTCTTTGAGACAAGATAAGCCATATGCAATATTGTGGCTTATAAAAAGATATCCAACTGAATTAAGTAGTTCTCAAATTGCTAAACTAACAGGCTCAACAAAAAATACTGTAGAGGCAATAAGAAATGGTACTTACAGAGAGGCAGTACTTGAGACGAAGAGTCCAATGGACGTTGGTTTGTGTACTTATAAGGAGTTAGAAAGAACTCTAAATAGAACTAGAACAAAAAAAGTAGATCAAGATAACTAATAATTTTTGACAACATAATTTAGATAGTAAATCATTAAGATCATCCAAAATAATATCATTGAAATAATAAAAACCTGAAAGTTATATATTTTTATAACTCCGATGGGTTCGCCAAGATAATAGGTTAATGGTCCTAAAACTCCACTTAAAATTATTCCTAAAATTTTATAACTTTTAAAAAAAGTGAGAATTTCATCAAAAAGAGTGCTAAAACTTAACCACAAAATTATCATCCAAAATGGCAAGGTCCCAAGTTTAGCAATAGTTTCAAAATCGTATATTTGGAAATAAACTAATAAAGTATCAAAAATATATCCTGGAACTGAAATCAAAAGTGAAATCTTAATAAATTTTTGTTTATTATGATTAAAATAAAAATAAGTTAGTAAGAAAATAATTCCAACCCAGATTCCCATCATAGGATTAGAAAATTTTGTTTCACCAAATACACAGGCTAACCAAGTTAGTTGATATCCAGTTAAGACTAAAAATACTTTTAGTTTTTGCATTTCTATTTTTGAATTAAAAAATGAGAAACATCAGTAGAGTTATTTGAAAAACCTGTTTCACAATAAGAGAAATAAAATTCCCACATTCTTTTAAATTTAATATCGAAACCGAACTTTGATAAATCAGTCCAAGATTTTTGAAATTGTTTGTTCCACATTTTTAGTGTTTTTGCGTAAGAACCACCAAAGCTTAATTTTTCAATACATTTTAACCCAACTTGTTTTGCTGAATTTTCAAATTGTTTTTTGGTTGGAAGCATGCCGCCAGGGAAAATATATTGTTGAATAAAATCTGGTCTGTTTTGATAATCTTTAGCTTTTTGTTCATCAATTGTTATGACTTGTAGTGCAGCCATACCGCCATCGTTGAGGGAATTACGAATTGTATCAAAGTAATTATGCCAGTATTTTTTCCCAACTGCTTCAAACATTTCAATTGAAACAATATTTGAATATTTTTTTTTAATATCCCTATAATCTCTGAATATAACTGATACTTTTTCAGACAAACCTTCGTTTTGAATTTTTTCAGAAGCATATTCGTATTGTTCCTTAGAAATAGTTATAGCATCAACTGAACAATTATAATTTTTTGCTACAAATGATGAGAACCCGCCCCATCCACATCCAATTTCTAAAGTTTTAGAATTTGAGTCTAATGATAAAGTTTCAGAAATCTTTCTATATTTGTTAAATTGTGCATCCGATAAATTGGTATTATTATTATCAAAAAGAGCAGAAGAATAGGTCATGGTTTTATCTAACCACTTTTCGTAAAAATTATTTCCTAAATCATAATGATATTGAATATTTTTTTTACTCTGTGATTTTGAATTGTTATTTAAATAATGTTTTAGTTTGGCAAAGGTTGCAAAAAAAAGATTGGTATTTATACTTTGTAAAAAATAACTCTCATTTTTGTGAGAAAGTAGTAATAAATTGGTTAAATCTGGGCTTGAAAAATAACCATTCATATAAGCTTCTGCAAAACCTACAGAACCTTTTTTAAAAATTAAATTTAAAAAATTATAATTATGAATTTTAATACTTGCAGATATATCCTCCTTTTTTCCGGCAAAAACTCTCTTCTCACCAGTAGGAAATTGAACTGTTAATTTTCCATATCGAATTTTAGATAAAAAATTTATTAATAATTTTTCGACAGTTTTATCAAAATTTGTTTTAAAAAAATTCATTTAAAAATTACCTTCAAAACTCACTGTATCATTTGGTTTCTTTTTTCGTGCATAATATTTACCACCTTTGTAAATTATTTTTAAAGCCTCATAAAGAATTCCAGCCATTACCTTAAAACCAAAAAGTGGATTATAATATAAAAATTTAAACATATTTTTTGAGTTAAAATCTATAAATTTTCCATGCTGAGAAGCTGTTAGAACTTTTTTATTATTTTTATTATAAAGATCAATATTAATATTTATTTTATCTTTTTGCATTCGATTAAAAAATTTATAATTTGCCTCCATTTCTATAAATGGAGATACATAAAATTGTTTAGCACATTCATGAGATAATTTAAAATCTTCAAAATTTACGTTTCCTTTAAAAATATAGGTGTGTTGTTCATTAGTCGTATTTTTGACTTCATAGAAAATAGATATTAATTTTTTATCATCATAACAATAAATAATTGATAAAGGATCAAATACGTATCCAAAAATTCTTGGAAAACATAATATCATTATATTAAGATGTTTATATTTAATGTTAAATTTAGAGAGGGAATCTTTAACGAATGTCTTTATTGACCTTTTGTCTCTATATCCATGATCTTTTTCATAAATAGAAAAAAGATTAAAAGAGTTTAATGAAAAAAGTTTATAGTTTTTACTTAATTGATCAAGATTATCCAAATTAATAAAAAGACTTGGCACCTCATATTTCAATGTGTGTTTAAATGGAATAAATCTTTTATGAATAATGCTAGATAATAGTATTTGAGAAATCATTTAAAATTAATTTGCAATCTATTATAAAAATTTTTCTCTCTCTTCCAAGGTAAATCACAATTTAACAATTTACAAATATAAGAAGATGATTGAATGCCGTCTTCATGAAATCCATATCCAAGGTAAGCTCCACAGAAAAAAGTATTATTCTTTCCTTGAATTTCCATAACATTTTTTTGAGCTAAAATAGTATCGGTAGTATATATTGGATGATTAAATGATGTTTCATTAATTATGTTTTTAGGCTTTTTATAAGGATTAACAGTTACAAAATAATTTTGTTTAGTTGGTAATTTTTGCAAGAAATTCATCCAATAAGTTAAAGTAAATTTAGAAGATGATGACTTATTTAAAAAATTCCAACTTGACCAAGCAATTTTTGATTTAGGCATTAAAGAGTGATCGGAGTGAAGTATTGCTGAATTAGTTGAATATTTAAATTGTGAAAATATTTTTACTTCTTCTTCTGTTGGTTTTTCCAAAATATCCAATACTTGATTTGCATGGGTTGCGAATATTACCTTATGAAATTCTAATATATTGTTTTTCTCATCTTCTATTTTAATTTTATTATTTTTTCTAATAATTTGTTTAATTTTGAAATTTGTTTCATACTCAAAAACATTTTTATTAATAATTTTTTTTATATATTCGTTACTACCGCCTTCTACATATTTCCATTGAGGTCTTTTTTTTAAGTTAAATAAAGCATGATTTTTAAAAAAATTAATAAATGTTATGAGAGGAAAATTTTTTACATCACTTATATTGCTTGACCATATAGATGATATCATAGGTAAAATATGATAATTTACTAGGTATGTTGAAAAATTATTAGTTTTTAAAAAATCATTTAAGGTTTTAGTTTGCTCTAAATCACTAACATTCAAGCTATTACATAATAAATAAAGTTTTCTTATTTCAAATAACATTTTAAAAAAATTAAAAGAAAACACATTTCTAAAATTAGCAAAAAGAGAAAATATATTTTTGCCGCTATATTCAATTTGAGGATCTTGATTTGAGACGGCAAAAGACATATCTGAATTTTTGCATTTCACATCAAGTAATTTAAAAAAATTTGTTAAATCTGGATAATTATTTTCATTGAATACAATAAACCCTGTATCGACTGGGATTGTCTTTGTTGATTCTTCAACATAGATAGTTCTTGTATGTCCACCCAATCTATTATTTTTTTCAAATAAATAAACATCATATTTAGAAGACAAAAGGTAAGCTGCACTTATTCCTGATATACCAGAACCAATAATTGCTATTTTTTCTCTCACATCAACTAATAGTTTTAAACGCTGATAGTGCTCTATTTCTTGTTTCTTTTAAATCTACAATTGGTGCTGGATATGAAGTACCAATCTCAAAATTATATTTCTTTTGATCCTCCATAGACATTTCCCAAGGATTATGAATATATTTTTTTGGAATATTATTCAACTCAGGAACAAATTCTTTTACATAATCACCATCTGGATCAAATTTTTGACCCTGCAATATTGGATTAAAAATTCTAAAATATGGACTTGCATCAGCACCACAACCAGAGATCCATTGCCAACCTGCTGAATTAGACCCAACGTCAGCATCAACTAAAGTATCAAAAAACCACTCTTCTCCATTTTTCCAGTGTAACAATAAATTTTTTGTTAGAAACGAGCCTACAATCATTCTTACTCTATTATGCATCCAGCCTGTTTTATATAGTTGTCTCATTCCAGCATCAACAATTGGAATACCAGTTTTACCATTATGCCATAATGATAAATTTTTAGCATCTTTAATCCATGGAAATTTATTAAATTTACTTTGTATAGGTTTATGAGTCATAGCTGGATAATGAAATAAAAGATTATAAGAAAAATCTCTCCAGCCAAGTTCGGCAAGAAATTTTTTTTTATTTTCAGGATCAATTTTTTTTTCAATATTTATGGTATCATAAACTTCTAAAGCAGATATTTCTCCAAAATGAAGATAAGGTGATAATTTTGAAGTTAAATCTTTATCCGGTCTATCTCTTCCAACTGAATAGTTATTTGCTTTTTGCGAAATATATTTTTTTAATTTTAATTTTGCATTACTTTCACCAGGTATCCAATATTTTTCAATTTTTTTGATCCATTGATCTTTTTCGTTTGTTAGATTTAAATCTTGTATAGTTATTTCATTTTTAAATTTTGTATTGGCGTAGCTTATTTTTGTATTTTTAAATTTAATATCTTTTAGTTTTAGTAGTTCATCACAATGTCGCCAGTAAGGAGTAAATACTTTAAAAAAGGTTCCACTTTTATTTTTAATATTCCAAGGTTCATTTAAAAGATATCCATTGTGCGATTCGCATTCTATTTTAGAGGAAGTAACTATAGATTTAATTTTAGTATCTCTTATAATTGAATATGGATCATATAGTCTATTCCAGGATACATATTTAACATTTGAATTCTTTAGTATTGAAGATATAATTTTCTCTGGATCACCAGCAAATATATTTAGTTTCCCATTATGTTTTTTTATTGAGTCATATAAACTAATTAAGGATTTTTCTAACCACCATTTGGATGTGGATCCAATTCTTTGATTTAAATCTAAAATATAAATTGGAATTATCTGATCAACTTTTTTTGAAAGTGACAATAAAGATGGATTTTTTTGTAATCGCAAATCTTGTCTAAACCAATGAATTCCATAAGTAGCTACCATGAGTTTAAATTATGTTAATTTAGAATAAATTAAAGAGGTAAATCTATTATTTACTATGAGGAGGCATTTTTTTCTCTACGAACCAAACGTGTTTTTTTAACACAGGATCATATTTTTTCATTCGAAGCTTTTCAGCAACTTTCAATCCTTTTGTCGGTTTTCTTACAATATACTTAGTTCCTGTTTTTGGATTTTCTTCAGGTACTAGTTGTTTAAGAGCGAATGAAGTTTTTTTTGCCATGAGGTGTCTATACAGAATAATTATATGAAATAAAGTATTATTTATTCATAATCAGAAATTGACTGCTTAATAAAACGGTTAAAATTTCCTCTTTTTTTATCAAGTTTAATTTGTTTATTTCTTTCAAGTAAGTTTTTTTTCTTTTCTTCAGATGTTTTATCAAAACAATTATGACAAGATACACCTGGTTCATAATATTTATTATAAGTATCTTTAATACTAATGGGTAACCGACAAGCATGACAAAGTTTGTAAGTTCCATCTTTTAATTCATTTTTCAAAGATACTCTTCCATCAAATACGAAACATTCACCATTCCACATTGAATCTTTTTTTGGAGTTTTTTCTAAATACTTTAGTATACCTCCGTCTAACTGAGCAACATTTTTAAAACCCTTCATCATCATATATGATGAAGCCTTTTCACACCTGATACCTCCAGTGCAAAACATTGCAATTTTTTTGTCTTTTGACTTATTTAGTTTTTTTTGAACAAAAGATTTAAAGTCAGTGAAACTTTTAGTTTTTGGATTAATTGCCCCTTCAAAAGACCCTATTTTAATCTCAAATTCATTTCTTACATCAATCACAATAGTGTCTTTGTCTTTAATTAGTTGATTCCATTCATTGTATTTAACTTTTTTTCCAGATATTTTTGTAGGATCAGCAAATTTGGTTCTGAGTGTGACTATTTCATTTTTATTTCTAATTTTAAGTTTTTGAAAAGGCATATATTTATATTTTGATCGTTTAAGATTAAGTTTCTCAAAACTAAAATTTTCAAGATATAGAATGAAAGAATTTATGTTTTTTTCTAAGCCAGCTATTGATCCATTAATGCCTTCATCAGCAATCAATATTGTACCTTTTATTTTATTAAATTTGCAAAAATCTTTAAGTTTAGTAATGATATGATTTTTATCTTTAATTATTTTGAATTGATAAAAAGTAATTATAGCAAAGTACTTGTTGTTCATTTATCTAATTAATATAAAAAACTTTAAAAATTTATGTCTAAAGAAACCATTAATATTGTTAAAAAGTTTCTCAATAGTTATTCTATAGAAACAACTCCAAATGTTTACGAAAAATATGGAAGCTTTTCTGAATTTCTTAATAAAAATCATGACGTTTATATAACTTATTTACCAGATGAAAATTCAAAAAATGTTATTAGAACGGCAAAAAAATTAAAATTAGAAGGTTATGATGTAATACCTCATTTGCCTGCAAGAACAATTGTAAATAAAAATGACTTAGAAAAATATATTGGTGAACTTGCAAATGAATCTGGATGTTCAAAAATTTTAATTATTGGTGGTGGAGGAAATCAAGCTGGCGAAATCTCTTCCTCAATTGATGTTTTAAAAACAGATTTTCTTTCAAAATATAATTATCAATTTGTAGGTGTGGCTGGACATCCCGAAGGAAGCCCAGATATTTCAAATGAAAATTTAGATTTAGCAATTAAACAGAAGAATGATTTTGCAAAAAATGTTGATTTTAAAATGTATTTAGCAACACAATTTTTTTTTGAAGCTAAGTCTTTAATCGACTGGGAAAAACACTTAATAAAAATTGGAAATAAATTACCAATCCATGCTGGGATACCAGGTCCTGCCTCTATTAAAACATTAATAAATTATGCAAGGTCTTGCGGTATTGGAAATTCTTTAAGATTTATTACAAAACAGGCTTTTAACTTAACTAAACTTGCAACATTGAGCACTCCTGACAAATTAATTTATGATCTTGCTGAACATAGTGAAATAAACAAAGACTCTAAACTTGAAAAAATACACTTCTATGCGTTTGGTGGTATGAAAAAAACATCAGAGTGGTTAAATCAATTTAATAACTCAGATTTTTCTTATAATAATAAACAGAAATTCGAGTTAAATTAGCTTCTTCACAATTTTTTTATCTTTTAATGAAACAAAAGTTGTTTGATATTTAAGTTAATTTATAGATTAAGAGTCTAATAATTAAGGAGTCTCATGTCAGATATTGAAATAGCAAGAAAAGCTAAAATGAAGCCTATTAGTGAAATTCTAAATGGGCTTGATGTACCAGACACACCTGAAGCCTTCAGTCCTATGGGTCGTCATATAGCAAAAATAAACTTGGAGTACATAGAGTCACTTAATAAAAATAAAGATGGTAAACTTGTTCTAGTCTCAGCAATAACTCCAACACCAGCAGGAGAAGGTAAAACAACAACTTCTGTTGGATTAAGTGATGGTCTTAATAAACTAGGAAAGAAATCAATAGTTTGTTTAAGAGAGCCGAGTCTTGGTCCGTCATTCGGTATGAAAGGTGGTGCAGCTGGCGGAGGCTATGCTCAGGTAGTTCCAATGGAGCAAATTAATTTACATTTTACTGGAGATTTTCATGCAATTACATCCGCTCATAATTTACTTTCTGCATTGATTGATAATCATATCTACTGGGGAAATAAATTGAATATTGATGTTAGAAGAGTTGTTTGGAAGAGAGTAATGGATATGAATGATAGATCGCTTAGATCTATAGTTGTTGATTTAGGAGGAGTTGCAAATGGATATCCTAGACAAGATGGTTTTGATATTACTGTTGCATCGGAGATAATGGCAATTTTCTGCTTGGCAAAAGATTTAAAAGATCTTGAAGAGAGAATTGGAAATATAACTATTGCTTATACACGAGACAAAAAAGCTATTTATGCAAAAGATTTAAAGGCAGAAGGTCCAATGACAGTATTATTAAAAGATGCCATTAGACCTAACATAACACAAACGTTAGAAAATAACCCTGCTATAATTCATGGTGGGCCATTTGCAAATATTGCTCATGGTTGCAATTCTGTAATTGCAACTAAAGCAAGTTTAAAATTAAGTGATTACGTTGTAACTGAAGCAGGCTTTGGAGCTGATCTAGGAGCAGAAAAATTCCTTGATATAAAATGTAGAAAATCAAATTTAAAACCTGATTGTGTGGTTTTGGTAGCTACAATTAGAGCACTAAAAATGCATGGCGATGTTTCAAAAGAAGATTTAAAAAATGAAAATGTAAATGCTCTTAAAAAAGGTTTAGTAAATCTAGAAAGACATATTAATAATGTTAGAAAATTTGGATTACCAGTAACTGTTGCTATTAATCATTTTGTCACTGATTCTAAAGCTGAAGTTGATGCTGTTCTAAGTTTTTGTACAACTCAAGGAGTCAAGGCTTCTATGTGTACTCACTGGTCCGATGGTGGTGATGGTGCAACTGAATTAGCTCAAAATGTAATTGATATTTGTGAAGAAAATAAGAATACATTTAAATTTTTATATGAAGATGATTTAACTCTATTCAAAAAAATAGAAAAAATTGCACAAGAGATTTATCACGCAAGTGAAGTTGTAGCTGACACGAAAGTACGTCGACAATTGAAGGATTTTGAAACTAAAGGATTTGGCAAATTACCTGTTTGCATTGCAAAGACTCAATATAGTTTTTCAACTGACCCTAATTTAAAAGGTGCCCCTACTGGCCACGTTTTACCTATTAGAGAGGTAAGATTGTCATCAGGAGCAGAATTTATAGTAGTTGTTTGCGGTGATATTATGACCATGCCGGGTCTACCAAGTGTTCCTGCGGCAAATTCGATAAAGCTAAATGACCATGGAGAAATTGAAGGTCTTTTTTAAAACTGCTATAAAGAGTCATAATGTTTAATAAAAATAAATACTCATTTCTATCTATTGCTAGAAATGCTTTAAATCATCATGAGAATTGGCAAAAGACGTGGAATAGTCCTGAGCCAAAAAAAAGTTATGATGCAATAATTGTTGGTGGTGGTGGACACGGTTTAACTACTGCTTACTATTTAGCAAAAAACCATGGAATTAATAATATTGCAGTAATTGAAAAAGGTTGGATAGGCGGGGGGAATACAGGACGAAATACCACTATAATTAGATCAAACTATTTATGGGATCAAAGTGCAGCTTTATACGAGCATGCATTAAAACTTTGGGAAGGTATGTCTCAAGAACTAAATTACAATGTAATGTTTTCTCAAAGAGGGGTTTTGAATGTTGCTCATAATCTCCATGATGTAAGAGAATTAAAAAGACGGTGGCATGCAAACAGATTAAATGATATCGATTGTGAATGGCTTGATGCAAAGAAAGTTAAAGAATTTTGTCCAATAATAAATACTTCACCAAACATTAGATATCCAGTTTTAGGAGCAACACTACAAAGAAGAGCAGGAACTGCAAGACATGATGCTGTTGCATGGGGTTATGCAAGAGGAGCTGATGAGATGGGAGTTGATATAATTCAAAATTGTGAAGTAACTGGTATTAATGTAAAAAATGGAAATGTAACTGGTATTGAGACAACAAAAGGAACTATTAATTCAAATAAAATTGGAATAGCTGCTGCAGGCCATACCAGTGTTATTGCCAATATGGCAGGAATCAAATTACCTTTAGAGAGTAAACCATTACAAGCTCTAGTTTCAGAACCAGTAAAACCAGTTATTGATACTGTAGTAATGTCCAATACAATTCATGCGTATGTATCTCAATCAGATAAAGGAGAATTAGTCATTGGTGCTGGAACAGATGGATATACATCATATACTCAAAGAGGTGGCTTTAACATTGTCGAAGATACTTTAATGGCGATCGTTGAATTGTTTCCAATATTTTCTAGAATGAAAATGCTTCGTCATTGGGGAGGCATTGTAGATATATGTCCTGATGCAAGCCCCATTATCAGTAAGACGCACATAAACGGATTATATTTTAATTGTGGTTGGGGAACTGGTGGTTTTAAAGCAACACCAGGTTCAGGTTGGGTATTTGCTCACACTATAGCTAATGATCAAGCACATGAATTAAATGCTCCTTTTACAATAAATAGATTTTCTAGTGGTGAATTAGTTGATGAACATGGTGCAGCTGCCGTAGCACATTAAATCATGTTTTTAATAAATTGCCCATACTGTGGAGAAAGAGATCAAGCTGAATTTTCTTGTGGAGGTGAGGCACATATTGCAAGACCAAAAAATCCTCCTGAACTCTCTGATGATCAATGGGCAGAATATTTATTCTTGCGAAAGAACGAAAAAGGTATTCATTATGAAAGATGGAACCATGAATATGGATGCAGACAATGGTTTAATTTAGCAAGAAATACAGCAACCGATGAAATTCTTGCAGCATATAAGATGGGAGAAGCTCCTCCTAAATTAAAAGCAAATATTCCAGCTACTCCTTCAGGTGAGCCAAGTATTGGATCAGGTAATTTATCAACATCGAAAAAAGATAGATTTTAAAAATAAAGATGCGATACAAAAATAATAAAAATCTAGAAAATAATAAGTCTGTTAGGTTCTATTTTGATAATAAAGAATATTTTGGATTTGAAGGTGACACCCTAGCTTCAGCACTTCTTGCAAATGATGTTCACTTAGTTGGAAGAAGTTTTAAATATCATCGACCGCGGGGTATTTATACCGCAGGTAGTGAAGAACCTAATGGAATAGTTCAGCTTGAGACCAAAGAATATACCGAACCTAATAGAAGAGTAACTGAAGTCCAGATATATGATGGGTTAAAAGCTTTTAGTCAAAATAATTGGCCGTCAGTGAAATTTGATGCTGGCGCTATAAATGATTTACTATCCCCATTTTTTCCTGCAGGGTTTTATTACAAGACCTTTATGTGGCCACCAAAGTTTTGGAAAGCATATGAGTTTTTTATAAGACACGCTGCAGGACTTGGTAAATCTCCAAAAAAAGATGATCCCCACAAATACGAACATTTTCATTATCATTGTGATGTTCTAGTTGTTGGAGCAGGAGTGAGTGGATTAATTTCAGCAGAAATTGCAGCAAATAATAATTATAAAGTATTACTTATTGAGCAAGAAGATGATCTCGGAGGTGAAATTTTATCTACAAGAAATCAAGATATTAAAATAGATAACTTGCCTATTAATGAATGGAAAAATAAAATCGTTGATAAACTTTCTAAAAATTCAAATGTAAAAATAGTTAAAAATACAACTTGTTTTGCTTATTTAAATTATAATTTATTATTAGCTGTCCAAGAAATTGATCCAGAAAAAGGATTATATAAAAAAAATGATATTAAAGAAAGAATTTGGAAAATTAGATCAAAAAAAGTTATTTTAGCAACAGGCACAATAGAAAGGCCAATAATTTTTAACAATAATGATAGGCCTGGTATTATGCTTTCTAACAGTGCGAAAAAATACCTAAATAAGTATGGAGTTGCACCTGGAAAAAATTTAGTTTTTTTTACAAACAATGATAGTGCCTATGAAACCGCAATAGATTATTTTGAACAAGGTATAAAAGTAGAGGCTATTGTCGATACAAGAGATGGTAGTGATGGATATTACCCTAAAAAAGCAAATAAATTAGGTATTACTATACTAAAAGGTTATGAAATTAGTGATACTGTTGGAAGATTAAAAATTAGAGAAGTTAAATTAAGAAAAATAAAAACTGAAAACAATAATGAAAAATCTTCTATTAATATTAAATGTGATCTTTTAGCAATTGCTGGTGGTTGGACTCCTACTGTTCATTTATTTACTCAATCAAAAGGAAAACTCAAATTTAGAGATGTAGATGGAAGTTTTATTCCTAATGAAGTTTATCAAGATACATTGTGTGTTGGCAGTTGCAATGGTGACTATAATTTAAATGAAATATTAATAAAAACTGAAGAAGAAACATATAAATATTTAAATGTAAATCAGCAAAATGAACTTGGTGAAGTAAATTACAAATCAGAGAATGTGCAGCATGGCAAACACGAAAATGTTTGGATTACATCAAAGAACAGTATCTCAAGAACAAAAATGTTTGTAGATTTTCAAAACGATGTAACAGCAAAAGATATTAAACTAGCTTTAAAAGAGGGTTTTCAATCCATTGAACATGTCAAACGATATACAACTACAGGAATGGCAACTGATCAAGGCAAGACCAGTAATGTTAATGCACTTGGAATAATATCAGAATTAACAAATACTGAAATCTCTGAATTAGGTACAACAACATTTCGTTTACCCTATAAACCAGTAACATTCGGAGCAATTGCTGGGCGTCATGTTAAAGAATTTTTTGATTTAGAGAGAACAAGCCCAATGCATCAATGGCATATTGATAATAAAGCTTTATTTGAGGACGTAGGCCAATGGAAAAGAGCCTGGTATTATCCTCAAAAGAATGAAAGTTTTCAATCTGCTTTAAATAGAGAGGTAAAAGCTACTAGAGATAGTCTAGGAATATTAGATGCATCAACGCTTGGTAAAATAGATATTAAGGGTAGAGATGTTAGCGAATTTTTAAATAGAATTTACACAAATTCTTGGTCAAAATTAGAAATTGGAAAATGTCGATATGGTATAATGTTAGGCGACGATGGGATGGTTATTGATGATGGTGTAACAACTAGATTAGGCGAGTATCATTATCTCATGTCAACAACTACAGGAAATGCAGCATCAGTAATGTCAAAATTAGAAGATTGGTTACAAACAGAATGGCCAGAATTAGAAGTATATTTAACATCAGTAACAGAAAACTATGGAACGATAAGCTTAAATGGCCCAAATTCAAAAAAATTAATGCAAAAACTAGTTCCAGATTTTGATTTTTCAAAAGAAAATTTTCCTCATATGAGTTTTAAGAATATTAATATTAACGGAATAAAATGTAGAGTCATGCGTATAAGTTTTACAGGGGAAATGTGTTATGAAATCAATGTGCCATCTGGCTATGCTAAAAATCTTTGGGAACTTTGTATAGCTGAAGGTAAAGAATTTAATATTACGCCATATGGTACTGAAGCGATGCATGTACTTCGTGCTGAAAAAGGTTTTATCATTGTTGGTCAAGAAACAGATGGATCAGTGACACCAATAGATCTGGATATGGACTGGATCGTTAGTAAGAAGAAATACGATTTTGTTGGTAAAAGGGCTTTATATAGAAGTGATACTATTAAAAAAGATAGGAAACAATTGGTTGGATTAAAAACTAAAGATCCAAATAAAGTTCTTGAAGAGGGATCTCAATTGGTTGAAGAAATAACTGCCCTACCTATGAAAATGGTTGGTCACGTTACCTCTAGTTACTATTCACCTAATTTAAAAAGCTCTTTTGCTTTAGCTCTAATTAAAGGTGGTCTTGAAAAAAAAGGAAGTGTTTTAATTGCTCCAATGGAAAATGAAAATATTGAGGTAGAAATTACTAGTCCAATATTTATTGATCCTGAGAATCAAAGGGTTAATCAATGAGTTTAACTTACATTAATGTTTTGAATGTAAATAAAAAAAATTACAATGGAGTAACAATAGAAGAAAGAGCTCTATCAGGTAAAATAAATATACGAGGTAAAAGTTCAGATAAAGAATTTATGAAAAGTATAGGCTCAGTATTAAACCTGGTTTTACCAATTGAGCCAAATGTAAGAATTTTTAATAATAATATCAGTATTATGTGGCTTGGTCCTAATGAATGGTTAGTCGAAACACCAGAAAATGAGAAAGATGAAATTATTTCTCTATTAGAATCTAAACTCAATCCAGAAAAAACAGCAATAACTGATGTTTCATTTAATAAAACTGTTTTACGACTTGAAGGAGAAAAGGTATTTATTTTACTTTCAAAATTTCTTGTCGCGAACTTAGAAAAAATTTTGGAAACTAATTTTTCTGTAGCTCAAACTATATTTATAAAAATTCCAGTACTTTTTATCAGAAATAATACTGATAAAGAAGAGACTTCCCTAGATTTACATTTAAACAGATCACATGCAAAATATGTTTATGATTTATTAGTTGATGGTTGTAAAAATCTTAATATTTAATTTATTTTTTATCTTAATTTCTTTAAGCACAGTATCATCTGGTAAAACTATATTTGGAAATGCAAAAGTAATTGATGGTGATACTATACATATCAATAATAATAAAATAAGACTGCATGCTATTGATGCCCCTGAGACAAATCAAACATGTAATAAAAATAGTAAAGTCTGGAATTGTGGTGTGGAATCAACAAAGTTCTTAAAGGAATTAATTGGTAATAATAAAATTGAATGCATCACAAAAGGTAAGGATCGATATAATAGATTTATTGGAATCTGCTATAAAGATAATTTAGATTTAAATAGTGCAATGGTTCTGAATGGATGGGCGATAGCTTATCGCTATTATTCAAAAGATTATATTGAAGAAGAAGAAGAAGCAAAACGAGATAAAAAAGGTATATGGATTGGGGATTTTGAAGAACCCTATTTATTCAGAAAGAAAAATAAATAATCAACCATGATGTTGGGAATCTTTTAAATAAAGTAAATCTTCTATTTCTTTATCTTTATTTTTAATTATTTTTTTTAGTTCATTTAATTCATTTTCAAAACTACGATTTTTTTGTTCGATTTGTCTAAGTTCTGATTTTAGTATTGAATTTTCAATATTTACTTCTTCCATATCCTTAGTTGATGCAGAACTTTCTAATTCTATTTCCAATTTTTGAACAAGATCTTCGTATTTTGACAATTGTTTATTTAATTCAGTTATTTTATTTTCAAGTGTGTTAAGTTTCTCAATACTTTCCGAATTATTTTCTAATGTATTATTTTCTAGATCTGATATATTATTTAGAGATTGTTCATAATCCTTCTTAATTGTATCGAATGATTCATTTAAATCGATTATTTCTTCACGTAAGTTTTTTATTTGATCATCTCTAAATTTTAATCGCTGATCTTTTTGAAAAATCTCAAGTTTAAGTTCTTGTATTTCAGATCGTAAACTTGATTCATCAACAACACTGCTAGGAATGATTTCAATAGGCGGTTCAGTTTGGTCGGTTGAAAAATCTAAAGAGGGAAAATAGAAAAAAATACCAAAGATAGCTATAATTGAAATGACTAGTAATATTCTATTTCTTCTTCTTCTTCTTGCTTGTAAACCAACAAAACCTGCCATACGAACTCTATAAAACGGTAAGTGTAAAAAATAAATATTTAATTATTAAATTGTGGGTCTAAAGAATATGTGGTTGACCTTAAGTACTGAGTAATTTTTTTGATATCTCCAATTTTTACAAGGTTTTCGTAAGGTATAAGTGAACCAAAGTACATATGGATATCATCACCTATCTTTCTTTTCAGTTCATACATACATAAAGAGTATCTAAATGTTTGTCCTATTTTATTAGCAATGTGGTAAAGTTGACTATTTTGACCATCAAAAAAAATTGGTAACACAGGGCTTTTAGTTTTAAGAACTAGTTTCGATACCCATTGTTTCCACTCACCATCGTCAGCTTTTGTATTTTTTTTTAAGTTTTGTTTAGTTGCTATTGTTCCAGAAGGAAAAAGAACTAGAACACCTTCATTATGCAAAACTTTTTCAGCTTCTTTACGTGTATTAATGTTAGTTATTAGAGCTTCTCTATTTTCATTAAAATCAATTGGTAATATTTTGTCTTTTACTGCCTCTGCTTGCCTTAAGACTTTATGTGTAACCATTTTATAATCTTGTCTTACTTTTGAAATTGCTGAACATATGGATACGCCATCTGCAACTCCAAAAGCATGATTTGCTATAACAATTAATTTTCCTTTTTTTGGAATATAACTACCGTCCTGAAAATTAGTTATTAAAGTAAAATTTAATTTATCTACTGCATCATCCCAAAAAAGCTCAGGAGGTCTATTTTCAGATAAATATTCATCATATAATTTTTTTAATTTTAATTTTCCTGTTAATAATTCAGTAATCTTGATAAATATTTGACCAATAAAATTTACTTCCGCTGTTGCAAATGTAAATACAATTTTATTTTTATTCATAATGAAAATGAATCAATTTAAATAAAATAAGTTTTTTTCAAATATATTACATATTTGCATAATTTGGTCCACCACTACCTTCGGGTACAACCCAATTTATGTTTTGTGATGGCTCTTTAATATCACATGTTTTACAATGAATACAGTTTTGTGCATTAATTACAAATTTAGGATTTTGAATATCTGTCTTATCAATCTCATATACACCAGCAGGACAATATCTTTGAGATGGTTCATCATAAGCATTTAAAGTAAATTTTATTGGCAATTCCTTATCTTTTAATTGTAAATGCACTGGCTGATCAGCTTCATGGTTAGTTCCAGTCAAATAAACAGAACTGGTTTTATCAAAAGTAAATATTCCATCATATTTTGGATAATCTATTTTTTTTGAATCTTTTGCTAATTGTAAAGCTTCATGATCAGCATGTTTGTGTTTGAGTGTAAAAGGAAGCTTACCTCTAAATATTATTTGATCAATACCTGTAAATATTATTGCAGGTATTAACCCCCAATTAAAACTAGGCTTTACATTCCTTGCTGCAAACAATTCTTTATAAAGCCATGATCGTTTAAATTTATCTTCATATGCTGCAAGAGATACAGATTTACTTAAATAATCATTAATTGTTTCAGCAGCTATAATTCCACTTTTCATTGCAGTATGAGAACCTTTAATCTTTGGCATATTTAAGGTGCCTGCATCGCATCCAACTAGTAATCCGCCCGGCATATACATTGTAGGTAAACTTTGAATACCACCTTCAATAAGTGCCCTTGCTCCATACGCAATACGTTTTCCATTAGTTAGAATTTTCTTAATAGCTGGGTGGGTTTTAAATTTTTGAAATTCATCATAAGGTGATAAATAAGGATTTTTATAATCAAGACCGATTACGTATCCTAAAAATATTTGTTTATTTTCAGCATGATAACAAAAACTGCCACCATAAGTTGCATTATCTAATGGCCATCCAGCAGTATGCATGACAAGACCTTCTTCATGCTGACTTTCATCTACTTCCCAAATTTCTTTAAACCCAATTCCGTATTGTTGTGGTGACTTATCTTTCGATAAATTATATTTTTTAATTAATTCTTTACCTAAGTGACCTCTGCAACCCTCAGCAAATACTGTTACTTTAGCGTTAATATTAATACCTGGTTCAAAACTATCTTTTTTGTTACCATCTTTATCAATACCCATATCACCTGTTTGAACACCAATAACTTGATCATCATCTGAATATAATATTTTAGATGCTGCAAATCCTGGAAAAATTTCTACTCCTAAACTTTCAGCCTCACTTGCTAGCCATCTACATAAATTTGCAAGACTAATAATATAATTCTTATGATTTTTTTGAACACTAGGAAGAAGCCATGTAGGCCAATTTAAAGAGCCTTTTTTTGATAAGAATAAAAACTTTTCTTTTGTTACTTTAGTTTTAATTGGCGAGTCTTTGCTTCTCCAATCAGGTATTAATTCATCGAGTGCTCTTGTTTCAAAAACATTACCACTTAAAATATGGGCCCCGACTTCTGATCCTTTTTCCAAAACACAAACATTAATTTCTGGATTTAGCTGTTTTAGTTTAATTGCAGTTGAAAGGCCTGATGGACCAGCGCCTACCACCACAACATCATAGTACATTGACTCGCGTTCTACTTCCATTTTATTTATTGTAATAAATTAATTTATTGTTGAATAGTATTTAATTTATCTAGTTCAGAAGATAATTGAGGCAATGCCTCAAATAAATCAGCGTTTAATCCGTAATCAGCAACATTAAATATTGGCGCTTCTTCATCTTTATTGATTGCAACAATTACCTTACTTTCTTTCATACCTGCTAAGTGCTGTATTGCACCAGAAATTCCGACGGCAATATACAAATCTGGGACAACAACTTTGCCAGTTTGCCCAACTTGATAATCATTAGATACATAACCAGCATCTACAGCAGCACGAGAGGCTCCAACTGCCGCATTAAGCTTATCTGCTATTTCATTTAAAAGTTTAAAATTTTCGGCACTTTGTAATCCTCTGCCACCAGATATCACAACTCGAGCAGTACTTAACTCTGGTCTTTCAGATTGAGATTCTTCTCTATCTATAAATTCAACACTGCCACTATCATTATCAAAAGAAATATTTTCTACTTGTTCTTTTCCACCGCTAGTTTCTACAGGATCAAACGATGTTGGTCTTACTGTTACTACTTTAATCTTGTCATTTGATTTAACTGTTGCAATAGCGTTACCAGCGTAAATTGGCCTCATAAAAGTATCGGAACTTATTATTTTTATAACATCACTAACTTGTGCAATATCTAGTTTAACCGCAATTCTAGGAAAAATATTTTTACCAAATGTTGTCGCAGGTGCCATTATGTGGGAATAATTATTAGCCAAAGATACAACGATAGGCTCAATGTTTTCAGCAATTGGGTTTTTAAGTTTTTCATTATTGGCTAAATATACTTTTGAAACTTTTTCACATTTAGAGATATTTTTAGCTAACTCTTCACATTCATAGCCAGTTACCAAAACATGGATATCTTGGTCTATTTGGGATGCTGCAGATATAGTATTTAAGGTTGATGATTTGATATCTATATTATTATGTTCTGCTAATACTAATATTGTCATATAACTTTTGCCTCATGTTTAAGTTTTTGAACCAGTTCGGCAACATCACTTACCATAATTCCTTTTTGTCTGACAGGTGGTTCTTCTACTTTTATTTGTTCAATCCTAGGCTCTATATTTATTCCAAGTGAAGATGCATCTTTTGTATCAATTGGTTTTTTCTTTGCTTTCATTATGTTTGGTAAAGAGGCATATCTAGGTTCATTCAGTCGAAGATCACATGATGCTACAAATGGTATAGACACTTTTATTCTTTCTAAACCTTCATCTATTTCTCTAGTAACGATTGCATTTTGCCCCGCGATTTCAATTTTAGATGCGAATGTAGCCTGAGGCCAATTAAGTAAAGCAGATGTCATTTGACCAGTTTGATTGCAGTCATCATCAATAGCTTGTTTTCCCATTAAAATGATTGATGGTTTTTCTTCTTCAGCAACTTTAGAAATTATTTTTGAAATAGCTAGAGGCTCTAGATCATTTTCTGTTTTAATATGTATACCTCTGTCAGCTCCCATTGCTAATGCAGTTCGAATAGTTTCTTGTGCCTTATCATTTCCTATAGAAAGAATTATAATCTCATCTGCTTTACCAGCTTCTTTTATTCGTAGAGCTTCTTCTACTGCGTTTTCATCAGGAGGATTCATAGACATTTTTACATTATCTTTTTCAACTCCAGAACCATCAGCTTTAACCCTGATTTGAACATTATAATCTATGACTCTTTTCACGGTAACAAGTAACTTCATACTATTGTTTTAGTTTTTCATTTTTAGGATCATAAGGACTATCCTCTATAACAGTTACATTGTATTTTTTATCTAATATATCCATTTCTAATTTTTGACCGACGTCTGCAAATTGAGGTTCTACCATACCAATAGCTAATGATTTTTTCACTCTAAAACCATAGTTACCTCCTGTCGCACGACCTATAACTTTTCCATTATTATAAATTGGATTATTGCCCAAAGGATCTGCATCTTCAACATCATGAACCTCTAAGGTTACCATTTTGTTTTTAAAACCATTTTGCTGCCATTTAACAAGAGAATCTCTTCCAATAAAATTCCCTTTGTTTAAATGTACAAATCTATCTAACCCTGACTCAAAAGCTGCGTATTCTATAGACATTTCTGTACCAACCAATTTATATGTTTTTTCAACACGTAAGCTTTCCATGGCTCTAATACCAAATGGTTTAAGTCCATGATCTTTTCCTGATTCCATCAATTTATCAAAAATATGGTTTTGATATTCAATTGGATGATGTAATTCCCATCCAAGTTCTCCAACAAAATTCATACGCATAGCAATACTAGGAGCTAAACCAACATTAATTTTTTTTGACGATAGCCAAGGGAAATTTTCATTAGATAAATCAGTCTTTGTAATTTTAGAGAGAATATCTCTTGATTTCGGTCCTGCTAAAACAAGAACACCCATACTATTAGTTAAATTTTCATAAATCACTGATCCATCTTTGGGCATCCATTTATGAATCCAATCATGATCTAATCTTTGAAAAGCTCCTGCTGAAACTAAATAAAAGGAATTTTCTTTTTCTTTTGCAATTGTGAATTCTGAGTGAACTCCTCCAGCAGTGTTTAAAGCATGACAAAGATTAACTCTTCCAATTTTTTTAGGAATTTTGTTTGCTACTAAATAGTCTAGAAACTCCTCTGCACCAGGTCCTGAAATCCGACATTTAGCAAAGGCAGTCATATCTAGAAGGCCAGCATTTTCCTGAACATTTAAGCATTCGTTGCCAACGTGCTCAAACCATTTTGATCTTCTAAATGACCAATCATCTTTTTGTAATTCTTTTGAGGGCGCAAACCAGTTAGCGCGCTCCCAACCAAACTTTTGACCAAAAACTGCACCAAGATTTTTTAATCTATCATAACAAGGAGCTTGTCTTAATGGTCGTCCCTCTTCTCTTTCTTCATCAGGATAGTGTACTGTAAAGACATTCGCGTAAGCTTCTTCATTCTTTTTAATTAAATATGCTTCAGTTGCATAGTCACCAAATCTTCTTGGATC
>CACNHT010000019.1 GCA_902620285.1 uncultured Alphaproteobacteria bacterium | reverse complement strand
AAATTCAATGGATAAAGAAAACAGAAGTAAATCTCTAGAAGCTGCTGTCAGCCTAATAGAGAAAAATTATGGAAAAGGCTCAATAATGAAATTGGGCTCTAAAACAAACGTAGATATTGAAGCAATATCTACTGGTTCATTAGGGCTTGATATTGCTCTTGGTATTGGCGGAGTTCCAAAGGGGAGAATTATTGAAATTTATGGACCTGAAAGTTCTGGTAAAACTACTTTAGCTACTCATATTGTTGCTGAGTCACAAAAACAAGGCGGTAATTGCGCATTTATAGATGCAGAGCATGCTCTAGATCCAGCATATGCAAAAAAATTAGGTGTAAATTTAGAAGAATTATTAATTTCCCAGCCTGATACAGGTGAGCAGGGTTTAGAAATTGCTGATTCTTTAATTAAATCTGGGGGCATTGATGTGCTAATTATTGACTCAGTAGCGGCACTTGTCCCAAGAGCTGAACTAGAAGGCGATATGGGAGATTCATTACCTGGTTTACAAGCTAGATTAATGAGTCAGGCTTTAAGAAAACTCACAAGCTCTATCGCTCAATCAAACACTCTAGTTGTATTCATAAATCAACTTAGAATGAAAATTGGCGTTATGTTTGGTAGTCCTGAGACAACTACAGGCGGTAAGCATAATGATTTAGAAAATGTAGGATACACTACAAGACATCATACTTTTTTTGAAATGTTAGGTAATTTCTCTTTTGGAGATTATTTTAAAGAGTTGGCCATAGAACTAGCTTGGAATCTAATTACTAAAGAATATTCAATAAATAAAGATAGACTATTAGTAACTGTTTATTCTGATGATCAGGAAGCTTTTGATTTATGGAAAAAAATAGCTGGTTTGTCTGAAAATAAAATTATTAAAATTAGTACATCTGATAATTTTTGGTCAATGGGTGAAACTGGTCCTTGCGGTCCATGTTCTGAAATATTTTATGATCATGGTGATAAATACGAAGGAGGCCCTCCAGGTTCTCCAAACGAAGATGGTGATAGATTTATAGAAATATGGAATTTAGTATTTATGCAATATGAGCAAATATCTAAATCTGAGAGAATAAATCTACCAAAACCCTCCATAGATACTGGAATGGGCTTAGAAAGAATGACAGCTCTTCTAGATGGTTCTAACGATAATTATTCAACAGATTTATTTCAACCAATTATAAATGAATCAACAAAACTATGTGGTGATGAAAGTTCAATAACAAATCCTAGCCACAGAGTGATTGCAGATCATTTAAAATCCTCCTCTTTTTTAATTGCTGACGGAGTAATGCCTTCAAATGAAGGTCGAGGATACGTCTTACGAAGAATAATGAGAAGGGGAATGCGACACGCTCATTCTTTGGGTAATAAAGAGCCTGTATTTCATAAGCTATTTCCTATTTTTTTAGATGGAATTAAAAATTCATATCCTGAATTAGATAGAGCAAAAGAACTAATTACTAATACACTAATGAATGAAGAAACTAAATTTAAGGAAACTGTTGAAAAAGGAATAAAAATTTTAGATGAGGAAATTTCTAACTCAACAAATATATTTAACGGAGAGGTAGCATTTAAATTATACGACACCTATGGATTTCCCCTAGATTTAACACAAGATTATTTGAAAAGTAAAAATATTGAAGTCGATATTAAAACATTTGAACAAAAAATGTTTGATCAAAAGGAAAGAGCGAGACAAAGCTGGAAAGGCACAGGAGACATAGAGGATGAAGGCATTTGGTTTGAAATAACTTCTAAAATAGAGCCAACAGAATTTTTAGGATATTCTGATATGGAAGCTGATTGTAAAATAATTTCAATCATATCAGATAGTAAGTCAGTAGATAAAATTAAAAAAGATCAAGAAGCAATTATAATATTAAATCAAACACCTTTTTATGGAGAAAGTGGTGGTCAGGTGGGTGATCAGGGTTTTTTTGAAAATGATAACTTTAAGTTTAAAATTATGAATACTACAAAAATATTTGGAAACTACTTTCTTCACAAAGGTAAAGTAATTAATGGTGAATGCAAAGTTGAAGATACCATTAAAGCAAGTATTAATACGGTGAATAGAGATTTTATTAAATATAATCATTCTTCAACTCATTTATTACATGCTGCTCTAAGAAAAATACTGGGCAAGCATGTCACGCAGAAGGGTTCACTTGTAAATTCAGAAAAACTTAGATTTGATTTTAGTCATAATAATCCAATTGAAAAAGATCAACTCATAAATGTTGAAAAAATTGTAAATGATCAAATTCAAAAAAATGGAAATGTTGAAATTAAAATTATGGATCAAAAAAAAGCTATTGAAGAAGGTGCGATGGCATTGTTTGGAGAAAAATATAGCGATGAAGTAAGAGTAGTAACAATGGGTCAAGAAAATGAATTATTCTTTTCAAAAGAATTATGTGGAGGAACTCATGTTGTTAAATTAGGGGAAATAAGTAAATTTAAAATAACTAATCAATCTAGTGTTGCATCTGGAATTAGAAGAATAGAGGCTGTATCTAATGCTGCAGTAGATAAATATATTAAAGAAATAGAAAAAAATTTAATAGAAAAAAATAAAAATCAAGATAATCAAATTGAAGATTTAAAGAATAAAATTAAAAAGATTAATGCTAATTATAATTTTAAAAATCAATCTAAAAACAAAGGTTTATTAATTAAAGAATTAATTCAGATACACGAAAAATTAAAACAAAATATGTCTATATCAAAAAATATTGATAATATTGTTGTAAAAAAAATCAAAGAATTAAATTTTGTATATTTAATTGCTGAAGATTACCCTAATAAATCTTTGAAAACATTTATTGATGAGCAAAAAAAACAATATAGTAAAAATAGTGTTTCGTTAATAATTTCAAATAATGAAAAAAAACTATCTATAGTGTTAGGAGTTACAGAAGATATTACAGATCTTTTTGATGCTTCAAAAGAAATAAGAGAAATTTCGATTATTCTAGGTGGAAAGGGTGGTGGTGGCAGAAAAGATCTTGCTCAAGGAGGAGGGTCAGATGTTAGTCAAATTAATGAAAGTATAAAATACGTAGAAGATAAATTAAAATCTATTATTTAATTTGAAAATTGTTTTTAATTGCGCTTAAAAAATCTTGAGTGTTTAACCATTTCTGATTGTTATTAATTAATATTGCTAAATCTTTTGTCATTTCACCACTTTCTACTGTTTTGATACACGTTTCTTCCAATTTTTTAGCAAAATTTATTAATTCATTATTACCATCAAATTCTCCTCTAAAACTTAAACCCCTTGTCCAAGCAAAAATTGATGCAATAGGATTAGTTGAAGTTTCTATACCTTTCTGATGATTTCTATAATGTCTTGTAACAGTTCCATGCGCAGCTTCAGCTTCTACTGTTTTACCATCTGGGGTCATTAACACACTTGTCATTAAACCTAGTGATCCAAATCCTTGAGCTACAGAATCTGATTGAACATCTCCATCATAATTTTTACAAGCCCAAATAAAATTACCTTCCCATTTTAATGCTGAAGCTACCATATCATCTATTAGTCTGTGTTCATAAACTATATCTTTTTCTTTAAACTTATTTTTAAATTCACTATCAAATATATCCTGAAATAAATCTTTAAATCTTCCATCGTAGACTTTTAAAATAGTATTTTTAGTAGAAAGGTAAACTGGCCAACCAAGGTTAAGTCCATAATTAAAACAAGCTCTAGCAAAGTCTTTAATTGAATTATCTAAGTTATACATTGATAAGGCTACACCAGATTTTTCAAATACATATACATCTTTTGTAAATCCTTCAGATCCATCTTTAGGTTCAAAAACCATTTTAAGTGTTCCTGGTTTATTAATTAATGAGTCAGTCGCTCTATATTGATCACCAAAGGCATGTCTAGCAACTACAATTGGATGGTTCCAGTTTGTGATTATTCTTGGAACATTTTTGCATATAATTGGCTGTCTAAATATAGTGCCTCCCAGTATATTTCTTATTGTTCCATTGGGAGAACGCCACATTTGTTTTAATTTGAATTCCTCTACTCGATTTTCATCAGGAGTAATTGTTGCACATTTTATTCCTACACCATATTTTTTTACCGCCTCGGCAGCATCTATTGTGATTTGATCATTTGTTTCATCTCTTTTAATAACTCCAAGATCAAAATATTTGATATCAATATCAAGATAGGGCAAAATTAATTGTTCTTTAATGTACTCCCAGATGATTCTGGTCATTTCATCTCCATCCATTTCAACTACAGGGTTTTTGACTTTTATTTTTGCCATTTTATTAATATATTTTTTAATTGATCAACCGTATCTATAATGTGAAAACTGTTTTGTAAATTTTTATTTGAAAATTTTTCATCTTCAAAAAATTTAAATTGTTGAAATAGATTATTCCAGAAATTATTTTTATTAAAAAATATTATTGGCTTATTATGAATCCTCATAATTTTCCAAGACACAACTTCTACTATTTCTTCTAAAGTTCCTGTTCCTCCTGGTAATACTAAATAAGCATCGCCTAACTCAAAGAGTAATTTTTTTCTTTCAGACATATTATCCACAATTTTTAACTCATCTATATTTTCAAAAATTATTTCTTTCTCAGATAAAAAACTAGGAATTACTCCAATAACTCTATTTTTATTTTTTTTTGCTGTCCTAGCAACTACGCCCATAATACCAACTTTTGCTCCACCATAGACAATATTTATTTTAAATGATGATATTAATTTGCTAATTTCTTCTGCATCTTGATAATATTTATTATTTAATTTATCTGAAGATGAACAATAGATAGTAATTGATTTAATTGTCATAGATTTAAAAGTTTATTTAAAAAAAATTTAATTAGAAATTTTTTTCTTATACCAATTCTTCATGTTTTCTCTAAACATTAAAGCAGATGGTGTAACAACTAATGTAAGAAATGTTGCAAAAAGAAGTCCAAAAACTATAGCTGTTGATAACTGAACCCACCATTGAGTATCAGGTGATCCTCTTGTTATTTCTCTAGATATAAAGTCAACATTTGTCATTGTTACCATAGGTAATAAACCAAGTACTGTTGTAGTTGTTGTAAGTAAAACTGGTCTCAGTCTCTGTGCTCCTGTTTTGATAATAGCTTCTCTAATATTTGATGTTTTAGTCTTTAAAAAATCAAATGTATCAATCAATATAATGTTATTATTTACCACTATTCCAGCAAGAGCAATAACTCCAACTCCTGACATAACGATACCAAATGGCTGCGCTGTTACCATTAAACCTATAAACACACCAGCTGTAGACATAACTACTGCAAAAAGAATTAAGAATGCACTATAAAAGCTGTTAAACTGCAAAAGAAGTATCATTAACATTAAAAATAAAGCTACTCCAAAAGCTCCTGTTAAAAATTCTTGAGCTTCTTTTTGGTCTTCATTTTCTCCAATAAGTTCTGCTCTTACTTTGCTATCTAATTCATAACGTTGTAAATCTAATGTTTTTCCTCTCCAAGACGGTGCATTATCTGAAATTCCTAATACGTACTCAAGTTCTTTTACTTTTCCATCAGGATAAGTTCCAGGCTCTACATCTGCCTGAATATTTATAGCATTTTTTGAATCTACTCTAATTATATTTCCTGTTCTGCTATTTGGAACAATTTCTACAAAATTGGATATTGGAACTAAACCATTTGAAGTAGTTACTCTTAAATTATCAATTCTATCCAATGTTCTTCCTTCGTTTGGATAACGAAGATAAAGTGGTATACTTTCATTACTATCATCAGGTCTATATTCACCAAGTTTAAGACCGTTTGTTGCAAGTTTAATTACATTACCAATTGATGTAATATTAGCTCCAAACTTAGAAGCTTGTTTTCTATCTACATTAATTTCCCATTCTATCCCAGGTGCTGGTAAATTATCTTCTACATTCATTAACTTTGGATAACTATCCATGAATTTTTTAAGCTTAATTCCTTCAGCTATTAAAAGTTGCTTATTATCACTGGTTAATTTAATGTTAATTGGTTTACCTTCACCAGGACCACCTTGTTGTTCTCTTGACTCTACTTTAATCCCATTGATGCTTTTTGTGGCTTCCAAAATTTCTGCAAGAATTACTTTTGATTTTCTTCTTTTATCCCAATCTGTATATTCCAAACTTATTGATCCAATAAAGTCTTCTGATGCCTCTGATTGTTCACTTACATTTCCACTTAAAGAATAAATATTTTTAAATTCTTGTCTTTCTGACTGAAGCTTTAAAATAATATTCTCAACTCTTGATACATAATCTTTTTTTTCTTCAACTGAGAGATTACCTCTTGCAAAGACTACGATTTTTGCAAGATCTGGTTCAACATCTGGGAAAAATTCTACACCTTCTCCAACTTTAGTATAGGTGTAGTTTACAGCAACTAATATTACTAAAGCACTAATCATCACCTTTAAAGGATGAAATAATAAGAAGTTTAATACTTTTGCATAAAATCCAACAAAACCAGTTACGTTTAAAACAGGTTCATTTGATTCTGAAGACAAGATTTTTGCATTTTTAGAAACTAATTTATCTGTAGAATTTACATTTTCTGAAATTTTATAAACTCTTGGTATAATTCTTATAAATACAAATATAAATAAAGCGAAACTCAGTAAATATTTTCCAATTGTTATAAATAAACTAAATCTTTCAAGATTTAATAATCCAAATCCATAAGATAATAGATTGTAAAAAATTAATGATATTAGTAATGGTACAATAAATTGGAGAAGTATTCTTGAAACAGTATTTAAAATAGATCCTAAAACTGGGACAAACAGTAGTGCCATAAACAAAGATGAAATAAGAACACATATAAGTGTTATTGGTAAATATTTCATAAATTCACCAGCTATACCAGGCCAGAATATTAAAGGTAGAAAGGCAGCTAGGGTAGTTGCAGTCGATGATATAATTGGTAGTGACATTTTTTTTGATGCATTTGCGAAAGCATCTTTTACACCAAGTCCTTCTTTCATTTTTCTATCTGCATATTCAACAACAACAATTGCTCCATCGACTAATAGTCCTACAGATAAAATTAGAGCAAATAATACAACTATATTAATAGTAAAACCCATTACAGAAAGAGCTAATAAACCTGATAAAAACGATCCTGGAATAGATACACCAACTAATAAACCAGACCTAACTCCTAATGCTCCTAAAATAATAATTAAAACAAGGATTATAGCTGCTATGACATTGTTTTGCAGACTATTTAACATAGTTTTAATTCCTTTTGATTGATCATTGCCAAAAGAAATTTCAACATTTTCAGGAAAACTTTTAGCAGTAATTGCAGTTATTCTTTTTACTTCTTCAATAGTATTAATAATATTTTCACCAATTCTTTTAGAAACATCAATAGTTATTGAATTAGATCCATTTACATTTGCATAAGATTGCCTATCTTCAAATGTTCTTTTAACTTCAGCAATATCCCTGAAAGTAATAACTGAATCTCCGTTAGTTTTAACAGGAGTATTTAATACATCTTCAATAGTTTCGTATAAACCTGGAACTTTAATATCAAAACTTCCGTCACCAGTGTCTTGACCACCAGCAGATACCATTTTGTTATTTTCTCTAACGATATTTATAAGACTCTCAAGATTGATACCATAGCTATCAACTGCAGTTGGATTAATTAGTATGTCAACTTGCTCATTTCTTTTACCGCCTATTTTAGCTTCTAAAACACTAGGAATTGTTTCTATATCATCTTGCAAAATATCAGCTAAATCTTGAAGTGTTCTATTAGGCACATCTCCACTTAAAGAAATAGATAGGATAGGAAACGTACTTATATTTACTTCGTTAACTGTTGGTTCATCTGCTTCACTAGGTAGATCGCCTTTGGCTCTATCAACTTTATCCCTAATATCAACCATAGCTTGATCAGAGTCAAAACCAGCATCAAATTCTAATAAAACATTGCCTCCGCCTGAATAAGCTGTGGATCTTACTTCTCTTACTCCTTCAACAGTTTTAACTTCGTCTTCAATTGGTTTGACTAAAAGCCTTTCAGAGTCTTGTGCAGAAATACCATTTTGACTTAGTGAAATATAAACTATTGGAATGCTTACATCAGGAGATGATTCTTTAGGCATAGTGATGTAAGTAGATGCGCCTGAAAAAATTATAAAAATAAGTATTCCCATGAAAACTCGGGAATGGCTAATTGCATAGTCTATAATATTTATTTTCATTTAGATTAGTTTATTGTTTCACCAATATTTATATATTCTTGACCACTTACAATTAAATTTACTTTCTCGGGTAATCCAGAAACCCACATGCCGTCTATTGTATCCTTAATTGTTTTGGTTGGATAGAATGTAACCTTATTATCATTATCTACAGCTTTAACACCTACGGTCCCATCGTCTAATAAAGTTAGTATAGAAGGTGGTATTTTGTGAGCTTTAAGTTCTGAACCTTTGATAATAATTTTAGTTGTTATACCACTTTTGTAAGAAAGATCTTTGTTATCGGCTTCAATCGTAATTTCAAATGTTCTAGTACTAGTTTCGGCTGATGGAGAAATAAAAGATATTATTCCATTTTTTTTAATACCATTACCATCTTCAATAAAAGCTTTAGTACCAACACTCACTTTATTTACATCAAATTCAGATAAATAACCTTCAATTTTGATAGGGTCTAAATCAATTATAGTAAATAGGGGAGTACCAATTGAAATAAATTCAGTTTCCTCAACCATCTTTTCTGAAATAATTCCATCAAATGGTGCCTTGATAGTAGTTTTTTCTATATCAAGTTTTATGTTCTTTAAAATTGATTTTACATTTGAAATTTGAGCTTCAAGGTTTGCTAAGGTAGATTCAAATTTTATTTTAATATCTTCTCTATCCGCTTGAGCATTGGCAAGATTAAAAGATGCTAAACTTAATTTTGATTTTGAACTTAAACCTTTATCTATAAGTTGTTTTGCTGATGCATATTCAATTTCATACAATTCAATTCTCTCAACATTTTGTCTAAGTAGATTATCTCTGTTTTTTTCATTTAAAATTAATTCTTTATTAAGTCTTTCTAAATCTTTTTTTGCACTAGAAAGCTTTTCATTTCTATCCTCTAGTGAGATTGTAATCATTTCAGCATTTTGAAATACTCTATCTCCTCTTGCAAATTGAATATTATCTATGTTGCCAGATGTTTCAGATTTAACATCAATTTTTTTATTATGAATAGTTTGACCTTGTAATTCAATAGATTGATCAATTAAACTGGAAGTAAATACCTTTGTTTCAACAGAAAATGTAAAATCTTTATTATCGTTATTTTCTGTATCTTGTGAATATGATGTTTCTGTTTCAGTGCTAGTTTCTGTATCATCATCTTGCGCAACAACATTATTTGTAAATTGACCAGAACCAATCCATCCAACAACAGCGGCAAGTATTATGAAGGCTATAAATATTGATCTTTTCATTAAATATCGTACATGTCATATATATTAAAGTTACTAAAAAACAATTTTTTGTTTACTTTATTATCTTTTATGAAATCAAAAAACTGGGTTAATAGACAAAAAAATGATCAGTTTGTAAAGAAAGCTAAACAGTTAGGGTATATAAATCGAGCTGCGTTTAAACTAGAAGAGATTGAGCAAAAATATAAAATAATTGAACACTCTAGAGAAATACTAGAGCTTGGATCTTCTCCAGGTGGTTGGACTCAAGTCATCTTAAATTACAATTCAAAAACTAATATAACCTGTTTTGATTTATTAGATATGAAAATGAATAATCAACGTATAGCTTTCTATAGAGAGGATTTTTTAAAATATAATTTTACTAATTTAAAAAATAAATTTGATTTGGTATTATCAGATGTAGCTCCTAATACAACTGGTCATCAATCAACAGATCATCTAAGGATAAGTCAATTAATATATGAAGTTATAGACAGATTAGAAATAATATTAAAAAAACAAGGATCATTTATATTCAAAATTTGGAAGGGAGAGGAAGAAAAGGAAATTATAAAGATGCTTAAAAAAATTTTTGATAAAGTTGAGTATTTTAAGCCAAAATCATCAAGACAAGAATCAAGTGAAATATTTATAATATCAAGAGGATTTAAATTGCATGAAGAGTAAATTAGAAACTATTTTAATTGTAGATTATGGATCTCAATACACACAATTAATAGCGAGAAGAATAAGAGAGTTAGAAGTCTTTTGTCTTGTCTATCCTTTTAATAAAATTACGAAAAAAATTTTAAATGAAATCAAACCATCGGCGTTTATATTATCTGGAGGACCTAGATCAGTACTCGACAAAAATGCCCCAAAATTTAATCAAGAAATTTTAAAAATGAAAAAACCAGTTTTAGCAATTTGCTATGGTATGCAATTAGTAACCAAAAATTTGAAAGGTGTAGTAAAACGTTCCACGCATAGGGAGTATGGTCACACAATTATAAATATTAAGAAAAAATCACTTTTATTTAGAGGAATTAACAAACTAAAATTCAAAGTATGGATGTCTCACGGAGATAATATTAATAAAATACCTAAACTTTTTTCAATAACGTCTTTATCTAATAACAAAATTATTTCATCTATAGAAAACTATAAAAATAAAATTTACTGCCTTCAATTTCATCCTGAGGTCTACCATACGGATTTTGGTTTAAAAATAATTAATAATTTTGTTTTTAATATTGTAAATATAAAAAATAAATTCAAAATTCAAAAATTTATAGAAAATAAAGTATCAGTATTAAAAAATGTAATTAATAATAAAAAAATAATTTGTGGTCTATCCGGAGGTGTAGATTCCACAGTTACTGCATATTTGTTAAGTAAAGCTGTTAACAAAAATCTTTATTGTATTTTCGTTGATCACGGTCTTTTAAGAAAAAATGAAGCTAACGAAGTGTCAAAAATATTTTCCAAAAAATTTGGAAAAAACTTTATTAAAATAAATGCTTCTAATATTTTTTTAAAAAAATTAAAAAACGTTTCTGATCCTGAGAAAAAAAGAAAGATAATTGGCAAAACATTTATAGAAGTTTTTGATAAAGCAGCTAAAAAAATATCAAATGTAGATTATTTAGGGCAGGGAACTCTTTACCCCGATATTATAGAAAGTATTCCATTTTTTGGAGGTCCAACAGCTAAAATAAAAAGTCACCATAATGTTGGGGGTTTGCCAAAAAAAATGAAATTAAAAATTGTTGAGCCATTAAGAGAATTATTTAAAGATGAAGTAAGAAATGTTGGAAGACAATTAAAAATAGATAAACATTTACTTTTAAGACATCCTTTCCCAGGCCCAGGTTTAGCAATCCGAATACCTGGGGTAGTTGATAAAAAAAAGATCTTAATTCTTCAAGAAGCAGATCATATTTACATTGATTATCTAAAAGAGAAAAATCTTTATAATAAAATTTGGCAAGCTTTTGTTGTTCTTTTACCAGTAAAATCTGTAGGTGTTATGGGAGATGAAAGAACATACAATTACTCTGTTTCACTTCGAGCTATTACTTCAGTGGATGGAATGACAGCTGATTTTTATATGTTTACAAATAATCAATTAAAAGAAATATCATCTCGTATAATTAATAATGTTAAAGGTATTAACAGAGTATTATATGACTTTACATCTAAACCTCCTGGAACCATTGAGTGGGAATAATATAAATAATTGATTTCGTTATATTTTTAAATTTAAGATTTATGTATGCATTTTAAGAATTACTAAATTGCCTATATCGTATTATTAAAAAAATACATTTAAACTAACCTCAAATTTAAATTAGGAGGTATAATAAAATGAAAATATTTTTAATATTTATTACTTCAGTTCTCTTATCTTTCAATAGTTTTGCAAATACTAAAATATCTTTTGCTTTAGATTGGAAATTTGAAGGACCAAGTGCACCTTATTTTTATGCAATAGATAAAGGATATTTTGGTGAAGAACAGTTAGAAGTTGAAATATCTGCAGGTAAGGGATCCTTAGATGCAATTCCAAAGGTTGCTACAGGAGCTTTTCCTATAGGCTTTGCAGATATAAACAGTTTAATCAAATTCTTAGATCAAAATCCTGGAGCGCCAGTTATGGCAGTTATGATTGTTTATGATAAACCTCCATTTGCAATTGCTGGAAGAAAAAGTCTTGGTGTTACAACTCCATCTGATTTAGAGGGGAAAATTCTTGGTGCACCACCACCTGATGGTGCATGGGCACAATTCCCACCATTTGCTTCTGCAAATAATATTAATGTTGATAATATAACAGTGGAGCCAGTAGGTTTCCCAACAAGAGAACCGATGTTAGCTGAAAAAAACGTTGATGCTATAACAGGGTTTTCATTTTCAATGTTTTTAAATTTAGTTCGTCTTGGTGTTCCTGAGGATGATATATCAATTATGTTGATGGCAAACTATGGATTAGAATTATATGGTAATGCCATAATAGTTAACACCGATTATGCGGATGCAAATCCTAAAATAGTTAAAGGTTTTTTAAAAGCTGTATCTAAAGGATGGGCTGATGCTATGAAAAATCCTGAAGAAGCGGTGAAGAGCATGGTTGAGCGAAATCCAGCTGCTGATTTAGCTTTAGAGACAAGAAGATTAATACTAGCAATAGAAGGAAATGTTAATACTGATTACGTAAAAGAAAACGGTATGGGTAATATTGACATTGCAAGAATGGAAAAAGCTTTAGGACAGTTAGCAGAAACATACGAATTCTCATCTGATCCAGAGATTTCATCATTTTTTACCGATAAATATTTACCTTAATATTTTTTTATGGGGTAGACTATTTCTACCCCATATACTAATCATAACTTATGCATATCAATATTGAAAAGGTTTCTCATCAATATGAAACTAAACAAGGTATGCTTCCTGTTTTAAAGGATCTTTCCCTATCAATTAAAAGAAAAGGTTTTACTGCTATAGTTGGACCTTCAGGTTGTGGAAAATCTACAATAACTAGATTAGTCAGTGGATTAATTAAACCAACTCAAGGTAGTATTTTTATTTCAAATAAAAAAATTACATCCCCACTTTCTACTGTAGGAATGGCTTTTCAAAATCCAGTTTTGTTAGAATGGAGAAATGTAATTAAAAATATAATTCTTCCACTTGAGATAGTATCAAAAAATATGACTTATAATCAAAAGAGATCGAATGCATTAGATCTGCTTAAGTTAGTGGGATTAGAAGAATTTGAAAATAATTTACCATCTGAATTATCTGGTGGGATGAAACAAAGAGTTTCACTTTGTAGATCTTTAGTTCATAGTCCAGAGGTCTTAATTTTAGATGAGCCTTTTGCAGCTCTAGATGCATTTACAAAAGAAGATTTGTGGGATGTTATGCACAAATTAAAAAAAGAAAGAGATTTCACATGTATTTTAATAACTCATGATTTAAGAGAGGCTGTTTATTTAGCTGATCAAGTAATTGTTTTATCCGGAAGACCAGCTTCATTACAATACGACGTCAAAACTAATTTTAATGAAGAAAAAAAAATCTCTGATTTATATTCATCAGAAGTTTCACAATTACTTGCAACACTTAGAAATCAAATCGAAATAGCTCAGAATAAAAATGATTAGAATCAATAATTTTATTATACCTTTATTTAGCCTTATAATTTTTTGTTTGTTATGGGAATTATTGGTTTGGTATAATAATTGGCCAAATTATAAAATGGCTTCTCCTTCAGATTTATGGCCAGCATTTTGGAAATTTAAACATCTCTTTTTAATCTATGGTTGGGAAACTTTTTGGAGAACTGTTGTAGGATTAATATTGTCTGTTTTGGTAGGATTAAGTTTTGGTATTTTGATGGGGTTTTCAAAAACTATTAGAATAGGCTTATATCCTATTCTTGTTGGTTTTAATGCTATTCCTAAAGCAACAGTAGTTCCTGTAATTGCATTAATATTTGTAGGTATGCACAATATGAACACAATTATAATTGTAATTCTTATTTCATTTTTCCCCATTTGTGTTTCAATTTCAATTGGATTGTCAACTTTGGAAAGAGAATATGAAGACATACTTTTATCTTTAGGTGCGAATAAATTTGAGATTTTTTATAAAATTGCTTTACCAAAAACATTACCAGAATTTTTTGGAGCATTAAAAGTATCAACAACACTCGCGTTTATTGGAACTAATTTGATGGAGATTATTGAACCACATGGAAAAGGATTAGGACATTTGTTTGACAGTGGAAAAATTAGTGCAGATTATCCATTAATGTTTGCAGTATTGATCACCTTGGCTGTTATGGGAATATTTTTATATTATATTGTTGTATATCTTGAAAATATTTTTGCTGGTTGGGCCATTAGACAATAAAGTGTAGGATTATTAGGTTTAATAATACAAATAATTAAATAAAATCGTTAATATTTAATTTACTAACTTAAATATATTTCGATTTAAGAATGATATAAGTGCATCTAAACTTTCAAATTTCTTGTTTTGATTTTTAGATTTTAAATTATAAAAAACTTTTCTTTTTTTTCTCTCTAGTGATTTTTTTAAAATGCATTCTGGAGCAGCTAAACTATGTTTAAATATATAAAAAAATGCATTATTTTTATTAAAATCAATAGCATAATCTTTCCATTCTCCACTTGAAACTCCTTTAGAATAAAGATTTAGGATTTTGGCGAGTTCATCTTTCGAAAAGTAGAGATTGTGATTGTTAGTTGAAGCACTAGATGTTACTAAGCTCATAAATTAAGAATATAACAAATATTTATGCCTGTAAATGCTCCAAATGACAATTTAGATCTATTAGCACCATCATTTAATCTTAAAAATATTAATGATGACATGATTTCTTTAGATAATGCAAAAGGATTAAATGGTACTGTTATTGTATTTATATGTAATCATTGTCCATATGTTAAAGCAATTGCAAGTAGATTAAAAAAAGATGCGGATGAGTTACTAGAATATTCAATAAATACAATTGCCATTATGTCTAATGATGTAATTAACTACCCCGATGATTCATTTGATAATATGAAAATTTTCTCTGATAAATATAAATTTAATTTTCCATATCTTTATGATGAAACACAGGAAGTGGCAAAAAATTATAATGCTGTTTGTACTCCAGATTTTTTTGGTTTTGATAAAGATCTTAAATTAAAATATAGGGGTAGAATAGACTCAGGTGTAATGAATGCAAATCAAAATTCAAATATTGAAAGAGATCTTTTTAATGCAATGATTAAAATCAAAAATGAAGGAGTAGGCCCAACCAATCAAATGAATAGTATTGGTTGTTCAATAAAGTGGAAATAGTATGAGTGAGGAGAATAAAAATAATAGTTTATTAAAAAAAATACAAAATTTTATTTTTACAAATTATATACAATTAATAATTTCATTAGTAATTTTGCTAATTATATTTATTGGTTTCCAAACATACAATTATTTTAAAATTCAAAATATTAAAAGTTCCAGTATAAGTTTTTTTAATATTATCAATGAAAATCAAGATGATTTAAGTAGTTTAGAAAACTTAATTGACGATGATAATATTTTTTCTATTTTATCTAAATTAAAATTAATACAGCAAAATAATGAAAATAAAAACTTTAGTTACTCTAATGAATTGTATAAAGAATTAATTGCTTCATCAAATTTAGATGATCTCTATAAATCGGCTATTGCTGCAAATGCTTCATACACAATGATTAATGCATCTTATGAAGAAAATACTAATAATTATTTAAATGATATATCAATTTTTATAAATAATATTAATGACGAGTTAGACAGTTATTTTTCTATTAAAAAAGAATTAGAATATTTATTAATCATTACAGAAATTGATCTAAATAAATCTGAATATAGTAATTCAAAAGCTTTGGATAAATATAATGAAATATTTAATTCAAGTTCGATTTCTGCCTCTACAAAAGAAAGAGTGAAAAAGATTCATGAGTTTCAGCTTTATAAGTAAAATATCGCTATATTTATCTTTCATATTTATTATTTCATGTCAGGATACGATTTCATCATTTAGAATTAATGAAAATATAGAATCTCAAGACTATTCCTTCCAATTAGAAACTGAAGAATTTTTAGATTTTAGTTTTTTTGAACAGTATGAAAAAAACGTAATTGATAATTATACATATAAGGCATCTGACTATAATTTTTTAGATAAAGATCTAGCTGTATTAAAAATTAATAACTATGAAGCAAAATATAACAATAATTATCCAATAAATGTTATACAAATTGATGAAAATATTTACTCATTAAATAAAGAAGGGGAACTCCTAAAGTTTGATTTAAATAGTGGAAAATTAATTGAAAGAATTAATGTTGATTTAGATACAGTAAAAAAAATACCTATATCTTTTTCACTTTATAAAAATGATTTTATTATAGCTTTTAAATCAGGAGAAGTAGTTAGAATTAACAAATTAGGTAAAGTTATTTGGTTATTTAACAATAAAGATTTATTAAATACTCCAGTCAAAATATTTAATGACTATCTAATAATATTATATCCAGAAAATATTGTTTTTTTATCAATTTTAGATGGAGATATAATTTATGAGAAAACTTTTAAATCAAGTAATATAATTCAATCATCGGGAGGCAGGATTGAAAATTATTTTAATATCGTTTTCTTTATACTACCTAATAGTGAATTTAATTCTTTAGACACATATTTATTTGAGGAACATATTTTAAATTTGGACAATATTGAATTTAATACTTCACTTAATAATCTAAAGGATCAAATACACCTTTACAAAAATTTTCTAGTTTATTTTGATGACGGAAATATTATACATACTTACGACATAAATAAAAACAAGCTTACATTAGCCGATTTTAGAATAAATAACTCGTCTTCAGCTATATTATTTAATAATTCGCTAATTTCTAAAAATGAAAATTTTGTTGAATTCTATAATATTCAGAATGGAAATTTATTCTCAAGGATTAATATTAACAAAATACTAAATAATAAATCAAAAATAATAAATTCTTTAATTATAAACAAAAAAATGCATTTATTTACAGACAATGGTGAAATAATTATTTTAGATCCAAATCTTCAAATTCAAGAAACGGTAAATCTTAAAATTAAAAATATTAATAAAGTTTATAATTATCAAAATAAAATTTTTATAAGTACTGAAAAAGGTATTACTTACATTTATTAAAATGAAAATATTAATTTTAGGTATGCCAAATGTGGGCAAAACATCACTTTATAATTTAATTACAAATAAAAATAATAATATAATTCATGATACTAATGGTACAACAAGAGATTGGCATGTATCACCTCTTAAATCAAATAGTAATATTGATGTTTATGATACACCAGGAATAATTAATCAAAAAAGTTTAGTAACAAAGAGTGTCAGTTATATAATAAAGAAAATAGATATTTTTGTTTATGTTATTGATTATAAAGATGAGAATTACTTTTTAGACAAAGAATTAATCAATGAGTTAAGAAAATTTAATAAGGAAATATTAGTTATTATTAATAAAGATGATAATTTTAAACAAGATAAAAAAATTGACAATCTTGGTATCAAGAATATTTTTTTTATCTCATGTTCACATAATATAGGCATTCAAGACTTTTTAGATTTTTTGTCAAAATATGATGCTAAAGATAATAAGTTAATAAATTACGATTTTTCATTAGGGTTATTTGGAAAAACAAATGTAGGGAAAAGTACTCTCTTAAATAAATTAGTAGGTTTCGAGAGATCAATTGTTAGTAATCAACCAAAAACTACAACTGATATTGTTTCTTCTTCATATAATTTTAAAGGCAATACCTATTCTATTAAAGATACTGCAGGTTTAATAAAAAAAAATAAAATTGATAAAAATAGTCTTGATTTTTATGTCACTAAAAAAACTTTATCAATTATAAATGAAATTAATTTAAATATTTTTCTTATTGATATTGAGCAGGGCTTCGATACTCAATCTAAAAAAATATTTAAATTAATTTATCAAAAATCAAATATTTTATTATTTATAATTAATAAAACTGATTTAGTTAAAAAAAATAAAAAAAAAGTAATTAATGAATTAATTCAAGATATTAATTATGAATTTTCTCAATCTAAAAATATAATTATTATTCCAATTTCAACATTAAATAAAAAAGATATTTTATTTTTAAAAAATAAGATTCGTGAACTTATTTTAGAAATAAATCAAAATATATCAACTTCACAAATTAATAAGTGGTTAAATCATGTTGTTGAAAATAATTCTCACCCTAGAATAAATGGTAAAGATGTAAAATTTAAATATGGCACTCAAGTTTCAAACAATCCTTTAACAATAAAAATTTTTTCAAATTTTTCTAAAGAAATATCTAATTCATATAAAAGATATTTGCTTAATAATTTTTATAATTTCTTTAAAATTAAAAGCAGAAATTTAAAAATTTTATTTTCTAAATCTAAGAACCCCTATGATTAGCAATTATTGATCTGCAATCGTATAATTCTCAATAATATTATTATTATATTCAGAAATTTGCTTGAGAATATTTGAATTTTCTACAAAAAATAAATGAAAATTTTTCAATATTTCAACGTTATTATTATAAGTCAAATACAATATACTACTATAAATTATATATGAAAAAAGAATACCATATAAGGTTCCAAAAAATTTATCAAATATCACTCCTAAAATTTGTTTATCTAAGTCACTATTTAAAAATCTTCTTATTCTTTTTAATATAAATAAACTAATTAGGAAAATTATTGGTATTGAAATAATTATACTTATAACGCTTACAAACTGTTCAAATCTTTGTAAAAAATTGATATTTAAGAGTAGTTCACTTAAAAAATCTGAAAGATATTGATAACTATATATGGTTACAAATACAGAACCAACCCATGTTAATAACCCTAATATAGAATTAATAAATCCTTTCCAGAAACTAAAAACAACAATTACAGCAGACAAAATTAATACTACATAATCGAAAAATATTAATTCATAGTTTAAAAAAGTCATTTTTGATATTTCAATATTGATGGTAAAGTAATTAGTACTCCTATCATAGCAAATATCATTGCTAAACTAGTAAATAGACCAAAGTAAATTGTGGGAACAAAGTTTGATAAACAAAGAGTTAGGAAGCCAGCAGTGATTGCAATAGAAGTAATTAAAACTGCATTACCTACTGTTAAATGTGTTTTTGCAATCATTTCACTTTGACTTCTACCTAACTTTAGATTTTCCTTATAACGATAGATATAATGTATTGTATTATCAACAGCTATACCAATTGTTATTGCTGCAATTGTAATTGTCATTATATCAAGAGGTATTTTAAGCAATCCAATTAAACCAAGAATAAAAGTTGAAGCAAATATATTTGGAATTATTCCAATTATACTTAATTTTAAAGATCTAAATAATATTACAAACATTATAAAAATAGCTAAAATTACAAAACCTAAAGATTTTATTTGTGAGCTAAATAAAGATTTTAACATGTTATTGTATAATACTAATAGACCATTAACTTTAAATTCTTCCAAGTTATCAAATTCATTCAATAAAAAAGAATTAATGTCATTAATAAGATCATTTCTTTTAATATTTTTCGAATCTTTGACTCTTGTAGAAATTCTTATCATGTTTTTTTCAACATTTAAATAAGGATCAATTAAATCAGTTTTATAATTAATAGGTATTTCATTATATAATACCGATAATTCAAACATTGATAAATCACTTTTGTTTATTTGATTTGCAGTATCTATAAGTGAATAAATTGAAGTTACTTTCCCAATTTCTATTCTACTTTCTAAATATTGATGAACAAATTTGATTGTTTCAATTTTTTCATTTGTGAACCAAATATTATTTTCTTTTTCAAACAGATCATCTGAAAAAAAATCATCTTCAATTTCTAAGTCATCTTCTTCTTCAGCTTTTATTGTTTTATCAATTATTTGATCATCATTTTTGAACTTAAGAATAATGTCTAATGGTGTAGTTCCACCTAATTCATTATCTATAAGATACATTCCTTTATAAATTTCTGTATTTTTTTTAAAATATTTTATAAATGAGTTTTCAACATTCAGATTGGTAATTCCATATAGAGATATGAAAAAAATTAGAATGTTTAATCCAAGAATATATTTACTATTCTTATATGCAAAAGGATAAAAAGATTTTAAAAAACTTAAATTTAGAGAATAGCTTTTTTCCTCCTTTGAAAAGAAAGAAATAATTAGAGGTAAGATTAAAAAAGATGAAATTAAAACTATTAATAATGCTATTATCATTATAATTCCAAAATCAATTACAGGTTTAATATCTGATATTACTAGTGATACAAAAGCTACAATTGTAGTGAGAAATGTATAAAAACAAGGCCAAAACATCATTCTAAAATTTTCAATAATTTTTATATCTCTTTGTAAATAATTATTTATTATATGCACATTCATAGAAATAGATAAAACAAACATTAAGGATAAGAAGTTTGCTGAAACTGCTGTAATTTCAAAATTAATAAAACCAGCTAAGCCTATTGACAAATAAACTGCACTAATTGATGTAAATAAAATAGCAAATACCCATTTGACTCTTCTAAAAATTATGAAAAGAATTAAGATTATAATTAAAAGTACAATTATACTGAATGTTAAAATATCATTTTTTACATAAGAAATTACATCGCTTGATATCATTTCTACCCCACCTAAATAGTACGTAAAATCTTTATTGCTATTAGTAATAATATTTCTTATTTTTTTAATTAATTCATTTCTCTCTTTGTCTATTTCTGTTTTTATGCTGTAATATTTTCCTTGAGATAGATATAAATTTTTGTTTTCTTTAAGATCAAGCGCTTTATTGTCTTCATTAAGAAAAATTACAATAGAAGTTATATTTTTATTCTCATTAATAATTTGATCACTATAGATAGGACTTTTTGTAAACTCATTTAAAACATCTTTGATTGCTAAATTGGTATCAATTATAGTTTCATAATTATCATTTGCTAAATCTAAAAGGCTGGTTTTATTTAAAAGAAGAATAGGAGCTTTATTAATATTAAAAACTGAGTACACCTCTGGTAATGCCGATAATTTTTTGCTTATCTTTTCTATTTCAGTTAATAATAACTTATCTATTTTATCATTACTTTTTATAGCTATTACAAGACTATTTTTTGTAGGAAATAAATCTTGATAATAAGAAAAATATTTAAAATCTTCATCACCTTGTGATACCAAGCTATCAGAAGAGGCATCTATTCTAAAATCTTTAATATAGAAGCTAGTAAAAAATAAAGATAGGATAAAAAAAATAAATAAAATAATTTTTAATTGTTTACTCATAATTTCTATAAACTCTATTACCAATAGAAGTCAAAACTTCGTATGATATAGTTTTACATTTTTTAGCAAATTTATCTACCTTGTGTTCTTCATTAATTATATCTATGTACATTCCTACTTTTAAATCATGACTAGATTTTGATATGTCTATTGTAAATGAATCCATTGAAATTCTTCCAATAATCTTAAATTTATCATTTTTAAAATAAACAAAACCATTATTGCTCAGCGTTCTGGGTAACCCATCTTCGTAACCAAGGCCAATTATTGCTACTTTTATTTTAGTTTTTGTTTTGAATGTACGATTATATCCAATGTATTGATTTTTTTGTATATCTTTTATTTGTATTATCTTTCCTTTAAAACTAATCACGTTTTTAATTTTTTTTTCTAATTTTTTATTTTCATAACAACCATAAATACCTATGCCAGGTCTAATCATATCGTATAAATATTTTTTATCTAGAATTGAGCCATGAGCATTAGCTAAACTAAAAATAACACCTTCAGGTTTTTTGTTAACAAAATTATCAAAAATTTTTTTTTGTTTAATGTTGTATTTTATTTTATATTCATCAGAACTTGATAAATGACTAATTACTAATTTGATATTTTGATTTTTTAGATCTAATATTTTTGCATCTTTAGATGAAATGCCTAGTCTATTAATGCCTGTATCTATTTGAATAGCATAATCTATTTTAGCATTCTTAATTCTGTTATATTCTTCAATTGTATTAATTACAGGTATTAAATTTGCTTTCGTAAATTTATGCAATTTATAATTTTGTAATCCATTAAGAACATATATTTTTATTAATTTATTTTTATTATTTAATTTTAATCCTTCATTTAATGTTGCAACAAAAAAATGTTTACAACCTTGATTTAATAGAAGATTATAAATTTTCTTATCACCTAATCCGTAAGCATTAGCTTTTATTGTTGGAGCTACGATTAGGTTTTTTTTAAGTTTTTTAAAAAAATTATAATTATTAATTAAGTTTTTTGTATTTATATTTAGAATACCACTTTCGTTAATCACTCAATAATATTATCATAATCTTTCGTTGTTAAGTCACTGAATTTTGTATAATTAGCGTCAAAATGCATTTTTATTGTCCCAATCGGTCCATGTCTTTGCTTTGCAATAATTATTTCAGCTTTATTATAATTATCATTTGTTAATTGCTGCCATCTAGATACTCTTTCGTTATATTTCAAATCGTCTTCTTCAGATTTTCTAATTGGTTCTAATCTTTCTAAATAATAACTTTCTCTATAAATAAACATAACAACATCAGAGTCTTGTTCAATTGTACCACTTTCTCTTAAATCAGATAATTGTGGTCTTTTATCCTCTCTTTGCTCAACCTGTCTAGAAAGTTGGGATAAAGCAATAATTGGAATATTCAACTCCTTAGCAATAGATTTTAGTCCTCTTGTTATTTCTGATATTTCTTGAACTCTTCCATCATTTCTATTATTTGATGAAGAAGACATTAACTGTAAATAATCAATTATTATTAAGTTTATATCATGTAATCTTTTTAATCTTCTTGCTCTTGCTCTTAAAATAGGAATTGTTAAAACAGGATTATCATCAATTATTAAATTTAAATTTTCTAATTCTGCAGATGATTTTGCTATTTTATTAAAATCATCTTTATTTAATTCTGCCTTTCTCATTTTATCACCAGAAATTTTTGTTCTTTCCGCTAATATTCTTGTTGCAAGTTGCTCTGAAGACATTTCTAAAGAAAAGAAAGCTACTTTACCTCCATCTATAATTTTTTTATTTTCAAATTCATCTTTTTCTTCCTGATATTTAAATGCACAATTAAAAGCAATATTAGTGCCCAAAGCTGTTTTCCCCATTGAAGGTCTTCCAGCAATAATAATTAAATCAGATTTATGTAAACCCCCTAATTTCTTATCTAAATCCTTAAAGCCTGTTGGAACACCAGCTATTTTACCCTCTCTTTTGTATGCTTCACTTATAATATCAACTGCTCCTTTAAGAGCAGTGTTAAAGTTAATAAAAGATCTATCTGTATTTCCTGATTGGGAAAGGTTATATAAATCATTTTCAGCATTCTCAATTAGATCCTCTGCTAAAATATTATTTTCTGAGCCTGTTGTCTGAATAATATTATGGGCAACTCCAACTAGATTTCTTTTAATGTATAAATCATAAATTATTTTAGCATAATTATAAGTATTCTGAGTAGAAGGAGCGCTGTCTTTAAGCTGATTTAGATAATTTAGCTTATTATAATTATTTTGATCATCTGGAAGATAATTTTTTAGGGTTATTGGTGACACAAGCACATTTTTCTCTAATAAGTTCTTTATAGTTGAAAAAATAATCTTATTTGTTTCGTCTACGAAATGATTTTCATTAAGAAAATCTGAAACTTTTTCATAGTTTCTATTATCCCATAATATGCACCCTATTAGTGCTATTTCAGCCTCTATATTGGAAAAATTAATATCATCCAGAGAATTTTGTTTGGAGTTTATTAATTCAACTGACATTAATACTAATTAAACTATCTAAAAATATACAACAAGTACAAGAAATAAAATTTAGTTAATAAAATACTAATAGTGTGAATAATTTAATTTTTATTTACAGTAACTGTAAACTCTTCACTAATATCTTCATATGGATTAATTTCAATTGTATGATCACCGACAGATTTGATTTGATTTTTTATTAAAAGATCATCAGATTTTACTATTATTTGTTTTTTAAGTAAAAAATCTAAAATTTCTTTTTTAGATATTGAACCATATAACTGATCTTTTTCATCTGCTTCTTTGTTAAATGTTATTTTAATATTTTTCATTTCTTCAATTAATTTTTTTGCATCCTTTAGCTTAACTTCTTCATTTTTTTGAATGTCACCTTTAATTTTTTCATAATGTTCAATATTTTTTTTATTTTCTCTTAAGGCCATATTGTTTGGAAATAAATAATTTCTAGCATACCCTGGTTTGACTATTACGGTTTCACCGATTTTTCCAAGTTTTTTAATATTAGTTGTTAAAATAACTTTCATGAAGAAAATGATTTGTTTGTATATGATATTAAAGCAAGGAAACGAGCTCTTTTAATAGCTTTTGACAATTCCTTTTGTTTTTTTCGAGATACACCAGTAATTCTACTTGGAACGATTTTACCTTTTTCTGTTATGTATCTCGATAAAAGTCTAATGTCTTTGTAATCTATTATTGGAGAACCAGGCTGACTGAATGGGCAAAACTTCCTTTTATTCTCAAAAGGAGAGTTCGATTTATCATCTTTTCTTGATTTAAATTTAGCTTTTTTCATAATTTAATTTTGTTGGTAATTCTTGATGCTTTTTAACCTTAATAAAAATATATCTTATCAAATTTTCAGATTGATTAAGTTCTTTATTTAAGTTTTTTACAATTTCTCCAGAACCTTCTATTTGAAGAAACTTATAAAATGCTTTATTATATTTGTTTATGTTGTAACTTAATTCTCTAAGTCCCCAATTTTCTTCATTTATTATTTTTACAGATTGTAAATTTAATTGAGATTTAAAACCCTTAACTTCACTATCTAATGTATTTTTTGTTATATCGGGATTAAAAATTAATACTACTTCAAATTTATTCATATAACTCCATGGTTTATCTTATATTTGTTGATATAAGAGAAGTTGAACTTGCATATATTAAAATTTTAAAATAAATCAAGAATAAATGACATCTATTGTTTTTCCCGGTCAAGGCAGCCAAGTTATGGGTATGGCAAAGGATTTTTATGATAATTTTAAAGTGGCAAAGTCAGTTTTTGAAGAAATAGAGGATTACACTAGAATAGATTTAAGAAAAATTATTTTTGAAAATCCAGAAAACAAACTAAACCTTACACAGTTTACTCAAATATGCATCTTTACCGCATCTTATGCAATATATAAGACATTTGTTTCTGAAAAAGATTTCTCAAACAAAGATGTAAAGGTTATGTTGGGACATTCACTTGGTGAATACACTGCTTTAGCATGTAGCAACAAAATTAATTTAAAAGATTGCAGTTTAATATTAAAAAAAAGAGGTGAATTAATGAGTAGTGCTATAAAACCAAATGAAACTGGTATGGCAGCATTAATTGGTAAAGGATCAAATGCAATACAAAAAATTATAGATAATAATAATTTGAATTTAGAAATAGCTAATGATAATTCTGAGATTCAATTAGTAATATCTGGAAAAATTAATGATCTAAAAAACAGTAGAGAATTATTTTTAAAAAATGATATTAAAAAATTTGTTTTACTTAATGTCTCTGCAGCATTTCATAGTAAGTTTATGATTAAAGCGCAAGAAGAATTATCTAAAGACATTGAGAAGCTTTCATTTAGTGAAAATAATATTAAAATCATATCTAATTATGATGCAAGTATTCATAATGAAAATAGATTAATAAAAAAAAATTTACAAAATCAAATGGCAAACAAAGTTAATTGGACACAAAGTATAAAGCAATTAGAAAAGTTTGGAGAAACAAAAATAATAGAAATTGGTCCAAATAAGGTCTTGAGTGGATTAATAAGGAGAATCTCAAGTAATTTTGATATTACATCAATTAATAATGTTTCTGATTTAAATTAAAATGAGTAAAAATAAAAAAATTTTTCTTACGGGAGCTTCCGGTGGTATTGGTTCAGCAATTTGCGATAAATTTTTTAACGATACATATACTCTTGTATTAACATCTTCTTCTAGTGAAAAATTAAATGATTTAAAAAATAAATACGGTAGTAAAAATTATTATTATAAAGTTGATCTTTCTGATTCTAAAAAACTGCAAAGTTCGTTGGATAATATATCTAAAGATCACAAAGATATATCAGTTATTGTAAATAATGCTGGCAAAACTCATGATAATTTAATTTTTAGAATGAAAAATGAACAATGGTCTGATGTATTACAGACAAACTTAAATTCAAACTATCAGATAATTAAATCTTTATTACCTAACATGCTCTCGAATAAATTTGGAAAAATAATTGGCATTTCATCAATAGTTGGGTCTACTGGGAATCCCGGACAGGCTAACTATGTAGCATCTAAATCTGGTCTTGTTGGTCTTTATAAGTCCATAGCTTTAGAAGTAGCCAAAAGAAATATTAATGTAAACATAATATCCCCTGGATTTATTGCTACTTCTATGACTGATAAGTTAAATGATGAACAAAAGAATAACTATCTGTCAAAAATTCCTATGATGAAATTTGGTAGTCCAAAAGATGTTGCAAATTTAGTATATTTTTTATCAACAGATGATTCGTCTTATATTACTGGTCAAAATTTTCATATTAACGGTGGAATGTTGATGGTTTAATTGGTTGACATACATTCAATTAATAATCTAAAAGAAATTATAAGGAGATAATTATGAGTGAAATTCAAGATCAGGTAAAAAAAATAGTTGTAGATCATTTGGGTATAGATGAATCAAAAGTTGTACCAGAAGCAAAGTTTATAGACGATTTGGGTGCTGATAGTTTGGATACTGTTGAATTGGTTATGGCTTTTGAGGAAAAATTTGGGATTGAAATACCGGACGATGCTGCAGAAACTATCCAAACTGTTCAAAATGCAATAGATTATATTCAAAGTAAAAAATAAAATTATAATTAATTTTATGAGAAGAGTAGTTGTTACTGGAATGGGTTTACTTACATCAATAGGTAACAATAGAGAAAAATCTTGGAACAATCTTATAAATGCCAAGTCAGGTATTAAGAAGATAGAGCATTTTGATGTATCAAATTTGCCTGCAAAAATTGCTGGTTACATTAATAATGATCCTGATAAAGAAAATTATTTTAATGAAAGTTCTTTTTTAGAACTTAGGGATATAAATAGGAATGATCGATTTATACAGTATGGTCTTATTGCGGCCAAAATGGCTATTGAGGATGCAGGATTAGAAAATACAAGTGATGAAGAGAAATTAAGAACTGGAGTTTCAGTAGGATCAGGGATTGGAGGACTTGAAACAATTTATGAGGGA
>CACNHT010000018.1 GCA_902620285.1 uncultured Alphaproteobacteria bacterium | reverse complement strand
AGAACAAGTTTTGAAGTTGCTGCTAAAAGGTTAGGAGCAGATCTCATTAATGTAGTTGTAAAAGATAGCTCTATAAATAAAGGTGAAACCTTACTCGATACTATGACTACAATTAATTCAATGAATCCTGACGTTTTAATTGTCAGACATCCTGAGGAAGGAATTAGTAAAAGAATTTCAGAAACAGTAGATGCATCTGTAATTAACGCTGGTGATGGTAGTCATGAACATCCCACACAAGCGTTATTAGATGCACTTACTATAAAAAATAAATTTAAAAATTTTTCAAAATTAAAAATTGCTATATGTGGTGATATTTTGCATAGTCGTGTCGCGCGATCAAACATAATAATACTCTCAAAGCTAGGTGCAAAAATTAATGTTATTGGTCCTAAGGAATGGTTACCAAAAAGTTTAAAAAAACTTCCTGTGACTGTTTATACGGAAATGAAAAAAGGATTACAAAATTGTGATATTGTTATGATGCTACGTATTCAAAAAGAAAGAATAGTTGGGAAAATAATGCCAAATCAAAAGACTTATTTTAAAAAGTATGGATTAGATTACAATAAACTTAAATATGCAAAAAAAAATGCTTTCGTTATGCATCCAGGCCCAATGAATCGTGGTGTAGAAATAGACTCGAAGCTTGCCGATGACGTCACGAGGAGCTTAATACAAGAACAGGTCGCTATGGGTGTTGCAGTACGAATGGCATGCTTAGACTTAATTATTAAAAACAGAGATGATTTTAGTAAGTAGTTTATCATTAATCATATTGTTTTATGTGATAGGATCATTACCCTTTGCATTGATTTTTACAAAATTATTTGACTTGGGAGATATTAGAAAGGTTGGTTCTGGAAATGTAGGTGCAACTAATGTTTTAAGAACAGGAAATAAATTTGTAGCATTCATTGTTCTTTGTTTTGATATTTTTAAAGGCTTTCTTCCATTCGTCATTTTACAAATGTATTTTCAAGATATTTCTTTATTGAATAAAATACTTCTCTGTCACTTTGCCATATTAGGTCATATCTATCCTGTTTGGTTAAAATTCAAAGGTGGAAAAGGCGTTGCAACATATATTGGCTTCTTATTTGGTCTTAATCCTTACATTGCACTTTTATTTTTATTAGTATGGCTTGTTACTGCTTTTGTAAGCAAATACTCTTCTCTTGGATCTTTGATGGGAATTTTAGTAGCTCCATCTTATTATATTTTTGTTAATTTTAATTTTTATATTCTAATTTTCTTTATTTATTTAACTATAATTATTTATCTTAAACACACAGAAAACATTAAAAGACTCATAAACAAAACTGAAAGTAAAATTAAATTATCCAAGTAAAAATATACTTTTTTTTAAAATTTCTTGACGAATTATCTTTAAACTGAAATTTGGGGCCCAAATTTATGAATGTGTTAATTGTTGAATCACCATCGAAGGCAAAGTCTATCAATAAATATTTAGGCTCTGACTTCAAAGTTCTAGCAAGTGTTGGGCATGTTCGAGATTTATCAGCAAAAAATGATGCGATAGATACTGAAAATGATTTTCAAATGAAATGGGAAACCAGTGATCGCGGAAAAAAAGTGATAAAAGAAATAACAGATGCTGCAAAAAAATCTGAAAATTTATATCTAGCTACTGACCCCGACCGTGAAGGTGAAGCCATAGCTTGGCATGTAGAAAAACTACTTAGAGATAATTCATCACTTTCAAAATTAAATATTCACCGAGTTACATTCAATGAAATTACCAAAAATGCAGTTCTTGATAGTCTTAAAGAGCCAAGAGAAATAGATGAAAATTTAGTTAATGCTTATCTTGCAAGAAGAGCTCTAGATTTTCTTGTTGGTTTTACACTTTCTCCAGTACTATGGAGAAAATTACCGGGCTCAAAATCAGCAGGTAGAGTTCAATCTGTTGCTTTAAGAATAATAAGTGAGAGAGAACTTGAAATAGAAAAATTTATTCCACAGGAATATTGGTCTTTACAAGGAGAGTTTAGAAATAAAGAAGATAAAATCATTAATTCTAGACTAACAGTTTACGATGGAAATAAAGTAGATAAACTTGATATTAAAAATGAGAGTGAAGCGACAAAAATTTTTAATGATATTAAAAATTCTACTTTCACTGTCGGAAATATAACGAAAAAAGAAGCTAGAAGAAATCCCTACCCTGCTTTTACCACATCTACCATGCAAATTGAGTCTAGTCGTAAACTTGGTCTTAGTGCGAGTCAAACAATGCGCACAGCTCAACGTCTTTATGAAGGAACAGATATTAAAGGAGAAACAACTGGCTTAATAACTTATATGCGAACAGATAGTGTCGTCATGTCAAAAGAAGCCATTAATCAAGTTCGAGGTTTTGTTACTGATAATTACGGTGTAAACTATTTACCTGAAGCACCAAGAGTTTATAAATCTAAAGCGAAAAATGCCCAAGAAGCACATGAATGTATTAGACCAACAAATATTTACCTAACACCAAAAGATATTAAGCAATACATTACTTTAGAAGAATACAAATTATATGAAATTATATGGCAAAGAGCGGTAAGTTCACAAATGGCGAGCGCTGTATTAGATCAAGTAGCTGTTGATATTACAAACGAAGATAAAAAAATTGTTTTACGAGCAAACGGGTCAACAATTAAGTTTCCTGGAATGTACAAAGTATATCAAGAAGCTAAAGATGATGATAAAGATGAAGAAAAAGAAACAATTCTTCCTGCAATGAGTGAAGGAGAGAGTTTGAATCTCAAAGAAGTTGAAAAGACTCAACATTTTACCTCCCCTCCTCCTCGTTACACCGAAGCAAGTTTAGTTAAAAAACTTGAAGAACTTGGTATTGGCAGACCATCTACTTATGCCTCTATTATTAAAGTTCTACAAGATAGAGATTATGTAATTTTAGATAAAAAACGTTTCAATCCTCATGATAGAGGAAGAATAGTATCTATATTTTTAGAGAAATATTTCAATCAATATGTGGAATATGATTTTACTGCTGATCTTGAAAATCAACTTGATGAAATTTCTGATGGTAAGCTTGATTGGAAAGAGGTTCTAAGAAAATTTTGGGAAACATTTAAACAACTTTGTGATGAAACTGTAGGCAAATCAAATAGAGAAGTCATTGATGTGTTAGATGAAGCGCTAGGTCCACATTTCTTTCCACCAAACGGTGCAGATGAAAAAAGAAAATGTCCAACGTGTGATAATGGAAGACTAGGAATTAAAGTTGGAAAGTTTGGAGGATTTATTGGATGCTCTAATTATCCTGATTGCAAATATACTGTTCAGTTTAATCAATTAAACGATAAAGAAGGCGCTGCACTTAGCGGACCAAAAGAAATTGGTATTTATCCAGAAACAGGTGAAATGATTACTCTTCGAAAAGGCCCTTATGGATTTTATATGCAAGTCGGTGAAGGAACAAAAGAAAAAAAACCAAAAAGAGTTTCTATTCCTAAGAATTTTGAACCAGATGAAATAGGATTAAACACAGCTATTCAACTTCTTGGTTTGCCTCGTAAATTAGGATTTCATCCGGAAACAAATAAAACAGTTAGTGCTGGTATTGGAATGTACGGACCATATATTCTTCATGATAAAAAATATAAAGCTCTAGAAAAAACAGATAATATTCTTGATATTGAACTTGAAAGAGCCATTGAATTAATTGCTAAACCTACACAGAGAGGTAATGCTACATTAAAAACATTTGGTGAGCATCCAACAGAAAAGAAAAATATTACTGCTCATGATGGAAAATTTGGACCATATGTAAAATGTGGAAAAATAAATGCATCAATTCTAGGTGATCAAACAATAGATAGCTTAAAACTTGAAGATGCCATTAGATTAATTGATGAAAGAAAAGCTAAAATGGGTCTCAAAAAAAAGAAAAAAACAGTTAAGAATTGAATTAAGCTGAAATAGTTTTAAATACAGACTATGGCAAAAAATATATCTCTATCAACAATCAAAACTTTAAAAAATAAATTTTTAAGAAATAATAAAAATACAGCTTCACGAAATGCATTAATTAAAAATGATTTAGCCAATGTTGCACTTAATTGGGAAAACTTTAGTCAAATCAATCATAATTTTTCTAATCTAATAAAAAAAGAACTACCTGCAACAAACCAAATGGCATCAGGTAGATGTTGGGGATTTGCAGGATTAAATCTCATGCGTTTACAAGTTGTTGATAGCCTTGAACTAAATACATTTGAGTTCTCACAAAATTATTTCATGTTTTGGGATAAGCTAGAGAAAGCAAATTATTTTTTAGAGAATATTATCAAATCAAGAGATGAATCATATGAGAGCAGATTAATTACTCATCTTTTAAAAGCACCTGTGCAAGATGGCGGACAGTGGGATATGTTTGTAAACTTAATTAACAAGTACGGTGCAGTTCCAAAAGATGTAATGCCTGAAACAAATCATAGTAGTAAATCTGGCGCTATGAATTATATTTTGACTCACAAACTAAGAGAGTTTGCTTCTATACTAAGAAGGAAACCAGCAAAAAATTCATCAACTCTTAAAAAAGAAATGATGGAAACAATCTATAATTTACTGGCAATGTTTCTTGGTCAACCACCAGATGTTATAAATTGGTCTACTAGAAATAAAGATAATAGACACATTGTCATTTCAGATATGACACCAATTGATTTCTGCAAAAAATATGCAGATATTAATATTAAAGATAAAGTTTGCTTAATTCATGCTCCAATGAGCAATAAAAAATTTAATACAATTTATACCGTTGAATATCTTGGTAATGTTGTTGAAGGAAAAATTATTAAATATCTTAATGTGGACATTAAAGAATTAAAAAAATCAGCAATGGACTCAATTAAAAACAACGAAGCTGTATGGTTTGGTTGTGATGTTGGGAAACGTTTTAGTCGAGATATGGGTGTGCTTGATATGGGCATTTACGACTATGAAAATGTCTTCCAAACTTCATTTAAGATGAATAAACAAACTCGTTTAGAGTACGGTGATAGTGAAATGACTCATGCCATGCTTTTAACGGGAGTCGATATTAAAAAAAGAAATTCAACTAAGTGGAAAATTGAAAATAGCTGGGGAACAAAAAGTGGTAACCAAGGATATATGATGATGACTGATGAATGGTTTGATGAATATACCTATGAAGTTGTCATCGATAAAAAATATCTAAACAAAAGACTTTTAAAATACTTAGATATGGAACCAGTAGCTCTTGCGCCTTGGGATCCAATGGGTGCGTTAGCTAGATAAGTTGAATAAAGAAAACGCATCTAAAATTTGGAAGTTAATTCAAGAAACAGGTGATTTTTTAAAAGGAAAATTACCTGAGCACCCCAATCATCCAAAGGGTAGAAATCCTTATGCTCACGTTGCTTTAGAGGTAAAAAATCATTTTGGTATGACCTATAAAAATATACCTGATGAAAAATTTAATGAAGTTATTAATTATCTTGAAGAAATAAAATCTAATCCTGAGTAGTTGTTCTTTGATTACCTTGAATGGGTAAGAAAATAATAAAGATTGAAACTATAGCCATCATTATTGCATTAATTAAAAACAAATAAGTAAACTCTAAAGTTATGGAATATATTTCTGAAATTAAGAATACCGAAATTGGTCCTGATCCAAATGCAAGAATAAATTTAATTCCATATACAACACCATGATACTTTTGGGGTGTAAATTTCCCAAGTAGGAGATTTTCTGTAGGCAGAATACTTGCATTAAATACGGCAGCTAGAATACATAACACAACTAAAGAGTAACCAGATATGTAAGCTATTCCTAGGTAGCAAGGAAATTGAAGAAATATACCAATTAAGTAAATAGTTTTTAAATTAAATCGATCAGCAAGTAGTCCTCCAACAAATGTTGTTACGCCAGAAATAAAATAGATAATTGCTATCATAAATCCAATTTGAATTGAGCTTGTGTTACCAATTCGAATTTCAAATACTTTTGGTAAGGCTGTTTGTGTATTGTGAAAAGATAATCCAAGAGCAAACATTGATAATAGCATTATTAATGCAATTAAAATCATCTCATTACGAGAATGATCTTGATCATCATTTTTAATAAAATAATTTTTGTAAGATATTTTATCAATTAAGATTAAGTAAATAAGAATAAACCCAATAATAATTGATATTAAACCAGGTAATATAAAAGCTAGTTGCCAATTTAGTAATTCTGTTAGAGTACCAGCTACAAATGCTCCAGAGCCTATCCCTACGCCACCAAAAATACCATTTACACCAAGCGCTCTTCCCTGTTTGTTAGCTGCATGAATAACCCAAGGTATGCCTACAGGATGGTAAATTGAACAGAAAAGTCCAAGAAGTGATAAGGAAAAAAATAAAAAAGAAACTGATGTGCTTAAACCACATAAAATGGAGGCTAAGCCCATTCCAATAAACATAATTGTCATTGTACCTGAACGAGACCATTTATCACTTAACCAACCAAAAGGAATTGCCCCTAAACCAATTAGTAGAGCTCCGAGAGACCATAATCTAATTAATTGATCGTAAGAAATATTCCATTCTTTTTCTATCATCAGAACAATTACAAAATAAAATGCTGCAAACATATGCATGAGAGCATGACCTATTGAGGAAAATAGGAGTGTATAAAAAGTATTATTCAAACTCTTCGTAATTAATAGAAAGAGAATTAACACAGTATCTTTTTCCAGTAGGCTCAGGTCCATCATCAAAGACATGACCTAAATGGGCATCACATTTAGCACACATAATTTCAATACGCACCATTCCATGAGATCTATCAGTCTCTGTTTTAATTGCTTCAGGTGATATTTGTTCAAAAAAACTTGGCCACCCACAATAAGAATCATATTTTGTTAAACTATTAAATAATTCATTACCACAGCATTTACATTTAAAAATACCACCATTAATAATTTCAAAATTTTTACCAGAAAAAGGAGGTTCTGTTCCCTTTTGTCTTGTTACATAATATTCATCTTCTGTGAGAAGAGATTTCCATTCTTCATCTGTTTTAATTATCTTTGACATATTTAAAATTTAAGTTTGAGAGTATTATTCCCAATAATATAAATATAGTTCCAATTAAATGAAAAAAAGCAAATTGTTCTCCTAAAAAACTTATTGCCCAAATTGAACTAAAAACTGGTATTAAGTGTAAAAATAAACCAGCTCTGTTAGCGCCTATAATTGAAACTCCCATATTCCATGAAAAAAAAGAAACAATACTTGCAAATATGGCCACATAAATAATTATTAAATAATCAGTACTATTATCTGGAATGAAAGTAGAATTTGAAGACTCTATTAAATATAGAGGTATGAGAAAAATTAAACCAATAAATATAAGCACTTCTAAAGTTGCAAGCTGAGAAAGATTTTTATCAATTTTTCTTAATAGTACTGAATACACACACCATGAAAGTGCAGCAATAAACATCCAAATATCACCACTTGTAAATTCAAAAGAATAAAGATTATTTAAATTCCCTTTTAAAATAATACAAAATGCACCAATAACAGATAAGAATATTCCAATAAATTGAAGTAAACTTGTCTTCGTTTTAAATATTAACCATGAAAAACCAATTATTAGAACTGGTGTTACAGAATTCATAAGAGCAGAATTAATTACGAGTGTTGTTTGTAAAGATATATAAGTAAAAGAATTAAAGATTGTTACACCAAGAAATGCAATCAAACTAATTAATAATAAATTTTCTTTATAATATTTTAAATTTTTTCTTATCTCACTATACGTAAAAGGTAAAAGTATAATAAAAGCCAAAGTCCATCGAAAAAAACTTAATTTAAACGGAGACAAGTCTGTATTATATGCAATTTTACCAGCAAAAAAATTTCCAGACCAAAAAAAAGAAGAGGCAATTAATAAAATAATAGCTAATAAATATTTATTTACCACTATTTATCAACTAGCGTCATTAAAGATGACGTGTCAAATCTATTACCACCATTCTTTTGGACTTCTTCATAATATTTATCAACTATTTTTGTAATAGGAAGATTAGCACCATTCTTATCAGCTTCATTAAAACAAATTGATAAATCTTTGCGCATCCAATCTACAGCAAAACCATAATCAAACTTTCCATCAAGCATAGTTCTATATCTATTTTCCATTTGCCATGATTGAGCTGCACCCTTGGATATTACGCTAAGGACTTTTTCCATATCTACATTGGATTTTTTTCCAAAAGCCATTGCTTCAGATAAACCTTGAACTAATCCCGCAATACAGATTTGATTTATCATTTTAGCTATTTGACCTGATCCAGATGGACCTATAAGTTCAACTGCTTTTCCATAAGATGTGAGAACTGGTTTAACAGTATTATAATCTTTTTCATCGCCGCCAATCATAATGGAAAGAACGCCATTTTCTGCACCAGCTTGACCGCCAGATACAGGAGCATCAAGAAAACTCAGTTTTTTATCTTTAAGTTTTTGATAATAATTTCGTGCTATCTCTGCTGAAGCTGTTGTGTGATCAACGATTATTGATCCCTCATTTACTTTTGAAAGAATTCCATTCTCACCTTCCATTACTTCAATAATATCTTCATCGCGTCCAACACACATAAAAACAATTTCAGAATTTTGAGAAGCTTCACCAGGAGTTTTAGCCATGCTTCCTTTATATTCTTCTATCCATTTTTCTGCCTTAGCAGTTGTTCTATTATAAACGGTTACGTTATAACCATTATTTTTAAGATGGCCTGCCATTGGATAACCCATTACTCCTAAACCAATAAAAGAAACATTTTTAATACTCATAAATATTCTCCTAATTTTTCTAAAATTTTTAAATTTAAATCTTCTGAATTACTTACAATTAAATTCTTATTCTTTTTTGTAAAGTCATATTTATTTTTGTCAAAATCTGTATCAGCACCACCAGCTTCTCTAACAAAAAGAATACCTGGAATATGATCCCAGGGAGATAATTTTGATAAAATAGCAAAATTTCTAATTCCAATTCCTATGTCAATATATTCCAAGCCAATACATCGATAAGCACTAACTTCTTTAAAAATATTTTTAAAAACTTTTAACTTATCCTTAAATCCTGACTCCCAGTATTTAGTACTTATTGATCCAATAGTTTCTTCAATTTTATTTTTACCATTAGTAATAATTTTATTATTATTGATATAAGCACCTTCATTTTCAATAGCTGAACACATAGTTTTTTCTAAAGGTTTATATATCCAAGAACGCAAAATCTTTTCTTTAAATGTTAAACCAATCATTATTGCAAATTTTTCTTTACCATTAACAAAATTTGTTGTTCCATCTATTGGGTCAACAGTCCAACAATATGCTTCTTCGTTATAAAAATTTAATATATTTTTATTTATAGAATATTCTTCCTCTCCTATGAAATTAGAATTTGGTAAAATACTTAATAAATTTTTTTTTAATTCTTTTTCTGCATCTATATCAACTGCGGTTACTAAGTCAGATCCGTTTTTATAATTAATGTCATTTTCTGATAGATTTTTGTATTTAGGTAAAATAATATTCTTACTTACATTAAAACAAATATCTTCTATGTCTTCTTGTTTTATATTATCCATTGATACATGCTTCAGTATACATTTCTGCTAGTTTCAAAGTAATATTGCCAATTTTACCATAATTAATTTTTTTATTATCAATTTTTAGAATTGGAGTTATAAAACTACCAGAGCTAGTTAAAAAAACCTCATCTGCATTAATTAATTGCTTAAGGGTAAATTGTTTTTCTACTATTTTAAGATTAGTTTTTTTAATAATTTTTAAGAGAGATGTCCTAGTTACCCCTTTTAAAATATCTGAATTAGCTGGGTGAGTTATTAAATTATTTCTTTTAATAATCCATATATTAGAGGATGTTCCCTCAGTCACTTTTCCATTTTGTATTAAAATTGCCTCATAAGCATTTTTCTTTTTAGCAATATTTGCTGCTATTATATTTGGCAGTAAATTTACTGTTTTAATATCACGTCTTTTCCATCGAAGATCTTGATATGTAATTGTATTTACACCAGTAAATTTTTTTCCAGGTAAATTAAAACTTTTATTTCTTGTGTACACAATCAAAGTCGGTTTTAAATTTTTTTGATATTTATGTTCTCTAAATTGAATACCTCTTGTAATCTGTAAATATATTATACCATTTCTTGTTTTGTTTTTCTTTAATAGTTTTTGAAAAATATTTTTTAGATTTGTTTTGTTAAAATTAAATCTAATTTCTAATTCTTGAAGAGAATATTTTAATCTCTTAAGATGAAAATCTAAATCAATTAAATTTTTATCTAAAACTGCAATAACTTCATAAACACTGTCTGCAAATTGCAATCCTCTATCCTCAATATGTACTTTTGCCGATTTAAAGTTTACAAATTTGTTATTTATATAAGCAAAATTTGGCATTAAATTAAACTTTTGATAAAAGTTTCTCTAGTTTTTTTATACAGTTTGTTTCAGCAAAAAAAACAACATCATCATTTTCTTTAAAAACAGTTTGGCTATTAGGAATTATAATTTTTTTATCCCTTACAATAGAGCCAATACGTATACCTTTTGGTAACTCTAATTCTTTAAGATTTTTATTACAGAGATATGATTCGGACTGAATATCTGCCTCAATTACTTCTCCAAAACCTTCGCCTATTGAATAATCATTTCGTATTTTTACACCTCTTACCTTTTCTAAAATTTTAGAAATTGTTATTATTTTTGGATCAATAGTCATATCAACTCCTATGTTAGATAACAAAGATGAATAATTGCTATTATTAATCAAAGTTATTGATGTGTTAGCACCTGCTCTTTTAGCTAATAAAGATGATAAGATATTAACTTCATCATCTTCTGTAATTGATATGCAATAACCTGAGTCAGATATGTTAACCTCTTCAAGTATCTGATTGTCCAAACCATCTCCACATGTCACTGTGATATTTTCTAAATTTGATGCAAGAAATTCTGCACGTTCTTTATTAGCTTCAATGAGTTCAGTTTTTATATATGTTTCAGAATTTTCAATTAATTGTGCAAGTGAAAATCCTATATTTCCACCACCGATAATCACAGCTTTTTTTGCCTGCATTTCTTGATGGCCAAATTCAGATAACACGTCTGTCAAATTATCAGTTTCCACAACTAGAAAGATGGTATCTTTCTTTTCAATTTTAGTTGAAGAATTTACTGTAAATTTTTTATCACCTCTAAATATAAACATTATGTTAGCTAAATAGTCAGGAAATTTTTCTGATAATTCTCTTACAGATAGACCTGAATGTAAAAAATTATCCTCACATTTTAATCCAATTAATTTCAATTTTTTATCTGATAATTCAACCATATCTATTGTGCCAGGAGAAATTAATCTTCTAAATATACCCTTAGCAACTTCTTGTTCGGGAGAAATAATTGCATCTATTGGGAAATTTTCATCATTATATAAATTTTTCCAATCATTTTTTAAATAATCTTGTTGTCTTATTCTTGCAATTTTCTTTTTTATTTTAAATAAAGAGTGGCCAATTTGACAAGTAACCATATTAGTTTCATCACTCTTAGTAACTGCAATTAGTATTTCACAGTCATTTGCTCCGGCACTCTCTAAAACTGATGGCATACTAGGAATACCATTAATTGTTTTGACATCCAACGTTTCAGATACTTTATTTAATTTATTTTCATCTTCATCGATAACTGTAACTTCAAAGTTTTCGCGCGATAGTTTATCAGCTATGCTATATCCAACATCTCCAGCTCCACAAATAATTGTTTTCATTGATTAGTTATTCTACTTTTATGTCTAATGATTTAAATTTTCTATAAAGAGCAGTTCTTTCCATTCCTGTAAAATCAGAAACCTTAGTTATATTACCATTAAATCTCTTAATTTGCGATATTAAATAATTTTTTTCAAACTCGGATCTTGCTTCTTTTAAAGATAAATCCAGTGAATTATTGGAAGAATTTGACGCAGTTTCATCTCCCATTTGTAAAGCTAAATCATCAACCTCTAACTCTTTTATATTTTGATCTTGGTTAAGTATAAGACTTTTCTCTACGTAGTTAATTAGTTGAGATATATTTCCAGGCCAATCATACATTTGTAACTTAGTTAAGGCTCTAGAAGAAAATTTAAAATTTAAATTTCCTCCACTTTTTTCATTTAAATAAAAATCAAGGATAGGAAGAACATCATCTCTCCTATCAGCGAGAGATTTAAATTTTATAAAGTCTGTTGAAATTCTATCATATAATCTTTTAATAAAATTACCTTTTTCAATTTCTATTTCTAAATTTTTTTCAGTAATTGTAATAATTTTATGATTTAATTTAATATCAAGATCTTCAAAAAATTTTTTGTTTTCTAGAAAATTTAAAAGTTTTTTTTGATAAATATTTGGTAGTGTTTCAATATTGAGCAGTATTAATGTGTTATTGTTTGATCGATAAAAAATATTTTCATTAATTGTGTTTTTATTTTCAACAAACATATTATCCAATGCTTCATTTGTTAGTTTTTTAAAATCAATTGATATAGGAAGCTTATCTCTATATTGTGAATTTTGATGTATTAAATTTGTAAAATGTTTTTTTCCTGTTCCAAATGGTCCTTCTATTAATAATCTAGAATTACCTGAACTCTGTTCATTTAAAACTTTATTAATTTTTTTAATGAATTCTGAATTCCCTATTAGTGGTATAGTTTTAATTAACGTATCTTTTAAATTTTTATTTTCACTCAATAATGATGAACTCTCTATCGCTCTCTTAGTAAGAATAATTAACTTATCACTGTTGAATGGTTTTTCTAAAAAGTCGTATGCTCCATTTTTTATAGATTTCACCGCAAGATCAACAGTTCCATGGCCACTTATAATAATAATTGGAATATTACTATCAATTGATTTGAATTCTTTTAAAATCTCAATCCCGTCTAGCTTACTGTTAGATAGCCATACATCTAAAATAACTAAATCGGGTTTAATTTCATTAAATTTATTAATTGCTTCATCTGAATTGAGCGCAATAGATGTATTATAATTTTCATCTTTTAAAATTTCTGAAATAAGAAAACAAATATCCTTTTCATCATCTATAATTAACACTTTATGCATTGTATTCAAAATTAATAAGTGATGTTGTACCTGCCATATTTTTATTTTTCTCAATTTTTATTTTACCACCATGATCTTCAATAATTCTTTTTACTATAGATAGTCCAAGACCAGTTCCTTTTGTTTTAGTTGTAAAATAAGGCTCAAAAATTTTACTCAACATTTTTTCATCAATCCCAACACCATTATCTTTTATTTTAATTTTTATATTTTGAGAATCAGTAGCAATTGATACTTCGACTGCAGGGTTTGGTATTTTCTCCACAGCTTCAATAGCATTTTTAATTAAATTATTAAAACATCTTGAGATTTGAAGGGTGTCAAAGTGAAAATAAATATCATTTTCAGGTTTAATTAAATTAAGATTTATATCCTTTCTTGCATTGAAATACAAAAGATATGCCTCTTCTAAGCATTTCGATAGATTATCAAGCTTGATTTCTGCCTCAGGCATTCTCGCAAAAGATGAAAATTCATCAACTAACTTTCCAATATCATCTACTTGTCTTGATATTGTTTTAGTTAAAAGTGAAATATCCTCCTTATCTGTTTTTAAATCTAAAAATTTCTTTTCTATTCTTTCAGCAGAAAGTTTAATGGGTGTAAGAGGATTTTTAACTTCATGTGCAATCTTTCTTGCTATATCAGACCAAGCCGCATGTTTTTCTGCTAAGATTAGAGATGTAGCATCGTCTATAGCAATAACATATCCCTCAATTTTATTATCATAAATCTCTTTAATGACTCTAATATTAAAATTTCTTTGATCGTCATATAATGTAAAATCATATTGAAAATTTAATAATACTTTATTTGATGTTTCAAAATTCTCAAATATCTTTTTCCATTCAGGAAAATAGGAAAGAAAATTATCATTTATTTTAAAAGTTTTTGTGTTTCTAAAAAGTTTCGTTAAAGTTTTGTTAAATAATAAAATATTAAAATTTTTATCTAAAGAAATTACGCCTATTGTTAAAAGACTTAAAATCGCCTCTATAAAAATTCTTTTTTCTTCATCTTCTTTACTTTTTGATATTAACTCATTTTGTTTATTCTCAATTTCAGAAATCATTTTATTATAAGATGATATTAATACTTTTATCTCTTGAAATTGATCTGTTTCACTAACTTTAGCATCAAAATTTCCTTCTGATATTTTATTGGCTGATTTGATTAAGTTTGTTATTGGTTTACTAAGATTGCTTGCTAGATTAAACCCAATTAAAATTGCAACTAGTATAAAACAAATGGAGAATAGAACAAAAATCATTGAATAAGTTATTTGAATTCCTGAACTTTCCTCTTCTTTAACAGTGTAGATCTCAAATGCCTCTTTTGTAGCACTAATATGATCCCAAATATTTGTATTCAAATTTCTATTAACTTGCATGTAAACGTCGTTTAAAAAATTTATTTTTTTATAGGCAGTGATAGAATTTTTATCTAACTGAAAAATGTAAACTCGGTTTTGATTAACAACTTTTAATATTTCATTTGATGGTGCAGAAAAATTTTCATTATCAGGATCTTTAAGACTTAAGTAAATATTTCCCTCAGTATTAAAAATATAAATACTTGAAATTGTTCTTAAGTTAATAAATTCACTTAAGGCTCTTCTAATTGATTGAATGTTAACCTCATTATTTTGAGAAACTTTTAATATTTCTCTCATAATTAGTTGAGTATCAGATACTAATTCTGCCTGTATCTCATTTTCATAATTTTTTGCTACAATGTTAGAATTAACAACTGCATCTCTTACTGCATCTCCGTACCAAGTTCTTAATTCTAAATTAAAGAAAAGTGATGTAATAATAACTAATCCAATAGCTGGCCCTAAAGCCATTGCAGCAAATAAATTAACAAATTTTATATATAATCGAGATTCATTATAACTTTTTCTCCTTCTCACTAAAATAAGTACAATTTGTCTAATAATTATTGAAATCAATAAAATGACAAAAATAACATCTGCTAATAAAAAAAATTGGAGTCTTCTTGGATCTTTTACTAAATCATTGTTCGGAAGCATCAAATAGAATGTGATGGAGAAACTCAATATGATTAAAAAAATTAAAAAATAAAAAGATAATCTTGAAAGATGAATAGATTTAAGTAATTTTGATAAGTCAAACACTGTGTACTTTAGTTAATTTTTCAAATAATGATTATAAAATAATATTATTTATAAATTAAAATGATGAAAAATGCACTTGTAATTCTAGCTGGTGGAAAAGGAAAGAGATTTGGTCATAAAATTCCTAAACAATTCTTAAAAATTGGAAACACCAATTTTTTAAATTATTTCGTTTCAAATTTAGACTTATCAAATATTGATATTATTAATATTTCAATAGATAAAAAATATCAAAATACTTACTTTAATCATAAGGTTGTTTCTGAGAAAATAAAAATCATATATTCAAAACCTGGTCTTACAAGACAAATTTCATCATTTAATGCTCTAAAAAATTTAAAAAAATTTAAAATTAAAAATGTATTAATACATGATGCTGCTCGTCCTTTGTGTAGTAATAAATTAATTAAAAAAATTATTTCTAAATTAGAAAAAAATAATAATGTAATTCCATATGTTGAATATAATGACAGACAATTAGTAAAAAAAAGTAAATTAGAAACTAAAGTAATTAACGTACAAACGCCCCAGGGGTTTAACTATAATTTAATATTAAAAGAACATATCAAATATAAAAACTTTGAATTTAATGATGATGCAGGATTATTGCAAAAATCAAAAATGAAAATTAATTTTATTAAAGGTGAGAAAAATAATATTAAAATTACATATCCAGAAGATATTCAGTTATTTAATTTATACAGAAAGCCGATAACAAAATACGGTATTGGCTACGATATTCATCAAATTGATAAAAAAACCAAAAACGGATTAAAATTAGGAGGAATTAAAATACCTTTCTCTAAATTAATTGGTCATTCTGATGCGGACGTTGTACTTCATGCAATTTGTGACAGTATTTTTGGAGCACTGTCTATGAGAGACATAGGTTATCACTTTCCAAATACAGAAAAAAAATGGAAAAATGCAGATTCATCAAAATTTATTATTTATTGCAAAAATAAACTTAAAGAAAAAGGTTATTACATTATAAATTTAGATATAAATATAATAGCTGAAAAACCTAAAATTAATAAGTATGTTTCAAAAATGATTAAAAATATTTCAACATTACTTAAAATCAAAAATAACTCTATTTCTATTAAAGCAACTACAAATGAGAAAATTGGTTTTATTGGAAATGGTGAAGGAATTGCAGCTGAATCAATAGTTCATATAACAAATGATAAAATTAGCTAATTTTTTTGTATCGTTATCATTTGCTGGATATATTAAAATAATACCACCAGGAACTTTTGCATCTTTTTTATCAATAGTTATTTTATTTCCAATTGTTGAATACAAAATCATTTCTTTAGAAATATTTATAGTTGTTTTTATTATAATCTTTTTATTGTCATTATTTTTTATTAATAAATTCTCTGCACACACACAATCACATGACTCAAAAATAATAGTTATTGATGAATTTCTAGGGATATACTTAATTTTAATATTTTATGATCAAATTATAATAATAAATCCTTATGTCACAGTAGTATCGGTTTTTATTTTGTTTCGTTTTTTTGATATTTTAAAAATATTTCCTGCAAACATTGTCGATAAGAAACTTAAATCATCATTTGGTGTAATACTTGATGATTTAATAGCTGGAATATATACAACAATTACTCTTTATATATTAAATGCCTTTTATTAAAAAAATTATAGATAAATTAATAAAAAAAAATATCTCAATTTCTGTTGCTGAATCATGTACTGGAGGAATAATAGCAAACACCATAACAAAATATAGTGGTGTCTCTAAAATTTTTTCGTATGGAATTATTGCTTATTCTAACAAAGCTAAATCTAGATATTTATCTGTTCCAAAAACTAATCTTTCTAAATTTGGAGCTGTAAGTAAAGAAGTAGCAGAAGATATGATAAACGGTTTATATGAAAAAGAAAAAACAAAAATCTGTATATCAACAACTGGTATAGCAGGTCCTAACGGTGGGACAAAATTAAAGCCAGTAGGACTAGTGTATATTGGAATTAAAGTTAATAAAAATAATTATATTTTCAAAAAAATATATAAAGGAAAAAGATTGGACATACAAAGAAAAACAAGAGATTTTATTTTTAGAAAAATTTATAAATTAATCTAATATTTCATCAGCTCGAATTTTAAATGATTCAATCATTTTATTTTCAATCAATGGAAAAAAAGCTTCAGCAATTTTTTGATGAAAAAATCTTGTGAACTCAAATTCTACATTAAAATGGATTCGTGTTTGTTTTTTTTTTAATGATTCAAATATCCAATTAGTTTTTAAATCTTTCAAAGGTCCTTTTATATAAGTTGTACTAATTGAGAGTTTTTTGTTATCAAAAGTTACGTGTGAACCAAAAGTTTGAGGCATAAAATATTTATACCATACGACCATATCAGCATAAATTTCGTTTTTATTTTTTGAATGTATTCTCATTGCTGAACACCAAGGGATAAAATAAGGATAGCTTTCAATATCTAAAACAATATCAAAAAGACCCTTTGCGTCATGATCAACTATTTCTTCCCTATTTGATGATTTCATTGAATTGAATAAAGTTTATTTTTCCTATTTTTTTTCATGATTTTAAAATCATCAGAAGCATGATAACTTGAACGAGTAAGAGGTGATGATGCAACCATTAGAAAACCTTTTGCGAATGCCATTTTTTTGTATTCCTCAAATTCTTCAGGAGTAATAAATTTTTCCAGCTTAGCGTGCTTTGGTGTAGGGGGTAAGTATTGTCCTATAGTAATAAAATCAACATTAGCTGCTCGCAAATCATCCATTACTTGATAAACCTCTTCTTTAGTTTCACCTAAACCAACCATTAGACCTGATTTTGTAAATATACTTGGATTTTTTTCTTTAATTTGACTAAGTAAATTTAAACTTACAAAGTAACGTGAACCCGGTCGAATTGAAGGGTATAATCTTGGCACTGTTTCTAAGTTGTGATTAAAAACATCAGGTAAATTTTTTGATAAAATACTTATTGCTTCAGGTTTATTTTTAAAATCAGGTGTTAATATTTCAATTGTGCAATTTGGGTTTAGAGATTTAATTGAATCAATCACATTAATAAAATGTAATGCTCCACCATCCAATAAATCATCTCTGTCAACACTAGTAATAACAACATGCTCTAGGTTTAATTGTTTTACTGATTCAGCAATTCTGATGGCTTCGCCATGATCAATAAAATTAGGTTTACCGGTTTTAATATTACAAAATGCACAAGCTCTGGTGCAAATATCTCCTAGTATCATAAATGTTGCATGTTTTTTTTGCCAACACTCGGCTATATTTGGACATGCTGCTTCTTCGCACACAGTTACAATTTTTTTTTCTTTTAAAAGCTTATTTGTTTCATGAAAAAATTTTGAAGTTGGTGCCTTTACTCTAATCCAACTTGGTTTTTTTGGTATAGGATTTGATTTGTTTTTAACTTTTTCAGGATGACGTGGTCCACTCATGTTGGTTAAATAACTTCCATATCCATGCTATTCAACCATATTTGGAAGGGATCTTCCAAAATATCGCTAAAATCTTTGAGTAATTTTGCCGCAACGGCACCATCTAGTGATCTATGATCTGCTGAAATAGTAGATTTCATTGTATGTCCTATTTCAATACTGCCAGAGTTCACAACAGGTTTTGTAATTATTGATCCAATTGCAATAATACTTGATTGTGGCGGATTAATAATTGCTTGAAATTCAGTGATTCCAAACATGCCTAAGTTTGAGATAGTTATAGATCCTCCACTATATTCTTCTGGTAATAATTTATTTTGATTAGCTTTTTTTACTAATGATTTAATTTCTGTTGAGATTTCAGCTAATCCTTTTGTATCGACTTCTTTAACAATAGGTGTAATCAATCCTTCTTTTAACGCTACCGCTATAGCAATATCGATATTTTTATATTGATGAATTTTACCATTCACCCAAGAAATATTTGTTTCCGGATTTTTCGCTATTGCCATTGCGCATGCTTTTACAATGAGATCATTAAACGATATTTTGATATTAATATTTGAATTTATTTTTTTTCTTAAATTTATTAGCTTATCCATTCTTGTTTCAATAGTAAGATAAAAATGTGGGACTTCATTTTTTGTTTGTGTTGTTCTTTCAGCAATTATTTTTCTAATACTAGATGGCTCAATTACAGAAATATTTTCATCATTGATATGAAGTTCAAAATTTTGAATATCTTTTTTAATTATCCTACCATCAGGTCCAGACCCTTTAATAAGAGTTAGATCAATATTGTTATCTTTCGAAAATTTTTTAACAAATGGTGAAGCAAAATTAGTATTTTGTTTAGTGTTTAAATCTTTACTTCTTTCTATTACTTGACTGTTATCTACTTCAGTATTTACTTTAGGTGTTTCTGAAACTTCATTTTTTTCTTCACTACTTATAGTTTGATCTTTATCATTATAATCTTCTAATCTTTCATCTTTGCCACCATTGATTAGAGCAATGACAGAATTAACAGCAATTTGTTTATCTGGTGTTGTATCAATTAAATGTGTAATTTCTCCCTCATCAACTGCCTCAACTTCCATTGTTGCTTTATCTGTTTCAATTTCAGCTAATATATCTCCAGCTGAAACAGTATCACCAATATTAACTAACCACTTATTAATTACACCCTCTGACATTGTGGGTGATAATGCAGGCATTAAAACTTTAATTGCCATTTATTTTATATAACTTACTTTTTTTGCAGCATTTATAATGTCATCAACTTGAGGAAGATATAATTTTTCTAAGCTCAATGCGTATGGCATTGGAACATCCGCACTATTAACTTTTATCACTGGTGAGTCTAAATAATCAAATGCATCCCTTTGAACAATATTTGCAATTTCAGAACCAACACTACCAAATGGCCATGACTCTTCGACAGTGACTAGTCTATTAGTTTTTTTAATTGAATTTAAAATTGTTTCTGTATCCAAAGGTCGTAAAGTTTGTAAATCAATAATTTCTGTATCTAAATTGTATTCCTCTTTTAGTCTTAATGCAGCTTCTTTTGATTTCTGCAACATTATTGAATACGTTACGATCGTTAAATCTTTTCCTTCTTTTTCTATATTTGCTTTTCCAATTGGTATTGAGAAGTTAATGTCATTATTAACGGGACCTTTTAATCCATAAAGAATTTCATTTTCTAGAAAAATTACAGGATTTGGATCTAATATTGCAGATCTTAATAAACCTTTTGCGTTATAAGGTGTAGATGGGGCTATGACTTTTAAACCTGGCACTTGAGAATACCAGGAAGAAAAATCCTGACTATGTTGTGCAGCAACTTGGGCCGCAGCACCATTAGGTCCTCTGAAAACAATAGGGCAATTAATTTGTCCTCCAGACATGTAAAGTGTTTTTGCAGCTGAATTTATAATTTGATCAATTGCTTGCATAGAAAAATTAAAAGTCATGAATTCTAAGATTGGTCTCAATCCCTTAAATGCCGCCCCAACTGCTAATCCGGTAAAACCATGTTCAGAAATAGGAGTATCTAATACTCTTTCTTTACCAAATTCCTCAAGAAGACCTTGTGTGACTTTATACGCACCTTGATATTCGGCAACTTCCTCTCCAAGTATGAAAACTTTATTATCTTTTCTCATTTCTTCGGCCATTGTGTCTCTTAGCGCTTGGCGCATAGAAATTTCTTCTGAACTTAAATTTCTATCTTCTTCTATTTTAGGTGATGGTGTATCAATTGTATCAGCTTTCTTATTCTCAATTTTTGTCTCAATATTTTTTTCAATTTTCTTTTCTTCAATCACTTTTTCAATGGGAACTTCTTTTTTTACTTCAACTTTTTCATTTGGATCGCCAATAATCGCTATAGCTTTATTTACTGGAATATTGGCTTCTCCTTCTTTAAATAAAAGATCAAGAACAACACCTTCATCTACCGCTTCTACTTCCATTGTTGCTTTATCAGTTTCAATTTCAGCAATCAAATCACCAGCTTTAACAGTATCTCCTTTTTTAATTAACCACTTAGACAGATTCCCTTCTGTCATTGTTGGAGATAATGCGGGCATTAAAATTTCTGTGCTCATAATTTATAAATAAACATCCGTATAAAGTTCGCTGTCCTTTGGAAAAGGACTATTGGTTGCAAATTCTGCTGCATTTTTAATTTCTTCTAGAGTATCTTTATTGATTTTTTCAATTTCATCATTAGTTGCAATTTTTTTCTTTAAAATTTCAGCTTTGACTATTTCAATAGGATCAGTTTGCTTATAATTATCTAATTCTTCTTTTGTTCTATATTTTGCAGGATCTGACATTGAATGTCCTCTATATCGATATGTTTGTACTTCAATAATATATGGCCCATTCCCTTCTCTGACATACTTACCTGCTTTATCTGCTGCTTCTATAACAGAGAAAACATTCATCCCATCTACCTTCTCACCAGGAATACCAAATGCCTCCCCTCTTTTATATAAGTCTAATCCCGCCGCCGCTCTATCAACAGATGTACCCATTCCATATTTATTATTTTCAATAATATATAAAACAGGAAGCTTCCATAAAGCAGCTAGATTAAAAGCTTCAAAAACTTGTCCATTGTTCATTGCTCCATCACCAATATATGTTCTGCATATATTTTTTTCTCCATTATATTTATGCGTGAATGCTATACCAGTTCCTATTGGTACTTGAGCTCCTACAATACCATGACCACCATAAAAATTATTCTCCTTAGAGAACATATGCATTGAACCACCCTTACCGGCAGAATAACCATCTTCTCTACCAGTCAATTCTGCCATAATACGTTTTGGATCTAATCCCCTAGCAATCATATGGCCATGATCTCTGTAAGTTGTTACAACTGAGTCATTCTTATCAATTGTCATTAAAATGCCAACAACAACTGCTTCTTGGCCAATATACAAATGACAAAAACCACCTATTTTACCCATTCCGTAAAGTTGCGCTGCTCTTTCCTCAAATCTTCTAATTTTGAGCATGAAAGAATACATTTTAATGTAATCGGCTTTTTGAAGTTTCTTCATATGATAATCTTTAATTATAATTAGGGTGATTTTTTGTCAAATAAATCAATCTATTCTATAATTATAACTGTTTCGTTTTCTGAAGTAAATCCTGTAACTTTCCTAAATGTCTCATCTAAATAGTCCAAATCTATAGTATTTGGTTGTAATCTTCTAATTCTATCTAGATAAAATTCATTTTCCTTTTTTAATGAGAAATATTGTTCATTGTATTGAGCATTAAGATTTTTAAGACTGAAATATTTCAGTAATCCTCTCTCACCATTTACAAGAAAATACAGAAGATAAACAAATAGAAAAAAAGTAAATAAAAAGGATAAATAAAAATAAAATTTATTTTTTAAAACTAAAGATTTATTCATTTATTATACAAATAGCATATTTAAGATCGAAACTGTCAATTATTTATTATTTAAGATAGATGATCCAGCATAATTTGCTTTACCTTGTAATGCTTCTTCAATTCTTAACAATTGATTATATTTTGCTGTTCTATCTGTTCTCGATAATGATCCTGTTTTAATTTGACCTGCCGAAATACCAACTGATAAATCAGCAATCGTCGTATCTTCAGTCTCACCAGAACGATGTGAAATAATAGTAGTGAAATTATTTTCTTTTGCTAATTTAATCGACTCCAAAGTTTCTTTTAGAGTACCTATTTGATTTACTTTAACTAAAATAGAATTACCCGCACCTTCTGCAATACCTTTTTGTAATCTTTTTTTATTTGTAACAAATAAATCATCACCAACTAACTGAACTTTTTTTCCTATTGTTGATGTTAAATTAGACCAACCATCCCAATCATCCTCTGACATTCCATCTTCAATAGAATAAATTGGATAAGCATTTACCAATTTCTCTAAATATTTTATCATCTCATCAGAAGACAAAATAATTTTTTCTCCCTTTAAATCATATTTATTATTTTTGTAAAATTCAGTTGATGCAACATCAAGTGAAAGATAAATATCTTTTCCAGGTTTAAAACCTGCTTCCTCCACTGATTTCAAAACAGTTTCTATGACCTCACTAGAACTGTTAATATTAGGAGCAAAACCACCTTCATCACCAACATTTGTGTTTAAGCCTTTTGATTTTAAAAGTGACTTTAATGAATGAAATATTTCGCAACCACATTGAAGTGCTTCTGAAAAATTATTTGCACCTATAGGAGCAACCATAAATTCTTGAATATCAACGTCATTATCTGCATGTGATCCTCCATTAATAATGTTCATCATTGGAACTGGAAGACTCATTGTATGTTCTTTACCAAGAAAAGAATAAAGTTCATGATCTTGAGAAGAAGCTAAACATTTTGCGTAAGCTAAGCTTGCAGCAAGTGTTGCATTAGCACCTAGGTTAGATTTATTTTCTGTACCATCAAGTTCTAATAAAAAATCATCAAAAGAAGAAATATCTTCAAATGATTTTCCAACTAGTTCATTAGAAATTGTATCATTGATATTTCCTACTGCTTTCAAAACTCCTTTACCTTTGTATTTGGATTTATCATTATCTCGCAATTCTAGAGCCTCATGCACTCCAGTAGATGCTCCACTTGGAACCGCAGCTCTTCCAAAAATAGAATTTTCAAACTCTACATCGCATTCAACAGTTGGATTTCCTCTGCTATCTATTATTTGTCTTGCTTTTATATTTGTTATTTTAGGCATGGTTTTTCGCTATATCATCAAATTGTTTAAGTTGAATTAATAAGTTTTTTAAATCTTTTATATTAATCATGTTTGGTCCATCGCTAGGGGCATTATCTGGGTCATTATGTGTTTCTAAAAATAAACCAGCTACACCAATAGAAATAGCAGCTTTGCATAAAGAAGGGATATGTTCTCTTTGACCACCACTTTTATCACCTAATCCTCCTGGTTGTTGAACGGAATGAGTTGCATCAAAAATTACCGGGTATTCATATCTTTTCATAATATCTAAACCTTTAAAATCATTTACTAGTGTGTTGTAACCAAAAGATGTTCCTCTTTCAGTTATCATAATGTTTTTATTATTTGTAGTTTCTATCTTGGTAAAAATATTTTTAACGTCAGTTGGTGATAAAAATTGACCTTTTTTAACATTAATGATTTTGTTTGAATTACCTGCAGCTAATAATAAATCTGTTTGACGGCATAAAAAAGCAGGTATTTGGAGAATATCAATAATGCTATCTTGATTTAATTGATTACATTGATATTCATTATGAACATCGGTAAGTATTGGTAAATTTAAACTAGTTTTAATTTTTTCAAATATTTTTAATGCGCTATCAAGCTTAATACCTCTGTCACTATTAATACTTGATCTATTTGCCTTATCAAAACTAGATTTAAAGATTAAATTAATACCAACATCATCACATATTTTATGTAGTTCTTCTGCGATCATAAATGAATGACTTTCATTTTCTATTACGCATGGACCTGCAATTAAAACAAATGGGGAATTATTTGAGATAGAAAAATTTTTTAGATTGATATTAATCATTAATTGTAGCCTTTATAAATGATACGAAAAGAGGATGAGGATCTAATGGTCGTGATTTTAACTCTGGATGAAATTGAACTCCTATAAACCATTTATGTTTTTTACTCTCAAGCACTTCAGGTAATAATCCATCTGGCGACATACCACTGAAATAATAACCTTTGTTTACAAATTTTGATAGAAATTTCTGGTTTACTTCGTATCTATGCCTGTGTCTCTCGCTAATTACTTTATTTTTATATATAGAAAAGATTTTTGAATTTGTTTTCAAAACAGCCTTGTATGCTCCAAGACGCATCGTTCCACCCTTGTTACTATTTTTATCTCTTTTTTCGATCTTATTTTTATTTACCCATTCTGTCATTAACCCTACAACTGATTTAGTTGTTTTCTTAAATTCTGATGAATGAGCATTTTTAATTTTTAGTACATTTTGTGCTATTTCAATAACAGCTAACTGCATTCCAAGACAAATTCCAAAAAAAGGAATATTATTTTCTCTCGCATATTTGATGGCATTAATTTTTCCATTAATACCACGAATACCAAAACCACCCGGAATTAGAATTCCATCACAACCTTTTAATTTTTTCATTAAATTAATGCTGTTTTCTTTTTCAGAATTAATCCATTGAATATCTACATCAGCAGAATTTTCTATACCTCCGTGAACCAATGCTTCATTAAGTGATTTATAACTATCTTTAAGATTTGTGTATTTTCCTACTACTGCAATTTTTACTTTATGTTTTCTTTTTTTAATTTTTTTTTGAAGATCGATCCAAGGCTTTAAATTTAGTTTATGATTTTTTGGTTTATAACCCAATTGTTTAAGGAGAGCTTCATCCAAACCATATTTAGAATATAATGAAGGAACTTCATAAATTGATCTTGCATTCAATGCAGGAATTACCGACTCTTTTTTAACATTACAGAATAAAGATATTTTAGAAATTGAGTCATTATCTATTGGTTGTTCAGATCTACACATAATTATATCTGGTTGAATACCAGCATTGAGAAGTTCTTTAACTGAATGTTGAGTAGGTTTCGTTTTTAACTCACCTGCTGAACTTAAATATGGAATATAAGTCATATGAATTAATGCCGATGAAATATTTTTATCATTTCTAATTTGTCTTATTGCTTCTAAAAAAGGTAGAGATTCAATATCTCCAACTGTTCCTCCTATTTCATAAATTGCGATATCTTCATTTTTTAAATCACTATTAATGAATGATTTTATTTCATTAGTAACATGAGGAATTACCTGAATTGTTGAACCAAGGTAATCTCCCTTCCTTTCTTTTAGAAGAACATTGGAATAAATCTTACCTGACGACACGCTATCTGATTGTTTAGCAGACTGATTTGTGAATCTTTCGTAATGACCAAGATCTAAATCTGTTTCTGCCCCATCATCTGTCACATATACTTCTCCATGTTGATATGGACTCATTGTTCCTGGATCAACATTTAGATAAGGATCTAACTTTCTAATCCTTACTTTAAATTTTCTACTTTTAAGGAGAGTTGCTAAAGAGGCTGAGGCTATACCTTTTCCAAGAGAAGACGCCACACCACCCGTAATAAAAACAAAATGCATTACGGAATACCGTGATACATAATAGATCTATTTATAGCAAGATATAATTAATTATTTTCTGGTATAGATGGTTCTTCAGAAGTTTCTTCAGTATTAATTGAAGGAAGTGACTCTAATACATTACGATCTGACCCAGCGGATGCAGTTATTGTTAATACAACACTCATAATCATGAATAAAGTTGCTGTAATAGCTGTTAGTCTTGAAAGAAGATTAGCTGATCCTCTAGCTGACATCATTCCACCAAAAGTTCCACCTCCAAGACCTAAACCTTCATTATCTGATCCTTGTAATAATACTAAAATCACAAGAGCAATTGCTAGTATAAGTTGTATTACAATAAGAGTAGTCATTTGTTGGCTTATATTTATTAGATTTAATTTATCAAGATATAATTATATTGAATTCATCAACTTTTAGAGAAGCTCCACCAATTAAACAACCGTCAACATGATTTAACTCATTAATTTCTTTAGAATTTGAAGATTTTACAGAACCCCCATAGAGAACCTTAAAATTTCTAAATTTAGTATCAAAATTTTTAATTAATTCGTGTACTTGATTTATTTCATCCAAAGTTGGTGTTAATCCTGTTCCTATTGCCCAAACTGGCTCGTAAGCAATTAACGCATTTTGATGATTTGCTGAATTTGGAATACTATCCTTAATTTGCGAAGATAAGATATTTTCAGTTAAGTTATTTTCTTTCTGCTCTAAAGTTTCACCTATACATATAACTGGGATAATATTTTCTTCAATGAGGTTTGAACTTTTAATATTTACGTTATCATTCGTTTCAGCAAAGTATTGTCGTCGTTCAGAATGTCCAACCAAACAAAAATCAATATTATTATCTTTCAGCATTGAGGCAGATAATTCTCCTGTGTAAGCACCCTCTTTATAAGAGGAGACGTCTTGTGCACCACAAAATAAGTTTTGATTATTTACTTTTAGTGATTTTAAGTAAATTGAAGGTGAGCAGATAATCGTACAATTATTAGAATTAACTTTTAGTTTTTCATAATAATCTTTTAAAAACGAGGAATTTCCATTTAATTTCCAATTTGCTATAAAAATAGAAGAATATTCGTCAAGATTTACCATAATTACTTTTATTTATAGAAACTAATATTATAGAAGCAATAGAAATTTTATGAGATCATTTAGAAAATCATGGATTGGTATTGGGTTAGCAATTCTTTTTGCAGCCAGTTTATTCTTTTTTAGAGGATCCCAAAGGTACTCTAATTTATTTAATTCTGATAATTTTGTAGCGAATATCTCAGGCACACCAATCTCAACAACAAAATTTCTCAGATCAATGGATATGAATATTAATCAATTCTCTCAAATGTTTGGAAGTAAATTAACTGGTGATCAAATTAGAAGCTTTCAAGTTCATCAAATTGCACTTCAAAATCTAGTAAATAATGCAATTTTTGAAAATGAGTTTGATAAAATAAATTTTATTTTAGATGACACAACGATTGCAAAAGAAACAAAAAGAAATTTTCCAGATCTATATATCAACAATAAATTAGATGATGAAATGTTGAATACCTTTTT
>CACNHT010000017.1 GCA_902620285.1 uncultured Alphaproteobacteria bacterium | reverse complement strand
AATAAATTCTTTTGGCATACCTTTGGCAATTAAATTATCTGGGTGATGTTCTTTATTTAATTTTATCCATTTTTTTCTTATCTCATTATCAGTACTCGATCTATTAACACCCAATATTTTGTAAGGATCAGATTCACTGTTTTTTAAATTTGATTGGAAAATTCTTTGGAAATCTTTTTCACTAAATTTAAATGATTTAGAAATTGATCTTAAAAAATCTATTTCGCTAATAGATACTTTTCCATCAGAAGCAGCAATATAAAATAAATTATTTAATAATTCTTCTAATAAAATTTTATTAGCTGAAAATAAATCCCCTACTTGATTTGCTATTTGTTTATAGCCATACGTATCTTTTTTTGCCTCATTGAATATTTTTGCAACTTTAGGAATTTCAGATTTTGGAACTTTAAATTTTTCTTTAAATGCTCTGATTTCATCATCTGATACAATTCCATCTGATTTAGCTAATTTTGCAGCTAAAATAATAAAACTTAATGTAAAAATTTGTTGTTTTTGATTATTATTTATTCGATTAAAGTTAAACGATGATTTTGATTTAGATCTTCTGTCAAAAGCACCACCAGCCATTACACCTAATATAGCCCCGATAGGTCCGCCTAAAGCAAATCCTGCTGCTCCGCCTATAACTCTTCCCCAAATACTCATCTTAAAGATTCAATTATACCTTTTAATTCATTTATCTCATTTTGAGAAATTTTATTATCGTGATTCAGATCTATAATTTGAAAGAGTAAATTTAATGATTGTTCAATTTCTTCATAGGAAATAACTCCATCATTATTTAAATCAACAAAATTAAAGTACATTTCTTCTTCTTCATTTAATTCAGAGGAATATGCGATAGAAGAATATAAAAGTAAAAATAAAAAAAATATTTTTATCCAAACCATCTATACATTCCTATAATACCTGCACCAGCGTAAAAAAATTGTAAAAACAATATTCCATTGTGTTTTAATTTATAGGCCCAAATTCCAATTAACACTGCAGATAGCAATAATAATGAAAAGCCAATAAATTCTAATCCAATGTTAAATGCAACTAGTAGGGAATAGATGATTGCTGTAGTTACGCCAATCCATTCTAAAAGTTTGTTTGAATTCAATTAAATATTATTTTTTCTTAATATTAATAGCGTTTTCTTTTCCGCGGTTTTCACCGATTTCAAATTCAACTGGCATACCTTCTTCTAAAGTATCAATACCAGCAGCTTCTAAAGCTGAAACATGAAGAAAAACATCTTTTCCTCCATCATCATTTTCTATAAATCCATAACCTTTGGTAGGATTAAACCATTTAATTTTACCACTTGGCATATTGTATTCTCCTTATTTATTGTTGGGGGATTAAATGTATTTAACTTATATAAATATTGTATATTGATTAATTTATTACATTAAATAACTATTAAGAAATTAATTTCAACAATTTTTTTTTATTTTTATGCTTAGCTATAAACACGGATATCATGCTGGAAATCATGCAGATGTTATGAAACACATTATAATGCTTTACTTATATAATCTTGAAAAAAAAGTAAATAATTCAATAAGTTATATTGATACTCACTCTGGTAATGGAATTTATAAATATATATCAAAGTATATGGATAAAAATAAAGAGTATAAAGAAGGAATTAAAAAGATACAAAATTACAAAGGAAATAATATTTTAATTAAAAATTATCTCTCAACTATTTCTAAAATTACTGGAAAAAATAATTTTTATCCTGGTTCACCTTTATTTATTTCGTCAATAGCTAATGAAAAAGATAAATTATTTTTTTGTGAACTACACAATAATGAATATGAATTATTAAAAAAAAACTTAAACAAATATACCAATACTAAAATTTTAAATGCTGATGGATTTAATTTTGTTTTTAATAAAGTTAATAAAGAAAAGAATTATTTTGTATTCATAGATCCATCATATGAAATAAAGGATGATTTTGAAAAAGTAGAGGAGATTCTAAATAATATTGATAATTTATTCTCAAAATCCAAAATAATAATATGGTATCCAGTTTTAAATATTTTGGAAAATGATTTCTTTATTCAGAACATTAGAAAAAAAGGTATAAGTAATATTATCAATGTTGAAGTTCCTATTATGAAATATGGAGACAATGTTGGAATGCAAGGAAGTGGCTTATTATTAATAAATTTTTCAAATAGATCTATAATGAAAAACCTTAAAGAGGTAATACACGAAATTCAAAATATTTTAAAACAAGAGGAAAATAGTACTAGGTTTAAATTAAGATATTTATAAATATGAAAAAAATTAATTTACTTGATGAAGATATCTATAAGCTATTTATAAAAATCGCTTTGCCAGCCTCAATTGGAACTATATTTAATAATCTTTATTCTTTAGTTGATACAATTTTTGCAGGTAGAATGATTTCTGAATTAGCTTTAGCAGCTATAGGTCAAACATTTCCTGTATATTTTATAATTATTGCACTTGGAATTGGACTGAGCATAGCTACAACAAGTAATGTTGCTAATTCTTTAGGAGAAAAAAATATTAAAAAAGCAAGTCATGCATTTTCACAATCTTTTGTCGTAACAATTTTAGTAGGCTTAGGTATAACTATTTTTGGATTTTATTTTGGGAACATAATTTTAGAATCTATAAATGATGATCCAAAAACCCTTAAACTTTCATCATTGTATATGAATGTAATTTATTTAGGATCAGTCATTATTCTTTTACTCATGGTATGTAATTCATGTTTATCAGCTCAAGGAGATACTAAAAGTTATAGAAATGTTTTAATTTTTAGTTTTTTTCTTAATATAATTTTAAATCCAATATTAATTACAGGAAAAATAATTAATTTTGAATTATTTGCCCCAATGGGTATAACTGGAATAGCAATAGCTACCATACTATCTCAGATAATTGGACTGTTATATTTATTATATAAAATTTATAGAACAGAGATTTTTGAAAACTTTAAAAATTATTATTTAATTCCTAAATTAAGTTTAATTAAGGAAATTTCATTTCAGGCTATTCCAGCGGCATTAGGATTGATGATGATTGCTCTTGGTTCATATATATTATTATTTTTTGTCAGTCGTTTTGGTAATGATGCAATTGCAGGTTTTTCTTCAGCTGGAAGATATGAACAACTGCTTTTCTTACCCTTGTTAGGATTAAGTACAGCAGTTACCGCTATTGTGGGTCAGAATTTTGGCGCTAAAAACTATGAAAGAATTTTAGAAACTTACAATAAAGCTATGATTACTGGTGTAATAATATTAACTATAGCAGGATTAATTTTATTTATAACTGCAGAAGATTCAATGAGATTATTTACTGATGATAAAGAAGTAATTTACTATGGATCAATATATCTTAAAATATACGCACTTGGCTTTCCAGCTTTTCCATTCTTCTTTATTTCTAATGCTTCATTCCAAGGACTAAAAAAAGCAATAATAGTAATGTATATGGCCATACTTAGATTTGTATTAGTTCCTATAATTGTAATATTATTTGTAAATAATTTTATAGAAGAAAACTATATCTATATGTTTATTGGGTTAACTCTTGTTCATTGGATAATTGGTATCTTATATTATTTTTATTCTTCAAATAAAATTCGAAATATTCAAAGTAACTATACCACACCTTGAAGATTTGGAACAAATAAAACATCATCATATTCTTCAGAAATAATTTTATTATTTTGTTTTATATATTTTACAAGTATTTGCTTGTTATTTTTTACAATAGGACAAACAATAATTCCTTCATTTTCAATATGAGAAAAAATTTCATTATTTATTTTTTTTGATGCTGCTGTAAATATTATTCTATCAAAAGGTATTTGTTCAATCCAACCATTATTACCATCATCGTATTTTGAAACAATATTAGTTAATTTTAATTTCTCAAAAATATTATTAGAATCTTCATGTAAATTTTTAATTCTTTCAATAGTGTATACACGCCTTGCCAAGATTGATAATACTGCACACTGATATCCGCTACCAGTGCCTATTTCTAATACCTTGTGGTTACTTTTAACATCAAGTAATTCAGTCATCCTTGCTACAACGTAGGGTTGACTAATTGTTTGATTATTTTCAATTGGTAAAGCTATATTTTCATAAGCTTGATTTCTGTAAGCTTCACTAATAAACTTCTCTCTTGGAATTTTTTCAATTGCAGAGAGAACTTCAGAATTACTAATACCTGACTCTCGTAACTCGAGTATCAATCTTATTTTCCTTACATCAAGCACTAGATAAGAGTATCAGAATTATTGAAATATTTTTTCAAAACTTCTGGAATTTTAATATTTCCATCTTTCATTTGATAATTTTCAAGAATAGCAATTAGTGTTCTTCCTACTGCTAACCCAGATCCATTAAGTGTATGAACAAAAATATTTTTATTTTCTAATTTATATCTTGTATTCATTCTTCTAGCTTGAAAATCATTACAATTAGAGCAGCTTGAAATTTCTCTATAAGTATTTTCACCGGGAAGCCACACTTCAATATCATATGTTTTTGATGCTGAAAAGCCCATATCACCAGTACATAAAGTCATAATCCTATAATGAATATTTAAATCTTGAAGAATACTCTCAGCGCTTTCAAGCATTCTTTCTAATTCATCTTGTGAATGCTGCGGCTCTACTATTGAAACTAATTCGACTTTAGTAAATTGATGCTGTCTTAACATACCACGAGTATCCTTACCAGCAGCGCCAGCCTCTGATCTAAAACATGGAGTATAAGAAGTTACTCTCATGGGTAATTGATTTTGGTTTAGTATTTCCTCTCTAACCATGTTTGTTAAAGGAACTTCAGCAGTTGGTATTAACCAATGATCTTCCCCAGCAGTAAATAAATCCTCACCAAATTTAGGTAATTGCCCTGTTCCAAAAAGAGCAGAATCTTTAACCAAAAAAGGTAAATTATATTCAATATAACCATTTTCATTCGTATGCTTATCTAACATAAAGTTTGCTATTGCTCTTTCCAATTTAGAAAGTTGATTTTTTAATAAAACAAATCTAGAACCTGATAATTTAGATGCAGTTTCAAAATTCATTAAACCTAAATTTTCCCCTAATTCAAAATGAGTTTTAGGATTAAAATCAAATCCTGGTTTTTCACCCCATTCTCTATATTTTGTATTGTCTGCTTCATTGCTTCCTACAGGTACAGTCTTATCAGCTATATTTGGAAGTCTTGAAAGGATAGTTTTTAACTCCTCGTCTTTAATAGTCTCAAGTTCCTTTAAATTATTAATTTTATTTTTAATTTCATCAACTTTACTCATTTCTGATGAAGCATCTTTATTTTCACTTTTAAGTTTACCAATATTTTTAGAAATAGAGTTTCTTTCTGCTAAAAGGTTCTGAAGAACAGTCTGAGTTTCTCTTTTAACTTTATCTAATTCTAATATTTTATTTGATATTGGATGCTCACCTCTTTGTTTCATATAATTATCAAACTCTGTTGGATTTTCTCTGATAAAATTAATATTATGCATTACTTATCTTTATTTTTTTGTATTAGTTTTGCAATATAAATTGAAACTTCGTATAAAAATATAATTGGCAGAGCTAAACTTATTTGACTAAATGGATCAGGTGGAGTTAAGAATGCTGCCGATAAAAATGCTAATACAATTGCATATTTTCTAAATTTTTTAAGTGATTCATAAGTAACCATCCCTACTCTTGCCATTAAAGATAAAACAACAGGAAGTTGAAATGCTAAACCAAAAGCAAAAATAAATCGCATCATAAGGGATAAATATTCTCCCATCTTAGCTTCTAATCGAATTGGAACTCCACTAGAACCAAGGTTTTGATAAGATAGGAAAAAAGACCATGCCAATGGTGCTATAATATAATAAACCATTGATCCACCTGCGAAAAATAAAATTGGTGTTGCAACTAAATAGGGTAAAAAAGCTCTCTTTTCCTTTTTGTATAATCCTGGTGCAATAAATCTCCATATTTGTATTGCAATTAATGGGAATGAAAAAAATAAAGCAAAGAAAAAAGCTATTTTTAATTCTGTAAAAAAAGCTTCTTGTAAAGCTGTATAAATAAAACCTTGACCTTTATCTTTATCAAATAGTTCTACTAGAGGGCTGGCTAAAAATGCAAATAATTCATCTGCAAAGTAAAAACAAACAATAAAGATTAATAAAATATATAAAAAACTCCATAGTAGTCTTTTTCGTAACTCGGTGAGATGCCCTATTAGAGACATTTCTTCAAATTTTTCTTCAGACATTACAAAAATAATAAATTAATTTTTTTTTGAAAATTCATTCTCGGTCATTTTCACTGTTTCTTGAACTTCTTTAATCTCATTTTCAAAATTTTTTTTGATATTAATTCCGTCTTTTATTTTTTTTACCTCTTTAACTGATTTAGATAATTCTTTAATTTCTTCCTCCTCAGCAATTTCATTTATAGATGACTTAAATTCTGAAGACATTTTTTTAATATATTTAGTAAAAGATCCAACTTGTTTAATGAATTTTGGAAGATCTTTTGGGCCAATAACAACAACAACTATGATCCCAATTAAGAAAATTTCACTCCAACCAAAAGTAAACATTATATTTACTTTTCTTCGTCGTTTTTATTCTCTAAATTTTTATCTTCTTTTTTTTCTTCTTCAGACATTCCTCTCTTGAATGATTTGATTCCTTTTGCCATATCACCCATAAGTTGAGGTATTTTACCTCTACCGAAAAGAAGTAGAACAATAACAAGTACTATTAATAATTGCCAAATACTAGGTGTCATAAGGGGCTTATACGGAAACTATAGGAAAAAAACAAGAAGTAATAAGTTAACTAAGTATTTTGAATAAAATCATCAATATTATTTTCATCATCCTGTTCTAAATTTTCATTACTTTGTAAATTTTCATCATTTTTAGCAAGATCACTTATAGTTGCAATCGCAGCACGTTTATCTAGAAAACCACTTGCCTTTAGCTCATCTTTATTAGGTAAATCGGATAAACTATTCAATCCAAAATGTTCAACAAACAAATCTGTGGTAGACCATAAAGTAGGTTTACCAGGTATACTTTTCCTACCTGAAGGACGTATCCATCCTATTTCCATCAAATGATCTAAAGAGCCTCTACCCATTTGAACACCTCTAATATTTTCAATTTCTGATCTTGTTATTGGTTGTTGGTAAGCAATTATAGATAATGTTTCTAGTGCTGCTCTTGATAATTTTCTTTTCTGTGTTTTAAAAATAGTTAATTCATCACTGAGATCTTCAGCAGTTCTAAAAGACCATTTGTTGCCAGTTTTGAATAAATTAATACCTCTATTTTTATAAAAATCTTTAATTTCTTGTAATAATTTACTTATATTATTTTTTTCTTTAATTTTTTCCTTTAAATCATTTTCATCAAGTGGCTCTCCTGATGCAAATAATATTGCTTCTAAAATTTTAATATCTTTATTATCCATTTTGATTAAATTTTATATAAATATTACCAAAACTTTCATCTTGTTTTAAATCAATAAATCCATTTTTGGATAATTCTAAAGAAGCAACAAAGTTAGATGAGATAATTGATTTATTAATTGTTTTATTAGCTTTAATTAAATTTGGAATTACATTTAAAAAATTAGTCCATTCTGTAATATTTCCAAAAATACCTTTCAATCTTTTAACTGCTTGATCAACTGAATAAAGTTCTGAATACTCAATAGTTAATTGTTTTACCTGTTCATTAGATTTAAGTATTTGACTATATGATTTTAGTAAGTCATATAAATTAGATGTATAATTTATATTATATTTAACTTTGAGACCTTCAGATGAACCTCCATAAAATACATCTCTATTAACAAGAGGTCTTGAATATATGATTTTAGAAATATTTTGAAAAGCCTCTAGTCTCTGTAATTGGTATTTTAAAGCCTCTTCTAACTCATCGGCTGTATATTCATCTGTTTTTTCTTCTTTTGGTAATAGTAATCTTGATTTCAAATACGTTAGCCATGCTGCCATCACTAAATAATCAGCAGCTATTTCAATATGAATATTTCTATATTGATTAATAAAATTAATATATTGATCAGCTAACTCGGATATAGATATATCAGATAAATCAACCTTCTGAGATCTAGCCAAAACCAACAAAAGGTCTATAGGACCCTCAAAATTGTCTAATAATAGGTTAAATTGACCTTCTTTTATTTCTGTATCTGGAACATTTAACACAACTTTTTATATAAAATTATTGAGATTCTCTCAATATTATTAATTTTGTAAATTAAGTATTATGCAACTCTTAACAATAGTTAATAAATCACAAGCTTCAGAAGCATTGTTCGTAGAGATGTAATTTTTATAGGTAATAAAATATTGAGTACCTATTTCAGTTTTTTTATAAAAAACAAAAATATCTTCATGATCTAAAATTTCTTTTTTATTTTCTAATAAATTGTACAAATATTTATTAATATTTTCAAAATTATCATTGCTATATAATTGAATTGTAAAATCTAGTTCGTCTATATTTTTAAAATCAAAATCTTTAATTTCATTATCTATGTTATTTAAACTTTTCTTATCTAAATAATCAACTACCTCACCTTCTTTATTAGTAGGAATAACAAAATATTTATCAGTAAATTTAGGAATGACAAAATACTCCCTATTACTAAAATAATAAAATGAGATAAGATAAAGAATAATAATAAATAGCAATAATAACAAAGAATATTTTAAAATGTAATTATTTTTTCTTTTAAAAATAATTCTTGTAATCATTACATTGTTTCAGGTGCGCTTATATCAATAATTGAAAATATATCTTTTAAAACAACTCTAAAAGACTCCAACCAAAATATTTTTGAAATTGTCTTTTCTGCATTTTTTTCATCTATAAAACGAAGTGATTCATTATCTTTACCTTTATTCCAAATTGAATGGAAATCAGAGGATATTTCTTCTAAGTAATTGATTAGTCTATGTGGTTCATTATAATATGATGATTGATACAACAAATAAGGATAACAAATTAACTTTTTGATTAATTGCACCTCCTCATCTGATAGATTTTGTATTCCAGAATAATTATAATCATTTTTAATTTTTATACCTAATTCGTTTGCTTTATTAATTACTGATGAAGCTCTAGCGTGTGCGTATTGACAATAAAAAACTTTGTTATCTTTATTTTTTTCAACAACAGCATCTAAATCAAAGTCAATTGCTGTCTCATTTTTAGTAGAAATCATGTAGTACCTTATAGGATCTTTTCCAACCTTAGAATGAACATTAGCTAATGTCACAAAATTTCCAGATCTTTTTGACATTTTAATTTTTTGTTTATTTTGAATTAAACTTACAATCTGACATGTTAAAATATTTAAATACGTTTCATCATCTTTAATAGCTTTAATTAACGAATTCATTCTTGGAATATAGCCAATATGATCAGACCCCCAAATATTTACTAATCTATCAAAATTTCTTTTACATTTATCTAAATGATATGCTGCATCATTAGCAAAATATGTCCATTCACCATTTGATTTTTTTAATGCTCGATCTTCATTGTCTAATAATTTAGAGGATCTAAATAATAATTGCTCTCTTGGCTCCCAATCAGAATCATCACCCTTTGGTTTCTCTAAAATACCTTCATATAGTAATTTTTTTTCATCTAAGATTGAAAAAAGTTCGTCAATAATTTTACTTTTTTCTATTTCAGTTTCATGAGTAAATTTATCAAATCTTATATTTATTAATTCTAAATCTGATTTTATGCTTAAAAGTATATTTTTTAATGCAAAATTTTTAAAATATTGCATAGTTTCTTCTTGCTGAAAGTTTAACCACTTATCATCATCTTCATTTTTAATTTTTTTGGCAATATCTATTAAGTATTCACCAGGATACTCATCTTCTTCTAACTCAATTTTTTTATTAAATAATTGTAAATATCGTTTCAAAAGAGATTTTGATAATTTATCAATTTGAGAACCTGCATCATTAACATAATATTCTCTAGTAACATCAAAACCTGTTTTAGTATAAAGAGAGCTTAATACATCTCCAAATACAGCACCTCTTATATGAGCTATATGCAATGGTCCAGTTGGATTAGCTGAAACAAATTCAACATTTATTTTTCTATCTGCACCATAATTAATATAATTTAAAAAATTTTTACTATAAATTTGTTTTAAACTTCTTAATACAAATTCATCTTTTAGAAAAAAATTTATAAAACCATTTTTTGAAACCACAAAATGATCGATAAATCCGATTGTTTTAATTTTATTATTTAGTTCTTTTTCAATATTAAAATTTTCATTAATAATTTTTCTTCTAACAATTAAATAAAAGTTCGTCGCTAAATCACCTTGTTTATTATTTGAAGAGTAATCGATGCTAATCTGTTTTTTATTGATTGGAGATATAAATTTTTTACTCTCTAAAAAATCTGTAAAATCAAATAAAAAATCTGAAAGGTCTTTTATAAAATTATTCACTAATCTCCTTATATAAATTAAGAGCAAATCTATCTGTCATTCCTGAAATATAATCACAAATTAATCTTTCAATTTCGATATTTTGATTCCTCCAATCTATAGGTAGTTTATTATTATTTTTTACGAAATAAGTAAACAAAGTAGATATAACCTTTTTTGAATACTGTCTCTTATCTGATAAATGACTGTGGTTATAAACTTTATCAAATAAGAATTTTTTAATTATGTCACAATTTTTCTTCATTTCATTTGAAAATGAAACAACGAAATTATTTTTTTTACGTATATCATCAATAGAATTGATATTATTTTTAATTAAATTTTTTTTTGTAGTTTCATATATATCATTTATCATATTAGATATGGAGTTTCTTAAAACTTGATACACTAGAAGTTTATTTGGAATATCTTGGTAGTGATCCTTTAAATTAATTATAATTTTTTCAAAAAAACTTAACTCTGCAATATCATCTAATGATATTAAATTTGCTCTAATAGCATCCTCTACATCGTGATTATTATAAGCAATATCATCAGATATGCTTGCTATCTGTGATTCTAAATAAGGTTGATCACTTAAATTAAGATTATGTAATTTTGAATAATTTTCTAAGTGATAAGGTAAATGATCACTCAAAATTCCATTATGTTTAATTATTCCTTCTAAGCTCTCCCATGTTAAATTTAATCCATCAAAATCAGGGTGTCGTTTTTCTATAAATGTTAAAACTCTCAAGGTTTGATCATTATGATTAAAACCTCCAAACTTTTTCATTGAATTATCAAGTGCATCTTCGCCAATATGACCAAAAGGAGGATGGCCTAAATCATGTGCGAGAGCAACTGTTTCACCTAGATCTTCATCTAAATCAAGTAATCTACAAATTGATCTAGATATTTGGGCAACTTCCAAAGAATGAGTTAGTCTTGTCCTAAAATAATCACTCTCACTTTCAATAAAAACTTGGGTTTTGTGTTTTAATTTTCTAAATGAATTAGAATGAATAACTCTAGCTCTGTCTCTTTCAAAAGGATTTCTCAAATCATCGTCTAGTTCATTATATAATCTTCCATTTGAATTATCGGGATTGGAAGCTAAATGTTTGAACATAAGAAAATTTATATTATAATTGTAAAAAATTAACTAATAACAATATTTAGATAAATGAACAATATAATTGAAGTTACAGAAAGTGCCCAGAATTATATCAACAAGATACTTCTATCTGAAAAATCAAACTATTTCAGAATTACCGTATTAGGTGGTGGTTGTGCTGGATTTCAATATAAATTTGATTTTTCTGACACACCAAATGAAGATGATTTAATCTTTAATTATAAAAATGCTGATGTATTAATAGATAAAACTTCAATTGAATTAATAAAAGGATCGAAAATTGATTATGTTAATGAATTGATTGGATCATCCTTTAAAATTTCTAATCCACTGGCATCTTCTTCATGTGGGTGTGGTACTTCTTTTTCAATATAAATGAAAATTACTACCTGGAATGTAAATTCGGTTAATGCAAGAATAGGACATTTAATAAAATTTATAAAAAAAGATCAATCAGATTTATATTTAATTCAAGAATTAAAATGTACAAATGAAAGTTTTCCTAAAGAGGAATTAGAAAATATTAATTATAACTGTTATGTAAATGGTCAAAAAGCTTGGAATGGAGTAGCCATACTTAGCAAAGAAAGTATTGAAATTTCAAATTTAAATATTCCTGATTATAAAGATGCAAATTCCAGATTTATTGAAACTGAGATATCCTTAAAAAATATAAAAAATAAAATTAAATTAATAAATATTTATCTTCCAAATGGAAATCCGATTGAAACTGAAAAATTTGATTACAAAATTGATTGGATGATAAATTTTAATAAATATATCAAAGAATTAATTGATAATAATCAGCCAGTAATTATAGGCGGAGATTTTAATGTAATACCAAGCGATGAAGATGTTTATTCACCAGAAAATTTTAAAAATGATGCTTGTGCTCATCCATTAACGAGAGAAAAATTTAGAAATCTTTTAAATTTAGGTTTTGTTGATACAGTTAAATACTTTGTTGATGGAAATACAAATTGGACTTTTTGGGGTTACAGAGGTGGAAATTGGCAAAAAGGTAATGGTCTTAGAATTGATCACTTTCTTACTACTCCAGAAGTAACTGATTTAATTAAATCAGTTAATGTTAATCGTGAACCAAGAAGTTGGGAAAAAGCTTCTGATCACACTCCAGTCACGATTGAATTAGTTAATTAATATTAAATATCTGCATATGTATGCGTTTCGTCTTTTGCACCCGGTTGAGTAACAGCACCTTCGTAAGCTGGACCAACAGTTTGGGAATATTTCCATATGGATCCAGAATTATGATTAGTTTTTCTTGGTTTCCAATCATTTTTTCTCTTTTCTATTTCATCATCTGAAAGTGTAACATTGATTTCTCCTTTAACAGCATCAATTATAATTTCATCCCCATCTTTAAGTAAACCTATCATACCTCCTACTGCTGCTTCTGGTCCTACATGACCAATACAAAATCCTCTTGTTCCGCCTGAAAATCTTCCATCTGTAATTAATGCAACAGTTTCGCCTAGTCCTTGACCATATATTGCACCTGTTGTTGAAAGCATTTCACGCATACCAGGACCTCCTTTAGGACCTTCATATCTAATTATTACCGCATCTCCTGCTTTAATTTCATTTTTTAAAACTGCAGTTAAAGCATCTTCTTCTGAGTCAAAACATTTAGCTTTCCCTTTAAAGGTTAAATTTTTCAAACCTGCTATTTTTGATATACATCCATCTGGTGCAAGATTGCCCCACAACCCAACGACTGAACTATTTTCACTAATTGGATTATCACATTTATAAACAACATCTTGATTTGTAGGGAATATTACTTCTTTATGATTTTCAGCTATTGTTTTTCCTGTAACAGTTATGCAGTCTCCGTTTATATAACCACCATCTAATAAAGATTTAATAACAATTGGCACACCTCCTACATCATATAAATCTTTAGCAACGTACTTTCCACCAGGTTGCATATCTCCGATATAAGGAGTTGAATTATAAATTTCTACAACATCTCTTAATGTAAATTTTAAACCTGCCTCATTAGCTATCGCAGGAAGATGGAGTGCTGCATTAGTTGAACCTCCAGTTGCTGCAACTACTCTTGCAGCGTTTACTAATGAATCAATAGTTACTATATCCCTTGGCCTTATATTCTTTTCTAATAAATTCATTATAGCTTTACCACTCTTTTCACCATAAGCTTTTCTTTCTTCAGTATTTACTGCTGGTGGCATAGCTGAATTTGTTAGAGCTAAACCAACTGCTTCTGAAATACATGCCATTGTATTTGCTGTAAATTGACCTCCACAGGATCCAGCAGATGGGCAAGCAACTTGTTCAATATCCTTTAAATCTTGATCTGAGATAGTTCCAGCCGCATGTTTTCCTACTGCTTCAAAAACATCAATAACAGTAACATCTTTACCCTTGTATTTTCCTGGTAAGATTGAGCCTCCATAAATGAATACAGATGGTACATTTAATCTAACCATAGCCATCATTAAACCAGGCAAAGATTTATCACATCCAGCAAGTCCAACTATTGCATCATAACAGTGACCTCTCACAGATAATTCAATGGAATCTGCAATAACCTCTCTGCTAATAAGAGAAGATTTCATTGCCTCATGACCCATAGCAATTCCATCTGTTACTGTTATAGTTGTAAATTCTCTTGGTGTTCCTCCAGCATCTTTAACACCTGTCTTCACATGTTGCGCTTGATCTTGGAGAGTAATATTGCAAGGAGCTGATTCATTCCAGGTGCTAACAACGCCAACAAATGGTTGATAAATTTCATGCTCTTTCAAACCCATAGCATAATAATACGATCTATGAGGCGCACTTTTAGGCCCTACACTAACATATCTACTAGGTAGATTAGATTTTCTATTTGATCCCTTATCTTCCATTCTATTTGATAGTATTTATTATTTGTTCAATTTTTTCAATAGAAGATTTATAAATATTTGCCTCATTTTTAAATTTATCAATAATTTCTTCAGATGCTTTATTCATAAAATTATCATTGTTTAATTTGTCATTAACTTTATTAAATTTTTCTTGCTCAACTTCCTTTTTCTTATTTAACTTTTTAATTTCTGCTTCTGAGTCAATAATACCATCCAAAGGGATTAAAACTGACAATGATCTTAAAACAATTAAAGCTGAATTCTTATTAGGTTGAATTTTATCAAAACTAATATCTTTGGTTTTTAAAAAATTACTTATTTCATTTTTATAGGAAAATAGAAATTTATTAAGTTCTTCATTTTTTGCTTCTATAGAAATATTAATTAATTGTTTATAGGGTATGTTTAGTTCTGATCTCAAATTTCTTATAGATGTTATGAATTCAATAAATATTTCGAATTTTTTTTTGGAATTATTAAAAGAATTATTTGTTGTATAATTTTGAAAAACTTGGTTCATTAAATATGATTTATCATCAACTAAAGTTCTCCATAATTTTTCACTAATAAATGGCATAATGGGATGAATGATCTTTAAAACTTGAATAAATGTCCATCCAGAAACTTTTTTAATTTCATCAGCAAATTTTTCATTTTCAAAATTTTGTTTAATAATTTCAATGTACCAATCACAATAAGTATGCCAAACAAAATGATAAATTTTATTTGCTATTTCATGAAACAAATACTTTGTAGTTAATTGATCAAGTTGAGTGTTCAAATCATTCAATTCCTTGATTATCCATTTGTTTGCATCAAAAATAATTGTATCCATTGAAATTTCATCTATAAAAATTGTATTATTCATTTGTAAAAATTTTCCAGCATTCCAAATTTTATTTGTGAATGACTTATATCCTTTAACTCTATCTTCAGATAATTTTACATCTCGTCCAGGATTTAATAGCGCCGTTAATGTAAATCTTAATGTATCAGCACCATATTTATCTAATAGTTCTAAGGGATCAATTATGTTCCCTTTTGATTTAGACATTTTTTGTCCTTTTTCATCACGTATTAAAGGATGAATATAAATATCTTTAAATGGCGTTTCCTTCATAAAATAAGAACCCATCATCATCATCCGTGCAACCCAAAAAAATATGATATCAAAACCAGTAACCAAAACGTTACCAGGATAAAATCTATCTAATTCATAAGTTTTATTTGGCCAATCTAAAGTAGAGAATGTCCATAGAGCAGAAGAAAACCAAGTATCTAGAACATCTTCATCTTGTCTAAGCTCAATATCCTTTCCATAAAATTCTTTTGCTTGATTTTGTGCCCCTTCTAGAGTTTCACTAACAAAATATTTATTATCAGGACCATACCATGCAGGAATTTGATGTCCCCACCATAACTGTCTTGAAATACACCACGGTTGAATATTTTCCATCCAATTATAAAATGTATTTTCCCATTGTTTGGGAATAAATTTAGAACTATTATCTTTAACAGCTGATATTGGATCAACTGATAATTTTTTTGCATCACAAAACCATTGGTCTGTCAGCCATGGCTCAATAACAACACCTGATCTATCACCATATGGTATGACCATTTGCTGTTTTTCTTCTTTAATTAATAATTTCATTTCATCTAATTTTTTTAAAATTAGTTCTCTTGCTTCAAATCGATCTAAATTTTGAAATTCTTCAGGCGCATTTGAGTTCAGTTTAGCATTTTCATCAAAAATATTAATAAATTCTAAATCATGTCTCTTTCCTACCTCAAAATCATTAAAGTCATGTGCAGGTGTAATTTTTACAGCTCCAGAACCTTTTTCAGGATCTGCATACTCATCAGCAATGATTGGTATTTTTTTATTTGAAATTGGTAAACTACAAAATTTACCAATTAAATTTTTATATTTTTCATCATCTGGATGAACAGCAACTGCAGTATCTCCTAACATTGTCTCAGGTCTTGTTGTTGCAACTATAATATGATTATTTTCATCTATAGGATATTTAATATGCCATAAACTTCCTTCAGTATCTCTTTGCTCTACTTCTAGATCCGAAATAGCTGTTAGAAGTTTTGGGTCCCAATTCACCAATCTCTTATCTTTATAAATAATTCCATCATTAAATAAATTAACAAAAACTTTCTTAACTGCATTAGAAAGACCTTTATCCATAGTAAATCTTTCTCTTGACCAATCTGCAGAAGCACCAAGTCTTCTTAATTGATTACTTATCTGACCACCCGACTCTTTTTTCCATTCCCATACTTTTTCAATAAACTTTTTTCTACCTAGAGATCGTCGATCTAGTTTTGACTCACTTAATTTTCTTTCAACCACCATCTGAGTAGCTATTCCTGCATGATCTGTCCCTGCTTGCCACAATACTTCCATACCCTTCATTCTATGGTATCTGATTAATATATCTTGAATTGTGAAGGTTAAAGCATGCCCCATATGTAAACTGCCTGTAACATTAGGTGGTGGCATCATTATAGAATAAGGCTCACCTCCTTTTTGTGGTTTAAAACAATTTGATTGCTCCCATTGCGAATAAAGATTTTTTTCATCTTTTAAAAAATCAAAAAATTTATCAAGCTGCATCGTAACTATTTTGAGTCGAAATGATTTTTTAGTAATTTTGGGATTTTCTCATCAAGTATTTTTTCAATTTTATTTTCTACAAGGTAAGAGAGTTTTTGGTCTATAATATCATTAATTTCACTATTTATCTCTTTGTCTTTTTGAAGTAATTTTATTGTACCATCACTGTTAACCTTTTGATTAAGTATTAAAATATTAGATGAAGAATGTTTATTTGAATCATTTTTTTCATCTTCAAGTGCTCTTCGTATGACTTCAAGAGATTCATTGATAGAATTTTTTGTATTCATATGGGTATTATAAATGTTTAATTAAATTAATAAAACTCTAATTATAGCTAGGAAGATATTCCTCAAATAATTTAATCAGTGAACCATCTAAAGCTAGTAAATTAAAATAATTAATCAGATAGTTTTTATTTGCATTAAAATATTCAACATTTACGTTTAAAAGATTAGTTTCTGCTTCTATTAGATCAGTGATAGATTTTGTCCCAAGGCTGTATTCCTCTTGAGTACTTTCTAGAAGAGTATTTGCATACTCTATTGTTAATAAAGATGTATTTAAATTTGATTTACTAACTACATAGTTTTTATAATAGTTTGATAACTCAATACTTAAACTTTCTTTAAGATCATCTAGCTCAATTTCAGTTTGTAAAATTTGAGAATTTATTTTTCTAATGTCTGATTTGTCAATGTTTTGCTGAAATATTGGAATTGTTAAACTTAGCCCTATTGTTGCATTAGTGTTTTCACTTCCGGCATCTATGCGTGAACCATCCGAATACTCTGTGGAAGCTGTTATATCTAAGGTAGGTCTATTAGAACCTTTTTCTTTTAAGAGATCAAGTTCTTTAATTTTAATATTATTTTGAGCAATTAAAATATTAAAATTATTCTTATTAACTTCAGAAAATATATTATCAAAATTCAAATCGTCTTCTATATTTACATAATCTTCTAAATTAATAGCTTCTTTACCAACAATTGATTTAAATGTTTTTAGACTGACTTTGTAGTTTTGTTCGGCTGAAAAAAGATTTGTTTCAGCAATTGAAAAAGCACTCTCAGCATTTTTCAATTCAGTTATGGTTGCTGATCCTAATTCATATTTTAATTTTACTTCTTCTAAAAATCTTGAAACGGAATCAAAATTCTTTTCGGATGCCTCTAATGATTTTTCATAATTTATTACGGTTAAATAACCTTCTACAGCTGTTAGCGATAAATCTTGAACAGTTTTATAAAAGTTTATAACTGCATTTTCGTAAATAATTTTTGATCTTTCAATTTCTAAACTTTTTTCACCGCCATCATACAAATTTTGAGTAATACTAATTTTATATTTATCTGTAAAAGTCTCTGGTGTTGTTGATACACCAACTGCTGATGTTGTATCACTATTGCTATATGTACCAGAAATTGTGCCAGTTACTGTTGGAAGTTTTTTGCCTATAGCTACCTCAATAGTTTCTTTGCTTTCATTTAGTTTTTCAAAAGCAATTTTTACCTTCAAATTATTTGCAATCGTACTTTTAACAGAATCATCAATCGATAAAGCAAATATAGATTTAGAATAAATAAGTAATAACAATAATATAAATAATCTCATTTAAAATTTAAAATCCTCTTGTTGTTCTTGAATTTGATAACTACTCATTACATCAAATAAATACTCAGATGAATACAAATCTTCATTTCTTATAATTTTATAAGCTTTACCTAAATTATCATATATTTTTTTAATATATATTAACCTTCCTTCATTCATTGATAGTTGATTCTTTAACTTATCAGTTATTTTAAATATAGGTCCGTCAATAATAATTAAGCTAAATGGAGCTTTATCAGATAATCCATCTAATAAATTATGATTAAATAAACTAATATTAGTATTATCAGTATTGTTAATATTATGTTTTAATAATTTAAATAGTTCTCTATTTTCTTCTACAACATGAAGTTCTTTACATAGTGAGCTAATTAAAGCAGAAAAGTATCCCGTTAAACCACCTATATGCAATACCTTATCGTTAGGTAAAATTTTGGAATATTTTATAATTTGAGCTAGGTGTAAATTTTTAAGATATCCTCTTTTGTCAGTTATATCTAAATTATTATCTAGGTAACAATTTTTACCTAAACTGACATCCAAATAATTTTCTTTAGGAGTATTTTCAAATATTTGTAAGATATTTTCTTCATTAATTTTGTTTGGTCTCAACTGATTAACAACCATATTTTTTCTTGCAATTTCAAATGTTTCACTCATTTATTAAAGGATGCTTTATATAAACCTATTATATAATCAATTATTTAAATTATATTATTAATCTTTAGATTTTTTTTTCATTAATTGACTAGAAATAATATAGTGATAATTGTCATTTTTTTAGGCTCGGTGGCAGAGTGGTGATGTAGGGGCCTGCAAAGCCTTGCACAGCGGTTCGATTCCGCTCCGAGCCTCCAAATTTTTCTTGTTTTTTAATTTTTTTTTATTATCAACAAAATTGTGTTCCTCGGTAGCTCAGTGGTAGAGCAATCGGCTGTTAACCGATCGGTCGCTGGTTCGAGCCCGGCCCGGGGAGCCATTTTATCTAAGCCTTAACTTCCACTAATTCTTCAAAACGTGTTGTGTAACATGGGGATACGTTTTCTCTTTTCATCTTCCATATTTTTTCTATACCTTCAGAAGCTATCTTTAAAGTTGAACTTCCATATCTAGAATTAATATTATCAATAGTATTCATTATTCTATCCGATGTATCACGGTCATAATCAAGCAATCCTCTAGTTACATTGTGCTTGCTAAGACCATATAATATAATTCCAGCTTTTTTATAACGAAATCCTGGTCGGTATATTTTTCTAATTCCTTGAAGAGCTCTTTTAACAATTTTTATGCTATTATTTGTTGGAAAAGGTAAGTGTAGTTTTATTGAATTCGAGTATTGTTTTTCTCTTCTATTAAAATGATTTGTCAAAACAAAAATACTCATCGACTCGGCGACTAACCCCTCTTCCCTTATTTTCTCTGATACTCTTGATCCATAAGTTGATATTGATTCCTCCAAATCAAATAATTTTTCTATTGGCTGACTAAATGATCTTGAGACACAACAACTTTGTTTATCACTTGGAATCAAATCAAGTTCTAAACACGATACACTATTTAATTCTAGGTATGTCTTCTCTCCCACTACACCCATATTTTTTCTTATCCATCCTCTGTCCATTTGTGAAAATTGATAAGCATTATGAATATTATATTTTTTCAGGAAAAGAGATAATCTTCTTCCAATACCCCATACTTCTTCAATAGATGTGAATTCTAATGCTTTTTTTATTTCTATTTTATTTTTTAGTATGCACACACCTTTATAGTCTGGTTGTTTTTTTGCTAAATGATTAGCTATTTTTGATAGTGTTTTTGTTGGGCCCACTCCAATACTAACTGGAATACCAACCCACCTCTTAATTGTTTGTCTAATATGTCTGCAATAAGTGTTTAGTTCATAATTCTCAAAACCATTTAAACCAAGAAATGCTTCATCTATAGAGTAGATTTCTACCTCTGAAGAGAAACTTGATAAAGTCTCCATTACTCTCTGAGAAATATCACCATACAAAGAATAATTAGATGAAAAAACTTTAACATCATTTTTTTCAATAATATTTTTTGCTTTAAAATAGGGTTCACCCATTTTTATCCCTAATTTTTTTGCTTCTTTTGATCGTGCAATAATACAACCATCATTATTGGAAAGTACGACAATTGGTTTTCCTATAAGTTTTGGATTAAATATTCTTTCACATGACGCATAAAAATTATTGCAATCTATCAGTGCTATAGATTGATTTACTGAGTTATGATCTCTATTAAGTAGTTTTGTGTATGACATATGTCACTACCCCCCATATAAAACACTCCATTTCTTCTTTAACTTGAATACTAGGATACTCACTATTGGCAGAAATTAAAAATAGTGATTGATCTTTCTTTTTCAGTTTTTTAACTGTTAGGTCACCAAAGATGGAGGCTATAACAATATTGTCGTTACGAGGTGTAATACTTCTATCAACAATAAGTAAATCACCTGATAATATGCCTGCATCAGTCATAGAAGGGCCATTAGCTTTAACGATATAGGTTGCTGTTGGACGTTGAACCAAATATTCATTAAGATCAAGTTTGTTTTCCATATAATCAGTAGCTGGAGATGGAAAACCTGCAGATACTGTATCAAGAAAATAAGGTGTTATTTGATCTCCTTTGGATTCAGCTTTAAATATTAAGTTTTCTATTTTTTTAGACATAATATTAGAAAAAATATTTAAATAATTGATAAATAATAATTATATTATTTATAAAATTATTTGTTCTACTTTTGTTCTAATTTATTCAGAATGAGAAAAAAGTCAATATAATATTTTTAAAATACTGTTAAAAAACGCTATGACAAAATTATTCGAAGATGATGCATACCTTAAAGAATTTAAAGCAAAAATTACAGGCATTATAAAAGAAGAAAATCGTATTGAGTTAGATAAGACAGCATTTTATGCAAAAAGTGGTGGTCAACCTGGGGACACAGGTGCAATAGAAACTGAAAGTATAAAAATACAAGTTTTAGATACTATTAAAGAAAATAATAAAATCATAAATATTGTAGATGATCTCAAAGATCTTGAAGAGAATACTAACATAATTGGAAAAATAAATTGGGATTTACGATATAAGCATATGAGAATGCATACTGCACTGCACTTGTTGTGTTCTATAGTCCCTTTAGGAGTAACTGGCGGTCAAATTGGTTATGAAAAAAGTCGATTAGATTTTAATGATCCAGATAAACAAATAAATAAAGAAGAATTAGAAGAAAAAATAAATTTGTTGGTTGAAGATAATCATACCGTTACTAGTGAAGTAATTGAAAGTAATATATTAGAAGAAAAACCTGAACTAGTCAGAACTATGTCAGTAAAACCGCCTCAAGTAGATGGTAAAATAAGATTAATTAGAATTGGTGATATTGATTTACAACCTTGTGGTGGTACACATGTGAAATCAACTAATGAGATTGGTAAAATTCAAATCGGCAAAATAGAAAACAAAGGTAAAATGAATAGAAGAGTTAATTTATTGTTATCTTCTTAAATTACTGATGAAGAATCTGACTTAAAAATAACTTTGTACGATCACTCTCTGGATTATTAAAAAACTTATCTGGGCTAGCTTCCTCAACAATTTTACCTTCATCCATAAACACCATTCTATCAGCTACTGTCTTAGCAAAACCCATTTCGTGAGTAACAACAATCATTGTCATTCCACCGTTTGCCAAATCAACCATAACATCTAAAACTTCTTTAATCATTTCAGGATCAAGAGCTGAAGTTGGTTCATCAAAAAGCATGATGTTCGGATTCATTGCAAGGGATCTAGCAATTGCTACTCTTTGTTGTTGACCGCCAGATAATTGACCAGGATACTTGTTGGCTTGTTCAGGAATTTTTACTATTTCTAATTGTCTCATAGCCAGTTCCTCTGCTTCTGCCTTTGGCATTTTTTTAACCCAAATTGGAGCTAGTGTTATATTTTCTTTTACAGATAAATGAGGGAATAAATTAAATTGCTGGAACACCATTCCAACTTCTTTTCTAACATTATCAATATTTTTTAAATTTCCTGTTAACTCAATTCCATCAACAACAATTGAACCTTCTTGGTGCTCTTCCAATCTATTAATACATCTGATCATTGTAGATTTACCAGAACCAGAAGGACCACAAACTACAATTCTTTCTTTCTTCTTAACTTCAAGATTTACATCTTGTAATACATGAAAATCTCCAAACCACTTGTTAACATTTTTTAATGAAATTATAGATTCTTCACTCATTTTAATCAGCCCCCATATTAATACCTGTTTTTAATTTCTTTTCCAAATACAAACTGTATCTAGACATTCCAAATGTGAATATAAAAAATACCAAACTTACAAAAAAGTAAATTTCATAAGATAAACCTAACCAATTTGTATCCGCTAAAGTACCTCTTCCAATACCTAATAAATCTAATATTCCTACAATAATAACTAACGTTGTATCCTTAAATAAACCTATAGATGTGTTGACAATTGGTGGTATGGAAATTCTAATAGCTTGAGGAAGTATTATTAATAAATTCATTCTCCAATAAGACATACCAAGTGATTTAGCAGCTTCATATTGACCAGGAGGTATTGCCTGCAGTCCTCCTCTTATAACCTCTGCCATATAAGCTGATTGAAATAAAGTAACTGCAACAAGAACTCTTACCAAACCATCCATATCTATTCCTTCTGGTAAAAAAAGAGGAAGCATTACCATTCCAAAGAATAATAAAGTTATAAGAGGAACACCTCTAATAAACTCAATAAACAATGTGCACATCATGCTTATAACTGGTAATTTAGATCTTCGGCCTAAAGCCAACATAATTCCAATAGGAAAAGCTAATGCAATTCCTGTACAGCCTAGGACGAGTGTTACTAGAAGACCGCCCCATTTGTTAGTAGATACTTCAGTAAATCCCAATCCACCATTAAGTAAAAAATACGCAATAACAGGAAAAATGTATGTAAAATATAAGAAGTACTTTCTATATGGAAGTTTTGCATACAAAAGAGGTAGCAGCGCAAAAGCTAGCATAATATACGCTAAATTAACTCTCCAAACTTCAACCTTTGGATAAAATCCATAAATAAATTGATAAAACCTTACATATATAACTGCCCAACAAGCTCCCCCATTTTCAGGATCTAAATTTCGTGAACACATTTCTTGGTTAGTAATTTGTTCACCAAGATAATTATATTTAAAGTCAGCTGAAAATATTGTCCAATCTAAAATCCAAGGTATAAACTGATACAAACAATAAACAACAAATAGAGTTATTAATGAGTTTGTCCAATTGAAGAATAAATTAATTCGTAACCAACCAATAATACCTGTTGTTGCTACTGGTGGTTTTCTAACTGCATTCATTTCGTTCATTACTTTTCCTTAAATTGTATACTTCTATTATAAATGTTCATAAAGAAAGATATTGTAAGACTAATTGACAAATAAGTTGCCATAACAATAGCCATACATTCAATAGCTTGACCAGTTTGATTTAAACTTATTCCTCCAAAACCGTGAACAAGGTCAGCATATCCGACAGCAATTCCTAAAGAAGAATTTTTAGTTAAATTTAGATACTGACTTGTTAGTGGAGGGACAATCACTCTAAGAGCTTGGGGTATAATGATTAGTCTCATTATCCATGTTTGTTTTAAGCCTATAGCAGCTGAAGCCTCTCTTTGTCCTTTTGAAACAGACATTATACCCGCTCTAACAATTTCAGAAATGAAGGCTGCAGTGTAAATTGATAAAGCTAAAAACATTGCTATAAATTCAGGTCTAATAACTAGACCGCCTTTAAAGTTAAAACCTTTTAATTCTGGATGCTCAAAAGACAAAGGTGAACCAAGAATAAAAAATAAAATTAATGGAACAATGAATATTAATCCAATTGAACTTGAGAATACGGGGAATTGTTGGCCTGTCTTATCTTGTCTTTTTTTTGCCCATCTATTTATTAAGAAACTTGAAATTAAAGCTAATACAATTGCAATGGATACATATGAAAATCCACTTTCAAATATTGGTCTTGGAGAATACAATCCTCTGTTTGAAATATAAAATACATCAAGAACTTGAAGTGATTGCTTTACACGAGGTAGTTGTATTAAAATACTATACCATAAAATTATTTGAAGAAGTAAAGGAACATTTCTTGAAAATTCAACGTAAATATAAACTAGTCGACTTAACAACCAATTTGAAGATAGCCTTATTATACCCAATATAAAGCCTAAAATTGTTGCAGCTATACATCCTGTAATAGAAACTAAAAGAGTATTTAAAACACCAACAAAATAAACTTTTAAGTGAGTATCAGTAGATTTAAATTCTAAAAAAGGTGAAAAACTTATATCAAAGCCAGCTGGATTTTGAAGAAAACTCCAACCAGTCGCAATATTTCTTTTTTCTAAGTTGTAAGAAGTTGTAGTAATTACAAAGAACAAACCTAAGGCAAATAAACCTACAACTAAAGTTTGAAAAAAAATGGATCTAAATTTTTCATCAGAAAAGAAACCTAAGTTAGATCGCATTGCTTGTATATACAAAAAAAATGGGGGGTTTAAAACCCCCCGTTTTAAATTTAATTAAGATTTATCTGAATGGAGGTGCGTATAAAATACCACCTTGAGTCCATAGAGCATTTAAACCTCTTGCAATTTCTAGAGGTGTGTCTGGACCTACGTTTGCTTCGTAAGATTCAGAGTAGTTACCAATTTGTTTGATAATTTGGTAAGCCCAATCATTACTTAACTCAAGCATTTCTCCATAGTTACCTTCAACACCAAGAAGTCTTAGTACTTCAGGAACATTAGAGCTCATTTGAGCATCAACGTTTTCAGATGTAATACCTAGTTCTTCAGCAATAATCATTGCATTTAAAGACCAACGAACTACGTCACCCCACTGGTGATCACCATGTCTTACAAGTGGACCAAGTGGTTCTTTTGAAATAATTTCTGGTAATACAACCCATTTATCTGGATTAGAAGCAGCAGCTCTTGTTGAAGAAAGACCTGAAGCATCAGTTGTGTATACGTCACATCTTCCAGCAAATAAGTTTTCTTTACCTTCATCATTAGTTTCAATTGGAAGTGCTTCGTAGCTAATTCCATTTAATCTAAAGAAGTCAGCAAGGTTTAACTCTGTAGTAGTACCAGTTTGGATACATACAGTAGCACCATCAAGCTCAGTTGCACTTGATACACCAAGAGCAGATGGAACCATGAAACCTTGTCCATCGTAGAAGTTTACACCTACGAACTCAAAACCAAGATTAACATCACGGCTAATTGTCCAAGTTGTATTTCTCGCTAACATATCAACTTCACCTGAAGCTAATGTTGGGAAACGAGATTTACCTGTAGTAGTAATAAATTCTACTTTTGAACGGTCTCCAAAAACAGCTACAGCAACTGCACGACACATATCTGCATCTAGACCAGCCCATTCACCGTTATCATCTGGAGCAGCAAAACCAGCAAGACCAGTTGTTACTCCACATTTTAGAAAACCTCTATTTTTAACATCATCAAGAGTTCCAGCATGTGCTGAAAAAGCAAACGCTACAACTGCAAAGATAGATAATAGTTTTTTCATATTATTTTCTCCGTTTAAATAATTATTTAAATATCTTTTTTCAAAGATTGCTTCCCTATAACAAATTAATAAGTTAATCCCAATAATAGATTTGTTAAGCTTAAAATCGCCTACTATAATTTGTATATAAAGATTTTGGCTTATACAATATTTAGTTGTTTATGAAAATAAAAACAAAATTAACCAAAATAGGCAGAAATCCTCTTAAGCAAAAAGGTTTTATAAACCCTGGTACCTACAAAGGCTCTACAATGATCTTTAATACATATAAAGATTACTTAAACGATATTAAAAATTTTGATGATAGAACAACATATTATGGAATAAATAAAAATCCATTTCATAAGCAGTTAGAAGAAAGTATTTCTTTTTTATATAACTGCAATGATACAGTATTATCACCATCAGGATTAGCCTCTATAGTTATTCCTTTTTTTACTTTTTTAAAATCTGGTGATGAAGTTTTAATAAATGATAGTGTTTATAGTCCTACTAGAACTTTTTGTGAAGACATTCTTAAACAGTATAATGTTAAAATAAAATATTTTCATCCCACAAAAAATATTAATAGTTTTCAGAAATTAATTAACAATAATACTAAGCTAATTTACTTAGAATCTCCAGGTACAGCAACTTTTGATATTATTGATATACCTTTCATTACAAAAATTGCTAAAAAAAACAAAATACCAACTGTTATGGATAATACTTGGGCTTCACCATTATTTTGTAATCCAATTAAATTAGGTATTGATATTATTATTGATGCTGGAACTAAATATATAAATGGCCACTCAGATGTATTAATTGGTTTTGTTTCGTCTAATAAAAAATATTCCAAAAAAATAAGAACAGCTTCAAAAACTTTAGGCATATGTCCTGGCTCAGAAGAAGTTTATTTAGCAATTAGAGGATTGCCAACACTTGAAATTCGAATGAGAGAAATTGAAAAAAATGCTTTGTTAATGGCAAAATATTTACTCGATCATGATCTTGTATCTGATGTATTTCATCCAGCATTGCCGCACACAAAAAATCATAAAATATGGAAAAGAGATTTCTCTGGTAGCACAGGCTTATTTTCATTTATGCTAAAAAAGAAATATTCAAACAATCAAATTGAAAAATTTTTTAACAAACTTAAAATATTCAAATTGGGATACAGCTGGGGTGGATTTGATAGCCTTATTACCTTTCCTCCATTAGATAAAAGAGAGTTTAAAAATAGAAATACTGGAACTTTAATTAGATTATATTGTGGATTGGAAGACATTGATGATCAAATAAAAGATATTAAAAATGCATTAAAAATTTTAAATTAAATGGATTTATATTTTTATATTTTTGCGTCATTGGGAGTTTTGGTATTTGGTTTATCTAAAGGTGGTGTTCCAGGACCTATCGCGATGCTAGCAGTGCCAATTATGTCGTTTGCAATGAGTCCTTTGCAAGCTGCAGGAATATTATTGCCACTTTTAATAATAATGGATTTTTCGGCAATCTATTTGTATTGGAAAAAATGGATAAACAGTATTTTAAAAATTGTAATCCCAGCATCTATAATTGGTATTTTATTTGGAACTTTAACTTTTGAGTTTACAAACGAAGATCAGATAAGAATAATGGTTGGTGTTATATCAATTATTTTTGTTCTAGTTTCATTTATTCAGAAAAATAATTATTTACTAAAACCAACAAAACTTAAAGGGTACTTTTGGTCATCAGTTGCTGGATATACAAGTTTTTTAATTCATGCAGGAAATCCACCAATTAATTTTTATATACTGCCTTTAAAGCTAGATAAAATTTCATTTATTGGAACAATGACATTGGCATTCATGGTTATAAATCTTGTTAAATTAGTTCCATATTATTTTGTGGGATTATTAGCACCTTCTAATCTTATGATTTCTCTTTATTTACTGCCACTAGCTTTTATTAGTGTTTTACTTGGGTACTTTCTACAAAAGAGAATTCCGGAAAAATTATTTTTTAATATTGTTTATGTTTTACTTTTTTTGAGTGGATGTAAGTTAATATATGACGGAATAATTTAATTTATATAAATAATTATATTTTTGTTTTATAATCAGCTCTTTTAGTTTTTCTAAAACCAAATGGTCCAGGAATAAATAAGGTCATTGTGTTTGTATTAGGTTTTAAGTCAACTCTGTGCAGATGATCAGCAGATCTAAAACCAATGTATCCAGGAGATCTCCAAAATTTTCCTTTTTTTGTTGTTTCCCAATAACCACCTTTTAAAATAATTGTTATATAAGGACAAAGATGATTATGAACTCCTTCACCGTGATCATCATCTAACATTTTATGAATCAGAATATTAAAAGGAAACCATTTTGGTCTTTTTCTAAATAATAGGTAGTATCTTTCCATCCATGGTTTTGCTTTATGAAATTCTGGATGAGATGGTCCTCTATCTAGAACAATTTTTTTTCTTCCAATTTTTTCTAAAAATTTTAATAACACCTATCTTAAACTAGCCTCAATATTACCACCATCAACAGTAATAATATTCCCAGTTGTTTTTTCAAAGGATAATTGAGCAAAAAATGCTTCAGCAACATCTTCTGCAGTTACTTGCTTTTGAAGTAAATTATTATTTAAATATTCAGTTGAAGACATATTTCTAGCTTTTGCTCTTTCTTTAATAAACTGATCAGTTAATAAACCACTTTTTATACGATCAGCATTAATTCCATTAACCCGAATGTTATATTTTCCAAATTCTAAAGCATATTGTTTCATAGAAAATAACGAGCTAGCTTTTGCGATACCATATGGTCCAAAATCCTTACCAGGATTTATAGATTGTTTTGACAAATTAAGAGAAATCGAACCTCCAAAACCTTGTGATACCATAATATTTGCTATTTTTTGGACTATGTTATGATGACTATAGAAATTTACCTCTAAACTTTTTTCCAAAATATCTTTTTTTACATTTAGCATACTACCTTGAAATGCAGCACCAGAGTTTGCTATTAGAATATCTATACCACCAAATAATTTTAATATCTGATTTAATGCTTTATTAATTTGCGAATTATTAGTTAAATCACATGCAATACATAGGCATTTCTTTTTGATATTTACATCAAGATTTTTAAAGTTTTTATCTAAAAGTATAACTTCAATATTTTCATTTATAAATTTATTTGCAATCGCACTTCCAATTTTTCCAGCTCCACCTGTAATTACTGCAACATTTCCATTAAATTTTTTTGTATTTTGATTATTCAATTTTGCTCTTTCTA
>CACNHT010000016.1 GCA_902620285.1 uncultured Alphaproteobacteria bacterium | reverse complement strand
TTAATGCACTATCAATAGCATTTACTGGACCATTTCCAGTGCCTACTGTCATCATATTTGAATCTTTAACTTTTAAAAATACCGTAGCCTCTGCTTCAGTAACAATTTCACCTTTAGCATTCCATCTTCTTTCATCTGTGACTCTAAATTTTTCTAAATTATAAAAATCCTCAAAATGACCAAGATGACGTCTTACTAATAGTTCAAAACTAGCTAAAGCAGTATCAAATGAATATCCTTCTGATTCTTTTTCCTTGATAATCTCTAAGATATTATTGATTTCATTTTTAGGTAGATCAATATTAATCTTATTTAATTGATTTAATATATTAGATCTTCCTGCCTGATTTGAAATTACTACGTTTCTAGAATTACCAACAATTTCTGGTTTAATATGCTCATAAGTTGAAGAATTTTTTTCTATTGCAGATGCATGTAATCCACCTTTATGAGAGAAAGCATGATCTCCAACATATGGAGCATTTTTTCTTGAAGGCATGTTAAGAATATCATTTAATGTTCTAGAAATATGAATTAAATTTTTTAACTTATCTGTTGAAATATTTGTTTTATATTTTGTTTTTAGAACCAAAGATGGAATTAAGGAGATTAAATTAGTATTTCCACATCTTTCTCCTAAACCATTAATTGTTCCCTGTATCTGTCTTGCTCCAGCATTAATAGCTGCTAATGCATTCGCAACTGCATTGTCAGTATCATTGTGAGCATGTATACCAACATTTTGACCTGGTATAACTTTTACTACTTCTGAAACAATATTGTAAATTTCATCTGGAAGAGTTCCCCCATTTGTATCACAAAGTACAACCCATCTTGCACCAGCATCATAAGCTGCTTTAATACAATTCAATGCAAACTCTTTATTTTCTTTAAAGCCATCAAAAAAATGTTCTGCATCAAAAATTGGCTCTTTGTTTTTATTTTTTATTGATTGAATACTATCAATGATCATTTTTAAATTTTCATCTTCAGATATCTCTAAAGCGTTTTTTACATGAAATGATGATGATTTACCTACAATACAAACACAACTTGCGCTTGAATTAATTAGTGCATTTAATCCTGGATCGTTATCTGCACTTCTACCTGGTCTTCTTGTCATACCAAAGGCAGTCAATTTACTTTTTGAAAATTTTGTATTTCTTGAAAAAAAATCATTATCGGTAGGATTTGCTCCCGGCCATCCACCTTCAATGTAATCTATTCCTAAATCATCAAGATGTTGGGATATATTCATTTTATCACTAACAGAAAAATTAACTCCTGTTGTTTGCTGACCATCTCTAAGTGTAGTATCGAATAAATATACTTTATCTTCCATAATTAATAGATCGCTAATAGAGTATAAATTAAAATTTACTAGATTTTTCCAAGTTTTTGCAAGATTTCGTCTCTATCAAATAATGGTAGTAGATATTTTAATTCGGGTCCATGAGATTTTCCTGTCAAAATTAACCTCAAAGGCATAAATAAATCTTTTCCTTTAAGCCCAGTTTTTTTGTTAATTTTTGATGTCCAATGATCCCATGTTGTTTCATCAAAAGGACCCTCGGGTAATTCATCAACTGCCGTATTAATAAAACTATCATCAATATTTAAATCTTTAGCATTATTTATTTTTGTAATTACTTCTTCCCACTCTTTAGCTTGATTAACAAATGAAATATTATTTTTAATAAAACGCCAAAAACTCTCTTTTTGAAAATTAGATTTTATGTTTTTTAACTTATGACTAATCTCATTATAACTAAATAATTTAATAGTATTTTCATTAAGATTTCTTAAGGATTCAATTGAAAATTTAGCAGAAGATCTAGATAAGCTTTGAATATCAAATTTTTTTACTATTTCATTTAAATCTTTGATTGGATCAATATTACTGCTCGAACCAATAAAAAGAAAATAATTAAGTAAAGATATATTTTCGTATCCTTCGTCTCTAAAATTTTCAATTGAAAGACTGCCAAGTCTTTTGCTAAAACCCTTACCAGTTTCATCAACTAAGAATGGATGATGAGCAAATGATGGAATAGAAGATTCAAGAGCCTTAAAAATTTGAATATGATAAGCAGTATTAGCAATGTGATCTTCCCCTCTAATAATATGCGTAATTTTTTCTTCAATATCATCAATGACTGAAGGTAAATGGTATAACAATGTTCCATCAGCTCTAATTAAAACAGGATCACTCAAATTTTTTGCATCAAATGAAACATCTCCTTTGATGATATCTTTCCAACCAATATTTTCATGATCTAATTTGAATCTCCAATGGGGTTGGATTCCAGATTCTATTTTTTTTTCTACTTCTTCATCACTTAGATTTAATGATGATCTATCATAAATAGGTGGTTTCCCAGATAATAACAAAGATTTTTTCTTTAAAGCTAATTCCTCTTCTGTTTCAAAACATGGATAAAGTCTTTTCTTTTGTTTTAGAATTTGGATTTTCTCATTGTAAATATGCTGTCTAGAGGACTGATTAAAAGTGTAACTCCAATTTAATCCAAGCCATTTAAGATCATCTTTGATACTTGTCTCAAATTCTTTAGAACTCCTATTGGCATCAGTATCATCAATTCTTAATACAAACTCACCTTGATTTTTTTGACAAAAAATCCAGTTCAAAATTGCTGATCTAGCATTACCGATATGTATTTTTCCTGTAGGGCTAGGAGCGAACCTACACTTCATATTATTCTTTTGGAATTTCGCAAACAGGAATAGGCTTCATCTTATGAAGATTTGGCTTTCTAATTTCTTCGTATCTACTGTAGTATTCACTAGACTTATTTTCCATTGCTTCTTCTAATTGCTTATATGAAAGACCAAGCTGGCTTTCATCATTTCTACTATCATCCCATAAACCATCTGTCGGTGCTGCGCTAATAATATCTTTTATAACCCCAATTTCTTCAGCTAATTCCCACACCTCAGTTTTAGTACAATCTGCTATTGGCGATATATCTACACCTCCATCACCATATTTTGTATAAAATCCAACACCAAAATCTTCAACTTTATTTCCAGTACCAACAACTATACCATTATTACTTTGAGCTATTTGGTATAGAGTTACCATTCTTAGTCTAGATCTTGAATTTGCAAAAGCTAACTCACTATCAAAATTTTGCATCGTATTTTGAAATGTTTTAAAAACATTATCTAGCTCGATTATTTTTGTTTCTACATTTGGGTAATTTTGCTCTAAAAATTCTAAATGTCTTAAACTTAAATCATGTTGTGATGAATTTTGCTTAATAGGCATTGAAACAGCTATAGTTTTTAAACCAGTTTGAGCACATAAGGTGCTAGTAAGAGCTGAGTCCACTCCTCCTGACACTCCTATTACTAGGGTAGTTTGATGGTTATCTATAGATTTAGCGTAATCTTTAATCCAATTAGAAATGTATTCGATCTTATCCTTTGAATTCATAAGTAATATATAAATATAAATTTATAAATTTGAAGATTGCTTTGAGAGCAATTTTTCTTCTTTTAAAAAATCTGATAATAAAAAAGCCAATTCTAGGGACTGCGAGGCATTTAGTCTCGGATCACAATATGTATGATATCTATTTTTTAGATCTTCATCTGTTATTTCTTGAAGACCTCCCATACATTCTGTAACATCTTGACCAGTCATTTCTAAATGTACGCCGCCTGGATATGTTCCTTCGCTTCTGTGAATTTGAAAAAATTGCTGAATTTCAGAAATTATATCTTTTAATGGCCTAGTTTTAAAACCCGTGTTAGATTTGATAGTATTTCCATGCATAGGGTCACAAGTCCAAACAACATTTTTACCAGCTGAATTAACTGATCTAATTATTTTTGGAAGTATTCCGCTAACTTTTTCATGACCCATTCTACATATCAGCGTTATTTTTCCAGCTTCATTATTTGGATTCAACACATCTAATATCTTTAATAGTTCTTCTGTCTTTGTGCTTGGACCCACTTTAATACCTATAGGGTTCTCAATACCTCTTAAAAATTCAATATGTGCTCCATCAAGTTGTCGTGTTCTGTCACCTACCCACAACATGTGAGCTGAAACATCGTACCACTTACCTGAAGTACTATCTATTCTTGTTAATGCTTCCTCATATTGAAGAAGTAAAGCTTCATGACTTGTAAAGAAGTCTGTTTCATTTAATTGTCTTACACTGTTTCCATTTATTCCACATGCCTCCATAAAAGATAAGCATTCGTCAATTCTAGAAGATATCTCTCTAAATTTAGCAGCATTCTCACCTTTAACAAAATTTAGGTTCCATTGATGTATTTTATTTAAATTGGCAAAACCGCCCTGAGAAAAAGCTCTTAAAAGATTAAGTGTAGATGCAGACTGATTGTACGCCTGAATTAATCTATCTGGATTAGGATCTCTGTCTTTTTGATTGAAGTCTATCCCATTAATTATATCGCCTTTATAAGACTCAAGTTCTAAATCATTAATAACTTCTGTGGCAGATGATCTTGGCTTTGCAAACTGTCCAGCAATTCTTCCTACTTTAACAATTGGACAAGAAGCGCCAAACGTTAATACAACAGCCATTTGTAAAATAACTTTAAATGTATCTCTAATATTATCTGGATGAAAATCTGCAAAACTTTCTGCACAATCTCCACCTTGTAATAAAAAAGCATTTCCGTTTGAAACTTCTCCAAGTTTCTTTTTTAATAGTCTCGCTTCTCCAGCAAAAACTAAAGGTGGATATTTGGAAATTTCATTTAGAGTTTTATTTAGATGATCTTCATTCTGATAGTTAGGCATATGAAGAGCATTTTTATTTCTCCAACTATTTGGTGACCATTTATCGCTCATAATTTGAAAAGGCTCATAAACCCTAATATATCTTGAAACAAGGGTTATTATTTAGATCTTTTATTTCTTAGAATTTTTAAGGCTGATCTTTCAATAGCAAGTGAATTTTTGGGAATATTTTTAGTGATAACACTACCTGCACCAATTCTAGATTTAGACTCAATTACAACTGGAGCAATGAGTGATGTGTTTGAACCTATAAATACATTATCTTTTATTATCGTTTTGTGTTTTTTCTTTCCATCATAGTTACAAGTTATTGTGCCAGCACCTATATTCACATTATTTCCTATTTCTGAATCTCCAACATATGAAAGATGAGCAATAGAAACATTATTTCCAATTTTAGAATTTTTTATTTCAACAAAGTTACCAATCTTTGATTTTTTTCCGATTTTTGTTTTTGGTCTTAATCTAGCACTTGGACCAATATGTGAATTTTCATCTATTGTAACCTCTTCTAAGTATGAATTACTTTTAATTATTGAACCTTTTTTTATAATTGTTTTTTCCTTTATTGTAACATTACTTTCAATTGTAACAGTAGGTTCAATTTTGGTGTCATAGCTTAAATAACAAGTATTGGGTTTTAAAAAATTGACTCCATTTTTTATAAAATTTTTTACGTATTTTTTTTGCAAGATATTTTGTACAACATTAAAATCATCCAATGTATTTATGCCCAACATTGTTTCTTTGTTGCACTCAATATAATTGATAGGAATATTTTTTTTTGAAAAAATTTTGCATATATCAGGAAGATATCTTTCTTTTTTAATTTTATTTTCTTTAATATTTTTTAAATTATCAAATAATAATTTAGTATTTGCTATCAAAATACCAGAATTACATAAATTGATTTTTTTTTGTTCAGGTTTTAAATTGATTTGCTCAATTATTTCTTCAACGTAGTTGTTATTTAATAATAACCTACCATAACCATGTGGCTCTAAAGTATTAAATGCAATTAACGAAGCTTTCGCTTTACTTTTTTTAAATTTACTTACTAGTTTTCTTATATCTTTAACTTCAACTAAAGGTGTATCACCAAATAAAATTAAAATATTTTTTGATTTAACATATTTTTTAACTTGCTCAATTGCATCAGCGGTTCCTTTTTGTTTTTTTTGAACAACTAACTTTGAGGTATTTAATATTAACTTTAATTCTTCTTTATTTTTTTCATTAGATACAACTAATATATTTTTACCAGATATTTTTTTTGCAATATTAAAAATATGTGAAACAATTGGTAACCCGCATAATGGATAAACAAGCTTTGATTTACTTGCTTTAAATCTCGTACTATTGCCTGCAGCAAGTATAACAGTTGTGATATCAGACATTAAGTTAGAAATTTCTTAAAATTTCGTTTCCAACATTAATTATTTCTTTTGAAGCATCTGATGTAACACTTATATCTACTACACCCCTTCCAACTGAGAATGTTTCTGCAAATAATACTTTGCTAGACAGTCGGGAGCGAGCAATTTTAGCACCAGCATATCTTAAACGCAAAATCATTGCGTCAGTTAATTTTGCTCTCGGCATCACTCTATTAAGAATAATTATTGGATTTTTTCTTTCTTGTTTTGCAATTTTTAAAAAAGGAAGTGTAGCCATTAAGTCTACTGGACTTGGTTGTACTGGAACAAATACCCTATCAGAAGCTTTTACAACCTGCATTGTTTCAAAAGTTATAGATGGAGGGCTATCAATTATTATAAAGTCGTACTTTCTTTTTATGGCTTTAATTTCATCTATTAAATTCCTTATATCAAAATTTAATTGAGTTATTCCAATATCATCTTCACCATAATAAGATTTTCTTGCTTCAAGCCAATATGATAGACTTTTTTGTGCATCAGCATCTATAACAGCTACTTTATAACCACTATTGCTCCACAAAACTGATAAATTTGCTGAAAGAGTCGATTTACCTGAACCACCTTTTTGATTCGAAAATGCTATAACTTTTCCCATATACAAGTATTTATAATAACTATTTTAAAGATAGATGGAAACATTTTATAAAAAAATATGAAAAAAAATAAGTTAGATATTGCAAAAAAATTATTAAGCAGTGGAGAACTTGTAATATTTCCCACAGAAACAGTATTTGGTCTTGGAGCAGATGCAACAAATGATGAGGCTGTAAAATCTATTTTTAAAGTAAAAAAAAGACCACGAAGTAATCCAATTATTTGTCACTTTAAAAGTATTAAACAAATAGAAAAATATTTTATTTTAAATAAATTTGAAAAAAAATTAGGTTCAACATTCTGGCCTGGTCCTTTGACAATAATATTAAAAAAAAAGAAAAATTCTAAAATATCAAAATTAGTCTCTAACAACTCAACTTTAGTTGGCTGCAGAATTCCCAGTAATAAATTGGCTAAAAAATTAATTACTTTATTTGACCTACCTATTGCAGCCCCTAGTGCTAATCTATCAGAAAGAACTTCCGTAACCAATATTATGGATATCGATCCTATTCTCGTAAAAAAAATATTTGTTTTAAAAGATACACAGTCTTCTCATGGACTAGAGTCCACAGTTGTTAGAATTGATACCAATAATGAAATAGAAGTATTAAGATATGGCAGCATAACTGTTGAAGAGTTAAATAAATATGCAAAAGTAAAAATTAAAAAGAAATCATCTATTTCTCCTGGTAATTTAAAAAAACATTACTCAACTTTAAAGCCAATAAGAATGAATGCTAAGAGAATACTAAAAAATGAAGGTTTATTAAATTTTGGCAATAATAAATTAAAGTCTAAAATAATTAATTTAAATTTGAGTAATAAAAAAAATTTAAATGAAGCAGCAAAAAATTTTTATCATTATCTTCATAAATTAGATCAAAGTAGATGCAAAAAAATTGCTGTAGTAGAAATACCTGATAAAGGGCTTGGCAAAACTATAAATGACCGATTAAGAAGAGCAATTAAGTAATTACAATCTATTTAAATAATCCATTAACCTATAGTAAATAATGGCTGAAGAATACAATGGTCTTCTAAACATGTTGCCACCTGGAATTTTAAAATGATTAATTTGCTCAAACATATCAAAATTATTTGATTTATTTAAAATTTTTTCAGCTACCATTTTTCCTCCCATAATACTCATAGCTAAGCCATGCCCAGAGTAAGCATGAGCATAATATAACTTTTGATTCATTATAGTTCCAAAAATAGGCAATCTATTAATCGATATTGCCAAGGTACCTCCCCAAGAAAATTCAATTTTAAATTTTTTTAATTCAGGAAAAACTTTATACATTCGTTTAGAGACAAAACTCTTTGCATCTTTTACAAAATGAGATGTAATTGTTTCAGGTCCTCCAAAAAGAAGTCTGTAGTCTTCTGAAAATCTATAATAATCAATCATAAATCTAGAATCTATTACGCCACAATTTCTTTTGATTAATTTACTTGCCAGATCTTTTCCGAGAGGTTCTGTTGCAATAATATAATTATTTATAGGCATAAAATAATTTCTCTTTGATCCTAAAAGATTGTCAAGATAACCATTGCAACCAATAATTACTTTCTTTGCTTTAATAATATTTTTTCCAGAGTGAATTATAACTTCTTTTTGATTATCAACAATTTTATCAGCCGGAGAATTTTCATATATATTTATACCATTTGCTAAACACTGTTCTGCTAAACCATATGTCAGTTTTAATGGGTTTAAATGATAAGAATCCTTTAAAAGCATTCCCGAAAAATATCTGTCACTATTAACTTCATCTCTTATTGAATTGTGGTCAAAGTATTCATAATTATTATAATTATAATTCTTCTGCATATGCTCAATTTCATCTTGAAAATATTTATAATCTTTTTTTGTGTTGCCTACATGAAGAACACCTTGTCTAAGCGCACAGTCAATTTTGTATTTTTCAATTAAATTAACTACATTTGAAACAGCATCTAATCCAACTTTCCAAAAAAATTTTGCTTTTTCAATACCAAATTTTTTTTCTAAGTAGAATTGATCTTTTCTCATTCCAATTCCTAGTTGACCACCATTCCTACCAGAAGCACCAGATCCAACTTTGTTTGCTTCCAAAATAGTTATTGATAAACCTTGATTAGATAAATTTAATGCTGAAGAAATACCTGTTAAACCACCTCCAATAATACATACATCAGTTGAAATATTCTCATTTAATTTAGTTTGATTAGAAAAATTAGGTGCTGAAAATTTATAAAAACTCTCTTTTTCATTATCATGTTGATTAAAAGTCCTTTTTTTTGTAGTAAACATTAACTTATCTTTAATGGTTTAATAATAATTAGTAAACAAACAGTCTCAATATGATTGAAAAATTTCAAAATTGGTTTCAGGAAAACTCTATTACAGAAGTTGAATGTTTAGTTCCAGATCTTGGGGGTATAGCAAGGGGAAAAATTTTACCGACAAATAAATTTTTAAAAGGATTGGAAGATGAAAGTCACAGATTACCACAATCAACTTTTATTCAAACCATATCAGGAGATTATGCAACTGAGGACTCTGCTGGTGCTTTACCAAGAAGTGTTTACAATCCAACTGACATTGATGTAATTTTAAAACCAGATTTTGATACAATGAGAGTAGTGCCATGGTACGACGACCCTACTGCACAAATTATCTGCGATGCAATAAATCTTAATGGAGATGATGTTATAAATTCTAGTAGAAATGCTCTAAAAAATATTCTTAAACTTTATAAAAAAGATAAATTAACTCCAATTGTTTCACCAGAGTTAGAATTTTATTTAGTGAAACCTAATGCTGACTCGGATTACCCCCTAGAAGTGCCAGTTGGTCAATCAGGTAGACAAGAAACAGGTAAACAAGCCTTGGGTATAGATGCTGTTAACGAATTTGATCATCTTTTTGAGGATGTATATAATTATTGTGAAGCACAAAATATAGAAATTGATACTATTAATCATGAATCTGGCTCAGCTCAGATGGAAATTAATTTTCAGCATGGCGATCCTTTAGATCTAGCAGACCAGGTATTTTTATTTAAACGAACTCTAAGACAGTCAGCTTTGAAACATAAACTTCATGCAACATTTATGGCAAAACCTATGGAGAACCAACCTGGTAGTGCAATGCACATACATCAATCAATATATAATGAAAAAAATAAAAATATTTTTTTTAATCAATCAACTAAAATTTCAAAAAAAATGAAAAACTATTTAGGTGGTTTGGAAAAATATACTCCATTATTAATGCCAATATACGCTCCAAATATAAATTCATTTAGAAGATTGTTTGCAACTTGGGGTGCTCCTAAAAATGTTAAATGGGGAATAGGTAATAGAAGTTGTGGTTTTAGAATTCCATCAATTGAGGAAAGGAATATACGTATTGAAAATAGAATTCCTGGATCTGATACAAATCCATATCTAGTTTTTGCAGCTAATTTAGCTTCAGGATATTTAGGAATGAAAAACAATTTAAAACCAAATCCAGAAACCAAAGATAGTGCATTTAAAGATAAAAATTCTAATCTTCCTAAAAATATGGATGAATCGTTAACTCTCTTTGAAAATGACGAAGATATAAAATCCATATTTAATGAAAAATTTGTAAGGTCGATTGCTGCAATAAGAAGAGTTGAGTATCAAGCTTATTTATCAGTAATAAGTTCTTGGGAGCGAGAATATTTATTACTTAATGTTTAAATTTTTTATTAAAATAAAAATAAAATAAACCAATTATTATTAAAGCAAACATTAAAATTGCTGATAATGCGTTTACTTCAGGACTCAATCCTAATCTAACTTTAGAAAAAACTACAATTGGCAATGTGTTAGCTCCAGGCCCAGTAGTAAAACTAGCAACAACTAGATCGTCTAAAGAAATTGTAAAAGCTAATAACCAACCAGCAATAATAGAGGGTAAAATTATTGGTAAAGTTATTTTATATAGTACCTTGGTATAATTATAGCCTAGATCCATCGCAGCTTCCTCAATATTTTTGTTAAAGTCAGTTAATCTTGCTTGAATAATAATTGCGACAAATGCAATACAAAAAGTAACGTGTGATATGAAAATAGTTAATTGTCCTCTAGATGATGGAAATCCAATTACATTATTTAAGCTTATAAAAAAAAGTAACATTGAAAGACCTAAAATTAATTCTGGTAAAACCAAAGGTGTTGAAGAAAGAAAAATATAGAATGATTTAAAAGGAATTTTTCTTATTCTTACAAGTGAATATCCAATCATAACTCCTAAAATTGTAGCAAAAGTTGCAGATAAAGCTGCAATTTTAATACTAATAATAAATGCCTCAATTATTTGTTCATTATTAAATAATTCATTGTACCATCTTAAAGAAAATCCTTTCCAAACCATTACTCTCTTATTTTCGTTAAATGAGTAAAAAATTAAAACTAAAATTGGAAAATATAAAAAAAATAAACCTAAAAAAATAACTGTACTTTTGATTAAACTAGATTTCATTTTTTTGACTCCAACGAGAATAAAGTATTTGAAAAATAACAATTGGCAAAACCAAAATAATAATTCCACTAAAAGCTAAAGCACTAGCGCCTGGCCAATTTCTATTGACAAAGAATTCCTCCCATAATATTTTTCCATAATACAATCTATCACTACCACCTAACATTTCAGGTATAATAAATTCTCCAACAACAGGTATAAAAACTAACAAAGATCCAGCAACAATTCCTGGAACAGACAAAGGAAGTATAACTTTAAAAAAGGTTTTAGTACGATTTAGTCCTAAATCTTTTGATGCTTCAATTAAATTTAAATCAAATTTATTTAAGTATCCATAGAGTGGTAAAATCATCAAAGGTAAATAAGTGTATACAATTCCCATAATAACAGCATATTGATTGTATAATAATTGAAGTGGTTCTGATGTTATGCCTAGGTTTAGAAGTATTACATTTAAAATTCCATTATTCTGTAAAATTATTTTCCATGCATATACTCTTAATAAAAATGATGACCAAAATGGAATAACTACTAAAACTAATAAAATATTTCTTAATCTAATATTTGAAGTCGCAATATAAAAAGATAACGGGAACCCAATAAGTAGACAAAAAAAAGTAGATATTAGAGCTAGAATCAAAGAGTTTACAAAAGATCCAATGTAGTAATAATCACTAAAAATATAAACATAGTTTTCTAAGGTAGTATTGATCTTAAATCCATTATCAAAAAGAAAAATATCTTGATAAGGAGGCATCCCCCATTCTGATACCGAAATTGATATTTTAAAAATTATAGCTAATGGTATAAAAAAAAATAGAACAAGCCAAAAATAAGGACTAAAAACAAAATATTTTTCAAATAATTTATTTTTCAATTAATCCTCTAAAACCTTAATTGATTCACTTTCCCAACTACAAATGACTTTCTCCCCTTTTGGGAAATTATAATTTGAGTTGGAGTTAAAATTCTGATCTAAAACTGAAATTATCATATTTTTAATTTTAATTTCATAACGTGTAAAGCTTCCCAAATATGATTTTTCTAAAATTTCTCCACTAAAGGAATTAAATGAACTTGTTTTCAAATTATTTATTGATTGTATTTTTATTTTCTCTGGTCTTAGTAAAATATTAGTTTTTTTATTTTTTAATTCTTTATTTAATTTAAAATTTATACCTAAATCATCAGAATAAAAATTTTCACCTTTCTTATAAATCTCTATTATATTTGCAATTCCTATAAAATTGGCAGTATAAAGACTTTTAGGATTTTCATAAATCTCTTCAGGGCTAGAACATTCCAAAATAAGACCATTCTTCATTATTGCCATTCTATCAGATAAGGACATTGCTTCTTCCTGGTCATGGGTGACGAAAACAAATGTAATTTTTAGTTTCTTTTGGAGTGTTGTTAACTCTAATTGCGTTTTTGATCTTAGTTTTTTATCTAGTGCTGCAAGAGGCTCATCTAATAATAATAACTTAGGTTTTTTTATTAAGCACCTTCCAAGGGCAACTCGTTGCTGCTCTCCGCCTGATAGTTGCTTAATTCTTCTATTTAATAAATGTTCAATAGATAAAAGTTCGGCAATATTTCTTACATTTATTTCAATTTCTTTTTTGGTAAAATTTTCTTTTATTCCAAAAGCTAAATTATTAAATACGTTTAAGTGAGGAAATAGAGCATACGATTGAAACATATAGTTTAATGGTCTTTCAAATGGTTCAAGGTTTGTTATGTCCGTTCCGTCAAGTATTACACGTCCTGTATCTGGATTCTCAAATCCACCTAGTATTCTTAGTAAGGTAGTTTTGCCTGAACCCGAAGATCCTAGGAGGCCAAAAAATTCAGATTTTGAAATATTTAAATTAATATTTTCTAAAACTTTGTTATCTCCAAAGGATTTAGAAATATTTTCAATTACAAGAAAATTATTATCCATCTTAAATCAGCACTAATATTAATATATTAGTGCTGAAATGAAGTATATTTTTTAATTTGATTTAAATTTATTAAAATATTTAGTTGATAATTGTGCTTTTTTAGGTGAGTCAGCAGTATCAGCAAATAGCATACTTAAAGTTGCTTCATCTGGATAAATAGCTGGATCTCCTAAAATTTCTGGATCAACTAGCTCATTAGCTGCCTTGTTTGGATTAGAATACCAAACATAGTTTGTAATATCTGCAGCAACTTCAGGACGCAAAATATAATTTATAAACTTATGTGCATTTAGAACATTTTTTGCATCAGCTGGAATTGCCATCATATCAAACCAAATTACAGTTCCCTCTGAAGGAATAGAATACCAAACTGGTTCTATTTCTTCGTAAGCAGCAATAAAAACATCACCTGACCATCCCATAGCTAGACAAATTTCACCATTAGCAAGATCATCTATATATTGAGAAGAATCAAAATACCTAATAAAAGGTCTAATTTCCTGCAACATTGAAAGAGCAGCCTTATAATCATTTTCGTCTTCGGTGTTTGGATCTTTACCTACATATTTTAAGGCAATTTCCATTACTTCAGATGGTGCATCTAACATTGCTATACCACAATCTTCATATTTAGAAGCTATAGCTGGGTCAAATAAAACACTCCAACTAGTAACCTCATCTTCATCAACCTTATCAGTATTGTAACCAATGCCAGTTGTGCCATACATATAGTTTACTGAATACTGACCACCTGGATCATGTGCATCTATCTTTGATAAAACTTCTGGATCTAAATTACCTAAGTTCGATAATTCAGATTTATCAAGTTTTTGAAAAACTCCAGCCTTGATTTGGTTTTCTAAAAAAGAACCAGAAGGTACGACAATATCATAGCCAGACCCTCCAGCTAAAAGTTTAGCTTCAAGAACCTCATTTGAATCAAAAACATCATAAGTTACATCAATGCCAAATTCATTTTCAAAATTTTCAATTGTATCTTCGGCAATATAGTCAGACCAATTGTAAATAAATAGTTCTTCTTTAGCCTGAGCTGAAAAAGAAATTAAAACTAATAGAGATATAAAATACTTAAGCATTATTCCCCTCCTAAATAAAAATTACATTAAATAAAATAAATTAAAAATCGAGAATTTTTTTATATAGATCTGGCCTTCTGTCTCTAAAGTTACCCCATAATTTTCTATATTCTCTTGAAATTAACAAATCTAAAGTCGCAGTTATTATTCCCTCATCCTTATCATTCATACGATTTATTATATTTCCAAGATGATCCAGTATAAAAGAATTACCATAAAAATTTAATTCAATATCAGCTTCAACCTCCTTCCCTATTCTATTCGAGGTTATTATAGGGATTTGATTTGCAGCAGCATGTCCCACCATTGTATTAATCCAATGATCCTTTGAATTTAATTCAGGCATGTGCGGCTCAGAGCCAATTGCTGATGGGTATAATATTAAATCTGCACCTTTCAACGTTAGTATTCTTGCACATTCAGGAAACCACTGATCCCAACAAATTGCACAGCCAACTTTTGCCAGAGGGGTGTCAAAAACCATAAAACCTGTGTTGCCTTTTTCAAAATAATACTTCTCATTATATCCAGGCCCTTCAGGGATGTGAGATTTATTGTAAACTTCACTTAATTTACCAAAAGAATCAATCATAACTAGAGAGTTAAAAAACTTATTTTCTTTTTTTTGAAAAAAACTAATTGGTAATGAAATCTTTTTATCTTTACAAATATTAGATAATTTTTCAAACATTGGATGGTAAGGAAAATCAATTGCAAGATCAAAAAATTGATCATTTTTTGTTGAACAAAAATAATAATCTTGAAATAATTCTTGCAGAAGTAAAATATCAACATTTTCATTTGAAGCTTTTTCAACTAAACTAATTGCTTTATTTAAATTAGCGTCAAAGTCTCCTTTAAGAGCTTTAAATTGTGATGTTGCTACTTTTACTTTCATATTTTTGGTACATTCATTGTTATACAGTGAATATTTCCTCCACCATAATTTATATTTACTGTTTCCAACATCATAATTTCTCGATTTGGGAATAACTTTTCAAAAATTAATTTTACCTCATTGTCTTCTTTAACATTGAATTTAGGTAAGATAATTTTATTGTTACTAAAATAGAAATTTATGTATGAGCTAATAATATTCTTATTATTAATTTTTTTTCTTGTAGGTAAAGGAACTTCAATTAAATCAAATCTCTGATTAGTATCTTTAAAAAATTTAATAAGATCAGTTTTATTTTTTTCTAATATTTCATAATTAGGATCTAATTTGTGAGTTGTAGCAATTAAATATTTATTTTTTCCTATCGGGCATAATAAATTATCTACATGACCATCTGTGTCATCCTCTATTAGTCCATTTTCAAATAAAAAAATATAATTTAAGTCAAACAAGAGCTTTAATTCTTTAATAATATACTCACTATTATGTTTTTGTTTTCTATTTTTATTAAATATTACATTTTTAGTGCTAAATAAATTTTTTTTATCATCATAAGTTATTGCTCCTCCTTCAATGACTAAGTCAGAAGTTATTGTTGGGATATTTAAATAGCTTGAAATAAATTTTGATATTTTATTATCATTTAAATAATCTGGATACTTTCCATAACCATTAAATTCAAAACTAATTGATTTTAATTGTTCATCTTCGTTATAAAAAATTGGTGCAATGTCTCGCATCCAAGAATCATCTAATTTACATTCTATAATATCTATATTTTTATGATCAGTTTTATTTTTAATTTCATTTATGTCTTCTTTATTTGACAAAACAATAACATGCTCGGTTTTTGCAATTTCATTAATTACATTTGCAACTTCATCCCTGGCCTTATTAATAAATTTACCATAAAGATCTTTATTACAAGGCCAAGCAATCAAACAATATTGGTGTTCATACCATTCAGGAATTAGTTTCATAAAATTTAAAAATATGTATAATTATTTCATGTCTAAAGATGAAGTAAAATTCACTGAAATGAAACATGGTGATAAAGAGGATTATGAACTTCTTGCTAATTTTGAAGATAAATTTATTGAAGGTACAGCTGATAGAATAGTAAGAGTGCTAGAAAGTTTAGACAACTCTCTAGGTGGTTATAAGGTATCTAGATTAGAACACTCTCTTCAAACTGCATCAAGAGCGTTACGTGAACAAGCTTCTGAAGAAATGGTGGTAGCTTCCTTATTGCATGATATAGGTGATGAAATCGCACCTCTTAATCATTCTGAACTTGCAGCTGCAGTATTAAAACCTTTTGTTTCTGAAAAAACAAGATGGATAGTAGAACAACACGGTTTGTTTCAAGCCTACTACTATAATCATTATTATGGAAAAAATAGAAATCTAAGAGATAAATTCAAAGGTCATGAATTCTTTAAAGACACTATAGATTTTTGTGAAAGATGGGATCAAGCATCATTTGATCCAAATTATGATACAATTCCTTTAAAAGAATTTGTTCCAATGGTTCAAAGAATATTTAATAGAACACCTTATAGAAATTTATAATTATTTTTTTAACTTGTTGATTAGTGTAAGGTTACCTGGATCAAAGTTATTTTTATTTTCTTGAATAAATTTATCTATATCTTTTTGCTTTTCTAATTCTAATTCAGAAACTTTTCTAATATTTAAATCAACATACAAAGAACAAACCTCTGTTGTTGCTGCTCTGTAACCTTCAAGCTTATGTGTCATTTCTAATTTATAAATTAATCTTTTTTTATCCCTATCAAGAAATAACAAATTAATATCTACTTCATCACCCTCTTTCACTTCTTTGTCATAAGTTGTGTGTGACTCTACGGCAAAAGTAGTTTTCTTCTCTGTTTTTGCAGAAGTTTCACCCATATTAAATTTTTGTAAAAGAACTTCCCATCCAGCATCAAAAAGATGAATATAAAATGCCAAATTCATATGACCATTGTAATCAGTCCATTCTTTTTTAACTCTTCCTGAATTTAAATATATCTTCATTGTTTTTCTTTATTAATTCAAAAAATATAGTAGTTTAAAATAATGAATAATGAAGTAATAATTTCGTGTGCTGTAACTGGATCAGGAGATACGGCAGGCAAACATCCTGAATTACCTATAACACCAAAACAAATTGCTGATGCTTCAATTGAAGCTGCCAAAGCGGGTGCAGCAATAGCTCATGTACATGTAAGGGAGCCTGATGGCAAACCTTCTAGAAATTTAAGTTATTATAAAGAAGTGGCAGATAGAATTCGCTCTTCTGATACTGATGTAGTTTTAAATTTTACAACAGGTATGGGTGGTGATTTTGAAGTTGGAACAGGTAAAGATCCTTTAAATCCCGTGGGAGCAAATACAGATATGATCGATGCATTAAGCAGATTAGAACATGTTGAAGAGTTATTGCCTGAAATTTGTACTTTAGACTGCGGATCACTAAACTTTGGTGACTCAAACATGACATTTATTCATACACCGATACAACTAAGAACTGCAGCAAAAAAAATGCAGGAGCTTGGAGTGAAACCAGAAATGGAAGCTTTTGAAATGGGTCATTTATGGTTTGCTAACCAACTTTATAAAGAAGGTTTAATTGATGGTCCTCCTTTTTATCAAATATGCCTTGGCATACCTTGGGGATCACCTGCAACAACGAGCGCAATGAAAGCTATGGCTGAAATGGTTCCTTCTGAAGGTATTTGGTCTGGATTTGGAATAGGAAGATCTCAAATGCCTATGGCTGCACAGGCAGTTATTTTGGGAGGAAATGTTCGTGTAGGACTGGAGGATAATCTTTATTTAAAAAAAGGAGTTTTTGCATCAAATGCACAGTTGGTTGAAAAGGCAAGATGTATTGTTGAAGATATGGGAGCGTCTATTTTATCCCCGCAACAGACAAGAGAGAAATTAAAACTAAAAAAACATTTTTAATTTGAAAAATATTACTGTCATTGGAACTGGTGTAATTGGTACCGGCTGGATACTTAGATTTCTCGCTAATGGTATAAAAGTTAAAGCATTTGATAAAAATTCTCAGCAATTAAATTTTCTAAAAGATGAAATAACAAGAACAAACTTAATTATAAAGAAATTATATAATACAAAAATCAATTTCAAAAATTTGGAAATCGCAAACAATATTGAGGAGGCAGTGAAAAATGCAGATTTAATTCAGGAAAATGTACCTGAACGACTATCTTTAAAAAAAGATGTTATAAAAAATATAAGTAAATATTCACCCTCAAATTCAATAATTGCTTCAAGTTCATCTGGTTTACTTCCATCAGATTTACAATCAAAATGTATTAATCCAAAAAGATTAATCATAGCTCATCCCTTTAACCCTGTATATATTCTCCCTTTGGTTGAAATTGTAAAAGGTAAAAAAACTTCAAATTTATATCTTAATAAAGCAAAAAAATTTTATCAAAAAATTAAAATGAAAACATTATTGGTAGAAAAAGAATTACCAGGCTTTTTATCTGATAGATTGCAAGAAGCTTTGTGGAGAGAGGGTTTACATATTATAAACGATGGATATGCTTCAACAAAAGATTTAGATGAAGCAATCACTTATGGACCTGGTATGAGGTGGGCTCTAATGGGAACTTTTCTTACTTTTCATCTTGCTGGAGGAGAAATGGGTATGAAACATATGCTAGATCAGTTTGGACCAGCATTGAAGCTTCCATGGACTAAACTCAAATCTCCAAAACTAACAAAAAAACTTAAAGAAAAAATCATCAAAGGAACAAAAAAACAATCAAATAATCATTCTATAAAAGATTTAAGTAACATAAGAGATAATTTCTTAATAGATTTGCTAGAATTAAAGAAAAAATATAAATTATAATTATGACAATAATCTCAAAATATGTAGCTTTAAAAAATTATATACCAACTGGCTTACCCAAAGAAGAGGATTTTGAAATTAAATCTAAAACTTTAGAATTAGATGAAATAAATAATATTCATGTTCTTAATTCATGGATATCTGTTGATCCATATATGAGAGCAAGAATGACAGAACGTAAAAATTATAAACCACCCTTTTTACTAGGCGAGGAAATGGAAGGTTATGCAATTGGGTCAGTCCAAAAATCAAAAGATTCACAATTTAAAGAAGGAGATGTTGTTTTCAGTAATTTTGGAATGAGAGATAACTTCATTTGCAAAGGCGGTGATTTAAAAAAAATAAAAAATTCCAATCTTCCATTGCAAACTTATCTAGGACCTTTAGGAATGACAGGTCAAACAGCATATATTGGTCTTTTTAATCATGGGAATATACAAAGGGGACAAAGTATTCTTGTATCTTCAGCAGGTGGAAGTGTTGGGTCAACAGTTTGTCAAATTGCAAAAAATTTAGGATGTAAAGTTTATGCTAGTACAGGATCAGATGAAAAAGTTGATTGGTTAAAAAATGAATTAAATGTTGATGTAGCATTTAATTATAAAAAAATTGATAACCTTGTTCTTCACTTGAAAGAAATTTGTCCTGAAGGATTTGACTTATACTTTGATAATGTTGGAGGTGATTTTTTAGAGTCTGCAATTTTTCGAATGAAAAATTTTGGAAGAATTATAATTTGCGGAAGAATATCTCAAATGAATTCAACTTCTGCTCCTGCTGGACTAAAAAATATGGCTCATGTATTAGTAAAAAGATTAACAATAAAAGGTTTTTTAATTTTTGATCATGAAAATGATAACGAGCCTTTTGAAACTGATATGCGAAATTGGCTTTCAGAAGGAAAAATAAAATTCAAAGAAACAATTTATGAAAATATAGAAAATGCTCCTAAAGCATTTATAGATCTACTTAATGGTAAAAATTTAGGTAAAATGTTAGTCAAAATTTAACTAAATTGTAACGTAGGGCGACGTCCCTCGATATTTTATATCTAATTTAAGTTCTTTATCAATTGGAGGAAAAGCTCTTTGCTGACATTCCACTCTAGGGCAAATTCTACACGAAACTCCAATTGGCATTTGTAATTTTTTATTATTTAGATCAATTCCTTCAGAATAAATTAAATCTTTTGCGTATTTCATATCACAGCCTAAACCAATCGAAACAAAGCTTTTAGGCATTCCATGTTTTTCAATTCCTTTCTCAAAAGCTCTTGCTATACAAAAATATACTCGTCCATCTGGCATTTTAGATATTTGAGGATGAATTTTTCCCGGATTTAAAAAAGCAGTATACACATTCCATCTAGGACAAGAACCTCCATGTCTTGGTATATGAATACCAGATAAAGAAAATCGCTTTGAGACATTTCCAGCAATATCTGTTTTTAAAAAATGAAATGGAACTCCTTCGTTCCCAGGTCTTTGAAGATTTGTTAATCTATGTGTAACTTGTTCAAAACTACAAGCATAATGATGCATCAAAATTTCTACATCATATTTATGTAATTTAGCACTCTTTAAAAAATCGTTATAAGGCATCATAAAAGCAGCAGCATAATAATTTAGTAAAGATAGTTTAAGCAAAGGTTCTACTTCTTCTGATTCGACGTTATTATCTTTAATAACTTTATTGATAACATCATTAGCTTCTAAATAAGCAACTTGTGATGCTAAATGAAAGTTTCTTGATGTATAAGTTAACATTTCAGAAAGATAAAAAATATTTGAATTTTCATCAAATCTTTTAACTATTTTTTCATCTTCGTTTATTGTTACTATTTTAACTTCAATTCCATGTTTTTCTTTAAGATAAAGTGATAATTTAGATCCAGAACCAATGTTAGGTCCAGTTTCAAGACCGATTTCTTTTCTTAGATTTTCAGAACTTACTTCTAAATCATGAAAGTAATTTTTATTTTCTTGAAGAATATCGGAGACGATTTCTACAGGTAGTCTTGTTGGTTTTTCAATTTGATTTGCATTGACATCCATCGTTTCAAGTCGATTTTGCATATCTTCTTTAAAACTTTTAAAAGAATCATTTATTGTCAGTAATGCTTTAGCTATGTTAGGATTTGAACCAATGAAGTCACTTGTGTCGTGATTGGTTATCTTTAAATCATCAAAAATTTCATTGCTTAAAACATCCATTACGTCTGAAAGAAGTCGTTTGTTAGATTCTGTTGAGAAGTCTTTAATTGATAAATCTAATTTATCAGCTGCTTTAATTAGTAAGGAAAGTGGTATTTTTCTCTTTCCACTTTCAATTAAATTTAAATAACTAGGTGATATGCCAATAGTTTTTGATAATTCAGCTTGTGAAAAACCTTTGCTTATCCTTTGTTTTTTTAACCTTGGGCCAAAATTTATGTCAGATTCAATATTCATTTACAAAATTTACAAAAACAATAAATTCAAAGTAATTTTCTTTACATTAAAAATAAGAAAAAATCTAGTTTTTTTTAGTATTTTTATGTATTTGTAAAATCTGTAAATATGAATAGTAAATTAACAGAAAATATTAATAATCAAAAAGAAAGCCTAGAGCAGAGTTCTATTGAGAATAAGGTTCTTGAAGGATCTATAGACTCAAATTATGACCTTAATCTTGCTGATGGTATCGAAGCATACTACAGCGAAAGATACGGTTGGACTCTTAGAAGAAAAACTATCTAATTATATTAGATTTTAGTTCTCTAACTAACGGTACTCTTTATTTGGTCGTAAGCTTTTTCAGCAATCATAATAGTTGTTGCATTTAAATTAGCACTAACAATATCTGGCATTACAGAAGCATCAATAACTCTTAAATTTTGAATTCCATGAACCCTTAGGTTTTGGTCTACAACTGAAGTTTTGTCCTCACCCATTTTATTTGTGCATGACGGATGATACGCAGATTCAGATGTATTTTTAATAACTTCATCTAATTCATTTTGATTAGATACATTCTTTCCAGGCCTAATTTCTGTGCCAACATATTCTTTTAGTGCTTTTTGAGACAAAATTTTTTTAGCAATTACTACACCTTCTCTCATTTGTTTTAAATCGTCCTCATGCTTAAGATAATTAAATTGTATTTTAGGATCATCTTTATAGTTATTTGTTTTAATTTTGACAAACCCCCTACTTTTTGGTCTATTTGGACAAACATGAAATTGAAAAGCTTCAAAATTAGGATTTTCTAAACCATGATTAATAACTAAGTATGGAAAAAAATGAAATTGTAAGTTTGGATGATTATATGATTTATCAGACTTAACAAAACCTCCTAACTCTAAATGTGAGTTTGCCAACCTACCTTTTTTAAATAAAAACCATTTTGATCCTTCAATTGCTTGATAGAGAAAATTTGTTGCTAAAGTATGTAAAGTTTCATTTTTTTTAGATTTATATTGAATATACATCTCTAAATGATCTTGTAAATTTTCTCCCACCCCAACTAAATTATTAATTACTTCTATTCCCAAGTTTTTAAGATGTTTTTCATTACCTATTCCGGATAATTGAAGAATTTTGGGAGAATTAATTGAACCTGCACAAAGTATAACTTCTTTATTTGCTAAATATTTATTTATTATGTTTTTTTTAATTGTTTCAACACCAATTGCAGTTTTATTTTTAAAAAGAATTTTTTTCACATCAATATTATTTATTATTCTAAGATTTTTTCTATTTTGAATTGGTTCTAAATATGCCTTAGCAACACTTTGTCTGACACCATTGTTTATTGTCACATCAAAAGTTCCAAAACCTTCATTATCAGTATTATTAGAGTCATTAAATATTTTATATCCAGCTTCTTGTGCAGCATCTAAAACTTTTTTAAATAAAGGATATTTTTTATCTATGTTTGATTTATTTACTTTTAATGGCCCCTCTTTACCTCTTTCATTACTATCATGAGACCAAGTTTCTAATTTTTTAAAAAAAGGCACAACTTTTTCATATGACCAATCAGTTAAACCACTTGAAGACCATCTATCAAAATCCTCTTTATGACCTCTAGCAAAAACCATGCCGTTATGTGATGAACATCCTCCAATCATTTTACCTCTTGGACAATATAAAGATCTATTATTTAGAAATGGTTCAGGCTCTGTATAATATTTCCAATTATACTTTGGATCATGCATTGCATATAGAAGTGCGCTTGGCATATCAACTTTCCAAGTTTTACTCGATGGACCAGCTTCTAATAAAATTACAGAATTCTTTGATTGTGAAGACAATCTGTTAGCTAAAACACAACCTGCTGATCCTGCACCAACAATGATGTAATCAGCGTTGTTATCCACTAATTCATTCTTTCAGTATTTCCATCAACAGTCATGATTTGACCAGATACATTTTCTGAGGCATCGCTCAATAAAAATAAAGCCATTGATGCAATATCTTCCTTTTCTACAAATGTATTCAATGAAACCATTGACTCTAATTCTTTTCTCACTTTTTTGCTTGTTGATTTAATTAATTTAGCTTTTGCTTTGATTACTCTGTCCATTCTATCACCATTCACTGCACCTGGACAAATTGCATTTACTCGTATTTTAAATTTTCCAAGCTCAACGGCTAGTGTTTTAGTTAATCCAATTATTGCCCATTTACTTGATGTATATGGTGAACGTTGTGCATAACCAAATAAACCAGCAGTTGAAGATAAATTAATTATTGATGCCCTTTTAGTTTTTTTTAAAAAAGGAATAGCAAATTTAGTATAATAAAAATGTGAACTTAGATTAGTTTTAATTGTGTTATCCCATTCATCAATAGAAATATTCTGGAGATACTTTGTAGGTCCTGCAATTCCTATATTATTTATTAGTCCATCAATTTTTTTTAAGTTTTTTAGGGAATTAAAATATGCCTTAATATCTTTTGGATTAGTGCAGTCTAAATGTTGAGCAAATATTTTATTATAATATTTTTTATTTGAATTTATTTTATCAATTTTTGATTTATTTATATCAGATAAATATACTTTACCACCTGAATTGATTATTTTATTTGCTATTGCAAAACCTAAACCATCTGCACCAGCAGAAATTACATAATTTTTTTTACTAAGATTTATTTTCATTTATTGAATATTATCTATCTCTTTTTTAGAAATATATCCAATAGTTTTACCTTTATTGTCAGTAACTACTATTGTTAAGTTGTCTTCAAGAATTTTATTTTTAAAATTTTTTAGTTTTATATTTTGATTTACCTTGTAAATAGAACCTAGTGTCAGGTTATCTTTATTAAAATTGTTCTCACTTATCATTATATTTTTTGCTTCTAGATTATCTATTCTATTTTCTTTGCTAGAAAAAAAATTAAGTATAAATTTAAATATATTCATTATTTAAAATATAGATTTATTAGGAAGATCTTTTATTCAGAAGATTAGTTAACCAATCAGGATCCATCTCTGGGACTGAAGACAATAACAGTTCTGTATAATCAGGGTGTGGGGGATTTAAGATTTTACTTTTTAATCCTTGTTCAACTACTTCACCTTGATACATAACTACTATTTCATCGGAAATAGCTTTAACAGTAGCAATATCATGAGTAATAAAAATGTAAGTCACTCCAAGATCTTTTTGAAGTTTTTGTAAGAGTTTTAAAATTCCTTCTTGAACAATTTGATCCAATGCTGAAGTAACCTCGTCACAAATAATTAGATCTGGATTAGCAGCTAGAGCTCTAGCAATACAAATTCTTTGTTTTTGACCTCCTGATAATTCAGATGGCAGTCTATCTAAAAAAGATTCATCTAATTCAATCATTTTTAACAATTCAATTACTTTAGCCTCACGCTCTTTTCCTTTTACTCCATGGTAAAATTCAATTGGCCTTCCAATTATTTCATCAACAGTTTGTTTAGGATTCATTGCTGTATCAGGCATTTGAAAAATTATTTGAATTCTTCTTAATTCTTCTTTTGATCTTTGCTCAAGTTTTGGAGATAATTTTTTTCCATCAAATATAATTTCTCCTTTGGTTTGAGGCAGTAAGCCTGTTATCACTCTAGCAGTTGTTGATTTTCCTGATCCACTTTCTCCAACTATTGCTACAGTTTTACCCCTAGGAATATTAACAGAAACATTATGCAGAACTTTTGATGAGCCATAAGCTGCATCAATATTTTTAATGGACAGCATATAATCTTCATTCGTTTCTTCAGGCTTGATAAGTGATCTTACTGACCATAGTGATTTGGTATATTCTTCTTTAGGGTTTGAGAGCATCTCTCTCGTTTCAGACTCTTCAACTTCTTCTCCATATCTAAGAACTTTAATTCTATCAGCCATTTGAGCAACTACAGCTAAATCATGAGTAATATAAATTGCTGCAGTATTAAATTTATCTACTATTGATCTCATAGCAGACAAAACTTCAACTTGAGTAGTTACATCAAGAGCAGTTGTTGGTTCATCAAAAATTATTAGTTCTGGTCTTGGTGACATAGCCATAGCAGTCATAATTCTTTGTAGTTGACCCCCAGAGACTTGATGGGGATATCTCTCACCAATATTTTCTGCATCTGGTAGTTGCAGTGACTCATAAAGTTGCACTGCATCTTTTCTTAAAACTTCAGTAGGATTTATCTTTGCTCTATTAGCTGCACTAATGGTTTGATCCATCAATCTATGAGCAGGATTAAAAGATGCTGCAGCTGATTGTGCAACATATGAAATTTTCGTACCCCATATTTTTCTTTTTTCAAATTCCGTCAATTTTGCAAGATCTGTGCCATTAAAGAGTATTTCACCTTTAATAATCTTGCAACCTGGTTGAGTGTAACCCATTGCTGCTTTTCCCATAGTCGATTTTCCAGCACCACTTTCTCCAATTAATCCTAAAATCTCACCTCTGTATAAATTTAGATCAACACCTTTTAGTATTTTATGCCATCTCTCATCTGAAAATCCATCGATATGAATATTCTTCATTTCTAAAAGAAGTTCTTTTTTATTATTTGATGTCATCTTTTAATCCGCTTGTTATGTATAAATACCAATCAATCACAAAATTAATTGCAAGAGCTAATAAAGCAATTATTGCAGCAGGTATCAGTGGTGTTAATCCAGCAGTAATATCATATTGGGCATATTGAATTAAAATTGCATTTTCTCTCACCATTGCAGCCCAATCAGCAGCTGGCGGTTGAATTCCTAAGCCTAAAAAACTTAAACTTGAAACTGTGAAAATAATAAAAATGAATCTCACTCCAAATTCTACAATTAGTGGAGATGCTATATTTGGTAAAATTTCTCTAAAAATTATATAAGAAAGTTTTTCTCCTCTTAATTTAGCTACCTCAACATATTCTAATACAACTTGCCCAACAGCTACAGATCTTGAAATTCTAAAAAACCTCGTTGATTCTAATACCCCTAGAATTAAAATTAAGTTTAAGTTACTTGGCCCAAAAACAGATAAAAGTATAAAAGTAAAAATCATTACGGGAATTGCCATTAAAGTATCAATAGATCTACTTAAAATTTGATCAATATAACTTCTATCTATTGCAGCAATTATTCCAAATATTGTTCCTATAAATAAAGCAATGCTACAGGCTAAAAAACAAATTCCTAGTGTATTTCTTGAAGCAAATATTAATCTAGAAAGAATATCTCTTCCAATTTGATCAGTTCCTAATAAGTGTTCTCCACCCCAAGGCGCATATGCTACTGGGAAAACTTCAGCCTCACCATGTGGCGCAATAAAAGGAGCAAAGAATGCAGCAATAAGATAGATAGATAGAACAATCATTCCAAACCAAGCAGATAAAGGAGCTTTAGAAAATGCTATTTTAATTCTTTCAAATCTAGTTCTTCTTTTAGTTATATTACTAACTTCACCTTTTGCTGAATATGATTGTGTATTTTCACTCATTTTGGATACAAAAGTCTAGGGTTTGAAATTATGCCAATTAAATCAGCTAGTAAATTTAATATAACGTAAGTTGATGCAAATATTAAAGCGCAAGCCTGAACAACAGGAATATCTCTATTATAAACGGATCCAACCATTAATCTTCCTATGCCTTGATAATTAAATACAAACTCGACAACAACTGAACCAATTAACATGTAGGCAAGATTTATAGTTATTACTTGAGCAATTGGAGCCCAAGCATTAGGCAAAGCATGTTTCACAATTACTTCATATCTGGTAGCACCAGATAATTTTGCCATTTCGATATATTCACTTGATAAAATATTGATTATTGCAGATCGAGTCATTCTCATCATGTGACCCATTGTTACAAGCGTTAAAGTAAAAACAGGTAAAGCAGTTAAATAAAACCTATCAATTAAGGATGTGTCTTCATTGACATTTGCTATAGTAGGAAAAACTGGAAACAAGGTAGCTAATAAAAGAATAAAAATATATCCAGTAAAAAACTCGGGAGAAGAAACAGTAACTAAACTAAAACCAGTTGCCGATCTATCGTAAACACTATTTCTGTATAAGGCTGCTGAAATACCAAGAAGTAATGCCAGTGGAATAGCTACAAGAGCACTTACTCCGGTTAAAAAAAGTGTATTTTTCAGTCTGGGAATAATTAGTTCCACAACAAGTCTTGATCTATCACCTTGATCACCTTGTACTTTTGATCTACCTGAGAAAGAACTTCCAAAATCTCCCTGAAATACATTGGACAACCATTCAAAATATCTTGGGATTGGATGTTTATCTAAACCTAATTCTGACCTAAGAGCCTCAACTGAGGATTTTGTAGCTGATTGTCCTAGAATCTCAGTTGCAAAATCTCCTGGCAAAAAAGAAAAACAGCTAAAAATAATTACTGAAAAAGCGAATACAGTAATTAATCCAAGGCCAATTCTTAAAAAAATTGTTCTAAATATTGGGTGAATTTGGCTAATATTGTCCTCCTAAATATTTTAATTTTGTTATTACTTAATTAAACCATTATGCAACCTAAATTTCATAAATTATCCGTTGAATTTAAATAATTTATATGTTTGTATGTTAATTAACTTAAGTTTGTTTTTTGTTAAATTTCTAGAAATAATGAACAAAAATAAAGGTTTTTGTTCAATAAAAGGGAGGACAAATGAAAGATAAGAAAATAGACAAATATATTAAAGAGCAGTCTTCAAAGCTCACTAAAGGGCTAATTGACAGAAGACAGTTCATGATGTCTGTTCTTGCAACTGGTGTAACTTTACCAATAGCACTATCACTCGCTGATAAAGCTGTTGCTGCTACTCCAAAAAAAGGCGGACATTTAAGATGGGGTAATGGTGCGGCTGATACTACAGATACACTTGATCCTGCAACTTATCAAAGTTCATTCATGCAAGCTACAGCTTGGTCATATCAAAACTGTTTAACGGTTGTTGACTCAGACCATACTATTGTTGGAGAGCTTGCTGAGTCAATTGAATCTGATGATGCTCAAACTTGGGTATATAATCTTCGTAAAGGAGTTGAATTCCATAATGGAAAATCAATGACTGCAGAAGACGTTGTACTTAACTATCAGTATCACATGAATCCAGACACCGCTTCAGCAGCAGGTGGGTTGTTATCTCAAATTGAAACAATTTCTGCTGATGGAAATGACAGGGTTATTTTCAAGCTAAAAGGTGCAAACGCTGACTGGCCTGCAATAACTACTGACTATCACATTATGATTAAACCAACAAAAGATGGAGTTGTTGATGCTCAATCTACTGTTGGAACTGGTCCTTACATTATGGATGAATTTAATCCAGGTGTTGGAGCAAAATTTGGAAAAAGAAATCCAAATTATTTCAAAGGTGATAGTGTTGCACACTTTGATTCAGTTGAAGTAATCGGAATTAATGATCCTGCTACTAGACAAGCGGCATTATTAAATGGTGAAATAGACTGGATGAACGGTGTTGACTTAAGAACTGCAAATTTACTAACAAGAGATCCAAATGTTGAAATTACTGCAGCATCTGGATATGCACATTATACAGCTCCAATGAGATTAAATGTGCCGCCATTTGATAATTTTGATGTTCGTATGGCAATGAAGTTTGCAATCAAAAGACAAGAAATCGTTGATAAGATAATGCTAGGATATGGAACAGTTGGTAATGATCACCCGATCTCAACTGCTCACCCATACCACAACAATGCTTTAGAGCAGAGAGAGTTCGATGCTGATAAAGCTGCTTATCACTGGAAAAAATCTGGAGTAAGTGGACCAATTGAAATTAGTACTTCTGAGGTTCCTTATGCAGGATGTACAGATGCAACTAACTTGATAGCAGCATCTGCTCAAGAATGTGGTATCGATCTTCGAGTTAAAAAAGAACCTGAAGATGGTTACTGGAGTAACGTATGGAACACTAAAGGTTTCAGTATGAGTTCTTGGGGTGGAAGACCTACAGAAGATATGATGTGGTCAGCTGCATTCACTGATGATACTGAGTGGAATGAAGCTGCGTGGGGTAATCTAGTTGAAACTAAATCAACTGTTCGTTTCAATGAACTTGTTAGAGCTGCTAGATCAGAACTTGATGCAGAAAAAAGAAAATCAATGTACTGGGAAGCACAAGCTCTTTGTAACCTAGATGGTGGTGCAATTGTTTATGCATTTAACCAATATGTTGGTGCCGGTTCTACAAAACTTGCTCACGGTGAAGATGTTGCTGGTAACTGGGAAAGTGATGGTAACAAACTTTCTGAACGTTGGTGGTTTGCATAAAATATTAATTTTCTTTGTGGCGCATTTAAATGCGCCACACTTTTTCTTCTAATCTTCCAAAAAAATGTTTTTAAAAAATAAAAAATATCTCTTTGATGGAGGTTCAGGTCAAACTTTAATGGAAATGGGTTTAGAAACAAAAGGTGATCTTTGGTCTGCACAAGCTTTATTAAATGAAAATAATCACCAAATGGTTGTTGATATGCATAAGAATTTTATAAATGCAGGATCACAATTAATTGTTACTTCAAATTTTAGTGTTAGAAGAAGACTGTTAAAAAATTACAATTTACTTGATAAATTTGAATTTGGAATACGATCTGCTGGAGCACTTGCATTAAAAGCAAAAAATGAAAGTGATAAAAAAGTTATTGTTGCAGGCTCATTGCCAAATCAAGGTGTTACATATTCCCCAATACATTTTGAAACTGATGAAACTATGTTTAACTATTTTCATGAAATTGCAAAGATATTAAAAGATTACGTCGATATATTTTACTTAGATGTTTTGTGTTCCATCAAAGAAATAAAAATTGCTTTAGAAGCTTCAAAAGAATTTAATAAACAAGTTCTTGTAGGTGTTCATTTACGTTATGACGGAAAATTACCATCTGGAGAAAGTCTTGATGAACTTTTTGAAACTATTCAAAAATTTAATTGTTGTGGCATAGTATCAGCCTGCGTATCACCTGAAATCATTAATTTGAGTATTTCTATGTTTAATAAACAAAAGCTTCCTTTTGGTTATAAAATGAATTTATTTAAAGAACTGCCTACTAGTAATGAAGATAAATTTAATTCAGAAGGTTTTG
>CACNHT010000015.1:7500-31778 GCA_902620285.1 uncultured Alphaproteobacteria bacterium | reverse complement strand
TGTTATATACATTTAGACAATTTTTTTGAAACTGTAGTAAATATATTTTTTATAAAAAGCAAATTTTGTTTTTAAATTCATTAAACTTTTATATTTACGGTAAAAAATTTTAAGATTTTTTAAATACAATTTCTTATTAAAGGTATAATTTTTTTTATGAAATCTTTTAATTGTAGATGTTTCTGTGCATACTTTTAATAATAAATTATTTAACAAGAATTTTAAAGCCAAACTCTTGTCTACTGAAATAAGTAAATCTGTATCAAAACCACCAATATTATAAAAAGAATTTTTTTTAATTGTTAAATTAGAAATATTAATACCTGGATTTGAAACTAATAGATTTTGCACATTTATCTTATTTAAAGCATTTTTATATTTTGAAATTATATTATTTTGAAGTTTATTTATTTTAGAAATAATCATATCATTATTTTTTAAATGAATACTTATAGTTTCTAAGTAATTCGCTGGCCATAAATCATCATCTTCTAAAAAAGCTATGTAGTCTGAATTAGATAAAGATACACCAAAATTTAATGCTTGTGCAATTCCTGCATAGGGTAAGATATTATAAATTTTTATAAATTTACTAAATTTTGGTAAAATATTTGTTTTTTTAAAACCATTATCTATAATGATTATCTCTTTTGGTTTTTTGGTTTGCTTTATTACTGATGTAATTGCATCATTTATATAATCATTTCTGTCACATACAGTTATAATACACGTAATATTACTCATCAATCTCTTTTAATAAGTCTTTTACCTCCTTTTTCCAATTAAAATTCATAATTAACTTAGTTTTTTTAATTTTTGATAAATTAAAAGATGTATTTAAAGGCCTCTTAGCAATATTTTTAAAATTTTTAGATTTAATTGGCTTAATATAATTTTTATATTTTACCTTTTTATTATCTTTATTTATGTTTTGAAAAATAAATTTTGAAAAATCATATTTTGATATTTGTGGTTCATTTGATAAATGAAATACACCTGTATACAAAATATTTTTAGAATAAAATTTTAAACAAAAATTCTCTATAAATTCATTGATAGAAGAACATAAAGTAGGATTTCCAATTTGATCATTAACCATGCTAAAAGCTTCTTTATTAATAATTTTCTGTTTTATATTATTTAAGAAATTATTTTTGTACTTACTCATGAGCCAACTTATTCTTAATATTAAGTAATTATCCATTGAATTTTGAATAATTTTTTCAGCTTTTAATTTTGTATAGCCATAAAAATTAATTGGGTTTGCTTTATCTTTTTCATTATAATTTCCCTTTTTACCTGAGAAAATATAGTCAGTTGAGAAATGTATAAGAAAAGTATTATATTTTTTAGAAATTTTAATTAAATTTTTAACAGCAAAAAAATTTATTGATTCACATTTTTTTTTATTTTCTTCAGCCAAATCAACATTGGTAAATGCAGCACAATTAATAATTATCTTTGGTTTTATTTTTTTAAAAATTTTATCTAGTTTATCATATCTACAAATATCTAGTTTTTTTTTATTATAAAATAAATAATTTATTTTTTTGGATTTTAGATATTTTTTTAGACTTGTTCCCAATTGACCATCTGCACCAGTTATTATTACATTCATTAAAATAAACTTTTAAAACTTTTACCTGATTTATCTTTTTCAGAAAGTATAGGATTATTAATCTTCCAATCTATGTTCAAGAAAGTATCATTCCATATAATTGTTTCTTGATCGTTTGGGTTATAATAACTAGTGCATTTATAGTTTAGAATGACATAATCGCTCAATGCAAGAAAACCATGTGCAAAATATTCTGGAATATATAATTGTTTTTGATTAACACTTGATAAATTAAATGTTTCAAAAAATCCGAATGTATCTGAGTTTTTTCTTAGATCTACGACAACATCTAAGATTTCACCCTCTATAACTGAAATCAATTTAGCTTGTGGATTGGTTTTTTGATAATGAAGACCTCTTATTACATTTTTTTTTGAAAAAGATAAATTATCCTGAACGAAATTTTTATTTAAACAGTTTTTTAAATTTTTTTTGTTATAAAGTTCGTAAAAAAAACCTCTATCATCAATATATTTTTTGTATTTTAATAAAATCAATCCTGAAATTTTAGTATCAAATATTTTCAATTTTTTATCTAACAATTTTTTTAAGATATTGACTATATTGAGAGTCTTTAGTGCCCTCAATAATTTTAAGAAACTGCTTCTTATTTATCCATTTATTATTATAAGCTATTTCTTCAATGCATCCTATTTTAAAACCTTGTCTCTCCTCTATTGCTTTTACAAAAAGTGAGGCACTTAATAAATTATCAAAATTTCCAGCATCAAACCACGTATAACCCCTACCTAATATATCATATTCTAAACTATTATTTTTTTTATACATTTTTATTAAATCCGTAATTTCTAATTCACCTCTATTTGAAAATTTTAGTTTTTTAGTTTTTTTTACAACATCTTTATCAAAAATATACATACCTGTAATTGCTAAATTAGAGATATATTTTTTTGGTTTTTCAACTATATCTGAAATATTATTTTGTGAGTTTAATTTTATTACTCCATAATCTTCTGGGTTATTTACATGATGAATAAATATTTTACATCCATTTTGTTTATTAGTATTTTTTTTGAGTAATTGACTTAAATCCTGACCATAAAAAAAATTATCACCTAAAATTAAAAAAACAGAATTATTACCAATGAATTTTTCACCTATTTTAAAAGCTTCCGGTATTCCTGATGGTTTTTTTTGAACTTTATAAGTTATTGAAATTCCTATATGTTTTCCATTACCCAATTGTTTTTTAAATAAATCTATATGTTCTTTAGTAGAAATCAAAAGAATATCATTAATTCCACTTAACATTAATACCGATAAAGAATAATAAATCATTGGTTTATCATAAATAGGTAAAATTTGTTTAGATAAACTTTTTGTAATTGGGTATAATCTTGATCCTAAACCTCCTGATAATATAATACCTTTCATTTTAATTTTTTTAGAATTGTAAAACCAAAAGAAGTTGAGTAATGTTTTATTAACCAATTATTTTTTATTAAAATAAAATTAGAATTTAAATTTAATTGAATACCTAAAAATTCATTTAGCGCTTTTTTAACTCCATCCTGAATATTATAATTAATTTTTTTATAAAAAATGCCATTCTCATAGAAATTTATATAGTTATGATTAGTATCATGAAGCATTATAACACCGTCTTTTTTTAGTATTTTTGAAGACAATTCTAATTCAACTAATGTTTCTTCATAAAGGTGACTGGTGTCAATAAATATTAAATCAGGGTTATCGTATCCATTTGATTTGGACCAACTATCGTATTCTTGAAGAAAATTTATACTGTTATACTTTATAAATTTCCATTTTTTACTTTTAATTACATTTGAGCAATCTTCTAAATCAATACTTATGAGCTCAGAATCAATCATTTCACAAACTTGAATAAAAATACTTGTGCTTTCTCCGCTCCTTACCCCTAACTCCAGAATTAGCTTTGGTTTAATAAGAAAGGTTTCATAAAAAATATTTTCAAAATGATCTGAAATATCATTTTTTTTATTATATTTAAGTTTTTTTACAGAATCTAAAAAACTGTTATCATTTAAGTATATATTTTTCTTGCTATCTTCATAATATTTTTTTTTAATTAAATTATTGAAGATTGTAATTATACTTGAATAAAGTAAGTTAATAATTTTTTTTATCATTTTTTATATACCAATTTATTGTATCTCTCAGTCCTTTAGTGAATTTTTTTTCAGGCTTCCATTTTATTTCATTTATAATTTTTTTATTATTTATAGCATATTTATAATCATGCCCAGGACGATCTTTTACAAACTTTATGACCTGGTTAAATTTAATATTTTTTTTATTTTCAATATTATAGATACTTATAATTTTTTTTACTAGATTAATATTTGATTGGGTATTATTTGAACCGACATTGTAAATTTGACCAATCTTACTTTTAAAAATTAAATTTATTATTGCATTAATATGATCCTCAACATAAATCCAATCTCTTATCTCATTACCCTTATTATAAATAGGTATTTTTTTATTATTAATAAGATTTATAATTACTTTTGGAATTAATTTTTCTGGATGTTGATAAGGCCCATAATTATTAGTACATCTTGAAACAATAACTGGCATTTTATACGTTCTATAATATGAAAGACAAAGTAAATCTGCACTTGCTTTTGAAGATGAATACGGTGAGCTAGGCTTTAAGTTACTATCTTCCGTAAATTTTCTTTTACTTTTTTCTAAGTCTCCATAAACTTCATCTGTTGATATTTGTATGAATAGAAATTTATTTTTTTTAAAATTAAGTATTTTATTTGAGCTTTCTAGAAGATTATATGTACCAATAATATTTGTATTTATAAAACTATTTGGTGAATTTATGGAATTATCTACATGTGTTTCAGCAGCAAAATTAACTATTAGATTTGGTTTATACTTGTTAATAATATTATATACTTTTGGAAACGAAGAAATATCTACATTGTAATATTGATAATTTTTGTATTTATAAAAATGCTTTAGTATTTTATGATTGCTAGCATAAGTTTTGGAGTCAATATTAATAATTTGGAAATCTTTATATCGATCAAGAATTTTCATTATAAAATTTGAACCTATAAAACCATATCCTCCTGTTACTAAAATTTTCATGTTTTTTTTATATCATAAATCTTTTTCTCACATTGCAATAAGAAATTATCAATATCTTGATCTTCTAATCCAAGTTGAATAGCACTATAACTTAATTCAAAAGATTTTTTGTATAAAATCGTAACTAATTTCAATAATTTATCTTCATTTTCTTTTGAATTTAAATCAATATCATGAATTAAATTAATTTTTTTAGTTATTTCATTATATGCATTTATGTGTTGAGCATGTGGTAAAACTGTATAAAAAAACTTAGAAAAGACAAATGTAAATTTTTTTAATAATATTGTTTCAAATCCAACGGTTCCTGATATGACAAAAGATCCTTTACATAGACTATGATTTAATAGCATTTTATTTTCAATATTTGGACTTACCAAGTTAACATTTGGCAAACCTTGAATTTTTTCATAATATTTTTTACTACGCCTACCGACAAAAATAGGATGTTCCTTTACAATTAAAGTATAGTTACCTGGTAAGGATATTGCTATATTTCTAATAACTTCTAACTGGTTTGTAAAAAAAGGAGCCCATAAATTAGTACTTATTTCAGGCTCAACATGTAAAGGAAAATAAAAAAATTCACTTTCAAGATTATTGATATTAAAGTATTTGAAATGCTTTGCATCATAAAAATATTTATATTTGGTAAAAAAATTTTTAAAAGTATCGATAACTTTAGTATTATCAATAACATTATATAATTTTGGATTATCTTCATTTAAATTTTTTTTATATTGCCTAAAGAGTCTTAAGGGTAATTTAAAAAATTCAATTAAAAAAAGTTTTAATAAATTATCGAATACAAGTAGTGGTTTTTGTTTATATATATATTCAACATTAGTAGATTTAGGAGTTTTATACTTATATTGATCTGGGGGAATATATTTTTCTCTAAAATCATTTACATATTTTTTCGCTTTAACTACATTTTCAGTGTCAAAATTATTTAATTTAAACTCTTTAACTACCTTGTTTAATGAATAATCAATTTCATTTGTTAAAATAAGTCTTTTGCTAATTTTAGATGCTGTTGGCATCCAGCAATTTATATTTCTTTGTTTTAAAAAATGAAACAATACATTATGGAAAAGTGATCCAAAATTAGGTGCAAAGACAATGTCGGGCTTAAAATTTTTATATATTTCTTCTTTTACAAAATAGTAATTAAACTTGACTAGATCGATAATTTTCTCATTTGATAATTGTTTAGTATATTTATATCTCCATTTAACGCCTGGGGTATAGACAATACTACGATCAACATACACAAGATCTTTCCAAATACTTTCTATATTCAGATCTTTTTCAATTTCTAGAATACTTATTTTTGATATTTTATCTTTAATTTTTTGGTCATTTATTCTGTCATCATTTTTATATCCAAGCCACATATATTCATAATCAAATTTATCCTTTTTTATAAAATCCCAAACTTCCGGTTTATAGACTAAAGTAGCAAACTTTGATTTTGGAAATTTTTTTTTTAAATGTTTTGCTAAAGGAATACCAAATTTAAAAGCCCATTTTCTTTGCTGAATAATAAATATATTCATATTAGTGAGCTTTAAATTCCAATATTTGATTAATCACAATTACATTATTAATTAAAACATCTTTTTCTTTAGGATTGTTACATAATGAAAATATCTTATATTTTTTGTTTAAATGAACTCTTCTTGGTACTTGACTTAATATCATGTTTTGATTTTCTAAATCTAATATGAAAAGTGAATCTATTTTTTTATCGTAAATTTTTGAAATATTTCTAGGATTTTCATCAATATTTTTATTCAGTACTTCGTTGGTAATAATTTCTAAATTTATATTTATTTTAAGTTTTTTACAAATTTTTTTAAACAATAACTTTTCGTTATTATTATTTGCCCAAAGAGCAATGTTTTTTATGCGATATTTTTTTACAATAGTTAAAAATTTTTTAATTGATTCATTGAAAATATAATCATTTATTAATTTAATTTTTTTATTGTATTTATTTTTCCAATATTCTTTATTTTTAATTTGATTATTATTTTTTAAAATTCCTTTGTTAATTTTTTGAAGTATCACAAAAGGAATTTCTTTTGGAAAGGGTAGATTTCTAATTTTTTTATTTAGTATTATTTTAAATTTATCCTTTATGAAAGTATTAATATAATCTATGTCCAAATCACAAATTAATCCAGTACTAAAAAATGATTTAATATTAGCTGGGCTTTCTAAATTTTGTAATTTATAATTTTCTATTGATCTTGGAAGTGTGAAAAAAAATATTCCTTCATCAGAAAGAATAGAGTAAAATTTATTGAAAACATCTTTTGGATTAGTAAGTCTATACGGACCTCCAAAAAAAGTTATTAGATCAATTTTTTTAAAATCCTTAAAATTTAATTCTTCTATTGAGGATGTTATAAATTTTATATTTGGATACAGTTTTTTACCAACTTTAATAATATTTTTATCAGGATCTATATTTAGACAATCAATTTTTGGGTAGTTTGATTTCAATATATCAGAAAATAATCCTTCTGCTCCTCCAATATCTATTGAAGTTTTTATTTTATTCATGTTTGTAACTTTTTTTAATTCGTATAAATAATTTAAATTTCTTTCAATATCAATTACACTTCTTTGCTTAGATCTAATTATTAAGTCTTTATAATTTAATTTTGAAAAACTATCTGATGAATAATAATTGTATTGACTTTTTTTTTTATTTTTCAAATTTTTAGAAAAAATAAATCCACATTTTTTACAAATTAGATAATATTGAAATTTAAAAAAAGAATTTGAACTATAATTTTTCGATAGGATGGTAGTTTCTTCACTTGCGCAGTGCCAACAATTATTTTTTGATAGATACATTTTTTTCTAAATAAATATTATTTAAAACTAATCCATCTAAATCTGATTTATTAAATGTTCTCATTGAATCATCTAGAGTGCCCACAACAGGTTCTCCATGTAAATTAAATGAAGTGTTTATTATTGAGCCAAGTCCACTTAATTTCTCAAAAGACTCAATTAATTTATAATATTCAATGTTTTTTTGATTTTCTAGTATTTGAGGTCTTACCGTCTTGTCTGCATGATGAACACCTCCTTTAAAATATCCTTCATATTTTTCATTTAGATTAAAGCTTAATGTCATATATTCAGCCTTCAAGTTCTTTGGATTATGAATATATTCATTTTTATGTTTGTCTAAGATTGTAGGACAGAAAGGCATCCAAAAGTCGCGGTATTTAATTTTACTATTAATTTTATCTACTATATTATTTTCTGTTGTAGATGCAATTATTGATCTATTTCCAAGAGATCTTTGACCAAATTCACTTCTTCCTGCAAATCTACCTATAACATTTCCTTCAAAGAGTTTTTTTGAAATAAATGTATCATCAATATTTTCATAGACATTTACTTTATTATCCAAATCGATATTACTAACAAATTTTTTTACTTCTATATCTGAATACTCAGGACCAAGATAAATATTATCTAATGGAGGAATAAGGTTGGGGTCTATATTATTTTCTAAAAAATATTTTTCAGTTGCATAATAACATGCGCCTATTGGATTACTCTCATCTCCTGGTGAAATTGGTACAAAAAAATCATTAACATCTTCTCTTGATGCTAATAATCCATTGGCTTTAACATTCATAGCTGTTCCTCCACCATAAGAGATTTTGTTTCTTCTGAGTTTATTGATTATAGAGGTCAATTGCGCATTTAATAATTCTTCTACTAATTTTTGAATTGCACCAGCAATTCCATCAAATCTATGACCTCTAAATTTATCTCTAAAATAAAAATATAAATCAGAAGGTTTGTTATTATAAACTATAGACATTAATTCATTATCAATTTTAAAAATATCCTTAATTACAGAGTAACTTTTTTCTACTTCACTTTGAGTAGCATATGGCGCTAAACCCATTAACTTATATTCATGATGATATGGTTTCATACCTAAATTTAAAGTTGTCCATTGATATAATCTACCAATATCACTTTGATTAGTACCTTCTAACCATTTAAGACCTTTTTTTGTAGGAATTGAAATTCCAGCATTATATTCACCGCCATCTCCTTCTTGATGAAAAATTACTCTCTGGTCAATATCTCTACAATTATTTGAATAATACGCATGATAATGATGAAGAATATAATGAGGAGTAAATAATATTTTATTTTGGTTTATTCCAAGTTTTTCTTCTACTGTATTCTTTCTTATTTTGTTAAAAATTTTTTTTAAATCGTCAACCTCTGAATTAAAATTAATTTCATCAAAATTATAGTGATGGCTTTTAACTCTTTCATAGCCTCCCATAAGATTAAAATAAGAATCTAAATCTTGATTTTCGATAAATATTTTTTTCCAGTAAAATTCATTTTCATCTATCCAATCTTGAATAGTGTAAGTAGCTGGTCTCTTAAACATAATATTAGCTAAACCATTTTTATTAAAATCTAAATTAGAGATTGCCACACAATCTATATCTTCTGGAGAAATACCTGATTGCTTTAAACAAAATTGAGATGACAACAGTGGAAAACCAACATCACATTTTAAACCTGAAAATCTTTCTTCATGTGCAGCAGCAATTATTTTTCCATTAATAGATAAAGCTGCAGAAGCCATATGACCTTCATATAATCCTAGAACTACAAAATCCTTAATGTTGTTCATAATTTAATTTATTAATTTATAAAAAGATATTTTTATTTTCTTTTTCTTGATATAAAATTTTTTCAACTAAGTCAGCATAACTTTTCTTTTCATCATGTGGCCAACTAGTATTTGACCAATCAGGACAATATTTGCAAAAATCATTTTTACCAAAACTGTTACAAAGATGTTTTTCACGTAATTGTTTATAAAAAACAGAATGCCACACATCCTTAATTGTTGTTGAGTTATAATCACATATTTCTGCTTTAGAGAACCAATCAGTTGGACAATAATTTAATTTACCTTTTGCAGTTAAAACTACTCTTTCCCAGGGATATAAACATGGCCTTCTTTCAATTTTTTTATTTTTTTCAACAGCTGCTGAATTCATATTGGAGCCACTATTTGTATGCAATCTTCTGATCACAACATCTTTTACACCTTGAGAAATCCAGTAATCTTTAAATTCATCAGCTTCTTTTAAATTTTGTTCTTGTTCTACAAAACTTACAACTAATTTAGTTTTATAAGTAGATTTGTTGATTAAATTTATTAATTTTAACACGTTTGATCTTGTTTTATTTAAATCACCATTAACTCTTATTTTTGAATATGTCTCTTCTTTAACTGCATCAATACTAATATCAATCATATGAAGTCCCGAGTTTAACAGTCTTAACATTTTTTTTTCATTCAAAAGTGTTCCATTTGTTGTAAGTGTTACTTTTGTATCTGAATAGTCTACAGCATAATTAATCATTTCATATGATTTAGGATGCACTAAAGGCTCTCCGTTACTAGTATATCTAATATACTTAGTAATATTCTTTCCATACTTAGAAACTTCCTTAACCATTTTTTTATTTAATTCAGGATCTAACATTGCTTTTGCATAGTATTCGCTATTTTTAAATTTTGGATGAGCACAGTGAATACATGCTAAGTTGCAGACTTCAGTAATATCTAGCATTACTTGAGATGGAAATTCTCTAGAAAGCCTTCCTACAAAACCATATTTACTTTTATCTAATCCTAATGTCATATTTTTAATTATATATATTACATAGCTTATTTTATTAAAATTCTAATAAAAATATTTTAGAATCAGCATAAAATTACTTATTTGAAGAAAAATAGTTAATTATTCAAAATATTACCCAATTAATGTCATATGTAGTTATTAGATTGATCACCATGATTAAAGATCAGATCGATAATACTGAGGTAAGGTATGTATGTTAATTTTTTTTTATCATTAAATTGTGAATATTTCTTCAAGTTATAATTTTGATACTCTAGTTTAATATTATGTCTTCTAAAGTTATCTTCGTTTATATAATTCTCTGATTTATTGTTAGCTATATACTTGTTAGCTTTGAGTTTATTACACAAAGCAATTAATTTAATATCTTTTGTTCCCTCACATTTTAATTGAGAACTTCTTAATTTCTTAGTTTTTATATTTAAAATATCACAAAAAAAATTGATTAAATTTATATTAAAATCAGCAAGATTGTTTAAGTTTTTATTTTTAATAATTGATTCAATCTCTTTAAAATAAATATTAAAATATGGCGCTTTAGAATAAACATCAATAATTGAATTTATGTGTTCAATTCTCCAATTTAAGCTATCACAAATTTCACATTCATTAAGATTTTTTTCTTGATTGACTTTATCAATTGATATCGAAAGCCATTTAAATTCATTTGAATTTTTTGATTTTCTTATTTTATTTCTGTTTTTCCATTCTCTTTTAATATATTTTACATCATCAAGAAAAACAAAGGTATCAACACTTTTTATTAAGCTGAAATAGCCTGTCCAAGGAATATAATTAGGTTGAGAGATAGCGCATACAAAATCTTTTTGTTTCATTCTTGTCCTAAGTTTATAATTCTATCACAATTTGTAAGTGTTTTGTGATTATGACTTATACTTATAATCGTTTTTTTTCTTTTTAAAGTATTTATAAAAGACAGAATATTTTCTTCAGTTACACTATCTAAGGAACTAGTTGCTTCATCAAAAATTATTATTTCAGGATTAATATATAAAGCCCTAGCTATTCCTATTCTTTGTTTTTGTCCTCCCGATATTCTTGCTCCACGCTCTCCTAAAAATGTTTCTTCTTTAAATTCTAAATTATTAACAAATTCATCAAGTTCAGATATTCTTATTGCATCCTTCAATTTTTTATCATCAATATCATTTTTATTAATACCAAATGCAATATTTGAGGACAAGGTATCATCACTTAAATATACATCTTGAGGAACATATCCAATTATCGATTGCCAATCAAAGAGATTTTCATAGATACTTTTTTTATCAATTAAAATATTACCACTATCAACTTTTATTAAGCCTAATATGATATCAACTAGTGTTGATTTGCCTGATCCACTAGCGCCAACTATACCTAAATATTCTCCTTTCTTTATTTCTAATGAAAAATTTTCTAAAACTTTTTTTCTGTTGTAAGAAAAATTAATATTATTCAATTGTAGTTTATTATTAATTTTGAAAATATTTTTAAATTGTTTTTTGTTAATTTTATTGATTTTTAATCTACCAATTTCACTTAAATAAATCCTTAAAAATGGCATAGAGTGACGTATGTTATTGAAGTTTACTAAAATTCTATTGAATGAAGGTAACAATCTAAAAGCTGCAGCTGTAAAAACCCCCAAAGTAGTTAATAAATATTCAACAGAATTATTTTGATTTAATGTTAAGAATATTATTAATGAAAAACCAAGAATTGCAATAAATTCAAGAAAAATTCTAGTTGAATTTAATAAAATAACTCTTTTTTTATTTACTTCAGCATAACTATTATTATGATTTGAAAAAAGGCTGAAGAAAAATATCTCTTTGTTAAATATTTTTATTTCTTTAATTGCTCCTAATCCTTGTTGTAAATACTGAAGTCTTTTTGCATCATGTTTTAATTTTATTTGACCCCAATTTTCAACAAATTTTTTTGATAAATTATGAAACAAAAAAGAAATTATAAATATAGTTATTAAAGTTAAAAAAGCAGTTATGGGATTTAAATAAAATAAAAGTGATCCAATACCTAGCAAAATAAGTATTTCTAAAATTGTTGAACAAGCTGAATGTAGTATTACCTCAATGTTTGAAGTATTATTTACATTTCTAATCAAAATCGAGGAATTATTTTTTGCATGATATAAATAATTTTGATTTAAATATAAATTAAATAAATTATCAGACGTATATGTTTGAATATGTTTAGCAAAGTTTGATTGTTGCCATAATAAAAATAATAAAAAAATAGATTTAATTAAATAAACTATAAATATTATAGAGGTTCCAATATACAAAAGTGAAATTTTTTCAAAATTATTTATTCCAAAATACTCAAAATATTTAATATTAGAAAAATCATCAGAGACTAATATAGTTATCAAAGGAATTATTAAAGATATTCCAAATATTTCAAAAAACATTCCAATGAACATAAAAAAAATAAGTAACATTAGATATTTTTTTTGATAAGGTAATAAGGTTTTGTATAATTTTAGAATATCAAACATTTATATCTTTTTTTTCAGTATAAAAATAAATTATGAAGCCCAAAGGGAGAAAGTAGATTATTGATAACCAGTTATTAAAAAAATTACCAGTTGGTGCTAATGGCCATAATGTTATAGTTAAAGCTGTCATTAAATAAATTAGACTATCAGAGTAAATAATTTTTTTATGAAAAGTTTTAAAATATAATAATTTAGAATAAAAAAAAAGTAATAATCCTAAAAGAACAATAATGGGTAAAGTTCCTATTAAACCAGTCTCACTTAAAAGTTGAATATATGTATTGTGTGGATGTGATTGACAGGCATCATAAAATATATATTTTTCATCATTGCATATCACTCTGTATGTTTTGGTGCCTGTTCCAATTAAATAATTATCAAAAAAAATATTTATTCCAGCTAAATACATTTTTGTATGAGATAGCGTAAAGAAATTAAAAGAAAATTTATTCTTAATGTATTCTTCTATATTATTATTATTAGTTAATTCATTATTTTTTTCTTTGATTTTAAATTCATTGATAGTTTTTTCCAATGTTCTTTCTTTAACTTGAGGCGAGAAAGAAATTAATATAAAAATAATTATTCCAGAAATTAAGAATGTAATAATTCTTAACATTTTAAAATTAGATGAGAAAAGAATTGTTATAAATGTGAATAATATTACGTAAAAAAATGCTGTTCTATCACCGGAAATAAAAATTAGTACATCTGCAATTATTAGTAAAATAAATAGATAGATATTTAGGTTGTTATTTTTTTTAAATGAAAAAAGAATAATTGCAAATAAGACTGGGAAGAGTCTAGAAATAAAACTACCTAATACTTTTTCATCTCCAAAAAAACCAGATATTCTATCTCTTGAACTCTCAATTCCAATAACATTAAAGCCAAGAAAAAATTGGAAAAAACCATCAAAAATTAATATCAAAAATACAATTAGTAATGAAATAGAAAAATGTTTTATAAATTTATCTATATTTTGGCATAAATATAATACTAACATTGCAAAAACTCCAAATCTAAAATAAAAAAGTGACGACTCTAAAGAAAGTAAGGGATGTTCAGAAAATATTGATCTGAAAACTAAATAAAAATACCAAACTGCAAATATTATGAAAAATTTATTTCTCAAAAGAAATGAGAAAATTTTTTTATTAATTAAAAGAAAAATTAGAAAAAGAATACCAGATGTTGAAACTATAAAATCACTTAGAAATGGCCCACTTACTAGAGCAAATGGTAAAAATAAGATTGAATATACGAGATATCTTTCAATAAAGATCATTAATTATTTTGGTTTAATTTAATGTATCTAACTACTTCATAAATAATTAATAAGACCAATGAAATTATAAAAGAAAATATTAAAAAAGGAATGATTTTGTTATTTTTATTTTTTTGCACAAAGTCATAATCAAGTTCACCAACTTTATACTTAGGTAATTCAATTGTTAATTTAATTGATTCAAATGTTTCTAAATAATTTTGCTTTGTAAAATTTATAAATTTTAATCTTGCTTCAACCTCTGTAATTTTAGACAGTAATTCAAAATAAGCTAAGTTATTTTTATCCTCAAATTTTTTAATATAAGATTCATAAAATGAAAGTTCATTATTTCTAATTCTTTCTTCAGCATCAAATATAGATAATAATTTAGAGTAATCTTTTTCAAATTTTTCAAATACGTAATCTTGATATTTTTTTTCTTGTGACAAAACTAAATTTTTAATTATTTTTTTACTTAATTCACGGCTGATATTATTACTTTCTGATTTAAACTTTAGCTGCAAATATACAGATTGATCAGTGGAAAAAATATCTACTTTTTTAACCGTATGTTCAATAAAATTATCGTCAAATTCTAAATTAATATTATTTTCTTTATATAATTTGCTTAAATTCTTTTGATTAGTAAAATCATTTATCAAAATTTGTATAGAATTTTTTTTTACTTCTCTAAAATTATTTGATAAATTATTTAGTAACTGATTTGTTAAAGAATCGCTTTCTTCTAATGTTTTTAGTCTTGTTAATTTGTCAATATAAATATCTTCGTTAAAAATAACATTAATATTAAATTTTAAAGAATAAAAATTTGTATTTTTTTGTGAATAATTTTCATATAAATAAAGAAATAAAAAAATAGAAACACTCAAAATTAAGTATAAAAATTTATATTTTAAAATAACAGTGAATATAAAATTTAAGTCTATATTTTTTAAAGATTTATTTGTCATTTTTTTCGATCTATTTCTTCGATAATAAATAAAGATTTCTTGTATATACTATTAAACCAATAAATTGAGCAAACATAAATGGAAAACTTTTAATATGAAATGCATAGAAAAAAGTAATTAATCCACCAAAAAAACTTAACCACCAGAAACTTATTGGTATTGAACTTTTACCATATTTTTCTGAATAAATCCATTGGACTAGCCATCTAGAAAAAAAAATGCTTTGCCCAAGAAAACCTATAATCATCCATATTATTTCATTGTATGACATCAAATACAGAGTTTCTATAAAATAATCTTTATAGTTCATAATTCATTATTATATTTTTTGATTTCTCTATATACAAAATATAAGTTAAACAAACCTTTAAATAATCTTTTGAAAGTTCCGTATTTGGACTGCCCAAATTTTCTATACCTGTGATTTACTTTTAAGTATTTTACTTTTAATCCATATCCCACAAAAAGTGCTGGTAAAAATCTATGAATTCCATTGAAATAAGTGAATTTAATAAAAGCACTTTTTTTAAAAAATTTCAGAGAGCAGCCTGTGTCAGTGCATCCATCTTTTAAAATAATATTTCTAAATTTGTTAGCTATTCTTGAAGATATTCTTTTAATAAAATTATCTTTTCTATTAATTCTTTCGCCAGCTATTAAATCAAAATTAATATTTTTTGAAAATTCATGTAATAATAAATTTATATCTTTAGGATCATTTTGACAATCACCATCAATAGTTAAACAATTTTCAAATATAGAAGATTTTACTCCTAAATTAATTGCATTACTTTGTCCTAAATTATTTTTTAAATTTATTATTTTAATTAAATTAGAATTTGATTGAAAAAATTTTAATTTATTTAATGTATTGTCTATAGAGCCATCATTTATGCAGATTATTTCATAATTTTTAATATAATTTGATTTAGTAATTATTGGAATTAGTTCATTAAAAAATAAACTAATATTTTCTTCCTCATTGTAAAATGGGATAATTAAACTTAAGTCAAATCTATTCATTTAGTATAAAAAAGATTTATTTTTTTACAAATATAATGAATTTCTTTTTCTGTAAGACTATTGTTAATTGGCAAACATAAGCAATACTTAAAATAATTTGAAGTTATTTTAAGAACTGAATTCTTAAATTTGGGTAATTTAAGTTTATTAATAGGGACACTTTTCCACTGTATCAACGTTTCAATACCATTGTCTTGTAAAAAATTTTTAAGCTTATTTCTTTTTTTTACTAATATTTCAAAATTTTGAAAAGTGTGTCTTATGACTGAATTATTTGCAACGTGAGTAAATTTAATATTTTTATTATTTCTTAAAAGCTCAAAATACAATTTTGCTAAAGTAATTCTTTTTTTGATCGTTTCCTCAACTTTAGTTAAATTATAATTTAATATTGCAGCCTGCACATTATCTAACCTACTGTTTGTTCCCCATTGATCTACATGACCTTTGATATTTCTTCCATGATTTCTTATTTTTTTGGCGTTGGTATATATATTGTAATTATTAGTAACTATTGCACCCCCATCTCCAAAACACCCTAATATTTTTGTGGGATAAAAACTTAAAGCTCCAAATATACCAATTCCTCCAGTAAAATTATTATTATATTTTGTTCCAAAGCCTTGGGCATTATCTTCAAAAATATGCACATTATACTTTTTTGAAATTAATTTTAAATTATCATAATTGCAGGAATTACCATTTATATTAACAGCTAAAATTCCAAAAGTTCTGTTTGAAATTAAATTTATCAATTTTTCACAATTGATCATGCCAGAATTATCTATATCAGCAACTATAGGTTTGAAACCAGCGTTATATATGGCATCAATAGTTGCAACAAAAGTATGAGACGGTAGTATTATTTCAGTTTTGTTATTTTTAGGTATGGATGCTAGGCCAATTTCCATTGCAGATGTAGCACTTGAAGTGCCAAGACAATATTTTACATCCAGATATTTACAGATTTTTTCCTCAAACTTTTCTAACTCCTTACCTAATATAAATTCACCTGTCATAAGATTTTTATCAATTTTTCTTAAGTAACTTTTTTGATTATTTACGTATAATGATTTGTAATTGTAAAATGATATTTTCATTATATATAATACACCTACCATATTTATTTGATGTTTAAAAATAAAAAAATAACAGCAGTTTTATTTGCAAGATATAATTCAAAGAGACTTAAAGGTAAGTTGTTAAAAAAAATTAATAATACATCCTTACTTGAAATTAGTATTATAATTTTAAAAAAAATTAAAAAAATTGATAATATTATCCTTGCAACTACGGATCAAAAAGAAGATCAAAAAATATTAAAAATAGCGAACAAGCATGGATTGAATTGTTATCAAGGATCAGAAAATAATGTTCTTGAAAGATTTTATAAAGCAGTAAATTATTTTGAAAAGAATCCAGAAATATTAATTAGATATTGCTGTGAAAACCCCCTAACATCAATTAACTTAATTAAAAAAAATATTAATAAAATTATAAAATATAATTATGATTTAATTAGTATGGTCCCACCGTCAAATATTGTTTTAGGAACAAGCCCAATATTTATGAATTTTAAAACATTAGACTACATTTATAAAAATGCAAAAAATAAAATTTACTTAGAACATGTAGAAAATTATTGTTATGATTATCCAGAAAAATTTAAAATTGAATATATTACTTCAAATAGAGAACTTTATAATCCTGAAACAAATTTTAGTATTGATAATATTAGTGATTTCAAAAGAGTTTTAAATTTATTTAATGACAATAATTTAATTTATGGTGAATATAAATATAAAACTTTACTAAATAAATCAGGATTAAAAATATTCATTAAAAATTATTATTGGAATAAAAAAATAAAAAAATATTTCAAAAATAACTTCATCAATGTAGATAATCTGAAAGAAGCAAATATAGTAATTAACGATAAAAATAATAAAGAAATATTTAATAATAAGATTCAAATAGTTATTGATAATAAAGGATATAAATATGTCTTTTATGGGATAAAAAATAAAGAAAAATATTTAATTTTTGAAATTAATAAAAAAAAGGAATACAACCTAAATATTTTAACAATATGTTTATTTAATTCATTAATAGATAGAGTTAAATTTTGGCCTCCAATAGATTGTACAAATCTTTCTAAAAAAATTAGCAATTCGAAATCAAATAAAAATATAAGTAAAACTAATTTCTATAACTACTTTCCAAAATATATAATTTCAAACAAAAAAATTGATTACTTTGATTTTAATCAAATTATTATTATGAAAAAAAATGAAATTAAAAAAATTATTAATAAAAATTATGGAAAATATTATAAAAATTCAGTTTATGTTATTGATAACTATTTTGTGAGTTTAAAAAAAGAAAAAATAATATTTTTACAAAAATATGATAAATATCGTATCTCAAATATATTTAAGTCATATCCGTACTCTCTAATCTAACAAGTTATTTAATAAATATTTATTATTAAAAGATAATTTGTTAATTAATGACTTCTTAAAAAACCTTTTTGTAAGATATTTTAAAAGCAGTTTTTTAAAATTACTATTTCTAAATTTAATATAATCACATTGAGTTTTTTTATGGAATTTATGAAGTAAAACATTCTGATGTTTTTGAGTAGCAATAAAAATAGAATTACAATCTAAATAATTTGATTCAATTTTATGATAACCACCACTTAAAATACTGATTTTACTTTTTTGTAATTCATTAACAATCGAATTTTTATCTTTTTTTATTTTAACAAATTTAAATTTGCTAAGTTTTTTAACTGTAGAGTTTTTAAAAGAACCTTTTAAGAAAATTAAAATAAAATCAAAATGATTTTTAAAACTTATTAATAAATCTATACAATTTAGAATATACTCATCATAGTCACCACCACCTAATGAAATTAGAATATTATTATTTTTTTTTATTTTAGATTTATTGTTTCTTGCTTTAAGTAAATCTTTTGAAATTGGAAAATATTTATATCCATAGTAAAACTTTATTATTTTATTTTTGTGATTATTTTTTACCTTATTAAAATTCGCATTTTCTTGGCAACAAAATAATTTATCACAAAAGTATTTATTTTGTAAAAGATCATCAAAGATAATTAATTTCTGCGCAATTGTTTTTATTTTTTTTTGAAAAGTTATTGGTATATGTAATTGCTCAATTATAAAATAGTCGCATTTTCCATAATAAGATATTAATTTAAATTCTTCCGTAAAAGATATTTTTTTTGGTATTCTTATTGTATTGCATTTTTTTTTTAAAAAATTATATCCTTTATTTGATCCCTGAAAAAAAAATAATACTTCAAATTTTCTTTTTTCTAATAATTCGTAAATATTAAATTGCCTCTGTAAATTTCCCCAGCCATCATAGTCACTAGCTTTTGTCTTAAAAAATATTTTTTTTTTATTCACTAAATTTTTTGAAACTTCTCATGTAGTCTTCAGTTTTATCATTTTTGTTATGCATTATATTTGCAACTTTCTTTATATTTGATTTGATTTCTACAACTTCATCATGTGTTACTGAAAAAAAATTGTCGGACTGTCTAAGCTTTATATTATCTGTAAAATGTTTTTCAATAATGCATGCCCCTGCTGCTATCGCTAAAGGAGGTATTTCAACTCCATATGTATGATCAGAGTGCCCTATTGGACAATTATATAATTTTCTTAACTCATGAATATTTTCAAGAAAACTATACTTTTTTTCTAAAGGATACGAACTAATGCAATGCAAAAGAATATATTTAGATTTTTTATTTTCAACAATATTAATAAATTTATCAATTTCTTTCTTTGAAGCCATTCCAACTGAAGCGATTATTGGAATATTTGTTTCAGCAACTGCTTCAATTAATTTTAGATTTACTATTTCAAAAGCTGCAATTTTAAAAGCTATCGTACCCATGTCCATAGCAAATTTGATTTCTCCTTCATCATAGACTGATGTAAATACTTTTCCTCCAAGAGATTTTGCATAGTCCCAACTCTCAATATTTTCCTCTTCAGTCAATTCCCAAGACTTAAGCAATTTAATAAATTCCTCAGCTTTGGGATTGGTAATTTTATCATACCTAGTTTCAGCTTTATATGTCTGAAATTTCAAAAAATCAGCACCTGCCTCTATAGAAAGTTTAATCATATTTTTCATTCTATCAAAATTACCTAGGTGGTTTACTCCTATTTCAGAAATAAATCTTGGCTCTCGATAATCTCCAACTTCTAAATCTCCAATACTAACAAATCTTTCAGTGCTAAAAGTCATAATTATTTTTTGTTAGTATCTTTTATAGATAAGATCATTCTTTTTAAACCATCGTCAAGTGAGACTTTTGGTTTCCACTTAGTTTTAGAAATTAAGTATGATGGATCTGGAACCCTTAGGAACATATCTTCATAGCCTAGTTTAGAAAGTTTTTTATAAGATTTAAATTTAATTTTTGATTTTGAATTAGTGAGTTTTATAATTTTTTTAGCTAAATTAATAATCGTAGTTTGTTTATTTGTTCCAATATTAAAAGTATTATTTAATAATTTTTTATTACTAAAAATTTTATAAAAAGCATTCATGCAATCATCTACCTCAAGAAAACATCTAGTTTGTGTACCCTTGCCATTAATAGTCAATGTCTTATTACTTAATGCTTTATCTATAAATTTATCGAGAACTCTTCCATTTAAATTTGGACCATAAATATTGAATAATCTGAAGATAATATACTTTAATCCGTTATGTTTTGAATATGCCTTTATATAATGCTCAACTAAAGCTTTTGATGTACTATAACACCATCTATCTATGTCAGTACTGCCAAGTACTCTACTACTGTTTTCTTTATATGGAACATCTGGATTTTTTCCATAAATCTCAGAGGTAGAAGTAAAATAAATTATTTTATTGTATTTTACACACAATTTTACAATATGTACTGCTTGAAACGCAGTTATATCAAGGATTTTTATAGGATCGTTTATATATGTATCAGGTGTAGGTATAGCAGCAAAATGAAAAATAAAATCATTTTTTTTTATTAAATTTTCAAGCTTTTTATTCTCAAAAATTGAAATTTTTTTAAAGGTAAAGTTTTTATTTTTAACAAAATTTTTTGGTTTATCTTTTATATCTATGCCAGTTATTTTGTAATTCTTGTTTTTAAGTAATGTTGATGTCCAATGAGAGCCAATAAAACCAAAACAACCAGTAATTAATATTTTTTTCAACTTATACCTTATTCGCTATTTTTGTTTCTTTATATTATAAATATACTTTATCAATTTAAAACTATCTATAATAGGCGAAAAATTTGATTTATTATTTAAAATATAGGTTGATGATACTTCTATTTCTTTAATGATGATATTTTTGTATTTATGCATCTCCTTTATAGTCTCAACCTCAAATTCAAATTCATTGTTTTGAATCTTAAGTAGTTTTTCTGCATTTTTAAAATGTATTGCTCTTAGACCACACAAGGCATCTGAGATCTTAAAATTATATTTATATTTAAGTATTTTATTATAAATAGTGTTTCCAAGAAAATTTTTTATAGGAGTTTTTATAGTATGTTTTCTTTTTCCTATTAAAAAATAGTTATCATCTATATTGTTTATTTTTTTTAGGAAAATTTTAATATCTTCAGGAGTGTGTTGACCATCATCATCAGCGAAAATTACATATCCAATATTAAGATAATTATTTAATACATATTCTAAACCTTTCTTTATTCCAAAACCCTTACCAAAATTTCTATTTACTTTTGTAACGGTACATTTCTTTTTTTTACTAATTTCATCAAAGAAATTATCGTATTCTTCATTATTGCCATTGTTGATTAGTAGTACTTCAGTTTTATTATTGTTTAAATATTCATCAATCAATTTGAAAAGAGATTGATCTGGTTTATAAGTAGGAATTAAAATTAAATGAGTCATCTTAAAGAAATATCAGTTCTAATACTTTGTGGAGGCAAAGGAACAAGACTTGGAACAATTGGGGAAAAAAATCCTAAAACCTTAATGACAATAAATAAAAAGCCAATTATTTCGTATATAATTGATAATCTTTTAAATAATGGTTGTACTAACATTAATATTAGTGGTTATCATAATTACAAAAAATTGAATAGTTATATCAGAAAACTTAATTCAAAAAATATTAGGTGCAGAAATGATGGCGATATTTCTATTCTAGAGAGAGTAAAAAAATATCTTATAGAAAACAAAAAAACTTTGTTAGTTTGTTATGGTGATGAAATAGCTAATATTAAATATAGTCAATTATTGAATTCTCATTCTAAGAGTAAAAAAATATTAAGTGTCACCACTATGAAATATAAATCAAATTTTGGAATATTCACAAAAAATAATAAAAAACTTATATTTAATGAAAAACCTTATTTGGGAAATTATAATATAGGCTTTATGTTGTTTGATTTTGATAATGTTAAATATATAAAAAATATAAAAAAACTATCAAATTATTTTAAAAAAATGTGTAAATTAAACTTAATTAACGAATATATTCATAGCGGTAACCATATTACTGTAAATACTTTAGAGGACTTGGCCAATGCTAAGACCTTAATTAAAAAATATGAATTTTAAAAAATATTTTAAAAATAAAAATGTTCTATTGACAGGTCTATTTGGTTTTGTGGGAAGTAATTTATGTAAAAAATTGATAGAATGTGATGCAAGGGTATATGGAGTTTATAAAAATAATAGTACGTATAGTTTACTAAATATTGAGGAAATTACTGGATTTAATTCAGTTCAATATTCTGAAAATAATTTTGAAATTATTGAAGAATTAATATTTGATAAAGATATTGAACATTGTTTTCATTTGGCATCACAAGTAGAAGTACAGAAGGCTTTTCTAAATCCAATTCATACTTTTGAAAATAATATTAATTTAACATTAAAACTATTAGATACTTTTAGAAGATCTAGGTCAATTAGATCAATTATATTAACTTCAACTGATAAAGTCTATGGAGATACAGATCTTGATAAGCTGCCTTACAATGAGCAGTTAATACCAAACCCAGTATATCCTTATGAAGTCTCTAAATACATATGTGAAATAATAAGCAAATGTTATTATCAAAATTATAATCTTCCCTTAGTCATAACTAGAACATCAAATATTTTTGGGCCAGGCCAACTAAACTTTTCAGCAATAATTCCTTCATTAATAAATTCTTCAATTAAAAATTTAAATTTTTTACCTAGAACTAATGGAAAATTAAAAAGAGATTATATGTTCATTGATGATTGGGTTAATAGTTTAATGCACTTATCTTTTAAAAAATCTGAAGAAGAAGTAGATAGCCTGGTTTATAATTTTGGAAATAATAAACCCAAAAGCGCAATCGATATTACAAAGTCTGTGTTTAAAATATTAAATGATCAGGATAAAATGGAACAAATATTAAATTCTTTTAAAAAAATTAAAGATTCTAAAAATGAAATAATTGATCAATATATCGATTCTGAAAAAGCTGAAAAAGAATTAGGTATTAAATATGAAACTAACTTTGATGAAGCAATAAAGAAAACTACTGATTGGTACATTAAATATTTTTAATTCCTGGCAACGACCTACTCTTCCATACCTTAAGATATAGTACCATCGGCGCTAACAGCTTTCACTTTCGAGTTCGGGATGGGATCGGGTGTTGATCTGTTGCTATTGTCACCAGGAAATCTTTAGTTACAAAACTTTTCTCTGTACGATATTGTAATCAAGCCAATTGAGTTATTAGTATTAGTAAGCTCCATACATTGCTGCACTTCCACATCTAACCTATCAACGTGGTGGTCTTCCACGACTCTAATTGGGAAATCTAGTATTCAGGTGGGTTTCCCGCTTAGATGCTTTCAGCGGTTATCCTGTCCGTACATAGCTACCCAGCGATGCTCCTGGCGGAACAACTGGTACACCAGAGGTACGTTCATCCCGGTCCTCTCGTACTAGGGACAAATCCTGTCAAATTTCCAACTCGTATAGCAGATAG
>CACNHT010000015.1:0-5000 GCA_902620285.1 uncultured Alphaproteobacteria bacterium | reverse complement strand
TATTATAATCAAATAAAAAAATTATTTTGATCAGTTATTAATTTCATATTTACATTTTAAAGAAAAAATAAGATTTAAATTAGCAGATGGTGGAGGATAGCGGGATCGAACCGCTGACCTCCTGAATGCAAATCAGGCGCTCTCCCAGCTGAGCTAATCCCCCTGTTATTGGTGGGCCGAGGAAGACTTGAACTTCCGACCTCACGCTTATCAAGCGCGCGCTCTAACCAACTGAGCTACCAGCCCAATATAATTAAATAAGCACCCAGTACTAGCTAATGTTTTTAAAGAGATACATAGACAACAATCCGGATAATTAGCGAACTAATTATCAATATCCTTAGAAAGGAGGTGATCCAACCGCAGGTTCCCCTACGGTTACCTTGTTACGACTTCGCCCCAGTCGCTGACCCTACCGTGGACGGCTGCTTCCTTGCGGTTAGCGCACCGGCTTCAGGTAAAACCAACTCCCATGGCGTGACGGGCGGTGTGTACAAGGCCCGAGAACGTATTCACCGTAGCACGCTGATCTACGATTACTAGCGATTCCAACTTCATGGACTCGAGTTGCAGAGTCCAATCCGAACTGAGATGGTTTTTTGGGATTAGCTTTATCTTGCGATATTGCTGCCCTCTGTCACCACCATTGTAGCACGTGTGTAGCCCAGACCGTAAGGGCCATGAGGACTTGACGTCATCCCCGCCTTCCTCCAGCTTATCACCGGCAGTTTTTCTAGAGTGCCCAGCTTAACCTGATGGCAACTAAAAATGAGGGTTGCGCTCGTTGCGGGACTTAACCCAACATCTCACGACACGAGCTGACGACAGCCATGCAGCACCTGTGTGTGTGCCAGCCGAACTGAAAAATTACGATTCTGTAATTTAAACACACCATGTCAAGGTCTGGTAAGGTTCTTCGCGTTGCTTCGAATTAAACCACATGCTCCACCGCTTGTGCGGGCCCCCGTCAATTTATTTGAGTTTTAATCTTGCGACCGTACTTCCCAGGCGGAGTGCTTAATGCGTTAGCTACGACACTGATACTATTGTACCAGCGACTAGCACTCATCGTTTACTGCGTGGACTACCAGGGTATCTAATCCTGTTTGCTACCCACGCTTTCGTATCTCAGCGTCAAAAATGGCCTAGTTAGTCGCCTTCGCTTCTGGTATTCTTTCCAATATCTACGAATTTCACCTCTACACTGGAAATTCTACTAACCCTTACCAAATTCTAGATCTCTAGTTTTAAATGCAGTTCCTGGGTTGAGCCCAGGGATTTCACATCTAACTTTTAGATCCGCCTACATACGCTTTACGCCCAGTGATTCCGAACAACGCTAGCCCCCTTCGTATTACCGCGGCTGCTGGCACGAAGTTAGCCGGAGCTTCTTCTTCAATTAATGTCATTATCATCGTTGATGAAAGAGTTTTACAACCCTAAGGCCTTCTTCACTCACGCGGCATTGCTGGATCAGGGTTTCCCCCATTGTCCAATATTCCCTACTGCTGCCTCCCGTAGGAGTCTGGGCCGTGTCTCAGTCCCAGTGTGGCTGATCATCCTCTCAAATCAGCTATAGATCGTAGCCTTGGTGGAGCAATTACCTCACCAACTAGCTAATCTAGTGCGGGCTCATCTAAAGGCGATAAATCTTTCTCTTTGCAGACACATCCGGTATTAGCTACAGTTTCCCGCAGTTATTCCGAACCTTTAGGTAGATTCCCACATGTTACTCACCCGTGCGCCACTAAATCCGAAGATTTCGTTCGACTTGCATGTATGAGGCATGCCGCCAGCGTTCGTTCTGAGCCATAATCAAACTCTTAAGTTAAGTAATTTTGACCGAAGTCAAAAAATTACGGAACGTCCGTTAAAGCGGAATACTTCTTGTATAAACAAAAGTATTTGTTGATACGTATTCCATTAACATTCGTTAAATATAAAATTACGAATTGTTGTCTACGTATCTCTTTATAATCTTATTAACATTTTAAAGAGCATACAAACCTATGAATTTAAATGTAATTAAAAACAGAGGATTGTTCTTTTCCAAGGAAAAGAGTATGTGCCTATAATAGTATAAAAATACCTTGTCAAACCATAAAAATAAAAAAAAATCCCTAATTTCTGGGGACAATTTGATTATTTTTTTTGTTGTTTGTAGATTATTTAGAATCTAAGTAAAATATCAAAAAATTAGATACTTTAGATATTTAACTTAAAAATTACTATATTTTTAATTATGAAAGAAAGACTTCTTGGCGGATTAATAATAGTTTTTTCAGCATACTTAGGATTATTGCTGTGCAGCCTATATTTATATTTCAAATATCAAAATTATTATGAAGAGAAAAAAATTACTTTTAGAGAAGAGGCAATTAAAAGAATAGAGATAATAAAAGCTAATACAGATTTAAAAAAATATTTATCATAATTATCATTATTCTTACGGAATAAAAAATTTCACACCTTTTGGTAATATTTCAAACAGTACAATCGTATATGGAAAAGAAGAATACTGGTCAATTTTTGAAACTGATAAATATGGTTTTTTTCATAATGATGATGATTCTTATATTGATCCAGATTTTATTCTTTTAGGAGATTCTTTTGGAAAAGGTTATTGTGTTAAAAAAGAAGAGGCTCCGAATATCTTATTTGAAAAAGAGGGTTATAAAATATTAAATCTTTCAAGTGGGGGAGGCACATTAGTAGAAGTTGCAACATATCTAGAATATGCAAAAAATTATAAAAATAAAAAAATAATATTATTATTTTATGAAGGTAATGATTACGAAGATAACAATAAGGAGTTTAAAAGTAAAAACCTGTTAAAGTATTTTGATGATTTAAATTATAGGTTTTGGTTGCGGGGGTAGGATTTGAACCTACGACCTTCAGGTTATGAGCCTGACGAGCTACCGGGCTGCTCCACCCCGCGATATATGTCTACCCGATATATATTTTTTTCACTTAAATCAAGTTTTTATAAAATCATTATCTGAAATATATTATAATTTTATTTTTTTAGTTATTAATTGAACAATGTTATTGATGTTATCCATGTTTTTAGAATTATCAATTTCAAGATCATTATTTAATGGTTTTATATTTTTTATATCAATACCAACAACATTCCTAATTTTATTATCTAAAGCTTTTTTATATATTCCTTTATAATCTCTCTTGGAAATTAGTATATTTTTATTAACTTTAATATAAATTTGATAATAATTATTAATATTTTTTTTAGCCCATGTTCTATATTTTTGGGAAGTAAGATTAGCCGCACAAATTATATTAATACCTGAGTCAGAAATGTACTTCACAATTCTAGTAAGTCTATGTGCATTTTTATTTCTATCTTCAAGTGAATAACCTAGATCATTATTCATTAATTCTCGAAAATCATCTCCATCAATATAAAGTAAATTTTTGTGTTTTTTTTTTAAATTATTATATAATTTTTTACCTATAGTAGTCTTACCTGATCCTGATATTCCAATTAACCAAATTACCATTATAAATACTTTTCAATAATTTTTTTGCTGGTCTTTGCTTTCTCAATGAAATATTCTTTACCCTCTTCTGAATCCACAAACCATTTACTAGGATCCTTTTTTTGCCCCCAACTCCTAGGATCTGTGGGGTCCATAGGATATTGATTAGAACCTTTTTTAGTAGTTAAAAAAGTTTGATAGCTATTTTTTAAAAAATTATTTTTACTAATTTTCTTTAAACCTAATTCTATATTTTTACTTAATTTATTTGTATTTATTATCTTTTTATAGCCAAGTATTTTCATATTATCTGAACATAGATACTCTACCAAAGCAATTTCCCATTCTTCTAAATTATTTTTCCAATTATTAATCCTCTTAGTGCTAAATCCGACAATATTAGAGCCTTCGTGTGCTGATCTAGGTATATTAACTAATTTAGGATCAAATTTTTTATACCAAAAACTTGGCTGTTGTAATATTCTTTCATTTTTAACACCTAAAAATTTTGTTAGAGACGATATTTTTTTTTCAGGATTTTTCATAATATCTTCATATTTAAAGGGCATGTATAAATTTGTAAGGTATATATTCGTGTATTTTAAAAGGTAGTTTGTAGAATCAATCCAATTAAAAATACAATTTAAATATGAATTATTTGGTAAGGAACTTAATTTCTTCCAAGAACTTAGAACAGCCCTTGGATCTCTGTACATGTGAATTACTTTAGCTTCGTCAAAAAAATTTATATATTCAGGAATATCTCTCCATTGAAGCGCAGAATATTCTCCTAAAATTTCAGTTTTAGAAAATTTGAGAAAATAATTTAATAAACTACTATAAATGTTTTTATAATTTATTTGGTATTTTAAAATATCTTCCTTAATTATATTTGGATCTATTTGTATATTCTTTCTATATTTGAGCCTAAGTTTTAAATCATTCAATAAAAGATCAATGTTTTGATTATTCAAAGGTGAGTATCTTTTATTCATAAATCTAAAGTATCCTATTCTTTCATTAAGGATTAGAATCTTAGAGTGAGCAGATAACAAGTTAATTAGTAAGGAACCTCCCGTTCTCATTGTTCCAGTAATAAAAATTTTTGGTTTTTTATTCATATATATAATTGATTAAATTAATTCTTTATAAATTTTTTTTTATAAAATTACTAATTTTTTCTGAGACAAATTTATTACCCTTTGAGTTAAAGTGGCCTCCATACTTATCATTAACATATAAAGTTTCATAATTTTCTAAGCTTATTAAATCTTCTGTCAGGTCAATAACATTCATATCCTGGGATAATTTTTTATAAAAATTTAAATAATAGTTATGATTTTTTTTTATATATTCTAAATCTGCTAATTGTGGGAGTATTGCTATAATAGTTTTAGAATTATTTTGAATATTATGATCTTTAATATTTTGTATTATTTTTTTTAGTAAATTTGATGTTTTTTCGTCTTTATAAAAATTTGCACATAAATTTATATTTTC
>CACNHT010000014.1 GCA_902620285.1 uncultured Alphaproteobacteria bacterium | reverse complement strand
CAATAATATTACTCAAGATAAAGTTCGTTGTATTTATGAAAATGATGAAATTTTAGTTACACATCGCTTTAATACTTATGCATCTGGAGATAAAGAAGCTTTAATGATGGTTGCATTAAAAAAAGATGGATTAATTTGGCGAACAGAGACTGGCGCTACAGAAATGTAAATAAACTTATTTTAAGGAGGATTTTATGAAAAAAGGATATTGGGTTGGACAAGTAAAAGAAATTAAAAATGAAGAAAAATGGGGACAATATTTAGAGAAATTTATGAATATTGTTGCTGAGGAGGCAGAAAAGAAATCAGGAAATTTTGTTCCTACAGCTAGCAGTGAACCAAAGTTCTATATTCAAAAGAATTTTGATTTATTATATTCAGCAGTTGTTGAATTTAATAGCGTACAAGATGCAATAGATGGTTACAATGATCCTCGTTATCAAGAAGCTTTGGCACAATTAGGTGAAAATAAAGAGGATGTTGTTGTGAGAAATTTGGTAATTATAGAAGCAAATTAAAAAAGCTAAAAGTAATAGAAAAAGGACGTATTATGAAAATAATCATGAATGTTAAATTAAAAGAAGGTTATGAAAAATGGAAAAATCTTTTTCTCAGTGTTGATACTCATAGAGAAAAATATGGAATAAAAGTTTTAGCATATGGCCACCCTAAAGATGATGAAACTAAAATTTATCAAGTTTTAGAGATTGAATCGATGGAAAAAATGCAAGCAGCAATGCAAGATCCAGAATTAGCAAAACTTAGAACTGATGCGGGTGTTGATTTAGATAGCCAAGAATTAGTTTTCTTGGTCGAGTAGATTAATAAAAAATAACACACTATATATTTATGGGGTATAAAGCCCTCTCCACTGAGGGAGTTTTGCCCCATTTTCCTACTTAAAAGTTTTTTTACCCTTTTTGGTTAACTGATCACGTATTTTTTTTCTATCCTTACTTTTATCTAAGTCTTTATCCCAATCTAGTTTGTTTACTTCGGTGGCAACCCATGTTTTGATATCATCTTTATTACTATTAGATTTTTTACTAATGTCTTTAGTAATTTTATTTATAAGAGTATTAATAATTCTATCTCGTTTACCTTGATCATCATTTGTTTCATACTGACCAACTATTTGATTACCATCATCTGGGTCAGCAGGATTTGTTTTAACAACATCAATTTCTTGTTTTTGAATATAGTTACAATCAAATAATTGAAGTTTATTACATGATTTTTCTGCTTTCATTCCTTCATAGTGCATAACTTGATCACCATTTTCACCCTGACTATACAAGCCAAATCTAAATTTTGGTCCCATTTGATATTCATTTTTGTTCTTTACAATTTTTGATATAGTTTTTCCTTCAAAGCGATAAATAAGCTGATCATTTAACCAAAGTTTTATTTTTCCATCTTCTTGATCAGTCCAATTAATATTTAATAAGACAGTGTGCCATTTACCCTTCACATTATTAAGGGGAATTATTCTTTTATAATCACTACCATCACATAGAGAAACTCCTGATCGGCCCACATAAATTCCATCATAACGCCAAGAAAAAAAGAAACTCATTTCAGGGCAAGCAACATTAAATTCATCTATTGTTTGCGTAGTAAGCAAACTCCTTGTTAATTTTTCATGTTCAAGATCCATTTTAAATTGACCTATATGAACAAAATCTCGCATATTTTTGGGCCCATCGGATGCAGGATCGATATAGAAAGACCAAGTATACCAATATTCACCTAAATGACCTCTTATTTTTTCACCAGTTATAGGATCAAAGAAACCAAGTTCAGAACGACCAATAAAAGTTTTTTCTTTTCTATTACAATCTTCAGCACCACAATCTTCTAGTCTTTTTTCAAAACGCAAAGAATATTCATTTGTTTTTGTAACTTTATTATCATATCGAAGAGCCCAAGGGTTTTGATGTATTCTAGTATGTGTTTCTATTGGGCCCCAAAATCCAGTATCATATGGATATTTAATATTTTCCTCAAATTTAAAAATATATTCATCATCAAGAAATTTCTTAGGAGGATCTTTAGCATAAACACTTGATGAAATTAAAAATAGAAAAAATATAATTCTATACATTAATAGCTTTATATAATGCTCTAAATAATATGTAAAAAAATTTATTTTCTAAAATTAAAATATATTAGCTTAAACAAATTATATTGACTGTAATAATATATCAGTAGCCTTATCTGCTATAGCCATAGCAGGTGCATTAGTATTTGCACCGACAATTGTTGGCATCATCGACACATCAAAAACTCTTAAATTTTTTATTCCCTTAACTTCCAATTTTGTATTTAACACCGCCATATCATCATTATCTTTACCCATTTTACATGTTCCAACAGGGTGCCAATTTGTTTTAATCATTTTTTTTGAATAATTAATGAGATCTTCATCTGAATTAATGGATCGACCAGGAACTGTTTCTTCTAAAACAATATCAGACAAAGGTTTTGTTTGAATAACCTTTCTTGCAAGTTTTACCGCATTTAACATAACATTCATATCATCTTCATGACTTAAAAAATTTGGATCAATAAGAGGTAAATCTAATGGGTTAGAAGATTGAATTCTAACCTCTCCTCTTGATTTTGGATTCATTAAGCAAGATGTAAGTGTTAATCCGTGATCAGGTTTTATACCTTTTGTATCTCTATCAGTGTACATTATAGGCACACAATACAGTTTAATTTTAGGATCAATTTTATCTTCTAAATTTTCTGGATTAAAAAATGAACAACTATCAACGCCTTGTGAGCGTACCGGACCTGAATTAAATAATAAATATTGAATTCCATTTTTGATCATTCTCCAGCCTTGATCTTGTTTAAAGTAACTATAACCTGGCTTCACTCTAGAAATAACAGGAACTTCATGATGATCTTGCAAATTTTTACCTACACCTTTTAAGTTTTCAATTACTGGAATATTAAATTGTTGTAATTGCTCTTCTTCCCCTATTCCGGAATGCATTAAAATTTTAGGTGTTACGTATGCTCCTGATGTTAAAATAATATCATTCGCAAAATATTTAGTTGGTTTACCATTTGATATACATTCCATACCTATTGCTTTTTTTTGATCAAGAATAACTTTTGTTACAATAGAACTAGTTTTGATTTTTAAATTTTTATTATTTTTTTTTGATTGTAAAAAAGCACTGTGCACATCGCATCTTTTACCGTTGCCAATGGTGTACTGCATAGTTCCTACACCATATTGGTCACCATCATTGAAATCATCATTATAAGGTAAACCCATAGCTTGCATTGTTTTGATATATAGGTTTGTACCTTCTACAATATAACCAGGATCAGAAACTTTTAAGTTACCTTTGTTTCCATGAAATTCATTTTGAATACGTTGATTATCTTCAAGTTTAACAAAATGCTTGAGTAAAGAGTTCCAGTTCCAATTACTGTCATCACTCTCCTCTTCCCATTTATTATAATCAGATGGTTTTCCTCGCATGTAAACCATACCATTTACTTTTGAACCTCCACCAAGTGTTTTGGCTTGTGCTATAAAATGCTGACGATTATTTAATTGCTTTTGCGGAATAGATTCATAAAATTTTAAGAATGGACTATTTTCTAAACCTCTAATCCAACCAGCAGGCATCGATAAAAGTAAATTATTTGTTCTAATACCTTCTTCTAAAATTAAAACAGAAGCACCATGATCAATTAACTTTGCTGCTGTAATAATTCCTGATGTTCCTCCACCTGCAATTATAAAATCATATTTTTTTGTCATTAATAAATTTGTATCTTAATTTTGTTTTGGGTTGAATATATTTTTATTATATAAATCTAATAATTGAATGCATAGATATTTTTTAATCCCATTTATTGGATTTTTTATCATTGTATCTATTTTTGTTTTTTTTCTTCAATTTATTAATGAAGATTGGAAATTTATTGCTCCAAAAATCCCTCTACCAGAGGGTTGTGATAATGATATTGAAACAAACTTTATCATCTATGAAAATGATAAGAAAATAAATAGATCATTTAAAGATAAGCTAGATTTGTATGCAGGAAATCAATTCCATCCCATTTATTTACTTCCATGCGAAAGAGATGATCGAGAATATGACATTAATAATAAAATTGAATCCTCTCTCGTTGCAATTAATTATTGGCTAAAAGAACAAACTCTAAACCAAAAAATTAAATTTGATAGGAATATTGATGGTGAAATAGATATAACTTTTTTACGAGTAAATAAAACGATGGATTGGTTTGGAGACCTACATAACAAAGATAAAACTAAAAATATTACTGAAGTATCAAATAAAATTGAAAAGCTTATTAATGATAATAGTAATCTATTTTATAATTTTTCTTCTAAGAAATTTATTATTTTTTTTGAAGGTTGGGAAAAGAGAAAATATATTGACTATGACATATGTGGCAAATCACGATTTGATGGTAACATAGCGATTTACTACACCTACTCTAGATTTAAAAAATATATTGGTGATGACTTAATTTTATCCAATAATGAAAGAATATTCTCTTGTACTAATAAAGATCATTTAAATGATATTAATGATAAAACTTTTGGTGATGCAGAAGCAACAATTTTGCATGAAATGATCCATTCATTAGGCTACCCTGCAAGTTGTGCAAAAAATAATAAATCCTTTCATATTTCTGATAATAAAAATGATATTATGCATAAAAATTCTGGAAAAATATATTTAGATTTCAATAATGATGATTATTACAATCATCAGCAAAAAAACTGCCCTGACCTTAAAAATAGTAAGTTCTTGCAATAAAATAAAATTATTTTTTTAATTGATTAATAAAGTAAATAAATAATAATCCGTTAAATGCCCAAATAAAACAAAGAGCGATAACATTAAAAGTTAAACCGAATGTTTCAGCTGAAAATCCAATTATAGCTGGTCCTATTAGAAAGCCAGAGAATGCAATTGTTGTGATATTTGCTGCAGTGATTGATATACTTTCATTAGTATATTTTAAACCTTGCATTAAAACGACTGGATAAAAATTTGATGTGGAGAGAGCAAATAAGAATACTGCTAAAATAATAATATAAATATTCGCAGTTAAAATAGAAATAAAGAAAATCAAACAACCAACTAAACCAAAATACCCTGCTGCAAATTTTACACCGTAAGCATTAACAATTTTTTCACCATAAATTCTTCCTATAAACTCTCCACCTCCCCAACAAAGAATTGATAATGATGCAACGTACAAGGATGCGTTAAGATCTCTTTTTAACCATAATGGTGTCCATTCTAGCATAATACCAACAGTGCCCATGAATATTGCTAAATTTAATCCAAAGAATAAAACCTTTCTTTCAGGAATTTTAAATTTAGCTAACTTTTCATAGTAATCATTTTTAGAAGATAAACCAAATATGAATGTTAAAATAACAATTAAAGTTAAAAAGAATATTAAACCTATAAAAATGTGTGGTGGGTATAAATTTAAATAAAAAAATAAACTTGCAAAAATGCCACTAATAATAAAACCAAAACTAAATGAAGCTTGTTGGTATGTTTGATAAATTCTTTTAGTTTTATTTTCAATAAAGTTAGTACTACTAGCAATTGTAGGAAAAATTAAACCTGCAGCTATTGATAATGGAATACTGGATAAAAAAAATGTTTGTATGTTGCTAGCTGTAATAAATATATAAGGAAATATTGCAAAACTCAATTGACCTAACATTAAAGTTTTAGTTGTTCCAATAAGTGGCACAATTACTCTTCCTGATAATTGACTGAAAAAAAGTTGTAGAACAGCAAAAATTGTAAACCAAATTCCTAAATCAGTTTCTTTAATCCCAACTCTGTCAAATAACCATGGGATATTTGTTACTGTTATTCCCCAAGTGAAAGCAAGTGCGAAACCATTTAAACATATGGCAAAGAATGCTTTTCTATACATATTTTTTATTAATATTATTCAGTGATTGTTTCAATATTATAAAACTATTATGTTCTAAGAGTAGTTTTGGATACAACTAATTCCTCACGCTTATTTTCTCTGAATACAACAAAGATACCACTTACCATAATAAGAAAAATACCAATAAATGAATTTATATCGGGCACTTCAGAAAAAATAATAATTCCTATTATTATTGCAAAAATTAGATGGACGTACTCAGTTATACTGTTAACTAAAGGTGACCCTACCCTGTATGCTGCTATCAAACAAAATATCCCAAGACTTCCAGTTGTAGAGATAAAAAGTATTAATCCAATAAATTGAAGATCATTAAGTATCCAAGAATTACTAAGAATAGAAAAAATTGATAAATTAAAGTCTGAATTATGTAATAAAATACTAATTGCGCTTCCTCCAACAAATGCACCTATATAAATATGAAAAGTTTGTTGAAATAAATTATCATTTTTTGAAGTTTTTTTTGCCAATGTCATCGATAATGCATAGGTGGCTGCAGCAATTATTGGAAATAACATATAAATATTTATGTCATTAAATTCTGGCTTAATGATTAAAAGTGTTCCACTAAAACCAACAAAAATTGAAAATATTCTATTCAAGCCAATTTTTATATTCAGAATAAAGTAAGAATAAATAGTAATAAAAAATGGACTCACAAAAAATAAACTCGTTGCTTCTGCTAAAGTAATTTGGCTTAACGAGATAAAAAACAAGGTAAAGCCAAAGAAGAACGTAGAGCCTCTAAAAATTGCTATATAAGGATGTGATGTTCCAAAGAATATTGGTTGTTTTGTGTAAATTAAATATAGGCATAACAATGAAAATCCTACCCCTCCTCTAAATACAAGTATTTGCATTAAAGAGGCATCATGGATGGTGTATTTAATTAAAACGTCCTGGGTAATGATGAATAACATCCCCACAATAATTAAAATAAGACCTTTTATGTTATTATTCATATAAATTTTCTTAGAGTAATTTAGGTATTAGTTTAGAAAAAAAAATAATATATAATTATTTTGATGATATTTTATCTTGTAACACCGCTAATTTTGATATTTGCTAGTTCTTTAGGATTAATCATTAATCCCTCTTGGTCAATTTCACCTTTTATTTGGGTTTTTATATTAGTTCCAATTATTGACCTTGTATTACCTTACTTAAGTAAAAATGATGTTGAGCTAAATGAAAGTATGTTTCACAATTTTTCTATTTTAATCGTTCTCCCCTGTATTTTATTTTTAATTATATTTGGTTTAATCGTTGTTTCTGATTCTAGTATCACTTTATTAACAGCTGCTGCTTTAGGGGCGGCTGTAGGTATGTCTGGCGGTTCTATCGGCATTACAACGGCACATGAGCTTATTCATCGAAAAAATAAATTTATGCGCGGTATAGGAGTATTCTTACTAGTTTTATGTTGTTATGGCCATTTTCGAATTGAGCATATTTATGGTCATCATTTAAATGTAGCTACGAAAGAAGATCCTGCTACAGCTAGAAGAGGTGAAAATTTTTATTTTTATTTTATTCGCTGTGTAATCAATAGTGTGATTTCATCATGGAATATTGAAAAAAATATTCTTGCTAGAAAAAATCTAAATACATTTAGTTTCCAAAACAGAATGATTCATTATTTTGTATTAGAATTTTTATTTTTAGTATTCGCTTATTTAATTGGAGGTATGAATGGTTTAGTTTTTGTTATCTTTCATTCTTTTGTCTCAATAATCTTATTGGAGTTAGTGAATTATATTCAGCATTATGGTTTAGAAAGAAAAAAAGAAAATGGAAGGTATGAAAGATTTACAGATTTACATTCTTGGAATAGTCGTCACATCTCTGCTAATTGGTCGACATTTAATTTAGGACTTCATGCAGAACATCATCAAAGTGCGACAAAACCCTACCCTCTTTTATCTCAAGAAGAAAAAGCAATTGAGATGCCTGCTAATTACTCAATCATGTTAATAATGGCTTTAATCCCTCCTTTGTGGTTTTTTGTGATGGATAAGAAAATAGATAACTTAAAAACTATTTAATTTAATATGATAGATTTTTTTTCTAAGTTGAAAGATAATCGTATTTTTCAATTTACTGTTGTTGTTATAATTATATTAAATGCCATTCTTATTGGGGCCACAACATATCAATTAGATCCTATATTTTTAAATACTATTCACTTACTTGATTATGCAATCACTGTTTTCTTTGTTATTGAAATTTTAATTCGTTTTATAGGAGAAAAAGATAAGAAAAATTTCCTAAAAGATGGTTGGAATGTATTTGATACAATCATTGTAGCAATTTCACTAATTCCAATTCCAAATAATTCTAGCTTCTTAGTTTTACGTCTTCTTCGTATTTTTAGAGTGTTACGATTGATATCTGTCATTCCTGAATTAAAAAAAATTATAGAAGCAATTCTTGCTTCTATAAAAAGAGTATTTTTTGTAAGTCTTCTTCTTTTTATCATTCTCTATATTTACGCAACAATGGGCTCGATTTTATTTGGTGAAGATGATCCAGAAAGATGGGCTGATTTAGGCATCTCTCTTATTACCTTATTTCAAGTTTTAACTTTATCAAGTTGGGAGAATGTAATGCTCCCTATGCAAGCAATCTACTGGTGGTCTTGGATATATTTTTTTAGTTTTATTGCGATTTGTTCTATTACAATCTTAAACTTAGTCATTGCGATTTTAGTTGATGTAGTTAATCATCAAAATGATAAATAATTTTATGTTTAAATTAATATCATTACTAACTTTATTTTTTTTAATAGCAAAAAACTCACTTGCAATTAATCAAGATGTTTATGAAAAAGCTAAAATTAATAAAATTAATTTATCTGGCTGGTATATAAATGACTCAAATAAAGTAAATGATGGAAGATATTTTCTTCCAGGTATTAAATTTATTAAAAATATTAGAAATCAATTTAAAGATAATTTTTTTTTTATTACTGGTTTTGCTTGGGTAGATTTTGATAATAACAACACTCAAGATATCATTTTTGTAGGTGAAGGTCACAGATGTGGTAGTGGAAATACAACTGGTGAATATATAGAGCAAGAAGGAAGAATAGCTTGCTCTGTTGAAGGAATCAAAATGTTAACAGCAGTAAAGCCTCCAATATTAACATTTTTGCAAGATCCAAGAGAACAAAAGATAACACACAAGGATAATTTGTTTGATTGGAATAATGAATTCGGTGAAGAAATAGGATATGGGGCTACTTTAGCAAGATTAATTATAGATGATTTTAATAATGATGATGTCGATGATATTTTTATTGCTAATGCACAAGCTCAAATAAGAAATAAAAAATATGAGTATATTGGCCCAAATCACTCTCTTATTTCAACAGATAAATTAAATTGGAAACAAACTATTCATACTGGATTTAAAACTGAAAAAAAACAAAAAATTTATATTGGTTTCTCTCATGGATCAACATCAGGCGATATAGATAATGACGGTGATATTGATATTATAACAACAGAATTTAAAGGAGCTGTTTGTCATTTTAATGATGGTAAGGGTAATTTCAAAGCAAAAATATGTGCAAATCAAACTGGTTTTGCTGTTACTGCTGCTGATTATAATAATGATGGCAATTTAGATCTAATAATTTCTGGAGATCATTATAATCCAAAGTTTAATGAAATTTCTCCTTCTGGTTGGAAAGGTGATCCAGCTACAAATAGAGTTTCAGTATTTTTTGGAAACGGTAAAGGAAAATTTAAAAAACAAAAGACTAAAATTGAGCCAGCTTATACCTTAGGAGATAAATTTATGTTCTCACAAGTTGTTGACATGATTTCTTGGGATTTTGACGATGATGGGGATGTAGATTTCATTAGTTCAGTTGTTGGGCCGTTTTACTCATCAAGTGCATTTGCAATTTATGAAAATATAGGAAACGGAAAATTTAAACTTAAAAATAGTTTATTATTTCCTGGTGTTGAACCTAATCCTGCTTGGGTAGATCCAAAAGAATGGGCAAAAGAAATAAAAGATGAGCACAGTCATCCTTATAATTCTTACTGTAACAGAACAGCTTTAATTGATGTAAACAATGATAATTTAATGGATGCTATCTGTGTAAATGGAAATTTAAATAAACATACTAATTGGTTTTTTATAAATAAGGGAGATTTAATTTTTGAAATGGTAGATCCATCTTTTGTAGAAGATAAAGGTTGGGTATTTTTTTTATGATAATTTAAAAGGAAAAAAAGTAGAAGGTATTGATTTCACAAAGATAAAAAAAATTAACGATCAAGAATTGAAAAATTATAACTTACTGAAAAATTCAATATATTTTTCTTCAATAGAAGCGAAAATGATTGGAGGTAAAAATTTTAATATAGATATTGATAATAATTATTATATTTTTGACGCACTTTTTGAAAAAGATGAAATTAAGTTTCCTGTTACTTTATGTACTCAATATTATCCTAAATTTACTTTTATAGGCAATAGAGTTGGTTTCAATTATGGAGAGGGTTTTGGCAATATTTCGAAATTAAAAAAATATGGAACTGGAGGATGTGGAAATCAAAACACTGGATTTCTGGGACACTGGCATGATGAAGCTAATGAATTATCAAATGAAACTGATTTATTTCCTTTTCTAAGAGAGATTGAAAGTAAATGGAATGAAGTTTTTAACAATTTACCTTTTTTAACAGCTGAAGAACAAAAAAATATTGTTGAAAATTGGATTAATTAAAATTTCATTTATACAATCTAAAAAATTATTGAAAAAAAAATCATGGAATAGGCATTAATTAAGCAATTACATTGGATTATGTTACTTCTTATCTCGATTGCTATCCTTGTTGATGTTGTAAATCATCAAAAATAACCTGTAAAAATTACATATATCTTCAAAAATTAATACTTATATGCTAATTAGTTACAGAAATTATAGCAGTTGTAGATTACCTGCATTAACAAAACTATAGGGAGGTATAATGTTTGATAAAAAAGACGATAATTCAAATTCAACACCTGATGTATTTAGACCTGCAAAGGGATCCGCAAAAGTTGTAATTGGTCATGGCGTAACAATTAACGGTGAAATTAAAAAAGCTGATGAAGTTCAGATTGATGGTGAAGCAGATGTTACCATGAAAACTGATAATGTAGTCATTGGTGCTACTGGAGATTGTAAAGGGAATATAGAAACACATAATGCTGATATCTGGGGAAAATTTGACGGTGAAATAAAGGCTTCAGGTACTTTAACAATCCAAGAACAGGGAGCTGCTTCTGGTGATATCGAGTACCAAAACTTACAAATTAAGCTTGGCGGTCAAATTAGTGGTGATATTAAAAAATCTGATAAGATTCAACCTATTAAAAAAGATTCAAAACCATCAGAAGAAAATAATTCATTACAAGAAGCAATTAAAAAAGATTAGTAATTATATTCGTTAGTATGAAAGAAAGATTATTTAAACCTCTACATTGGATTATGTTAATCCTTATCTCTCTTGATTTTATTGATACATCTTATCGAATTACGTATGGATACTTATCAGGCCAAGGTGTGCAACCACCTGTAGGAGATTTTAATGTTCAAGTTTCAACATTAGATTTTTTTGTAAGTGTTGTTTTTCAATTAGCAATCGCTTACACAATTTATATGTTGTTCAATATGAAAAAAAATGGTGGTTATTATTTAGTGGGTTTAAATATTCTTTTTGTAATTTATGGATTTGTTATTGGTCCGTTTAGCACTGTACCAGCTGGAGAAGTTATACCTCTAATTGCAGGCTTTATGGTTTTCTATATTATTTTGGTTATTGGGATACCTTACTTGTATTCTGATAAATATGAATAATTGTAATAAATTATTTCTAATTACCTGCCTTTAAATTCATTGAATTGTAATAAATAAATATTATCTAATTATTAGAACGATTTGACTCTATTGCGGTTCAAAAGCAGCTAAAATGAGATACGTATAAATTTATCCTCCCATTAAGAAAAATGGCGAGGATATTTTTTTTAGGAGATTATTATGAATTTATGTGTTGTTTCCAAAGGATCTTTTACTAAAGAAGATTACATGGAATTATATAATTTTTTTAAAGATGATATTGCCAAGTATACAGATGCGTTTGATATGGCTTTTGTTAAAGATGGCCACGTGATGATCATGTGTAATGTTACTGATGAAGAAAAATTTTACGCTTTATTTGATGACCCAAAATCAAAAGAATTTGATTCAAAATTTAATAGTACAGATACAGTGTATTCTTTGCAAAAGGTAGAATAGTTATAATCCACCTTGAGAGATTAAGAAGTCAGAAATTTTTTCAATTCCGTTATTATTTTTCATTTCACCAAAAATATAAGGTAAACCATTTCTGGCTTCATTCACATCTTGTTTCATTTGCTCTAAATCAACATTAACATATGGAGCAAGGTCAACTTTGTTAATTACAAGTAAATCAGACTTTTTAATAGCTGGTGCTTTTTTTCTTGGTATATCAGCACCTTGAGCCACATCAATCATATAAATTGTTAAATCAACTAACTCTGGACTGAAAGTTGCAGCTAAATTATCGCCACCTGACTCAATGAGTATTAATTCTAGATCTGGAAATTTCTTTTTCATTTCATCAACTGCAAGTAAATTAATGGAACAATCTTCTCTTATAGCAGTATGTGGACATCCACCAGTTTCAACACCTTTAATTCTCTCTATTGGCAGAACTTGTGCTTTCATAAGATATTCGGCATCTTCAGTTGTATAAATATCATTTGAAATAACTGCCATAGAGACTTTTTTAGATAAATAACGACATAACGCTTCAGTCAAACTTGTTTTGCCAGTCCCTATTCCGCCTCCAATACCAACTTTTAAAGGTCCATTTATATTATTCACGTCAAATAAATCCTTGAGTCTAAATATTCATGCTTAATAGCAAAAATATCACCAATAAAAAAAGTTGTACCTATATCTTTAAGAGTCAGCTTATCTGAATGACTTAAAAATTCTTGAATTTGATTAATAAAAATAACATTAAGACTCTGTCCATCTTTCTGAGACATTGGGATATGTTTTACACATACATTTATTAAATTAGCAATGAATGATTGTAGATAAAAAGTAATTAAATCATCAAACTTAATATTAAAATATAATCCAGCTTTTGCTAAACAATAAATAAATGATGTATTTTCAGGTAAAGATAATTCCCAACTATCTTTCATGATTTTACGAAAAGAATTTCCCATATCCATCATTTCTATTTGCCTTTCTTTAGAAGAAGCACTTGCTAAGATTAATTGATTAATTTCGTCACCTTTGTAAATAGACTTCATAAAAATATAATCATTTCTTAATGTGCCATAAAATAAAAGAGCATCTAAAAATTCTTTAACATCATCTTTATTTTTAATTTTTTTATCATCTATCAAAGCTTCTAAACCATGAGAGTATGCATAAGAGCCAATAGGAAAAGAAGACGAAAACCATACTTGTAATATTTGATAAGGATCTTTAAATTTTTTCATTTTAATGTTTATGACTATGAGTTCTACCCATACCGTAAGCACCACCCTCTGGTTTAAATTTTTCAAAAACTTTTTTTACATTTCCATGCAATTTCAGAACCATATCAAGAATAACAGCATCATCTTGAATTAGAATTCTGTTTTCTTCAATTTGACATGGTAGATGTCTATTTCCTATGTGCCATATGATTTGCTTTAAATTATCACCTGTTATTTCAATTAAATTTTCTTCTTTAGACATAACTTTAATTAAATCACCATTATCTAATTCAAAATAATGATTTTCATCAACACTTACAGTTTCTTCAAGATTAACTAAAAATTCAGTACCATTATTTGCTATAAGTTTTTTTCTACGAATAAATCTTTCTTCATAAGATAATGAGATTTCATCTAATAAATCCTTATTATTATGATTGTGATGAATTATTTTTAAAGAAGTTTGCATTTTAATACATAAAATAACGTTGAGCTAAAGGTAGTGTTTTAGCTGGTTCACAAGTAATTAATTCACCATCTGCTAAAACTTCATAAGTTTCTGGATTAACTTCTATTTTTGGACAATAATCATTTAATATCATATCTTTTTTAGAAATTTTTCTAATATTTTTAACTGGTAATAGAGATTTACTTACTCGGGAATTTTTAAATGAATCTTTATCTAAAGAAACTTGACTTACAAAAGTGGCAGTGGATTTTTCTAATGATTTTCCAAAAGAAGAAAACATTGGTCTTGAGTAAACTGGTTGTGGTGTTGGTATAGATGCATTAGGATCACCCATTTGTGCACATGAAATACTTCCACCTTGTAATACCATTTCAGGTTTAACACCAAAAAAAGCAGTATCCCAAATAACAATATCAGCACGTTTATTTTTTTCGATACTTCCAATATGATCAGAAATACCATGAGCTATTGCAGGATTAATTGTATATTTAGCAATGTATCTTTTAACTCTTACATTGTCATTATCACCCTGCTCTTCTTTTAATTGTCCTCTTTGAACTTTCATTTTATGTGCTGTTTGCCATGTTCTAATAATAACCTCACCAACACGACCCATCGCTTGACTATCAGAAGCAATAATTGAAAAAGCACCCATGTCATGCAGTATATCTTCTGCAGCAATTGTTTCTTTTCGAATACGACTTTCAGCAAAAGCAACATCTTCAGGTATTGATTTATCTAAGTGATGGCAAACCATTAACATATCTAAATGTTCTTCGACTGTATTAATTGTATAGGGTCTTGTTGGGTTAGTAGAAGAAGGAATAACATATTGTTCTCCGCAAACTTTTATAATATCAGGTGCGTGACCTCCGCCTGCCCCTTCAGTATGAAAAGCATGAATTGTTCTTCCATTAATTGCTTTAATTGTACTCTCTACAAATCCACTTTCATTTAATGTATCTGTATGAATCATTACTTGAATGTCATGATTATCAGCTACATTTAAACAATTATCAATCGCTGCTGGAGTTGTGCCCCAATCTTCATGTAATTTTAGTGAAGATGCACCAGCAATAATTTGTTCTTCAAGAGCTTGAGGTAATGAACTGTTTCCTTTTCCTGAAAAAGCCAAGTTCATAGAAAAAGCATCTGCTGATTGTATCATTTTCTCTATATGCCATGGCCCAGGTGTAACTGTAGTTGCCAAAGTACCATGAGCAGGACCAGTTCCTCCTCCCAGCATAGTTGTAATACCTGAATGAAGTGCATCATCTATTTGCTGAGGACAAATAAAATGTATATGACTATCAAATCCGCCAGCTGTTATAATTTTACCTTCACCAGCAATTATTTCTGTTCCAGGTCCAATAATAATATTTACGTTTGGTTGTGTGTCTGGGTTGCCAGCCTTACCAATTTCATTAATTAAGCCATCTTTAAGACCAATATCAGCTTTATAAATTCCATTTACATCAACAATTAAAGCGTTTGTTATAACTGTATCAACAGCGCCGTCTTTGCGAGATACTTGAGATTGTCCCATTCCATCTCTGATAACTTTTCCTCCACCAAATTTTACTTCTTCTCCATATGTTGTTAAATCTTTTTCCACTTCAATAAAAAGTTCAGTGTCAGCAAGTCTGATTTTATCACCAGTTGTTGGCCCATACATATCGGCATAAGCTTCTCTTTTTATTTTCTTCATTACAATTGACCCATTACTTTCTTATTAAAACCAAATATCTTCCTATTTCCAGTTATTGGAATTAATTCTACATCTTTTGATTGACCAGGTTCAAACCGAACAGCTGTACCAGATGGTATATCTAAACGCATACCATTTGATTTTTCTCTATCAAATTTTAAATATTCATTTGTTTCAGCAAAATGATAATGACTACCAACTTGAATTGGCCGATCTCCACTATTTGAAACTTTTAAAGTGATTGATTGTCTTTCATCATTCAAATTAATGTCACTATTTTTTTTTGTTATTATTTCACCAGGTTTCATTATCTTATCGGTTTATGTACTGTTACTAATTTTGTTCCATCTGGAAATGTTGCTTCTACCTGTACTTCAGAAATCATGTCTGGAATACCATCCATGCAATCTTCTTTTTTTACTACGTGAGCACCTGTTTCCATTAATTCTGATACCATTTTTCCATCTCTTGCACCTTCTATGACAAAATCTGTTATCAACGCTATAGCTTCTGGATAATTAAGTTTAACACCTCTTTCTAAACGTTTTCTGGCAACATTAGCTGCCATACTCACCATCAACTTATCTTTTTCTCTTGGTGTTAATTTCATTTATAGATCCCAACTTTTTGGTAGTGTATCATTTATTATATTTTTCATAATCAAATTTAGTGTTTTTTTTAAATCATAATTATCATCGGCTAAGCACCTAATTACAATCTTATCATCAAATTTTGTCATTTCACAATAATGATTTTCTAAGGTTTTTGTAACTTTACTTAATTCATACTCAAGTTGATGGATAATATCACCAAAAATTAAAATTGTTGATAAAGATGATTGATTATCAAATGTATAATTGTTTTTAAAATTATTAATCGTTGATCCTTTTATATTTATTGCTTCAAAATGGTTTATTGTAGAATTCGTAAAAATTTTCCATTGATCAGAAAAAGAAATATTTTTAATTTTTTCAAACATTGCTTTTCTTCCAAAAATTGTTGTTTCACAAAAAATCAAATTGGAATTATTTGATAGATTAATATTTATTCTTCTTCTTAATTTTGAATTATCAAATAAAATTAACTCTTTGGGCAACCAATACAAAGTTGAATTATTTAAATTGATATTTATGTCTACTTTAGCAGGATCACCAAAACCTGAATAAATCTTTTCAGCGGCTTGCGTACAAATACTTAATTCAGAATTATGAATTGTAGCATTAATTTCAATATTATCATTACAAGTAATTCCTCCTGAAGTGTTAATTAAAACTAATTCTTTATTATCATTATAATTATTTGGATTTAAAATTTTACAACAACCACTTTGAAAAAATTTTTTAAAATTATTATCAAATAATTCAATATTAATTTCACCATTTGACCTTTGAAGTAATTTGTCCATAATTATTCAATTAAGTATAATCGAAAGAAAATATATGAAAATAAATATTTGATGTGCCCGGCATGATTCGAACATGCGGCTACGGGCACTCCTTATTTAATTTTTATGATTTAATGTTACTTCACCAGTCTTTGTATCAACAACATCAAAAGTTTTTTCATTATTACTCATTCTTTTAGCTCTAGCTGCTGAAGCTCGTTCCATTGCATCATTATCGGCATATAGAGATATGGCCATTACAGTTGTATCACTTGCCCGTATTTGTAATAATTGTTTTGCCTCAGGAAATTCACTTGGTGCTTTTGCTGAATAATCTTTAATAGATTCTTCAGCATCTTCTTTAGATTTAAAATTAATAGTTGTTATTCTTGCAACTGACATTTTTACTCCTTTTTATTTAAATTTTTATAACCATGAATAACCGACACATGCTAATGCAATAATTAAAAAAAAATTCATAACTCTTTTTCTATTTTTAACTTGATGATCATTTAAATTTTCATTTCTAGAGAGATAATATACATAACATCCAATTGCGAATGCTACAAATCCTCCAAGATAAGCATACCATTGTAAGTCAGTCATTTATTAATGTTATATATTATTATATAAAATATTAGCAAATATGATTATTAAAAAAATCGAAGAATTCGAAGAAAATGGATATACAATTCTGGAAGATGTTATTCCTCAAAATGAAGTTCAATTACTTAATTTAGAACTTCAGGAGTCTGCAGATAAGTTTGGAAAAAATAATAATGGAGTAACTTATCTTGCAACAACAATTAATTTTTGCCAAAGTTTTGATAAGTATTTAATACATCCAGATATAAAACATTTGATGCTACATTATCTTGGTGAAGATTATAGAATTTCATCTACTTCAACACAAATTAATGAACAGAATAATAAAAAAGGAGATTGGCATGCTGATTGGCCTTTTTGTGTTTTTAATGGTGGTAATATTAATAAGCCATTTCCTAAAAAAGTACTTCATATTACCTGCATATTTATGTTTGTAGATTTTGATAAAGAAGTTGGAAGTACGTTAGTTAAACCAAAAAGTCATTTGTTAGAAACTAACCCTACATTTGAGGGTGATCCTTATTATGGCGATTATGAAGATCAAATAAATATTACAGGAAAAGCAGGTAGTGTTTTTGTAATGGATAGTAGATTATGGCATGCGAGCGATGTGAATAAATCTAATAAAAGAAGAACTAGTCTTGTTGTTCGTTATGCGCCTTGGTGGTTAAATTTAGAAGTTTTTAGACCAAACTCATTTGATCGAAAAAAAATTATAGAAGAAAAAAATAAGTTTGGAAGTCTGTATCCTTCAGTAAAGAAAGATGCATTTTCTAAAATTAATGATGAAGCTAAACCTCTTTTTGAGCATTGGTTAGAAAAATAATTTGCTATATTCTAATTTTAAATCATTAAATAAAAAAATAAGTAAAGTTGGTCTTGGATGTGTTACATTTGGTAGAGAAATAACAGAAGATGAATCAATTAGGCTTCTTGAAGTTGCAGTTGAGAATGGAATAAATCTTCTTAATACGTCCTATTATTATAGTGATGGAATATCTGAAAAAATAATAGGGAAATTTTTTAAAATTAAGAAGAATAGAAAAGACATAACAATAGTTTCAAAAATACATGGAGATCTTTCAAGAAAAACAATAGAGAAGTGTGTTCACGAAAGCTTAATAAGAATGAACACTGATCATATCGATTATTACGGAGTCACTCATGACCCGAATACAAGTTTAGATGAAATTTTAGAAGTTATGGATCGATTTCAAAAAGAAGGAAAAATTATAAGAGTTGCATGTAATAATTATGATTTATCAATCTTAAAATCTTCTAAAAAAATTCAAGAAATAAATAACTTTTCAAAATTTGGTTTATTGGAAACAGTATATAATGTGCTTTATAGAGGCGCTGAGAAAAATTTAATAAATTACTGTGATTTAGAAAATATAGATATTATATCTTATAGTCCCTTAGGCGCAGGCTTTATAACTGGTAAGTATAAAAATGGTCAAGTTTCACCTAAAAAAACAAGATTTGATATAAAGCCCTCTCATAAAGATATTTACTTTAAGGATGTTTTCTTTGATACGATGAATAAATTAGAAAAACTTTCTAATGAAACAAATTTTTCATTAATAGATTTAGCTTTATCATGGGTTTTAAGTCGTAATTTTTTATCAAGCATACTCATAGGAGTTAGGGATATATCACATATTAAGAAACCAATTAATATATTAGAAAATCCAATAAATACGACAATATTAAATGAAATAAATGAAATCACAAAGAATAATTTAGATCTGATTGATCCTTAAATTTTTTCTTTTACACGCCAAATTTTATTTTTCTTAGCTTTTTTATATCCAGAATTAATTTTTTTTAATTTCCATATCAGTAATTTTTCAATAATGAATGAACCATTAAAAGAGTAAGCATTAATTATATATTTGTTTTCAAATTTTTCATATATTCCTACAACTGATTGTATATTATTAATAAATACTTCAATCAAAAAGTGATCAATGAAAATAGCTATTTCTATATTTTTTGTTTTATATAAATTTTGAAAATCAAGTGATGCTTTCGTGGATCCTACTAAAATTGATTTTGACTCAGGCTCAAAAATTATAGGAAAGCCTATATCTTTATTGTTTGAAAATAATTGAAATCCGAATCTTTTATTTTTTATCTCGGATGATTTGATAATTAATTTAATCTCAATTGCATTGAAATTAATTGAGGCGATATTTTTAGTAATAGTATCATTAGAGTTTTTTGTTTTGTTTTTAATTTGTATTTTAGTTAAAATTTTTTTATCGTATCTTAATTTTTCTAGCTCTTTTAATGGAGTAATTAATAATTTTTTATTATTATGAGAACTTAGTTCTCTTGGTATTGATAAAATATTAGAATTTTTGATTTGTTGAATTCTTAACCATGCCCACATTATTCTTCTACCATCTTTAGACATAACTGTTTCTGGAGCAAAAAAATTTCTTGATTCAAGTGCATATATTGGATCTCTTACATCAGGCCAGTTCATTCTTTCATGAGTTTCTGGGATAAACTGTTCTTTTTTCTTATCCCAATCTCCAATATAATAACGACAACCATGAGAATGGCTTATACACAAAAGTACCCATTTATTTTTTAATTTAAAAAAATTTGGACAAGAAATATCTTCCCCTTTAACTACATCATCTAAGTCTTGTGACATAAATTTTCCCACATATTTCCATTCAATTAAGTTTTTTGATTTAAATAAATCCGGGTTGATTCCTCCTGAGATAGAATAGTAAGTGCTATTTATTATGAAACAATCTGGATCCCAAAAATTAATCTTAAATATTTTATTATTGATTGGTAAAGGTTTATTCCATTTTGATAATTCATTGTTTTTAGCAATTATAACAAAATTATTTTTTGTATTTTCTCCATGATAGATAATTGCCGGTTTTTTATCTAATGTAATAAATCCAGTTCCACTAAACATACCATGTTTTGTAAAACTAGGTTGTAATTTTGTTGTTTGCCATTCCCAATTTAACATGTCTTTACTAGTGCAATGAATAAATGAATGAGAGTGATTGTAAGGAAAATTACTTCTTGGTAAATTTTTTCTTACACCATTCCATTTGTGTCTTAAGATATAATGAAGATGATAAACTCCATTTAAGTAAAAAATTGCATTAGGATCACCTGGCTCATTACCATTACCTGGATGTTGTAAATGAAATGACAAATCAATATTGTTTAAATTTTTACGTTTAATCATTTTACTATGAATTATAGATAGTATTTAGAACATTTTGTAAATGTAGATTACTCATTATTCAACTCGTCTTTATTTTGATATAAATTAGAAACAATATTTAATACAGAAAGTTGCAATTACACCAAAAATTACAGCTATTCTTAATAATTGATTATTATAAACTATATATTAATTTTAAATGATTTAGTTATTCGACTATTTAAAGATAATTTTAAATACAAAAATATAATATGAACAAGAATTCCACAATTTTTAATACTTTTAAACTACTACTACCATTTATATGGCCAAAAAGTAGAAATGATTTAAAAATAAGAGTAGTTTTCGCAGGCTTAAGTATGATACTTGCAAAAGTAGCAAGTGTTTACACACCTTTGATACTAGGTAATGCTGTTGACTCACTTAATGAATTAAGCAATGGTATCAACTTATTATTATATGTTCCAATTGCTATAATTATATCATATGGATTGGTAAGAATTGCTTCTTTTGCTTTAAATGAAATAAGAGATGCTCTTTTTTCAAAAGTTTCACAAAATGCAATAAGAAGAGTAAGTTTAAAAGTTTTTAAACATTTACACTTTTTATCTTTAGATTTTCATCTTTCTAGACAAACAGGTGGTCTCAATAGGTATATTGATAGAGGGACAAAGGGTATAGATTTTTTGTTACGTTATGTCCTATTTAATGTTGTTCCAACTTTTGTGGAGCTTGTACTTGTTATAATAATTTTACTTACTTTATATGGTTTACAATATGCAATTATCACCTTCGTTACTATTTCTATCTATGTTTTTTTAACATTTACAATTACGCAATGGAGATTACAATTTAGAAAAGATATGAATGCAGCAGACAATGCGGTTAGTACTAAAATGATTGACAGTCTCCTTAATTTTGAAACTGTTAAATATTTTAATAATGAAAATCATGAGTTTAATAGATTGGATGAATCCCTAGAAAAATATGAAAATGCAGCAAACAAGAATAGAACATCTTTATCTATTTTAAACATCAGTCAAACATTTGTAATAATGATAGGAATAACTCTTATGCTTGTCTTAACAGTATTTGGAATTCAGAATAAAACTATATCTGTTGGTGGATTTGTAGTTATTAATGCATATATGCTTCAACTTTATCAACCATTAAATTTTCTAGGAACTATTTATCGTGAGATAAGACAATCTTTAGTTGATATGGAAAATATGTTTAATCTTTTAAAGGAAAAAAATAGCATTGATGATAGTGGAAATGACAATTTAAAAAATGATAATGCAGAAATAATTTTTAAAAATATCTTTTTTGGATATGAAAATAAAAGAACAATAATTAAAAATATATCCTTCAGTATACCAGAAGGTAAATCTTTAGCTATAGTTGGACCAACAGGCGCTGGGAAATCAACAATAAGTAAATTATTGTTTCGTTTTTATGATCCAGATAGTGGAGAAATATTAATTAATAAGAAAAATATTAAAAAATATAAACAAAACTCATTAAGACAAATGATAGGTGTAGTTCCTCAGGATACAGTTTTATTTAATGATACAATTTTTTATAATATTTCTTATGGATTAATAGACTCAAGTGAGGAAGATGTAATAAATGCAGCAAAAATAGCTGGTATTCATGATTTTATTGAAAGCATTCCTAACAAATACAATACTATTGTGGGTGAGAGAGGTCTTAAATTATCTGGAGGAGAAAAACAAAGAGTTGCTATTGCAAGAGCTGTTTTAAAAAATCCATCAATTCTCTTTTTTGATGAAGCTACATCAGCTTTAGATACTAATACAGAAAAGGAAATAAATAAAAATTTAAACAAAATATCTCAAGGTAAAACTACATTAATTATAGCTCACAGACTCTCTACTGTGTCAAATGCAGATAAAATAATTGTTATTGATAAAGGAAATATCGTTGAAGAAGGAGATCATTTAAGCCTACTTAATAAAAATGGATTATACGCATTAATGTGGAATAAACAAAAACATGAGAATTAATTAATAATTTTTACTATCTTTAATTTTTAAATAATTACTTGATGTAAAAGCTAAATATACTTAAAAAGTATTAATGGCGTATAAAGCTAATAATAAAAGATATAAAAAACTTGAATACAGAAGATCAGGCAAAAGCGGTCTTTTACTCCCCCCTATTACTTTGGGCCTTTGGCAAAATTTTGGCGGTAAAAAATCTATGTCAAAAGAAGCAAAGAAGATGCTTTTTAGAGCATTTGATAGAGGTGTAACTCATTTTGATTTAGCAAATAATTATGGTCCACCAGCAGGATCCGCAGAAGAAAATTTCGGTAAAGTTATGAATTCTGATTTTAAAAAATATAGGGACGAAATGATAATATCAAGTAAGGCTGGCTATCATATGTGGGATGGTCCATATGGTGAATGGGGGTCAAAAAAATATTTAACTGCAAGCCTTGATCAAAGTTTAAAAAGAATGAAGCTAGATTACGTAGATATTTTTTTATTCTCATCGTTTTGATCCGTTAACACCATTAGAAGAGACAGCAGATGCATTAGCTCAATCCATCAGAAGTGGTAAGGCTTTATATGTAGGAATTTCTTCTTATAGTTCAAAACAAACAATTAAAATGAATAATTTATTAAAAGAAAGAGGAGTTAGTTGTTTAATTCATCAACCATCTTATTCCTTGATCAATAGATGGGTGGAAAAAGATTTATTATCTACATTAAAAAAATTAGGCATAGGATGTATTGCATTCTCTCCTCTCGCACAAGGAATGTTATCGGGAAAATATTTAAAAAAAATACCTAAAGTATCGAGGATTTCGGATAATTCATCTCTTGATAAAAAAATGATTACAAAAAGTTATTTATTTAAAATTAAAGAGTTAACAAAAATTGCAAATAAAAGAGGACAATCTTTACCTCAAATGGCTCTTTCTTGGATTCTTCGTCACCCGACTATGACATCAGCTCTAATTGGAGCAAGAACAGTAAAGCAATTAGACGAATGTTTAGATAGTCAAAATAACCTAACTTTTACTAATTCTGAATTAAAAGAAATAGATAAATATGCAAAAGAAGAAAAAATTAATCTGTGGGCTAAATCAAGTACAGATTAATATTTAATGAAATACAATATTTTAATCACTGATATTTTAATAAAAGATTTTGTTCATGTTTATAAAAAAGATTTCAGTGTTGATTGTTTATGGAAATTAGAGAGTAAAATTGATTTTGATAAATACCAAGGAATAGTTGTCACCGGAGGTTTTAAAACTGATAAAAAATTTCTTAAAAAATTTAAAAATCTAAAAATAGTTTCAGTATTTGGTGTTGGGTTTGATGGTGTTGATCTGAATTATTGTAAAAATAATAAAATAGTTATAACAAATACACCTAAAGTTCTTACTGACGATGTTGCTGATTTAGCACTTGGACTCATGATGTCTTTATCAAGAAGAATAAATGAAGCCCATAATTTTATTTTGAAAAAAAAATGGAATAAAAAACCGTTTGAATTGACAACGAGCCTTACTAACAAAACAGTAGGAATTGTTGGTATGGGTGAGATAGGTAAAGCATTTTCTAAAAGAGTAAAATCTCTTTCTATGAAAATTGTTTATTTTGGTCCAAATAAAAAAAATTTAAAGTATAAATATTTCAAAAATTTAAAAGATATGGCCAGATTAGTTGATGTAATGGTAATTACATGTATCGGCGGAAGAGATACAAAGGGCTTAATAAACAAAAGTATTTTAAAACTCATGAAGCCTTCTTCTATAATAGTAAATATTTCAAGAGGATCTGTAATTAATGAAGTTCATTTATTAAATGCTTTGAATAAAAATGTAATAGCCGGTGTGGCATTAGATGTCTTTGAAATGGAGCCAAAAATTAACAATAAATTTTTAAAATTAAAAAATGTTTTATTATCTCCTCATAACGGAAGTGCTACTTTTGAAACAAGATTGAGAATGGCTAAGATTAGCTCACAAAATATATCAAATTATCTATATTCAAAAAAATTAAAAAACAAAGTTAAATACTAAAACATATTGTAATTAGTTTTGTTTTTTGATAATTTTTTTTTTATGAAAATTTTAAGAAATTTTATTGTAGTTTTGATATTTGTTTTTCTTTCATTCAATTTTTTATTTGATTTCACATATATAAATAAACAAATTAATAATAATCTAAATCAGTTTGTTTATAAGTATATTTTATTTCATAAAAATACGTCAAATTTAAAAACTCAAATAAAAAATCTCAAAAAAGAACGTAATCAATTCAGAGCACAAAAAGAATTATTTGAAGATGCATACAAAGATATATATGATGATAGTTTTGAAAATGAATATAATTCTCAAATATTAACAAAAATACTTGAACAATTTGATCCTTACGAATTTGATTTGGAAATCAAAAAAAATAATAAGAATTTAGAATATGCAATTAATACTGAACACAGTTTTTCAAATAATAAAATCAAGACAAAAGTTTACAGTCCTCAAAAAAACATTTTATTATATGGCATAGCTAATCAATTTCCAGCAAGTGGGTATTTAGAAACATATAAAAATAATTTAATTTTAATTTCAGCAAGTGGTGTATTAGCGTATTCTAATAAAATTAATAACAATACTAATGTTTTAGATTTTAAACAAATTAAAACAAATATTAGTAAATTCATAGGTGAAGAACAATTTAGAAAATCAAGAATACATGATTTTGATTGGTTAGAAGGTGGTTGGTTCTCAATAAAAGATATCAATATTTACAAAGATCAAATTTATGTATCTTATACAAGAGAGGTTGAAGAAAATTGTTGGAATACAAGTTTATTACATGGGAAAATGAATTTAAAACTTATTATTTTTCAAAATCTTTTCACATCGGATGAATGTGTACATTTTTATGATAATATTGATGGTGAGTTTAATGCACATCAATCTGGAGGACGAATAATTAATGTAGATGATGAAAATCTATTTTTTTCTACTGGTGATTTTAGAAGTAGATTTAGAGCGCAGAAAGAAGATAGTTTATTTAGTAAAATAATTGCAATAAATAAAACAACAAAAGATTACAAAGTTGTAAGTATGGGTCATAGAAACCCTCAAGGATTGTATTATAATACAAAAAATAATTTTTTATTAGAGGCGGAACATGGTCCTGAAGGTGGTGATGAAATTAATTTAATTGAATTGAATAATAATAAAATACCTAATTATGGATGGGCTATTTCTTCATATGGAGAGCATTATGGAGGAAAAAACGCACCTTATAATAAAAAAAAGTATGTAAAATATCCACTGTATAAATCTCACTCTGAATATAATTTTATTGAACCTCTTATTTACTTTAATCCATCTATTGGGATTTCTCAAATAGTTGGTTTAGATAAAAAGAATAGTTATGTAGTAGCATCAATGAAGGATGAATCTCTTTATTTTTTTGAATATGATTACAATAATAAAAAACTTTCAACTCCAAACAAAGTAAACAATGGTAATGCTGAAAATATAAAAATTGAAAGAGTTCATATTGGTGAAAGAATAAGAGATATGATTTATTATAATGAAAAATTATATTTATATTTGGAAGATACTGCTTCTATAGCTGAAGTTTCTATAAATTAAATTGATTAAACTTAAAGAAAAATGGATTTGGGATTTTTGGTTATACAAGGATAATGACATTTGGTATTGCTATTTTCTTCAAGCTGATAAATCATTAAAAAATCCTGATCTAAGACATAATAATGTTACTCACGGATTAGCAACTTCAAAAGATTTAATTAATTGGAAACATCATGGAGCAGTTTTTACACCTTCTAACAATGATAATTTTGATGACTATACAATTTGGACAGGGTCTATAATTAAAAATAATAGTAAGTGGCATTACTTTTATACTGGAAGAAATATAAAGGAAAATGGAAGCAAACAAAGAATTGGTCACGCAATAGGTGAAACACCCTATTTATTTAATAGATACGGAAATGGATTAGCTTTAGATTTAGATAGTAATATTTATCAGGAATTAGAAAATAATAATCATTGGAAAGATCGTGCTATGCGTGATCCATGGGTAATGAAACATCCGTATAAAAATAAATTTATAATGGCTTACACTGCAAGAGCATCTATCAATAACGATCCTTATCAGTGTGGTGTTATTGGTATGGCAGAATCCAATGATCTTTATGAATGGAAATCTACCAAACCTTTATTTGGAGGTTTTTTTAGTCAGTTAGAAGTCCCACAAATATTTAAAGCGGAGAATAAATGGTATTGTTTATTTTGTAACCATCCTGAAGATTGGTCTAATGAATTTAAGAAAAATTATAATGGGCCAAATAAACGAGGAACACATTATTTAATTGCTGACAAATTTGAAGGTCCATGGAACTTAGCTCCTGGTCCTTATTTAACAACAAGCTCTGAAATAGAACTTTATGCTGGTAGAGTTGTTGAAAAAGATAATAAATTTTTCTTTATGGCTTTTTTACATGATGATGAAGCTGGAAATTTTATTGGAGAAATATCAGATCCAATTCCAATTAATTTTGATAAAGATGGTTTAATGAATTTAAATTTTTAATTAATATTTCTCCACGAATATTCTGGTTTAAATCCTAATATTTTTTTCGCTTTCTCATTACATAATAAAGTTTTATTTTTTCCTATCTCTCCTTTAATTTTAATATTTGGATATACTTTATCGAGAAGTAATTTATTATCATCTTGCATAACAGTATCATCTGCAGCTATAATAAAATTATCAGCACCTTTTAGTTTACTTTCCATGGCCAAATGACAAGCTTGGGCCACATCTCTAGCATCTATATATCCCCAAAAGTTCCATTTTCTTTGAAATGGATCGTTTTGAAATGATTGAAATTGTTTGTAATCATGCTCTTCCATTATATTAGAATAACGCAATCCAAATATTTTCATGTCTGGATTTCTTCTGCAATATTGTCTGGCCATTTCTTCGCCAATTACTTTTGAAAGTGAATAGCTTGACTCTGGACGAGGATGATATTCTTCATCTATAGGTACATATGGAGGATACGCATCAAAAGGTAAGCCGAGCACAGTTTCACTTGATGCCCAAACAATATTATTTATTTTCATAACTTTAGCTGCTTGAAATATATTATAAGTGCTTAAAGTATTTGCTCTGAATGTTTTATGATTAGTCTCTAACCCAGAAGCTGGAATTGCAGCTTGATGTATAACCGCATCTATTCCATTAATACGATCATCTATTTCAGATACAGACTCCATAGCTTCTCCAAAATTTTCTAAATCGACTTTAGTAAAAGGAACTTCCAACTCTGGATGATTGATTAAATCTACATTGAAGACATTATAATTTTTTTTTAATAATAATTTTATTGTTGCTCTACCAGCTTTACCTGAGCCACCAGTAACTAAAATATTTTTCATTTAATATTACTTTAATAAGTTTTTTATAAAGAATCATTAAAATTTTAGTATATTATATTAAAAAAGGAGATTTTATGTCCCAACATATTCTTGAAGCTGGGGGAACTTTGCCCTTCACCTTTCATGTTTTGTTTATGCTTTTTAATTTATTTGTTATTTATCAATTTTTTTTTAATAATAAATTTTACGATGAACTTGGTTTTTCAAATGAAGAACCAAAAACAATATTTAGAGGAGTTTTAGGTGTAGTTTTTTTGGCAATATTATTAATGTCAATTCTATTAACCTTTGACGTAACTGATAATACTTACGAAGAAAACCTCATTCAATATGAATTTTGGTATTCGTTTTTAGCTATTCTTTTTGTGTTTGCTACAGTAAATGGTGCATTAAGAGTATTTAATCTAGTAAATAATTATGGTTTTAAACCCACTACTAGAGGGCTAATATTTCCATTAATAGGTTTAATTCTTGTAATCTTAAAAATAATTACAAGTTAAATAAATTAATTTAGAAGGCGGTTTTTATAAATCGCCTTTTAATTAAAATAACTTCTCATCTTTTTTCTTGATGCAAAATGTAGGATTAATGAAACTATAAATAAAAATAAAACAAAATAGTATTCTCTATATTCAACTTGACTGGTATAAAAAACAAATAAACAACAGATAGTAAATGATTTAATATAAATTTCTAAAAACTGAATAGGATAAAGTTTTTCTGTTTGAAAAAAAAGATATCTAAAACCAAAGTAAGCAAATGTTAGAAAAACAGCTAATCTAATTGAAGTAATTCTATGATATGGTACTTCTTGTTTTTCAACAATAGTGAATGGAAAATAAATAGTTACACCCATAATCTCTGCAATTATAAATACTATTGCCCATAAGCTTAATAAACCAATGATAATTTTAGCTAATGTTTTTACCATAATTAAATTTATGGTCTTTTTTTTACAAGGGTTTTGACCAACCTATATATATATTTTAACTAAATTTTAATAAAAAATACATTAATATTGATTTGATTGCAGAAAACTAAGTTATTTTTTATCTAAAGTTATCTTTAATTGGTGAAAAATATAAAAGAATCAAAATTGCACCACTAATTAATCCACCAATTTGATCAAGCATACCACTAAATGCAGTATAAATAACAGTACCACTAAAATAATTAAGAACTATGCCAGCTACTACTAAAAATAAATACAGTGGTTTGCTGTAAGAAACAAATCGATAAAGTAGATTTAAAGTTAATAGATATAAAAAGAATAAACTAATTGATACTATTCGGGTAAAATTTTCAAAATTATTTAATAATCCATCATTTAAATTTTCATATAGATTTGAAATTTCAGAAGGTTGATAAATAGATGATATAACCATTAAAATTATAACAATAAAGTCTGCTAAAATTAAATTTTTAAAAATTTTTTCAATCTCCATAATATCTAAAAGTTCAAATAATGTTTAGACTAATTTAGTTATCTAGTATGAAAATTACAATAAGATTATTTTAAACTATTTGTCCAGAATTTAGAGATTGAAAATTGTAGTTACCACATAGACTGGATAATATCTGAACTATTGATTTTAACTAAATTTTCACATTTACTTTCAAAATCACTCAAATCATCTCTAAAATTTGCACCATTGTTTTGTGCTTGCTGAAAATGATCATCTATTCCTGCTTGATTTTCATAAACCTCTGTTAAGATGAGAGACATATTGCCTGTTTTATTTCCATCTTTAAATTCAGGCCCTAAAGACCAATTTAACATTAGAAGTGCTTTATCGCCTTCCTTTGTATGTGTTTCCTTCATCCATTTTGTATGATCTTCTGCAATTCTTTTTGCAATATCATTAAGTTCAGGTTTAAAAATCCATAAATACTGAAGTTGTTTTTTATTTTGAAACATATTTCCTCCTTTTGTTAAAATAATACTAGTAAGTTAAGAAAATATTTCAAACAAATTATTGTTGAGAATTATTTTCCAGTGTTTGTACATGGATATCTAAGTTTTCTATAACAGCATCATTATTAATATTTCCATAAAAAACACCTTTAATAGGCGATGCATAACTTGCATCAAGTCCACAAGAAACACGAACATATCTTTCATCAGGACTGCATTTGTTTGTCGGATCAAATCCTACCCATCCTAAATCATTAATATAAAACTCAGCCCAAGCATGAGTAGATTGAAATTCTGAAGAATGAGAATTGTTGTGCATATAACCATTTACATATCTTGCAGGAATTCCTAAAGTTTTTGCTGCTGCAATCATAATATGTGCTTGATCCTGACAAACTCCCTTTTTCTGATTAAATGCTTCAATTGCTGTTGTTTGATTATTTGTTGTTAAAGGTTTGTATTCAATTTTTTCAGCTACTAAATTCATAAGATTATGAGACGTGTCTAAATTTTCATTTTCATTAAAACCATTTTTAGCTTCACTTGCTAAATTTTTTATATCAGTATTTGATTTTGTTAAATTTGATTCTCTTAGATAAACTAATGGATCTATTTTATCAGATGAGCTCTGATAAATTCCCTTAGTATCAAATGTCTCAACTTTTCCAAGAACTGTAAATTGTATTTTTTTAACCTTGCTTGTATTTGTAAAACTTTGAATATTATTTGATTCACCATCCTGATAAATTTTTGATTTTTTGGCTGAGTCGTTATGGACATTCCATTCTATAATTTTAAGACCATTATATTCTGAAGGATGTAATTTAGTAGTTTGAATTAATCCTGAAACTGGATTTTTATATTCATACTTTGTTGTGTGTTCAATGATTAGTTCCATATTAATTAAAAAAACTCCTTATGTATTTCGTTATCAACGCTTGATATTTTTCTAATAAATTGTGTTACAAATTGATGAAGACCGTATTCAACAATAGTTTCTATTTTTTCTTCTTGAATTTTAGTATTTAGATCTTTTAAATTATTATAAATTCTTCCAACCTTTTTTGGACTGCATCTTAAGTTTGTTAAATGTTTAACAATATTCTGAATACAAAAACTTAAAGATCTAGGACAATTATTATTTAAAACTAAAAAATCAGCTATTTTAGTTGCAGTAATATTGCCATCGTATGCCCATCTAAAAGCCCTAAAAGAAGATAAAGAACGAAGTAATATACTCCATTGCATATTATCAATATTACCACCAACATATTGAGGTTTAGGTAATAAAACAAAATATTTTACATCTAATAATCTAGCAGAATTATCTGCTCTCTCAATAAATAAACCAAGAAAAAGAAAATTATATCCATCATTTCTTAACAAAGAACTTAAAGATCCTCTAAATAAATTTACTTGCTCTATTGTCCACTCTGTCAGATCAGGTAAATCAGATTTTGTGAATTTTTTTTCTTTTAAGTTTAGTATCTCTTGATAAGTTTTATTAATTGCTAACCAAGACTCAGGAGTAAATGAAGTTCTAACTACTAATGCATTATTTCGAGCGTTATGAATACAGTTATAGACAGAGGAAGGATTGCTTTCATCAAAAAATAAATAATCTTCAACATTTCTTTGTTCAATTGTATCATATTTATTTTTATATCCCTTAATTGCACCAGCAGCAGATAAAACTGATTCCCATTCATTATTATAACCACTAGGATTTGGAAAAAGAGACATCCTATATCCAACATCTAAAAGTCTAGCTGTTGTTTCAGCTCTTTCCATATAACGGCTTATCCAATAAAGATATTCAGCAGTTCTACTTAACATTTTTAAACCTCACTCTGCTAAAACCCAAGTGTCCTTAACTCCTCCACCCTGGCTGGAGTTTACTACAAATGAACCTTCATTCATTGCAACTCTTGTTAAACCACCAGAACTTAATTGAGCCTGCTCCCCTATTAAACAAAATGGTCGTAAATCTACCCTCCTTCCTTCAACTTGATTTTTAATAAGTGTTGGTGAAAATGAAAGATCAAGTAAAGGTTGCGCTATATATCCTTTTGGGTTTGTTGAGAGTTTTGTTTTAAATTCATCTATAGAAGATTTAGAGGATTTGGGACCTATTAACATTCCATAACCTCCAGATCCATCAACCTCTTTTATAACAAGTTTATTTATATTATCTAAAACATATTTTAATTCTTGATCCTTTTCACAATTCCATGTTTCTACGTTATCTAAGATTGGTTGTTCACCTAGATAAAATTTTATCATCTCAGGAACATAAATATAAATCGCTTTATCGTCAGCAATACCGGAGCCGGGAGCTGAACAAATATTCACTCCACCAGTTCTATAAACATCCATTATACCTGGAATACCGATTACAGATTGAGGATTAAAACATAGAGGATCTAAAAAATCATCGTCTATCCTTCTATAAACAACATCTACTCTTTTTGGACCATCAACTGTTTTCATATAAAGATATTTTCCTTCAACAAATAGATCAGTTGATTCTACCATTTCTATACCCATTTGATCTGATAAAAAACTATGTTCGTAATAGGCACTATTTAATGGACCAGGTGTAAGTAATACACATACAGGTTCTGGATTTTCACATTTAATAGGGGCTAAGCTCATTAAAGTTTGTAAAAGTCTTGTAGGATAATCATCAATCGGTGTAACTCTGTTATTATGAAATAAATCTGGAAACATTCGCATCATTATTTCTCTATTTTCTAACATATAGGAAACACCACTTGGAGTTCGACAGTTATCTTCTAAAACAAAATAATCATTGGGACCTGTTCTTACTAAATCTATACCAATTATAGGACTATAAATATCTCTAGGTGGAGAAAACCCAAACATTGAGGGTTCAAATGATTTTTTTTTGTAAATAATTTCTTTAGGAATTATATTAGCTTTTATTATTTCACCTTGATTATAAATATCAGCTAGAAATGCATTAAGTGCTTTAGCTCTCTGAATTACTCCTCTTTCTAATCTTAACCATTCTGTATAAGTAAATATTCTTGGAATTAGATCAAAGGGAATAATTCTTTCCCTTGCTGTTTCATTATTTGTTGAGAATGTTATACCAATATTTCTAAAGTGAGTTTCAGCTTCGGCATTCTTTTCAAGGATAACTTTTGAGGTCATTTGATCCAACCAATCATTAATATTGTTATAATGATTTCTTATAACTGACTCAGATTGATACATTTCATTAAACATCAATGGGTAGACCTCTTGAGATTTAAATAAATTAATTTTTTATTATCTAACTTTTTAACCATAGTTATAACAAACCTTTCTTATCCGTTATAATTCATGCTTAGCTATGGAAATTAATAATAAGATCCGCGTTCCTTCAGCTGCAGCCTACTTCCGATCTGTTAATACAGATTGAACGATTTAATAACTTGC
>CACNHT010000013.1 GCA_902620285.1 uncultured Alphaproteobacteria bacterium | reverse complement strand
AGTATTAATTTCTTAGTACGTTTATCTTCACCTACAGATAATATAATATATTTTTCGTTTACAAGTTGGTTCAATACTCTAGACAAACTTTGTTTAGTTATTTTCAATATTGAAAGAAGTTCCTTAATTGTAAGATTTTTTTGCTTTCCCACAAAATATATCACTCGATGATGTGCTCTACCAAAATTTATTTTTTCCAAAATTTTATCAGGACCTTCTGTAAAATCTCTATATGAGAAAAATAATAGCTCTATAATCTTCCTGACTTCACTTTCATTTAAAAAAAGAGGTGTTAACAATTTATTTAGGTCAGCCATATTGACTTAATTATGCATCACTGATACTCAATTGTCATTAAAAAAAATTAATAAAGAATATGCTTAAATCATTTGAAAAAAGAGATGGATGGATTTGGATGAATGGTAAAATAATTCCATGGCAGGATGCGAATTCCCATGTAATCTCCCAAGGTCTTCATTATGCAAGCGCAGTGTTTGAAGGGGAAAGGGCTTACAATGGTAAGATTTTTAAATCAGAGGAGCACACTAAAAGGTTTTTTAAATCTGCTGAAATAATTGGAATGGAAATTCCTTTCACACATGATCAAATTAATAAAGCAAAATACGAACTTATTGATAAAATGAATTACAAAAATTGTTATGTAAGACCACTTGCCTGGAGAGGTGGAGATCAAATGGGTTTATCAACTGGTAAATCTAATATCAATGTAGCCATTGCTGTTTGGGATGATTGGGCAACTTATTTTAAAATTGAAGATCAAAAAGCAGGATTGAGATTAATTACATCTCCCTGGAAAAGACCTGCACCAGATACTGCTCCATATGAAGCAAAAGCTTCTGGCCCCTATATTATTTGCACTTTGTCAAAAGAATTTGCAGAAAAAAAAGGCTATCACGATGCCTTGATGCTAGATTACAGAGGTTATGTTGCTGAAGGTACAGGAGCAAATATTTTTTTTATCAAGGATAAAAATATCCATACTCCTATTCCAGATTGTTTTCTTAATGGGATTACACGTCAAACTGTTATTGAAATGGCAACTAATCAAGGTTTTGAAATTACAGAAAAGCATTTAATGCCTGACGAAATCGGAAGTTATGATGAAGCTTTTTTAACGGGAACTGCTGCAGAAATTACTCCTATTAAATCCATTGACGATTTTAAATATAATACCGGAGATAATACTACTACTTTTAAATTTATGAATGATTTTAGCGATATGGTTAAAAACTCTAGCTAGAATTTTCTAACCATTCATTATCTTTATAATAAAATTCATTTTTCCAGAATGGTGCATCTTTTTTTAAATAATTCATAATAAACTCACAAGCTTCAAAACTATTTTTTCTATGTTGTGAAAAACAACATACTAAAACAATTTTTTCATTCACAACTAATTTTCCATATCTATGAATTATCAAAGTATCAATTAAACTCCATTTTTTAGTCGCGTTATTTTCAATTTTTGATAATTCTTTAAATGCCATTTCTTGATAAACTTCTAAATTTAAATATTTTACATCTTTATTATTATTTAAATTTCTTACATACCCTACAAAAGAAGTTAGTGCCCCTATGTCTGAATGTTTATTTTTAATTTTCTCTATTTCTTCTTCTAAATTAAAATTTTTCTTTTGTATTTTTATCATTATCCACCACTAACTGGCGGAAAGATTGCAATTTCATCAATTGGTTTTAAATTCAAATTTTCTGAAACATATTCTTGATTAACTGCAAATCTTAAAACATCTTGTAAAAAATGTTTTTTTAGCTCAGGATATAAATTTTCTAAATATTTTTTTAATTCCTGTATGGATTTAGGGTGATTTATATCAATTATTTCATCTTCTTTATTTGTTATATCCTTAATCCAAGCAAAATATCGAATTCTCATTTTAAAAATGTTTTATTGATCCTTTAATATAATCATAGGCTGTGTATAGAGTTAGAATTCCGGCAATCCATAGAAAAGTCTTACCTAAATAAATAATAAATAATAAATTTAGATTGCTCTCGGATAATATAAGTAATCCAAGTGAAGCTAGTTGAAGAAAGGTCTTTGCTTTTGCAATTCTTGAAACTGGTATACTAATTTTTATCCCCGCTAAGTATTCCCTTAAACCTGATACTGTTATTTCTCTTAATAATATTATTAGGGCTGGAATAGTATCCCAGTCTTTTATTACACCTTTTGAAGTTAAAATAAGAATAACTGCTGCTACTAATAATTTATCTGCAATTGGATCTAAAAATGTTCCAAAGTTTGTAACTTCATTTCTTAGTCTTGCTAAATAACCATCAAAGTAATCTGTTATTCCAGCTAAACAAAATAATATAAACGCAATCCAGCCAAAGTATGGATTCGTAAGGTATATACAAAGAACTATAATCGGGATTATAGCAATTCTAATTATAGTTAGAATATTTGATATATTCATTTCTATTCTTTGTAGATGAAGAATTTTTTAAACGCTATGAAAATATTCATAAATTTTTGTTAGAATTGACTCAGGAATAGATTTAACCTCTTTTAATTCATCTAAACTAGCTAATTTTAATTTCTCTACTGTGCCAAAGTGTTTTTTTAAAATTTTCTTTCTTTCAGGACCTACCCCTTCTATTTCATCAAACACAGATCTGACACTCATCTTTGTTCTTTTTGATCGATGTGTTGTTATTGCGAATCTGTGCACTTCATCTCTAATATTTTGTAAAAAGTGCAGAAGTGGATTATTTTCATTTAATCTATGTGTAAATTTATCATGTATCAGAATTTCTCTACCTGCATCTCTTTCTTCGCCTTTTGCCATAGAGATAATTGGTATATCTATATTTAAATTATCTAATACTTTTTTTGCAGAATTATATTGTCCTTTGCCTCCATCAATAAGCAATAAACTTGGCAAATCTAATTCGTCTTGAAATTTTGAATTATTAAATCTTCTAGTTAACATTTCTTTCATCATATAATAATCATCAACTTTATTTTTGTTTTCTTCAAGATCAAATCGAATATTAAATTTTCTATAATTTGATTTTATAAATCCATTCTGATTATACGCAACCATCACACCTATAGGATGTTTTCCAAATGTATGACTATTATCGTATGCTTCTATTTTTATAATTTTATCTTTGAGTTTAAATATTTTTTTAATTTCCTCATTAAAACTATCAAAAGATTTAAGTTTATTTAATTTAATGTCTAAATTTATTTTTGAATTTTTTTCTGCAAATTTAAGTAAATTTTTTTTAGGTCCTTTTAATGGTCTAATGAATTTTGTTTTATCAAAATTTTTTCCTAAAATTTGTGAATTGCTATTTTTATCAATAGCTATATTAGTAATAATTGTTTCCGGAATATCTTTTTCTGCATAAAACATATTAAGGAAACCTAACATTATTTCCTCGTTATTTAATAAGTCGTCATGATCTGGATAGAAAGCTTTACCACCATAAGATGTATTATTTCTAAAAAAACTTCCATAAATACATGTTTTCCCTTCATTTGAATTTATTGCAAAAATATCAGCATTTTTAATATCTTTTATCTTAATTGAATTGTTTTGTTCAATATGTCTAAGTGCTTTAAGCCTATCCCTTAAAGATGCTGCTAATTCAAAATTATTTTTTTTTGATGCTTTATACATTTGATCTGTAAAATTTTTTTGTATTTTTTGAGAATTACCACTACTTAAAAACTCATCTGCTGACTCTATTAATTTTGAATATGCTTCTTTGGTTATTTTCCCACCACAAGGACCAGAACATCTTTTAAGATAATAATTGAAGCATAATTTATTTCCTGCATTTACTTCTTTATCTGTGCATGACCTTAAAAGAAATATGCGTTGTATCGTATTAATGGTTCTATTTACAGCATCTGGACTTGCAAATGGTCCATAATATCTTCCCCTTTTCTTTTGTGGACCACGATGTTTTTCAATTCTAGGAAAATCATGTTCTGATGATATAAATATATAAGGGAATGATTTATCATCTCTTAATAAAACATTAAACCGCGGTTTATGTTTTTTGATTAAATTACATTCAAGTATGATTGCTTCTAACTCTGTATTTGTAACAAAGAAGTTCATTGATTTAGTAAGACTAACCATTCTTTGAATTCTTCTGGTTAGGTTATTTAATGATAGATAATTCTTTACTCTATTGGATAATACTTTCGCTTTTCCAATATATAGAATGTTACCCTTATCATCTTGCATTTGGTATACACCAGGTTGGTTTGGCAAAGTTTTAGATGTAGCCTTAATAATCTCTTGTCCAAGAAGCGTCATTTTATCAATCGTAAATAATTATTTTTTCATTAAATAGGAATTTTATAAAATTAATAAATAACTAACAAGATTATTGTAGTTCATTTAATAATTAATTTAATGTAGGTAAGAATAATATATTAAGGATTTATAATGGCAAAAATGACAACAGAAGAGGCCTTCGTAAAAGTTTTACAAAAACACGGTATTCAACACGCTTTTGGAATAATTGGTTCAGCATTTATGCCAATATCAGATCTTTTTCCTAAGGCTGGTATAACATTTTGGGATGTTGCTCATGAGTCAAACGGTGGAATTATGGCTGATGGCTATACAAGATCTACTGGTAAAATTGCAATGTGTATTGCGCAAAATGGACCTGGTATAACTGGCTTGGTTACACCTATAAAAACTGCTTTTTGGAATCATACTCCAATGCTCTTAGTTACTCCTCAAGCAGCCAATAAAACTATTGGTCAAGGAGGTTTCCAAGAAGTCGAGCAAATGAACTTATTTAAAGATATGGTTTGTTATCAAGAAGAAGTAAGAGATCCCTCCAGAGTTGCAGAAGTTTTAAATCGAGTTATTTCAAAAGCTATTAAAGGATCTGCTCCTGCTCAATTAAATATACCAAGAGATTTTTGGACTCAAGTTGTTGATATTGATCTGCCACCTATAATTAAATTTGAAAGACCTTCAGGTGGAACAGAGGCAATTAAAGAAGCTGCTGATCTTTTATCTAATGCAAAATTCCCAGTCATTTTATCTGGGGCTGGAGTGATTTTAGCTGATGCTATTAATGATTGCAAAAAACTTGCAGAAAAATTAAGTGCTCCAGTTGCCTGCGGATACCAACACAATGATAGTTTTCCTGGCAAACATCCTCTTGCAGTTGGTCCCTTAGGATACAACGGATCTAAAGCAGCAATGGAAATAATATCTAAAGCAGATGTAGTTTTAGCACTTGGCACAAGATTAAACCCCTTCTCAACTTTACCAGGTTATGGGATAGATTATTGGCCAAAAAATGCGGATGTTATTCAAGTTGATATCAATTCTGATCGCATTGGTTTAACAAAAAAAATAAGTGTTGGTATTTGTGGAGATGCAAAACTAGTTGCAGAACAAATTTTAGAAAACCTTACAACAAATGCAGGTGATAAAGATAGAAAAGAACGAGAGGAGTTAATTCATAAGACAAAGTCAGCTTGGCTTCAAACATTAACTGGCCTTGATCATGAAGAAGATGATCCTGGCACATCTTGGAATAAAGATTCACGAGATAGAGAACCAGAAAAAATGTCACCAAGAATGGCATGGCGAGCTATTCAAGCAGGTCTTCCTGAAGATGCAATTATATCAAGTGATATAGGAAATAATTGTGCAATTGGTAACGCTTATCCAACATTTGAGAACGGTAGAAAGTATTTGGCACCTGGTTTATTTGGACCATGTGGGTATGGTTTTCCATCTGTAATTGGAGCAAAGATTGGTTGTCCTAATACACCAGTTGTTGGCTTTGCAGGTGACGGCGCATTTGGAATTAGTATGAGTGAGATGACTTCTTGTAATAGAGAAGGTTGGCCAAATATTACAATGATAATTTTTAGAAATTATCAATGGGGAGCGGAGAAAAGAAATACGACACTCTGGTATAATAATAATTTTGTTGGAACAGAACTTGATCCTAAATTAAGCTATGCAAAGATCGCAGAAGCGTGCGGATTTAAAGGTGTCAAGGTTTATACTCAAGAGGAACTAACAGAAGCTTTGCAACAATCTTGCAAGGATCAAATGGAAGGCATAACTACTTTTATAGAAGTTATGTTAAATCAAGAACTAGGAGAACCTTTTAGACGAGATGCTATGAAGGCCCCAGTTGAAGTTGCTGGAATTGATCCAAAAGATACAGTAGTTCAATAGTTATTTCTGATCGTTAATAATTAAGTCTGATGCTTTTTCAGCAATCATCATAGTAGGGGCATTAGTATTACCTGAAGTTATAGTTGGCATCACAGATGCATCAACAACTCTTAAGTTGTTTATTCCTTTTACTTTAAGATTATCACTTACAACTGAGTTTTCATCATTACCCATTTTACAGGTACTTACTGGATGAAAAATAGTGTTTGCAAATTTACCCGCCTCTTTTGCTAGAGATTGATTATCTTTAAATTGTATTCCCGGTCTATATTCTTCTGGTTCATAATTTTTATATGCTTTTGATTCTAAAACTATTTTTCTTACAATTTTAATTGATTTTCCTGCAATTTCCCTATCTTCATCAGTGGATAAATAGTTCATTTTTATTTGAGGATAAATTCTTGTATCTGAAGATTTAATTTCTACAGAGCCTCTACTTGTAGGTTGTATATTTGTTATTGTAGGAGTGAATGCTGGAAATTTATGTAGGTCTGCTTTTCCTAATAAATCAGTGCTACCTGGCGAGATATGAAATTGTAGATTAGGGTTTTCTAAATACGAATCACTTTTAATAAAACCGCACAAGTAACTTGCTCCAACTGTTAAAGGTCCTTTTTTATAAATTAAATAATTTAATCCTGTTAAAAATTTTTTAGTAAAACTGTGATATATATCGTTTAATGTTTCTAAGTTTTTAATTTTGTAAACTGGTCTTAACATTAAATGATCGGTTAAATTTTTTCCAACACCTTTAATTTCTTTTACAATATTAATATTATTTTCATTTAATAATTTACCTGGACCAATACCTGAAGCTTGTAATATGTGAGGAGATCCAATTGTTCCTGCAGACAATAAAACTTCTTTATTTACAGAATATGAAAATTCTTCATTGTTTTTCCATAAATTTACAGTTTTTACTTTTAAATTTTCAATTGTTAATTTTTTAACATGTGCCTTGGTTACAATTTTTAAATTTTTTCTATTTTTTATAGGATTTAAGAAAGCAACTGCAGCACTACATCTATACCCTTGATCAATTGTCATTGGAAAATAACCCATTCCTTCATTGTCACCATCGTTAAAGTCTTCATTTTTTTTGTATCCAAATTCTTGAGAGGCCTCTAAAAATAAATCCAATAATTTAAAATTTGATCTAATTTTCTCTACTTTGATTGGTCCATTGGTACCATGAAATTCACTTTTAGAAATTCTGTAATCTTCAGATTTTTTAAAGTACGGTAAAACGTCTTCCCAAGACCATCCAATATTACCTAATTGTCTCCAGTAATTGTAGTCATTTGCATGACCTCTTATATATAACATCCCATTAATTGATGAACTTCCACCCAATGTTTTTCCTCTTGGAATAAGCATTTTTCTATTATTACAAAATTTTTCCTCTTCAGTTGTGAAGCACCAATCAGTTTTAGGATTATGCATTGTTTTAAAATAACCACCCGGAATATGTATCCATGGACTAGTGTCTTTTCCTCCAGCCTCAATCAAAAGTACTTTAATGTTTTCATTCTCTGAAAGTCTATTTGCTAATATGCAACCAGCTGTACCTGCACCAATAATAATATAGTCAAAACTTTCGTTCATAATTTAGAAAAATTTATTTATTATATACTATTTAATTTAAACATATAATTAACTTAAATAATTTAAAATTTTCAATGGATATTTTATTTTCGATAATTGGATTAGGGCTTCTAGTTTTAGGTGCAGAAATAATTATAAGAGGTTCAGTTAGTTTTGGAAGAAAGATTAATATCTCATTGTTTGCAATTGGTGTTGTAATTGTAGCTGGGGGAACATCATTACCTGAATTGGCAAGCAGCATTAATGCAGTTCTTAATGATTTTTCGGATCTTGCTTTAGGCGCTGTAGTTGGAAGTAATATTGCAAACTTGATACTTGTAATGGCCACTACAACATTAATTTTTCCAATTGTAAATATAAATAAAAATCAAATTAACCAAGCTTGGATAAATATTATTTTAGGAATTGTATTAATTATTATGACTTTTTTTTATTTTAATTTTATTTTTGGATTAGTTGCAACTACATCATTGATTTATCTAATGTATGTTCAAATAAAAAAAGGAGAAATTGATAATTTAGAAATAGATAAAAACGATTATTCAATAACAATCTCACTAATATTAATTATAATAGGCATAGTATGTTTAGTATTTGGTGCAGATTTACTCGTTGACTCAGCAATTAATATTGCAAGAAAGTATAATGTTCCAGCTTCAGTAATTGGATTATCATTAGTAGCTTTTGGAACTTCTCTTCCAGAACTTGCAGTTGGTATTGTTTCTGCATTTAGAAGAAAGATTGATTTTGCACTAGGAAATATTTTGGGGTCTAATATTTATAATGTATTAGGTGTTTTAGGAATTAGCTCTTTTTTTGGTAATTTTAAAGTTCCTGCAGTCTTAGCAAATCAAGACTTATATTTTATGCTATTAATTACAGCACTAACTTTAATATTTATGATTTTTGCAAAAAAAATTGGACGTATTTACGGAATTATAGGATTAAGTTTGTATTTTGGATATATGTATTTCATATACATTTAATTTTAAATTAATCCAAATTTGCAACTCAATTAAGTTTTTTAACTCATCTAAAAATAAATTACTATACATCACAAAAGAAAGTGTTATTAACCATAATCTTTTCACTAAAATTTAAATTTTAAACTTATGAAAATACTTATTTGCGGTCTTCCAGGAGCTGGTAAAACTTGGTTAGCAGAAAGGCTTATTAAAGCTATTGATAATTGTGCTTGGTATAATGCAGATGTAGTTAGGAAATCAGCAAACGATTGGGATTTTACAATGGAAGGTAGAATACGACAAGCCAATAGAATGAAAACATTTGCTGATTTCGAAAAACAAAATGGAAGATGGGTAATTTGTGACTTTGTAGCACCAACTGAAAAAGCAAGAGAGGCTTTTGAGCCTGATTTTGTTATCTGGCTGGATACTATTAAAGAAGGTAGGTTTGAAGATACAAATAAAATGTTTGAACAACCAAATAAAACTGACATTAAAATATCCAAATTTTTATCAGATGAAGAAATAGAAAATCTAGCAAAGGAGATTAAAAATGTTTGATTGGAAAAAACCAACAGTACAAATGTTAGGTAGATGGCAACCATGGCATGACGGACATACAGAATTATTTAAAAGAGCTCTTCAGAAAACGGGTCAGGTATGTATCATGTATCGTGATGTGGGAGGTGTAGATGCAGGTGTAGAAGGTCAAGCTGACAATCCATTTCAATTTGAAGAAGTAAAAGCAAAAATTAATGACGGTTTAGCTCAACATGGTTTTACTGATGGCAAAGAATATATAGTTGTTAAAGTTCCAAACATTATTGATATTTCTTATGGAAGAGGGGTTGGTTATTCATTTACGGAACATGATTTAGGAAAAGAGATTCATGATATCTCGGCAACAAAAATTAGAAATGAAATGAGAGTTAAAGGGGAATTAAAATAAACTAAATTTTTTCTCCTGCTGGTTTTCCATATCCAACATTTTTTTTTCCAAATCGTCTTACTCTTACATTACATTGTTCTGCATGACCTATAAAACCTTCTAAATGTGATAGCCTAGATCCATATTCTCCGATGAGAGTTGCAGCTTCATCTGTTGTAATCTTTTGATAAGTGTGTGTTTTAATAAACTTACCAACCCATAAACCGCCAGTATATCTTCCAGCTTTTTTAGTAGGAAGTGTATGGTTAGTGCCTATCACTTTGTCACCGTTAGCAACATTAGTTCTAGCACCCAAAAATAAAGCACCATAAGATGTCATTTTTTCTAAAAACCAATCATCTTTTTTTGTCATAACTTGAACATGCTCTGAGGCTATTTCATTTGCTTTAGATAACATCTCCTCATAGGTGTCACATAAAATCATTTCTCCATAATCTCTCCAGCTAGTACTTGCTGTTTCTTTAGTAGGTAAGATTTCTAAAATTCTATCAATTTCTTTAAATGTTTCTTCTGCAAGTTTTCTTGAGTTTGTTATCATGACAGCAGGAGAATTATATCCATGTTCTGCTTGTCCTAATAAGTCTGTTGCACATATTTCACCATCAACAGTTTCATCTGCAATAACCATAGTTTCAGTTGGACCAGCAAATAAATCGATACCAACTTTGCCATACAATTGTCTTTTCGCTTCAGCGACAAATGCATTGCCTGGTCCAACAAGCATATCAACAGGTTGAATAGTTTCTGTACCAATAGCCATCGCACCAACTCCTTGCATACCTCCCAAAACATAAATTTCGTGAGCACCACCCATTTTCATTGCACTAACGACAGCTGGATTTGGCTTACCTTTAAAAGGTGGGGTAGTAGCAACAATTCTTGGAACCCCGGCAACAGAGGCAGTAACAACTGACATATGAGCAGAAGCTACCATTGGGAATTTTCCGGCAGGTACATAGCAACCTACTGCTTGTACAGGTATATTCTTATGACCTAGAATAACACCTGGATGCGTTTCTACTTCTAATTCACTTAAAGTTTTAAGTTGTGCTTCTGCAAATGATCGCACTTGTTTTTGAGCAAATTTAATATCTTCTTTGTCTTCGTCAGAGACTTCACTCATTAATTGATTTATTTGATCTTCACTTAATCGAAAACTATCTGGTGAATAGTTATCAAATTTTTGTGATAATTCTCTAACATATTTATCACCTTCTGATTCAATTTTACTTAATGTTTCCTCAACAATTTTTTTTACTTTATCATTATCTTCAATTCTTTGTTTTTCATCTAAACCTTTTTTTAAATATTCAATTGCCATAATTATTTTTTATGAATTAATTTAAAGATATCAATGCCTATTTGATCTAATATGTGTGCTATGTCGATTGGTACCCAATTTTCTCTAATTCGCCCTTCATGATGTAAATAAAAATCCATAACTCTTATTGTGACAGCTTTACCAGTACCTTGGTAGCCTAGCCACTCATTAGAACCATGTATACACTCAATACTTTGCCAGCCTGATGTCATTGAATAATTACCATCAGCTATTTCTATATAATGACCAATTTTCCAATAATCTCTCTCTTTAAATGTAAACCTAAAAGGTAATTGATGATGATCAACATATCCTTTTAAACCTCTTGCTGTACCAATACCGCAAGGTCCGTACCACATCATTTTAGGATGCCAGAATTCTTTTTGAGGATGATTTAGTAATTTATCTCTAACGTATTCATGCGTTGATCCAGGATCTGTTTCTGGTTTTATATTTAAACTTCTCTGCATTGTTAAAGCTTGATTCATCGAATTGATGGACAACTCATCATCCATATTTTCAAATGTTGTACCATCACCGGTTATAGGACCAGGCCACATTCCTTCTACTCCTAATGATTTATTTATTGGCCAAAATCCTGCCTGACGAATAAAATCTAGAGTATCAATCAAAATATGTGATTGAATGATTTTATTATCTTTAATTTGATGCGCTTCACATATTCTTAAATGTATAGTTTTGCCATGAGCAGGAACATTAAGCCATGGATTAACAAAAGTCCCAGTTAAATGAGCTATTGTTGAAACAAAAACTGAGTTTTGAAAAGAACCCCCAAGAATTAGGTTATCCCTTCTCTCTAGATCAGGAAATGCATTTAAAAGCGGTTTCCATAATTTTTCTGTTATTTCAGAAATGCCTTTTAAGTCATTAAGTGGATGGAAGGTTCTTATTTCTGCATCATCATGATACGCATCACTAATATTTTTATTAATATTTTCTGAATTGGATTCAGCTATATTTTTTAAAAGAATTCTGATTTTTTTTTTATTTGCTATATTTATCTTTGGATTTAAATTAATTACTTCAGTGCTTCCTTCTTTTTTTATTCCAGTATTAAAATTTTCAATTTCTGTCATAATTTACTTAGTTTCAGTTACTCACAGTTTAGGCTCAATATTTAATTGATTTATTCAATATTTTGAATAATATTCATTAAAAATGCATAAAATATAATTTTTCTTAATATGTCAATAAATATAGAAAGTCGTCTTGCGAGATTTAATGATTTAATACCAAGTAAGATTCCTTTTGTTGAGGGTAAATTAAAAGGACATCAAGATAGATTGAATTACTCATTAGTGGGTCCTGGCGTAAGTGAAGATTCTAAACAAAATGTAAAAATTGCTGAGGAGCATGGGTTTAATATTGGGGCAGTAAGTGCTGCACCGATGAATGGTTCTGGGCTTCATAGTCATACAACAGCTGAGGTGTTTATTATCTTTTCTGGTTCATGGCGTTTTTATTGGGGACCAGATGGAAAAGAGGGTGAGGTTATTTTACATAAAGGAGATGTCGCTTCATTTCCTACTAATATGTTTAGAGGATTTCAAAATGTTAGTGATCAACAAGCATTAATGTTTGTAGTTTTAGGTGAAAATGATCCTGGAGTAATTACATGGACTCCTTCATTGTTAAAAAAAGCAAAAGAAACTGGAATGGTTCTTTTAAATGATAACTCTCTTATTGATTTAGAAAAAAATCAAATACCTGATGGTAAAAAAGCAATAGAACCAATCACAGATAATGAATTAACACAATTTGATCATTACACTTCTGAGGAAATTGAAAAATTTGTAATTCGTTATGCAGATCAAAAAAATTATTTTCTAGATGACCAACATTATAATTCAAATTCTATTTTAAATTATCTAGATGATTTCACTATTCATAATAAAGAATTTAAACCATATATTAGTCATAAAACTGGATTTGGACTTACTCTTCTTGAAGGTAATAATGCTCATATCCATTCTTACACCTCATCAAAATCTGAAGTTTATTTATGTTTGGAGGGAGAATGGGAAATTACATGTAATGATAAAAAGGTGTTAATTGGCCCTAGAGATGCCTTCTCCCCTCCAAAAAACTCTACAAGAAGCCTTAAAAATATAAGTAGCGATAAAGGTAGCATTTATATAGTGCGCCAAAAAAATTAAAAGATGCAGGGTTTTGATCAAAAATTTAGAGATCTACCCGATTATATACTAAAAATTACATATCAAATTTGGGAAGACAAGGATGTTGAGTCAATAAGAGAATATTATGCAAAAGGAATTCCAGTTAGGTCCCCTGCTGGAGTTGTGTATGGACCTGATGCAGTTGTGAAAGCAACTTATGCAACTTTAGAAGAATTTCCTGACCGTCAACTTTTAGGTGAAGATGTCATATGGATAGGTAATGAACATGATGGGTATTTATCTTCGCACCGAATTTTAACTAGAGCAACCCACTTGAATGATGGTGTTTATGGAAAAGCAACAGGAAAAAAACTTATTTATAGAGTAATTGCAGATTGTGCATGCAAGGATAATCAAGTGTATGATGAATGGCTTGTTAGAGATCAGGGCGCAATCGTAAGACAACTTAATTTAGATCCAAAAAAATATGCAAAACAAATAATTGATAATCAAGGGGGTGTTGAAAATTGTGCAGTTCCTTTTAACAAAAATACGCCTTTGGATTTGAAATATTCACAATTAAATTTACCGGAAAAAAATTCAGGTTATGAATATGCAGAAGTCCTAAAATCTATATTTAATAAAGATATTAATATAGTTGATAAAACATATGATAGAGCAATAAATCAAGAATTACCAGGCGGATTGAAAGCTTACGGAGTTGAAGAAGTAAAAACTTTTTGGACTTCTCTATTGTCATCATTTCCTGATGCAACATTTTCAATTGATCATGTTAGCTATTTAGAAGAACCAAATCAGTACAGAAAGGCAGCTATTAGATGGTCACTTAATGGTGTTCATTCGGGTTCGGGATATTTTGGAGTACCTAGTCAAGCAGCAGTTCATGTCATGGCTATATCACATGTTGAATTTGGACCACGAGGTATTAAAAATGAATGGATTTTGTTTGATGAAACTGAAATTTGGAAACAAATTTTGATGAAAACAGGATAGCTAAAGATTGAACACGAAAATTTTAACAACACATGTAGGAAGTTTACCTCGTTCTAAAGCTTTATCAGAATTACTTTTTGCAAAAGATAAGGGAGATAGTTTTAGTGAAAATGAATTTGATGATGTTGTAAAACAAAATGTAAGTGACATTGTCAAAAAACAACTTGATACAGGTATTGATTTTGTCAGTGATGGTGAAATGAGTAAAATCAGTTATGCTACATATGTTAAAGATAGAATTAATGGTTTTTCCGGTGAAAGTGAAAGAAGAGCGCCAGCTGACTTAGATGCATTTCCTGAATATAAAGATAAAATTGCTAAAAGTGGGGGAACACCTACTTATACCCGACCCTGTTGTACTGGAGAACTCTCTATTAAAAATAATTATGATCTTTTAAAAGATATAAATAATCTATCTTCTGCATTAAATGCTAATAATCATACTAAGGGCTTTATGAATGCTGCTTCACCAGGAGTCATAAATGTTTTTTTACCAAATAAATTTTACAAAAATGATGACGAGTACCTAAGTAAGCTTAGTGTGATTATGGCAGAAGAATATCAACAAATTACTTATAATAATTTATTCTTGCAAGTTGATTGTCCAGATTTAGCCCTAGCAAGGCATATGAATTTTAAAGAATTAGATGAAAAAAGTTTTTTGCTGCGAGCAGAAAAACAAATTGAAGCTCTTAATCTTTCACTGGCATCAGTTCCACAAGACAAAATTAGAATGCATATCTGCTGGGGAAATTATGAAGGACCTCATACCTTTGATATTGGTTTGGAAAAAATTTTACCAATAGTACTTAAGGCAAAAAGTAAATATTTATTAATTGAGTCTTCTAATCCAAGACATGCTCATGAATGGAAAGTTTTTGAAAAGATCAAATTGCCACGAGATAAAGTTATTGTGCCTGGTGTTATTGATTCTACTTCAAATTTTGTTGAACACCCGGAAGTTGTTGCTGATCGGTTAAAACAATTTTCTACTTTTGTACCAAAGGAGCAAATTATGGCTGGTACAGATTGTGGTTTTAGTACTTTTGCTGGATTTGGAAAAGTTGATGAAAAAATTTGTTATGAGAAATTAATTTCGTTAGTTAAGGGCACTCAAATAGCATCTAAAACGATTTGATTTAAAATAAAAAATTAGTAATAATTTTATTAAAAGTTTTTGGCTTCTCTAGCATTACAAAATGAGAAGAATTTTTAATTTCTGTATAAACTGAATATTTTATTTTCTTATTTAATTCATTGTTCATAATATTAGAGGATAGTTTATCGTTTTTGCCACGAATAATAAGAGTTTTTGATATAATCTTATCTAGTTTATTTAATTGATTAGGTCTTTTTAGAGTCAAATTAGTTTGGTCTAAAAAAGTTTTATATCCTAATTGTTTAGCCATTGAATAAACAGTATTTTGGTATGATGTATTTTTCAAATCTTTATTAGAAAAATAGGAACTATAGTTTTTTTGATAAAATAATTTTGCGAAGTTATTTTTATTTAATGTTGTTAATGACTTTTCTAAAAGCAACTTTCTTTTTTGTGAAATATTTCTTGCATTAGTTCCTATTAAAACTAATTTATCTAATATTTCTGGATAATCGATTGCTAATTTTATTGCAATAAATCCTCCCATTGAAAAACCAATAACAGAAATTTTTTTTTTATTTTTGTTTATGATTTTTTGTACAGCTTCATCAACTGTAGCAATATTCTTTAGAGAAGGAATGGAAACACTATATTTTTTTTTTAGAATAGATATTTGTGCATCCCAAATGTTTTTGTTACACATGTATCCAGGGATTAAAATTACTTTACCCAATTTCTATCTAGTTGTATTTCGATAAATAAATTTACCCTGAATTAAATGATTGATAGGCTCTAACTCTGGATCCTTAATGTTATCATCTATTATTTGGGTTACAAGTTTAGACATTTGTCTTACTGGTTGTCTAATTGTTGTTAAATTATATGAATGCCAATTTGCTGAAGATATGTCATCATATCCAATTACCTCTATCTCTTCTGGTATATTAAGTTTTGTATTTTTTTTAATATAATCAACACAACCAAAAGCCATAATATCATCAGCACAAAACAATGCTGTAATATTATTTTTTAAAAGTTTTTTTGCTGAATCTAAACCTCCTTCATATGTAAAATTTCCTCTTTCATGAAACAGTTTAATTTTGTCTAAATTATTTAAATAGTTTTTGAAACCTTTACATCTTTCTTCACTTACAAATGATCCAATTGGTCCTTCAACCATTCCTATTTTAGTATGCCCATTATTAACGAAATGTTCTGCCGCCGCTTCTCCACCATACTTATGATCACAAGCTACAGAACTCAGTGTAGGTATTTTCCAATTTCTATTAAATGCAATAAGTTGAATTTGTTTGGCTAAACAGTTTTCTACAAACGCATCAGTAGGCTTTGTTGCTGAAACAATCGCAACTAACTTTTCTTTTAAGTAGGGTTGAATTAAATTATCATCTAATTCCTCACCATCATCAGTAGTAATTAATAAAATTCTATACCCTGATACTCTTAGAGCTTCATGTAATTCGATAAGCACTTCAGGATAATATCTATTCGTAATATATGGTAATATAACACCAACTAAACCTCCCTCATCTAAACTCAGAGAATTAGTTGAAAAGGACTGTGGTTTATATCCTAGTTTTTTTGCTGCTTCGATAACTCTCAATTTTGTTCTATTAGAAATGCTTGCTCCTTTTGTAAAGCATCGTGAAACAGCCGATTGTGACACACCTGCTAGCTTTGCCACACTACTTGATGTTGGTAATTTTGCTTTCTGAATGTTCATTTATCCACTATTAAGTTATTCATTATATTGCATATTAATTCAAAGTAATGCAATATCATTTTAATAATTATAGTAATATACATACGCGTAAAAAAATTGTTTTTTATACGTAATATATGGAGGAAACATGTTTTTAAAAAAATTAATTTTAGGTGGATTAACAGCACTATTCTTCAGCTCATCTTTGTTTGCGGCTGATTGTGGTCCTAATGGACAATCTATCCGAATTTTAGCAAGTGATTTTCCAGCAATTCACGCAATAGCAAATTCTGCTGAAAGCAATTGTGCAGGATCTGCTTCTGAATTCACTCGAAATCATACTACTGAAGCGCGCCAAATAATGAACGCTGCTCAAACACCAGATCCAGCAGAGTATACATCAGTGATTGTAGCTAACTCTACCCTTGTTCAGTTAATGAATGATGGGCTAGTTAGACCATTAAATGACCTAGTTGAAAAATATGGTGGCAACTTAAAATCTAATCAACTTATAACTATTGATGGTAAAATAATGGCTATAGCATTCATGGCTAATTCTCAGCACATGTATTATAGAACAGATATTTTAGATAAAGCTGGAGTTGATGGAATTCCAGCAACTTATGATGAAATAATTTCTGCTGCTGAAAAAATACGTTCAGCTGGTATCATGGAGCATCCACTTGTAATGAATCTTAAAGTAGGATGGAATGTTGGAGAAGTATTTAATACTATATACTTAGCACATGGTGGAGAATTCTTTAATCAAGGTAGTGCAGAAGCATCTATTAATAACGCTAAAGGTATTGCGGCTCTAGAAACAATGAAAGCTCTAGTTGAGTATGCTCATCCTGATCATTTAACACAGGCATCTGATGATACGCAAGGATTATGGGAAGCTGGTCAAGCTGCAATTGGCTTTATGTGGGGTTCTCGTGGAGGAGTTATACTAGATAATGAAGGTTCTTCAGCTGAGGTGACTTCAAATACTGTTCTATCTGCAGCTCCAACTGTTACTGGTGGTTCAATACCAGGAGCAACTTTATGGTGGGATGGAATAACTATAGCAACTAACGTGTCTGACAGTGAAGCAGAAGCAACTTTTGCAGCACTTGTAAGTGGTATGACTTCAGAAATGGTTGCTGCTAATAATGATGATGCAATTTGGTTAATTGATGGTTTTAAACCTGGTCCAGCTGCAGCAGGAGTGTCTGCAACTGCTCAAGGCGGCGCTAAATCTTATCCAATGTTTGCTCAAATGGGATTATTGCACAATGCATTAGGTGCAGAGCTAGTTGATTTTTTAAAGGGAGCAGAAAGTGCTGAACAAGCACTTAGTGATGTAGAGGCTGTTTACGAAACAGCTGCTAAAGACGCAGGTTATCTGTAGTCAATAAATATAAATCAATAAAAAGGGGTTTTCAAATTTGAAAACCCCTTATATCTTTGTATGTAATTTAAAATAGCATAATGAAGCACAGCACATTCTTATTATTTACCCTTCCTTCATTAAGTGTAATGTTTTTATTTATTGCAATACCTATAGTTTCTGTTTTTATTCAATCCCTACATATAGAACATAAACAAGTAATAATTGTTTCAGAAAATTGTGATCCTTTTGGATGTGAGACGACAACATCTGTGGATACTGAAGCTTCCGCGAAGTTAAAAGAAAAAGCACCTCTTGGTAAATTTAATGGATTTAAAACGTATTCAAACAGAATGCATTTTGCATTTGATGAAATAGGAGAGGCTTGGAATAGCTCGGATAGTTTTATAGTTTTTGTAAAAAAAATATATAATTACCCCTTATATAGAGCGCTTAGCTTTACTCTTACTTACACCTTTGTAGTTACTCCGTTTGTTTTATTTCTTGGTTTTTTAGTTGCTCTTGGAGTCAATAATCTTCCTAAGTTGTTAAAAGGTCCAACAATTTTTGCATCTCTTCTTCCAATGATAGTTACACCTCTTGTTGGTTCATTGATATTGTTTTGGATGGTTGATGGCGATGGTGTTATTGGAGCCACACTCCAAAAATTATTTAATGATAATTCTCTGAGCTTGAAAGCGTCACCTGTGCTTACCTGGGTCATGTTGATGGTCTATGGTATATGGCATTTGATGCCGTTTAGTTTTATTGTTTTTTATGCAGGTCTTCAAACAGTTCCTCATGAAACAATTGAGGCAGCAACTATAGATGGTGCATCTAAATTTCAAAGAACACGCCATGTCGTTATTCCTCATTTAATGCCACTTGCTATTTTTATAACTTTAATACTTTTAATGGATAATTTTAGAGTTTTTGAACCAATAATAAGTTTTAGAGCAGAAGCCCACGCTACCTCAATATCCTGGTTAATATGGAATCATTTGCGTGAAAGTGCTTACCCTCTATATAATGCAGCAGGCGCAACATCTATGATTACTATTTTTTGTGTAGGAATTTTACTTTTGCCAGTGCTAATTCGAACATGGAGAGATTTTAATGAAAAAAATAAGGGTTAGAAATTTATGAATACAAAAATTGAAAATAAATTAACCCCAGTTCGAATTATTGCTTTTGTATTCGTGGCTCTTTGGTTGATTGTTGCTATGTTTCCTTTTATCTGGACATTGTGGGGGTCTTTTAAAGTACAAGCTGATTTTTTTTCAAAAGCTGACTGGGCAAATGCAATATTTGGCTTTCATACTGAAAAACAAACAGGTAATTTTTTTACTATTGATGGATATTATGGCTCTTGGATAGAAGAGGAATTTTGGCGCGCTGTTATTAACACAAGCATAGTAGTATTTTTTACAGTTTTAATTTCTCTTACATTTGGAACTTTAGGAGGCTATGCTCTTGCAAGGTCTACTTATCGATATGCCTTCTGGATTTTAATGGCAGGTCTTATTTTTCGTGCGATGCCTCATATGACTTTAGTTTCAGGATATCTTCAACCTTTTTTTGCTTGGAATGTTTGGGGAATTTTACCTACAACAATAATTGTACTTGTTGCAATTAATCAGCCTTTTACTCTTTGGATGTTACATTCATTTTTTTTAAATATACCAAAAGATTTAGATGAAAGCGCTATGTGCGATGGCTGTAATAGATTTCAAGCATTTAGATATGTGATCATTCCTATAATGTGGCCGGGTGTAATAACTACTGGATTATTTAGTTTCCTTCTTGCTTACAATGATTTTACAGTTACATCTATGTTGCTTTCAGATGAAAATGAAACAATGATCCCAGCAATTGCTAGCTTTTTAGGTACCGTACAGGAAGAAGGTAAAGTAATGTATGCTGTAGCTGCCGTTGTTTCAGCAACTGCTCCATTATTCTTTCTTGTAATGTTTTTTCAAAGACAGATTGTTAGCGGATTAACAGCTGGAGCAGTTAAAGGTTAAAAATTATGAAACCTGAAAAGTTAAAAAAATATTTTGAAAATTATCAATTAGCTACTCAAAATTTTAACAAAAATTCAATAAAAAATTCTCTAGTTAAATATTTTTCTGAAAATTCGGTGTTTCATTTCTGCTATCCTTTTGGAACATTTAATGGTTTAGATAAATTGTTAACTAATTGTATAAATCCCCTTTTAGATAGCATTCCTGATCTTGAAAGAAGAGATATGATTGTTATGGCAGGCACAACACCTGAAGGTAAAGATTGGTTAGGCACTATGGGCAATTATATGGGAACTTTTTTAAAATCATTTTTAGATATTCCGCCAACAGGAAATTTAGTTCATATGCGTTATCATGAGTTTTTCCAAATAGAAAATAATCAAATTATAGAAATGCAATCAATTTGGGATCTACCTGAATTGATGATGCAGGCAAATGCATGGCCAATGAGTCCTCAGCTAGGATCTTTTTTATGCACACCATCTCCTATGACAGGAGACGGTTTAAAGATAGAAGGTGATGGATCAAAAAATTTTGACATTGTAATAAATATGCTTCGAGATATGGTTTTACACCCTAGTAATCCAAATCCACAAGTTATGAATTTAGATAAATATTGGCACCCCAGATTTAATTGGTACGGACCAGTTGGAATTGGCACAGCAAGGGGTATCGAAGGATTTCGCCATTGGCATCAAATACCTTTTTTGCGTGCAATGCCTGATAGAAAGGGAGGCTCATCAAATGATAGTTTAAAAAATGAGGGGTTGCAGGATATGCAAACACATTGGATATATGAAGGCGATTATGTTTGTGAAACTGGTTGGCCAAATATGCGATCTACAATTTCTCAAGATGGATGGATGGGTATTGCTCCATCAAATCAAATTATAGAAATGCGGAGTTTAGATTTTTGGAGATTAGAAAATGGTCTTATCAGAGAGAATTGGGTTTTAGTAGACCTTCTCGATGTTTACCAGCAAATAGGTGTTAATGTTTTTGATAGAATAAAAGAATTTAACAAAGCGAGAAACATTGGAGATATTAATATTTCTAAAGGACTTGGGTCAATAAAATAATAAGTTATATGATTTCTTGTTCCATAAAATTGAAAGGATAAAATGGATTATAAAGCAATATTATTTGGATCTATTGGAACACTTATTGAATCTTCTAATATTCAACGTAACTCATTTAATGAAGCTTTTAAAGAAGCTGGCCTTGATTGGTATTGGGATGAGCAAGACTATAAAATTTTGTTAAAAAAATCTGGTGGGACCAAAAGAGTAGAAGATTTTGCTGAAAAAAATAACACTAATGTAAATGCTTTACAAATTAGGAATAGAAAAACAGAAATCTTTAGTTCATTTATTATCAAGAACAAACAAAAATTAAGAAAAAGTGTTGATGAAATAATTAACTATACAAAAGATAATAATATTAAACTTGCTTTCTCAACTTCTACAACTTTAAATAATGTCACTGCAGTATTCGAAAGTCTTTCTGGTCAAATTGCAAAAGAAGATTTTGACTTTATCGGCAACAAATCGTTTGTTAAAAATGAAAAACCCCATCCAGAAATATACAAAGTAACTTTAGATAAACTAAATTTACACCCAGAAGATTGTCTTGCAATAGAAGATACTGAAGAAAGTAGTAACTCTGCCGTAAACGCTGGAATTAAGTGTATAGGGTTTCCAGGAGATTATCACCTAGACGATAATTTTCAAATGTGCATTAAAAAAATGAATTTATTAGATCAATCTATTTTTTCATTGTAAACAATTATAATAAATGTTTCTAAAAAATTTTACTGTAAACAACAAAACTGCTCTTGTGACAGGCTCAGGCAAAGGCATCGGTAAAGCATGTGCTATAGCGTTAGCAGAAGCAGGCGCAAATGTAATAATTCTTAGTCGTACAGAGAAAGATCTTTTAATTGTTCAAAACAAAATTAAAAAACTCAAAAAGAAATGTAATTATTATGTGTGTGATGTAACTAATTTAAAAGAAATAAAAAAAATATTTTCTAAAATCAATAAATTAGACATCTTAGTAAATAATGCTGGCACAAATAGACCTGCATATTTCACCAAAATTAAAAGAAAAGATATGAGTGAAGTGGTTGATCTTAATATTAAAGCATCATTCGATATTGCTCAATTAGCTACAAAAGTTATGCTTAAATCAAAAAATAGAAAAAAAATTGGTGGATCAATAATAAATATCTCTTCTCAGTTAGGTAAAGTAGGAGCTCCTCTTAGAAGTGTTTATAATATGACCAAGTTTGGTGTCGAAGGTCTTACTAAAGGGATGGCTATTGATTTGGCTAAGCACAACATTAGAGTTAATTCCGTTTGTCCTACTTTTGTGGAAACCCCAATGGTCAAAAAATTTTTTAAAGATAAAAGTTTTAAAAAATCTGTAATTGAAAACATACCTTTAGGAAAAGTAGCAACAGAAAGTGATATTGCTAGTGCTGTAGTGTATCTTGCTTCAGATGCTACATCAATGATGACCGGTTCATCACTAGTAATTGATGGAGGATGGACAGCTAAATAATCAAAATTTAATTTTCTTTATTTATAAAATAAGTTGCTACGATTACAATTATACCACCAATAAAAGTAATTAAAGTTGGTATTTCATAAAAAATTATAAATGTTAACAACACACCAAATACAGGAAATAAAGCGTAAAATGGAAATACTCTATTAACAGGATACATCCTATATAAATAGAACATCGACATGTGTGCAGCGATTGAAACAAAGATGCCTGAATGCAATATTAATAACCATGACTGAAAACTAATATTTTTTATTTCATTTAATGTTTGTCCTTCAAATATTGATGATGAGACAATTAATAATATAAATCCAACTAATCCCATTACCGCATTTGTGAGTGTGACTTCTAAATCTTTTAGGTATCTGGAAAATACCTGTGCACTAGCATAGAAGAATGCCATTAAGGTAATTAAGATTAAAGCATAAATTTCATTTCTTATTAATGGATCAAAGCCCAATAAAATAATACCAAAAAAAGAAATAAATATAAGTATCCATTTTTTAATACTTACTTTTTCTTTTAAAAAAAATGAGCTTAATAGTATTGCAAATGGTACAGCCAGTTGAGAACCAATAATTATTGGAGAAACTATGTTTGCTTCATTTAATGATAATGTCATAAAGACATTTGCTAAAAAACCCATAGAGATTGAAAAAAAGAGAAGTGGTAGCCAGTATTTTTTTTCAGGAATTCTAAATCTCCAAAAAGGTGAAAGGCATAAAAAAACCACTAACATTCTTAAACTTCCCATTAATAATGGGGGTACATTTTCATTAAAAATAACTTTCTGAACTGGGTAGGCACTTCCAAATAAAAAAGTGATTATTAAAATTAAAAAGTAATGTCTCAAAAGCATTTGATTTAAAATTTATTTATTAATTATTTGCAGCAACAACAGCCGCCATAATTGATGCAAGTTTAGAATATTTACTATCTGCTCTACTAGGAACTACAACTGGTACTTTACCACCAATTACTATTCCTGCAGCACATGCGTTCATAAAATAAACCATTATTTTAGATAAAGAATTTCCAGTTTCTAAATTAGGCACTAATAGTATATCAGCATCACCAGCAACATCATTTTTGATTCCTTTTATTGTAGCCGCTTTCTCAGAAACAGCATTATCAAAAGCAAGCGGTCCATGAATAAAAGCATTAATTTTTTCTTCTAACGCAAGTTCCATAACCTTTTTGGCATCAACTGAACTTGGCATACTGTCAATTGGATCTTCTGTACCTGATAAAATTGCCACTTTTGGTTTGCTGATGTTTAATTTATTACAAAACTGAACAGCATTTTTGAGAATCTGTAATTTAATATCAACTCTTGGTAAAACATTCAGAGCGCCATCAGTGATAAAAAGGGGTTTTTTAAGCTGTGGTGTAGTCATATGCCAAATATGACTTAATCTTCTACCATCAAGTAAATTAAATTCTTTTTTTAAATAAGAGCGCATTAAAATATCAGTATGAAGATTACCTTTAATTATAATTTTACTTTTATTTTCATTAGACATTTGACAGGCAATTGAAGCACTATCCTCTTCATCTCTAGCCTCTACAATTTTAAAATTAGAAATATCCAAACTTAAATTTTTTGCTGTTTCAACAATTAAACTTTTATTTCCAATTAAAGTTGGATCGATGAGGTTCATATTTTTACCTTCAATTACAGCTGATAATATGCTTTCTTGATTGGGGCACACAACAGATGCGGGTATGTTAGGAGTCTCTAAAGCTTTACTTTTAAGATCTGCTGGTAATGTGCTCATATTTGGTATTATCTCTATACCACTGCTACAATTTTTCCTATGATATTTCTTTGTTGTGTAAGAAATATTCTTTGATTTATCGATAATTTCATATACTCAATCTTTAATAAGGAAAAAAATGGACTTAGAAAAAAGAACAGAAATACCAAATTCATTAGAAGAACATTGGATGCCATTTACATCTAATAGAGACTATAAAAATAGTCCAAGATTAATGGTTAAGGCAGAAGGTGTTTATTATACTGATCATTATGGAAATAAATTAATTGATGCTAGCTCAGGGTTATTTTGTAGTCCAGCGGGTCATTCAAGACCAGAAATAAGAGAAGCAGTATCAAAACAATTAGAGCAATTAGATTATGTTCAACCATTTCAACAAGGTTTTGGTGGTTCATTTGATTTAGCTAGAAAAGTTTCAAAACATACACCCGAAGATTTAAATAAAATATTTTTTACTATTTGTGGTTCATCAGCTGTTGAAACAGCAATTAAAACAGCCATAGCATATTTTAAAGCAAAAGGAGAAGGTCATAGATCCCACATAGTAGGGAGAGAAAGAGGTTACCATGGAATGAATATTGGAGGAATCTCTGTTGGCGGAATGATTGCTAATAGAAAAACTTTCTCAAATATTCTCATGCCAAATGTACATCATCTAAGACATACTCATTTACCTGAAAATTTATTTGTAAAAGGTGAACCTGAAACAGGTGCTGATCTAGCAGATGATCTTGAAAGAATTGCTGGTAACATAGGTGCTGAAAATATTGCAGCATGTATTGTAGAGCCAGTAGCAGGATCAACAGGAACTTTAGTTCCGCCAAAAGGATATTTAAAAAGACTAAGAGAAATTTGTGACAAACACGGAATTCTTTTAATTTTTGATGAAGTTATTACTGGCTGGGGAAGAATGGGCGCTCCATTTGCAGCCCAAGCTTTTGATGTTTGTCCTGATATCATGACAATGGCTAAAGCAATTACTAATGGTGTTGTGCCTTTAGGAGCAGTAGCTTCACGTGATCATATCTATGATACTATTGTTGATGCTTCACCTACAGGAGCTATAGAATTTTTTCATGGTTATACTTATTCTGCTATACCTGTTTCAATGGCAGCAGGTTTAGCAATGCAAGATATAATCGAGAAAGAAGATTTATTTAATAGAGCAAAAGATATGTCTCCATATTTCTTAGATGGTTTATTTACTTTGAAAGACTTAGATATCATTACTGATATAAGAGGATATGGAATGATGGGGGGAATTGATATTAAAATGGATGAGCGTTTAGGCAAAGCTGGATATGCTTGTTTTAAAAAATTATTTGAAGCAGGCTTAAGCTTGAAAGCAACAGGTGATTGTTTAATTGTTGCACCTCCATTTACTTGTGAAAAAAAACATATTGATGAGATAATTGAAAAATTAAGAACAGGTATCTCAAACTATATGCATGACAGATAATGAAAATAGGTGTTCCCTCTGAGATTAAAGCTCAGGAGTCTAGGGTTGGGCTTACTCCGCAAAGTGTTAAAGAATTAGTAAAGAATAAACATACAGTTTTAATTCAAAAAGATGCCGGTATTGGTGCCGGATTTTCCAATAGTGATTATGAATTATCAGGTGCAAAAATTGTAAATTCAGCAGAGGATATTTTCAATGATTCTGAAATGATTGTAAAAGTTAAAGAACCTCTAATGAATGAAGTAGCAATGATAAGAGAAAACCAAATTTTGTTTACTTATTTACATCTTTCAGCAGCACCAGAATTGACTAAGGGTTTAATTGATTCAAATTCGATTTGTATAGCTTATGAAACAGTAAGTGATCATAATAATAAGTTACCACTTCTTGCACCTATGAGTGCTGTAGCCGGCAGAATGTCGATTCAAGCTGGTGCTTATTCACTTGAAAAACATAAGGGTGGAAGTGGTTTACTCTTAGGGGGTGCTCCTGGGGTTCAACCTGGAAATGTCTTAATTTTAGGTGGAGGTGTTGTAGGTGAAAATGCAGCAATAATTGCTACAGGTATGCAAGCAAAAGTTTTCATCGTTGATAAATCAGAAAAAAGATTAGAAGAATTACAAGAAAAATTTGGTGATAAAATAGAACCACTCCACAGTGATAAAATAAATCTAAAAGATTATATTTCTGAATGTGATTTACTAATTGGTGGCGTGCTTGTTCCAGGCTCTAATGCTCCAAAGATTATAACTAAGGACATGATAAAACAGATGAAAAGTGGGTCTGTAATTGTTGATGTTGCAATTGATCAAGGTGGTTGTGTTGAAACTAGTAAACCAACAACTCATGCAAACCCTACATATGTTGTTGATGATGTTGTTCATTATTGTGTTGCAAATATGCCAGGTGGAGTTCCTAGAACTTCCACGCTTGCTTTAAATGCAGTCACTTTACCATTTATTCAAAACTTAGCATCGAACGGTTTAAAAGATGCGTTAAAAAATGATAAAAATTTTATGAATGGTTTAAATATTTTTAAAGGTGCCGTTACATATAAAGCTATTGCTGATGATTTAAATTATGATTATGCTAATCCAGAAACTTTAGTACACTAAAAACTATTAGAAGCCTCTACCATTATCTTTAATTTTATTTTTGCCAAATCTCGAGGTAAGTGACCAAGGCCACAATCAGGAGCAACAATTAATTGCTCCTTATCAATAAACCTTAATGCATCATTTATTCTTGAGACAATTTCTTGTTTAGTCTCAACTTGAGAGCTTGCTATTTTTATTAAACCAAAAATAACTTTTGTTTGTTTAAAATCTTTTAAAAAATTTAAATCATTATATCGATGAGCATCTTCTATAGAAACTGTATCTATAATTGATTCATCTAAAGCTTTACTAATTTTACTGTAAGAATCTAAAGGCGCTTTTGGATAATCTACTGCATCTAATTTATCAGGATAGCCGCAACAAATATGAGTAATTTTTTCAAAACCTTGATTATTTATATCCTTAAAACATCTCTCTAAATTTTTGATTCCAAAATTAAGAGCATTTTCTGGTTTTCTAGCAAACAATGGTTCATCAACTTGAATATATTTACATCCTGCATTAACCAATCTTTTGATTTCTACATTAATAGCATCAGCTAAGTCTTCACCCATATGTTCATCTGAGTCATAAAATGTATTTGCTATGGTGTCTGTTATAGTCATTGGTCCAGGAATAGTAATTTTTAAATCTTTATTGGTTAAACTCTGATTTTTTTTCCACTCTTCAACTAAAAAAGATTCTTTTGCTTTAACTTTTGAAGTTATTGTTGGTAACCAGCATTTATAGTTCCCTGTCCTAGCAACTTTTTCTGTTAGATTTGCAAAATCAATTCCTTCTAAATATCTACAATGATAGTGAATATAATTTTCTCTTCTAACTTCTCCATCGGTTAGGATATCAATACCGCATTCTTCCTGATCACTAATTATTTCTTTGGTAGCTTTATTAAATAACTCTTCAACATTACCGCCCATTTTTTTTATTTCATCTTCGTAAAATTTAGTTGGATATTCTGTATCTGTACCACCAGAGGCATTAAACCAATCAGTTATTTTTAAGTAGCTTGGTTTTGGATAGGCGCCTATAACAGTCGTTAACATATCTTTATTATTCCATTTTTCTGCTAAATGGTCCAGAATTTGTATTTACGCCTGAACTAGAAAGTTTAGTATTTGATAATTGTCGCTCCTGATGAATCATGCGGTGACTTAATAATGTAGATACTAGATTATTTTTTATGTCTTGAAATTCTCTTAGGTTTGATAGGTCATTTATTTCCTTAGGATCCTTTTCTAAATCAAATAATAAACATGGTAATGAGGGAAAATGAACATATTTCCATTTTTTATCTCTAATGACTGATAGATTACATTGTTCGGGTGCTAATCTTTTATCTTTAACAAACGAAGTACTTTCTCTAAAATCATAATCAAAAACAACATATTCTTTATTAGGTGATTTTTCGTATTTATTATTGATATTGTGCATCAGTGATTGACCATTCCAATCAATGGGGATTTCACCACCAAGCCATTCTAAAATGGTAGGAGCAACATCTACCGATTCTGTTAAATGATTAATTTCTTTTGGACTGTTTTGAGGCACATATATAAACAATGGAATTCTATAAGAAGTATCCCACCAACCTAATTTCCCCCATAAATTATTTTCATTTAACATCTCTCCATGATCACTAGTAAATATTATCATTGTATTCTCTTCTTGCCCTGATTCTTTAAGAGCATTCAAAATTTTACCAATATTAAAATCAACTTCTGCGCACATAGCAAAATAGACACTCATAATATTTTTGATATCTTGATCTTTTAAAAGATCATAATTAATTTCAGAATAATTTTCTTTTAATAAAAATTTTTTACATAATTCTTCAAGTAGAGGATGTTTTTTTGATAATTCTTTTAGTGAAATATTATTTTTAGATAATTTAATATTATCTGGATTAAATTTACTAAACCATGGATCAGCTACATGAAAGGGCGGGTGTGGTTTTAAAAAAGATACATGCATAAAAAATGGGTCTTTGACTTTTTTTAAATCGTTAACAACTTTGTCTGCTAAAAATGCGGTGTCTGAAAATTCAGTTGGAATATAATATGGTTCATAAATATATGCTTGATCATCTTTAGGCTTTCTTCCTTTGTATAAATCCTCTGCTACATTAATTTCAAAACCATTTTGATTAAGATGGTCAGCCCAGGGTTCTGGTTTTCCTCCTGGTAAAACACAGCCATCATCAAACCCTTCCATTGGTGATTCGTAAGTAAAATTTTTTTCATCTTTTGGATCTAAGTATCTTGGATCCCAAGATGTATCGGTGTATCCATAAAGACTTGGATTGTAATTTAATTTTCGAGCTTCTTTAGCGATATTTGTAAATCTTTTATCAAGAGGAGCGCCATTATATACTGAACGATGTATAAATGGATATAAACCAGTCAGCATTGTAGTTCTCGAAGGACCACATGGAACAATACCTGCAAAGTGTGATTTAAAAATAACACTTTTTTTTGCTAATTTATCCAAATTAGGAGTAAGAACATATTGATGATTTAAAAAACTAAAGCAATCGAAGCGCCACTGATCAGCACATATAAAAAGTACAGATTTTTTGATTTTCTTCATATTCTACTAAATACTAAAGTAATTAAAAAGAAATACACAATTTTTTAAAAAAAAACGTAATAAAATTGTCAATTATTTTTGCTAAAAGTTCAAATTTGTATACAAAAAATACATACGATAAATTTATCTTATAGGAGAAAATATATGTTAAAAAAAATATTCGTAGCATTGGTATTTTCTTCCGCAATGTTTGTATGGAGTGGAAGCTCTTTTGCAGGCGGTCATTGTGTAGGCTCAACCATGAGCGATGCATATACTGGCGGAAAATATCCTCAGCAATATGAGTTATCAGAATACGAAAGTGCAGCTAGTTGTACGATGAAGTTTTCAGACAACCCAAGTATTGCAAGTATTAATGCAACAATTCAAGGGAACCCAGGAAGCTTACCTCCGGTTGAGGATAGACTACCTGATGAACCACTTGTCATAGTGCCATATGAATCAATTGGTAAATATGGAAACACTATTAACTTCTTATCTAATGCAACTGAAGCTGGTACTTCAGACATGCTTTCTACTCGACATGTTAACTTAGTTCGTTTTGCTGATGACTTGTCAACTGTAGTTCCAAATGTTGCAAAAGATTATGAATGGAATGATGATTTTACTACTTTAACATTCATGTTACGTAAAGGTCACAAGTGGTCAAATGGTGAACCTTTTGTAGCCAGAGATGTAGAGTTTTGGTACGAAGACTTGATGATGAATCCAAAGATTCGTGAAAAACCATATCCATATCTATTAGTTGGTGGTGAGCCAATGACTGTTGATGTAATTGATGATCAAACAGTAAGATTTAACTTACCATCTCCGTTTCCTGGTTTACTTGCTACTTTAGCTACATCTTATAACCAAGCTTTTATGCCTTCACATTTCCTAGAACAATTCCATCCGGAAATTGATTCAAATGCTGATGCGAATGCACAAGCTTTAGGTTTCGCAGATGGTTGGGATGCTTTAGCGGCTTATTATGGTAACTCAGGTTGGACCGATACTCCAACTCCGTTATTAAGAAATCCAGAGTTAGTAGATGGTTTACCATATGCTGCTTATCCTTCTTTAGAAGCTTACATGACTATTGAAGATACTACTGAAGGTAGAGTATATGCTGCAAACCCATACTTTTTCCAAGTTGATACAGCTGGGAATCAATTACCATACATTGATTATCAAAATGAGAGATATATCAATGAAAATGAAATAAGATTATTGAAACTTGTTAATGGTGAAGTTGATTACAAATCTCAATCTGTACAACTTGAGTCTGCACCTCAATTATTAGATGGAGCAGAGTCTGGAGGCTATAATATTCAAATTAACCCTGGTTGTGGAGCAGCACTATTTAGCTTCAACGTCACTCACCCAGACTTAGAAAAACGTAAAGTTTACGGTGATATTCGTTTCCGTCAAGCAATGTCAATTGCTTTAGATAGAAATGAAATTAACGATGTTGCTTACTATGGTATGGGTGTTGTAGAGCAGTTCACAGGTATGTCACCAGCTCCTGATTTCGTACGTGAAGATATGAAAATGTATATGACTCAATATGATCCAGATGGTGCTAAAGCACTTCTAGACGAAGTTGGTCTTAAGGACGTTGACGGTGATGGCTTTAGAGAACTCCCTAACGGAGAGCCTTTTGCTATGAACATTGACTATGCTACTCAAGGTATAGGTGGTGTAGAAGTTGAGTTAGTTGCTCGTATGTGGAACGATGTAGGAGTTAAAACTTCTTTTAAAGAGGTAACTCCTGATGAATATCGTGGTTCACAATCTTCAAATGCATTAGATGTCCATGCATGGGATAAAGGTCAACCATTAGCAATTATTGCAGGTGATCCTGAAACATTCAAAGCGCCTTTTGGAAACTACTTTAACCATACGCAAGGAATGTTGTGGGCAGCTTACATTGATAGTAACGGTGATGAAGGTGTAGAACCTCCTCAATGGGTTTACGATTTAAGTGATGGTATTGATAAATTTCAATCATATGCTTTAGGTACACCTGAATCAAATGAATGGGGTGAAAAAATTACAACAATGTTAACAGAGCAAACTTTGTTAATTGGAACTGTAAAAGCACCTTTCCCAACATATCATAGAAATGCTTTGAAAAACTTTACACAATTCAAAACAACCTCTTATGAATATTATAGAACTTATCCATATTTAGCTACTCAGTGGTGGTTAGACGAATAAGTCAACTATAAATATACTTAAAAGCGGCAATTTTTTATTGCCGCTTTTCTTTTTTCTACTATTCTTAAAAATCAATTAAGTGAAATCATGCTATGATTAATTTTGTTCAGTTTACATTTACAAGAGCATTTTTAGCTATTGTAACTTTATTAATTGTTTGTTTCATAGTTTTTTCTTTGATGGAATTAGTACCTGGAACGTGTGCTGAAAGATATTTAGCTTTTAAAAATACTCAGGGCTCTCAAATTACTTATGAAGATATTGAAGCAGAAAAAATTCGCTTAGGCTTAGATAAACCATTCCTTTATAGATATGGAAAATGGATTTCTGACATTGTTATCAATCAAGATTTTGGTGATAGTTGTATTCTAAGAATGAATATTAATGAATTATTAAGTGGAAGATTTACTTTATCTCTAACCATATGTTTAGTAGCATTAATATTTTCATATTTAATTGCTATCCCCGTAGGAATTATTTCAGCCACGACAAAATATGCATCATTAGATAACACTCTAAAGTTTGTTAGTTACCTTGGCATAGCATTGCCAAATTTTTTAGTAGCACTTTGTATAATGCTTTTTATGACAATCTATTATGGAGATACGATGACAGGATTATTTTCTCAAGAATATGAAAATGAACCATGGTCATCAGCAAAGTTAATGGATTTTTTAGGTAGAGCATGGCTGCCTATTTTTGTTTTAGGATGGAATGCAACTGCCTTTGCATTGCAAACTGTTAGAGCTTTAATGTTAGATGAAAATGACAAGTTATATGTAATGGCTGCAAGGGCAAGAGGTGTATCAGGGATGAGTTTGCTTTGGCGATATCCAGCAAAGCATTCTTTAGGACCTGTAATAAATTCAATAGGATTTGATTTAAATAGAATTTTTAGTGCACTTCCAATAGTTGCTCTGATTTTAATTTTGACTGAGGCAGGAGCTTTGTTAATAGAAGCTTTGGCTAGATCAAATGATCAGCAACTAGCTGGAGCAATAATATTTTTACTTACAGCAACAATCGTTTTTGTTAATTTTGTTACAGATATAATTTTAGCAATAATGGATCCAAGAATAAGAAAAGGAGTTATGGGTGGAGGTTAGTAATCAAAAAAAAGAAGCTTATTATACAGCTACACAGATGCAATTAGTAAGAACACGCTTTTTTGGAAATAGATCGGCAATGATTGCAGGTTCAATATTACTTTTCATGATTGTTTGTAGTCTATTCTCAGATTTTTTATCTCCATATGATCCTACTATTAATGGTCGCGACAAAGATTATGAAAATGGAGCACCTCAGGTTCCGATGTTTTGGGATGAAAATGGTTTTTCACCAAGGCCGTTTTTACACACTTTAACAAAATATAGAGGAGCTGATACTAATTTTAGATGGGTCTATAAAACTGATACAGAAAAAAGAAGATATGTATATTTTTTTGTTGAAGGTTGGGAGTATAAAGTTTTTGATTTTAATATAAATCTTCCAGGAAAAATTTTAGATTTTAAAATTCCAGGTTTTACATTCAATACTCATTTATTTGGAGTTGAAGAAGGTGGTATTCATATATTTGGAACAGATAAGGCAGGAAAAGATTTATTTAGCAGAACCTTGAGTGCAATTTATATTTCACTAGCTGTAGGGACACTTGGTGTTTTTATATCATTTGTACTATCCTTAATTATAGGTGGAATATCAGGTTATTATGGTGGATGGATTGATAGTGTATTGCAAATGTTTACTGATGCAATTCGAACGGTTCCACCAATACCTCTGTTTATGTGTCTTGCTGCCTTTGCGCCGTTAGAATGGAGTTCTGAATTACGGTTCTTTTTTATTTCGTGTTTACTTGGATTAATTTCATGGCCAACACTTGCTAGAAGAGTAAGAACGCATCTACTTAGTGAAAGAAGCCAAGAATATATTCTTGCTGCAAAACTTTGTGGAGCATCATCCACTCATATTATTGTAAGACACTTATTACCAAGTTTTACGAGTTATATTATTGTCGATTTAGTCATTAGTTTCCCATACATGTTATTATCTGAAACAGCTTTAAGTTTTATAGGACTTGGTTTGAGAGAACCGGTAAATTCTCTTGGTGTTCTTTTGCAAAATGCAACAAAGGCCGACGTACTTTTAAACTACCAATGGTATTTCATACCTGTGTTTTTCTTAGTCGTATTAATTTTAACATTCGTCTATGTAGGGGATGGGTTACGTGATGCAGCAGATCCTCATAAGGTAAAGTAATATGAGCCATTTATTAGAAGTAAAAAATTTGGATGTAAAATTTGATACTGATGAAGGTAGAATTACTGCAGTTGAAAATATCTCTCTTTCTGTAGATCAAGGTGAAGTACTTGGTATAGTTGGTGAATCCGGATCAGGTAAATCTGTGACTGCTAAATCGATTATGAAATTAAATCCAGGTAATACTTCTTATAATGAAGACGCAGAAATAATTTTAGATAACGAAAATGTTCTTCAATTTACCTCTAAGCAAGACTTAAAAAAAATTAGAGGTGGTAAAGTATCAATGATTTTTCAGGAGCCTATGGCAAGTTTTGCTCCAGCAATAAAAATTGGCGCACAAATGGTTGAGCAATTACTAATTCATAAAAATATTAATAAAGAGGAAGCAAAATCAATATCCATAAACATGCTAAAAAGAGTAGGCATAGCAGATGCAGAAAAACGGTTTAATCAATATGCATTTGAATTATCTGGGGGAATGCGTCAAAGAGCAATGATAGCTATGGCACTATCAACAATGCCTAAACTTTTATTAGCAGATGAGCCAACAACTGCTTTAGATGTAACAATTCAAGCTCAAGTAATTAACCTAATTAAAGATATTATTAAAGAATATCAAATGGGAGTAATATTTATTACTCACGATCTAGGTGTTATTGCACAGGTAGCTGATCATGTAGCGGTTATGTATTTGGGTAGTGTAGTTGAGAAAGGTCCAGTAAATGAGATCCTTAAAAACCCAAAACATCCTTATACAAAAGGGCTATTACAAGCTTTACCTGACATAAATAACTTAGACGCACCCTTATCTCCAATACCTGGAAATATTCCAAGTCCATTAGATAGACCAACAGGATGTGTATTTAGAACTAGATGCCCCCATCATAATCCAGAAGGAAAAGATGGTAAAATAGAAATGAAATTAATTGAAGTTGAACCAGGTCACTGGGTTGATCAATGTGGAATTAAGTGTGGTCAAAATGGGTGATAATTTAATTTCAGTAAATAATGTTTCAGTAAATTTTGATTATCAAGAAAATTTTATTTCAAAAAAACAAAAAATACATGCTGTAAACAATATCAATATCAAAATTAAAAAAGGATCTTTTTTTGGTTTAGTTGGTGAATCTGGTTCAGGAAAAACTACTCTTGGTAGAGCAATACTTGGAGCTAATAAAATTAGTTCTGGAAATGTTATTTTTCATGACGATGAAAGAGATTATGATTTAACAGATATGAACAAACAAGATTTAAAAGAATATAGAAAAAAAGCTCAATTAATTTTTCAAGATCCTTATGCTGCTTTAAGTCCAAGAATGACAGTGAGGGATATTATTGCAGAGCCTTTAGAAGTGATGAAAATAACAAACTCAAGACAAGAAACTGATGAAAGAGTAAGAGACATTGCTTCAAAATGTAGATTAAATATTGAGCATTTAAGAAGATTTCCTCATGCATTTTCTGGAGGACAAAGACAAAGAATATCAATTGCAAGAGCCTTAGTAAGTAATCCAAAATTTATAGTAGCAGACGAAAGTGTTGCTGCTTTAGATGTATCAATACAAGCAGATATATTAAATCTTTTAAAACAACTTCAAACCGAGCTTAATCTAACTTATTTATTCATCAGTCATGATTTAAGTGTAGTAGCTCATGTATGTGATGTTGTTGCAGTTATGTATTTGGGGCACATAGTTGAAATGGGACCCTCAAGAGAATTATTTAAGAACCCAAAACATTCTTACACAAAGGCACTATTATCCTCTATTCCATCAATTGATCCAGAGAAAAGATCTGAAGCTATAGAACTAAAGGGAGAAATTCCTAGTGCATTAAATCCACCTCCAGGTTGTGTGTTTAGAACCAGATGTCCTAATCCTGGAGTAGATTGCAAAGGTGGAGAAATAAAAATGGGCCTTATTGAAGTTGAACCAGGTCACTGGGTCGATCAGTGTTGTGCTCTATAAGTAGGTTTTGTAACTGTAATGAAAAATATAGCATTTATTGGAACCTCTCATATTCATACACCAAATTTTATTTCTAAGGTAATTTCAAACATTAAAATTAATTGTATTGGTGTTTGGGACAAAGACAAGAATAGGTCAAAAATTGACTCTGATAAACTGCAATGTAAGAATTATGATAACTATGTTGATTTATTGAAAGAACCTAATTTAGATGGTGTTATAGTATGTTCAGAAACCAATTTACACTATGAATTAGTTAAAAAAATTACCGAGAATAAAAAACACTGTTTTATAGAAAAACCTTTGGGGATAGGAAAAAAAGACTCTTTTGAAATGGTAAATCTTATTGAGTCTTCAAAAATTATTTTTCAAACTGGATATTTCATGAGAAGCAATCCTGTTTACATAAAGCTTAAACAATTAATTACTGATAATTATTTTGGCGAAATTTCAAGAATTCGACTCATTAATTGTCACGATGGTATTATGAGGGATATTTTCAAAAACTATCAATGGATGACAGATCCTAAAGTTGCAGGTGTTGGAGCTTTTGGTGATTTAGGAACACATGTTTTAGATCTTCTTTTATGGTTTTTTTCTGATGTTGAGTCAGTGAGCGCAACCTTTACAAAAGTATATAATCAATATCCAGATTGTGAAGAAAGTGGAGAAGCTTTAATAAAATTTAAAAGCGGGTTGATAGCTAGTATTGCTGCGGGATGGATAGATATAGCTCAGCCTTATACTATTTTTATAAGTGGAACGAAAGCTCACGCAAGAACAACGAATGAGCAATTAATTATAAACGAAAATAAGGAAGGTAAAAAAATAGAAAGAATAGAAGAAAATTTACCAGAAACATTGCCTCATGCATTTGATTTGTTTCTCAATTCATTAATTGATAACAATACTAAAAATCTAGTTACTCCTACAGAAGCAGCATTGAGAAGTAGTATAATGGAATCAATTTACAAATCAGAAAAAGAAAAAAAATGGATAAATATCTAAGTTAAAAAATATAAATATGAGTAAAATAAAAGTTGGCATTATTGGCGTTGGGGGTATTGCAAAGTTACATGTACCTGGTTGGCGCATGTCAGAACATGCAGAATTAATAGCAGGTTCCGATATAAATAATTCTATTCTTGAAGATTGGGGCAATATAAATCAAATAAAAAAATTATATCTTGATCCCTTAGATATGATTAATGATCCAGATATAGATGTAATAGATATTTGTGCGCCTAATAACTATCATTGTGATTTAGCAATTAAAGCAATGCAAGCAGGCAAAGATGTTTTATGTGAAAAACCCTTAGCTCCAAATGCTTTACAAATAAAAAAAATGATTGAAGTAAGAGATCAAACGAAAAAAAAATTAATGTGTGCTCAACACTTTAGATTCAGAAAAGATTCTCAATTAATAAAAGATCAATCCAAATCAATTGGTTCGATATATCATGCACGTTCTTGGATGCTTAGAAGAAATTTTTTACCAGTCTCACTTGGTTTTTTAAAAAAAGAAAATTCAGGAGGAGGGCCTTGTATTGATATAGGGGTGCACGTATTAGATTTAACTCTTTGGTTTATGAACAATCCAGAACCACTTTCTGTGACAGGTGTTTCAAAAACAGAATTAGCAAAGCAGCCAAATTCTTTTAGTTACAATGGTGAGTACGATAAGGAAGCAATGAACGTTGAAGATTTTGCAGCTGCGTTTGTTAGGTTTAAAAATGGTGCAACCTTGATGCTTGAAGTATCATGGATGCTTCATCATAAACTACCAGATGATAAAATAGAAGACATGCAGGTATGGCTATACGGAAGAGAAGCTGGTTTGCATTGGCCTAATTGTGAGATTATAAAAAATGATATCAATTCTCAAACTCACATAACTAAAAAAATTGAAGGAAATTTAATAGACACTATTGAACCTCATGCCAAAGAATGTATCGAGTTTGCAGAGTTTGTTGCAAACGATCAACCAGTTACTATTCAGGCTGAACACTCTCTACAAGTAATGAAAATTTTAGATGGAATTTATAAAAGTCAAGAAGTAGGAAAAGAAATTATTTTAGAATAATAGATTATGATTAATGAAAAATAATTTATTTTTAGCTGTTATATTATCACTTTCAGGTTTGTTTTTATTGGATTGTATGGGGATTGCGATAAAGTTTTTACGAAACGAATATCCAGCAGCTCAACTTTCTGTTTTTAGAAACTTATTTGGAATGATCCCATGTGTTATTGCTTTATATTTTTCACATGATTGGCATCAAAACGGTAGACAAATAAAAATAACACAATGGAAGTTAGGATTATTTCGAGGGGTATTTGTAGCGCTGGCTCAATTGTGTTTGTACACTTCTTATGCCTACCTTCCTTTTGCTTTAGTTGCTACCATGGAATACACTGGGCCCATGATGGTTACCCTCCTTGCTATTCCTATATTAGGTGAAAAATTTGGTTGGTATAAAATGAGTGCAGTAATTTCTGGTTTTGCAGGTATCGTTTTAATTATGCAACCTTGGTCATCAGACTTTAATTATATGTTATTACTTCCTATCCTTGCTGCTTTTGGATATTCATTAGCAAGGGTAACATCCTTAAGTTTTGAGGATCATGTTCCTTCACCACTTATCAACTTGTATGGTCAAACAGGGACAATCATAGTTGCATGTATGTTAGTGGTGTTTTTTGGTATGTGGGAAAATTTCAAAAGTATAAATGATTTCTTAGTAGTTTGTATAATGGGGATTGCAGGAGGATCTGGAACTTTATTATTAATATAT
>CACNHT010000012.1 GCA_902620285.1 uncultured Alphaproteobacteria bacterium | reverse complement strand
TTCTGGAGCTGGAATTTTATCCCAACCAGCCCTTTCAAAAGATTCTATTAAAACATCTCTTCTTTTTTTGTAAGTCTCTCTTATTTCTTCTACACATTTTTGAGATCCATTTAGAGCAGCAGTGGCTGCTACTTGAACAGGTGTAAAAGCACCATAATCTACATACGATTTAATTTTTGTTAATGCTTCAATTAAAGTTTTGTTTCCAACTGCAAAACCTATTCTCCATCCTGCCATTGCATAAGTTTTAGATAAGGTCGTAAATTCAACAGCTAAGTTCTTTGCTCCATTAACTTCTAATATCGATGGAGGTGGATTATTACCAAAGTAAATTTCAGAATAAGCTAAATCGGATAGAATATAAACTTGATATTTTTTTGCAATTTTTACTAATTCTTTATAAAAATCTAAATCAACAATTTGAGCTGTTGGATTTGACGGAAAAGAAACAATAATAACTTTTATTGAAGAATATTTTATTAAATTATTAACTATATTTAATAAAAATTTGTTTCTATCGAACTGTCCATTAAAAAATGTTCTTATAGGTGTTAGCTTAGCTCCGGCAATCATAAAACCATATGGATGAACAGGATATGATGGATCAGGACATAATATTCTGTCACCTCTTGAAGTTATAGCTTGCGCTAAATTTGCTAAACCTTCCTTTGAACCAATTGTTACTATAATTTCACTTGATGGATTTAAATCAACATTAAATCGTTTTTTATAATATTTAGCTTGAGCTTTTCTTAATCCATTAATGCCTTTTGAAACTGAATAACGACCAACACCAGGTTTATCTATAACCTCTTTCAATTTCTGTCTTATGTGAAGAGGTGTTTGCATATCAGGATTGCCCATGCCAAAATCAATAATATCCCTACCTTCTGATCTTAGTTTCATTTTTAATGAATTTATCTCCCCAAATATATATGGGGGAAGTCTATTAATTCTTTCAAATTTAGATTTCACTTTTTAAGCAATAATTAATTATTGATAATAATACTAGTTTAAATAAAATTGATTTTTAATAATATTATTCCTATTTTTATATTGTGATTAAATTATTTTACTATTTTTTACCATTTATTCTAATGTTTCTACCAAGTTTATGGGTAAATTATATTTTAAAAAAATATAATAAAATTTTACCTGATATGCCATTCACTGGGAGAGAACTTGGAAAAAAAATCCTTGAAGAAGAAAAAATTACCAATGTATCAATTAATCCTATTCAGCAATTAGATCATTATAATCCTAAAGAAAAAAAAATACATATCGCTACAGATAAACTTGATAAAAAAAGTATTACAAGCATTGCGGTTGTTGCACACGAAATTGGTCATGCAATTCAAGATAAAGAAAAATACAAACCACTTATTCTTAGACAATCATTAATTGAAAAAACAATGATCTTTCAAAGAATTGGTTCATTTTTATTAATTATAGGACTACCATCAATATTTGCATTCACTAAAAGTCCATTTATCACCCTTATTGCTGCGATAATAATAATGGGGTGCTTATCTACAAATGTACTAATCCATTTGATTACTCTTCCTGTAGAATTTGATGCAAGTTTTAAGAGAGCTTTACCAATACTCAAAAGATTTGTTCCTAGGGAGAATATGTACCAATGCAAATCCGTTTTAAGAGCTGCTGCATTGACATATTTAGCTCAATCCATTGTAAGTATATTTAGATTAAAAATAATACTGTTATCTTTTATCAATATTTTTAAGTCAATTATAAGAAGATAATATTTTTCTCTTTAAATAAAATGGGAAATTTATTAAGTTAGATAATTAATGAATTTAAGTGAAAAAATATCTTTAATACTAGTAGATAAAGGTTTTTCTTTGTCTCCAAAAAAAAATACTGAAGATTTAATTAATTCTGGCACTGAATTTCACAAAAGTAATGAAGACATCAAAATTGCAGAACAGCATGGTATTGCAGATCAAATTTTTATTCTTTTAAAAGGTGAGGCTGAATATGTAAAATATCATAATAATGTTTTTTATAAGTTAGCAACATTAAAGAATGCTGGGTCACCTCTTGGTATTTCAGGCTTAAATGCGCCAGGAAGATATATGTCAGATATATTTATTAAAGGTAATTCAGAATATATTTCTATCAAAATAGAAAAGTTAAAAGAACTGGAAGAAGTAGATCCGGACTATGCAAGTTTTCTTTATTCTTTTTTATTATTTGAATCAATTAATTTAATTTGGTCATCTCGCAATTTAGAAAAACCCATTAAACACCAAAACATTAATTTAGCAGATGGTGTTAAAACTGGTGGAGATATTGTAAATACCAAAAGAATTAAAAATTCAGCATTTTTAGCTTTTCTTGATGATAACGATTTAGATGAATTAATACATTACGCAAATGTTAGATTATTTTCATCTGGTGAATTTATAACATTAGAAGGTAAAAATTCTGATGGAATAAATATTTTGTTAAAAGGTAAGGTTGAAGCCTCTTTTACAAATTTAAAAGATGACCAATTAGAAAACAATTCAAGATCAATAGCTAGACCAGGAGTAGCATTGTCTTTATCTTCAGGATTACATGAAATTGAATCACCCTACTCCTTAAAAGCAACAAGAGATACAACGATATTAAAATTCTCAAATGAATTTATTGATAATTTAATCAAAACCAATCCAGAATTGGCAATCAAATTTTTTAAAAGACAATTGTGGCAATTAGGACGCTATATTCAAAGTTCAACAGGCTTAACAACTTACCCAGCTAAAAATGAAAAAGAGTTTTTTCAATATTTATTAAATGATAATTCTGCAACAATACCAAGTAATTCCAAACTTTATACAATACCTCATTTATTAGAAAATCATTTAACTCATTCTTTAGCATTCGATACAATTTATGATTTAATTATCACAGGTAATGATGATGAAAAATCTATAGCGAGTTTAATGATTGATGCATTGAGTGGTATAGAAAGAAAAAATAGATTTTTCAAACAACTAAACAAAATATACAACAGAGTAGCAAATTCATATGATTCAATAAATAAACAAGCATTACAAAAATTAACAAATTCAGATTTTATAAAAGCTTTTGATCAAGTACCTTATGTTATTAAAGGTATGGAGAATTTACCTGATGAAGCCACAAACATATTTTTTTATAATCATTTGGCAAGCATTGAAGAAAATGGTTTAGCTAATGGACATCAATTTAGTATAGATAGTCACTTTATAAGTGCAAAAATTTTATTTCCTAAATATGGTGATGGCGGTCAAAGAATTGCTCGATATTCTAGAAATACAGAGTTCTGGAGATATAATTATTATGAAAATTTAGATTATATTTTCGTCCATACACCAGAATCAGATTATTTAAATGAAACTCAAGATCAAAAAAAGAAAAGAAAAAGTAAATTATTTATCGAAACTCAAAATATTTTTGATCAAAACAGACCTTTAGTTATAGCACCAGAAGGAACATCTGAAACTGAAGATAATTTAACTCCAAATTCACCAGGTCCGTTAAAACCAGGTGCATTTTTATTAGCAGACCAATTAAAACCAGAGCCTCTTCTTGTTCCAATTGCATTAGCAAATTTTGATTATTCAATTTCTGATACTATTTATTCAGCAGTTATTAAAGAACCAATAAAAATAAAAGATTTTATAAATGATATGAAAAATAAAAAAGAGTTAGAAAATTTTTTATCTAATTATAGAAAAACTTTTAGAACATATGTTGAGGAAGCAATTGAATTAGCAAAATCTGCTTCAAAAAATAAAATTAATTATGAAGATGTGGTTAGTAACTTAAATTTAGTAAGCCCTATTGAAGAAGAATTTGAAGCAGACGTGAGAGAATTAGAAATTAAATTACATTCAGATCAATATAAAAATAACAAAATAGTCTTATTTGGAAGTTCAACATTTAGAGATTGGGAAAATGCAAAAACTGATTTGTCATTTGATAGTTTATTAAATTTAGGATTTGGTGGTTCCACATTAGTATCATGCCGAACTTATTTTAATAGAATAGTAGTACCAAATAATCCTGATAAGATGATTTTTTATGCAGGTGATAATGATATAGGCAGCGGAATGAGTGCTGAAGATTTAGAAAATGAATTTTTATTATTTGCTTCTGAAGTTAATGAAAAATTACCTCATACCTTATGTTTTTTTGTTTCTATTAAGCCAAGTGTATTTAGGAATAATTATTTAAATACAATATTAGATGCAAATGAGCGAATTAAAAACAAAATTGAGAATTTTAGTCAATGGCGCTATATTGATCTTTGCTCTCCTATGCTTGATGCTGGATTTGAAAAATTTTATTCAGAAGATCCATTACACATGAATGTACTTGGTTACAGTCTCTTAAGTAAATTAATTAGAGATGAAATCTCGAAATTTATAATTTAAACTTAAGTAATATTAAATTTTAATTTCTTTTCTTAGTTTATCAGATTTATATGAATTGAACACTAATGATAAACTCTTTATGTTATCTTCACCACTGGTGTCGTGTTCAATATTATTTATTAGTGAATCAATGAAATGTTTGTGCGTATTGATTACACTTTCTTGAATTTGATCCCAAGGTTTTGAAATCCATTTATATTTCTTTGGTTTTCCATCATAAATCTTCTTCTTATTATTTTTGTGAAGAGTAATTTTGTAATTGTAGTCTAAATCAATTGAGCCATTAGAGAATTCTAAATTAACTAGTGTTTGAGCAAATCTGTCTGGTTTTTTTATTGAAGAAATAGATGCATCAACAATAGTAATACTGTTATTTCTATTTCTTATCAGGGATATAAAATCGGTTTCACCTTTAAATTTATTATTTGTATTTTGATTTACTGTATAAATACTTTTTGCTTCTCCCATAAAAAATCTACTTAAATCAAATAAATGGATTCCTACGTCTAGGGTTAAATACTCTTTTAAATTGTATAAATATGTTTGATTGGTATATCCAACAGGATTTGCATGTCTAAAAGATATCTTAGCATAATGTGGTTTCGTTAACTGCTCCTTATTTATAATTTCTTTTAATTTTAATAGAGGGCTTTGCCATCTAAAATTCTCATGAACCATAAGTGGTGTTTTATTTTTTTTATATAAAGAAACAATTTTTTTTGCATTAGATAAATTTTCAGCAAATGGCTTTTGTATAGAAGTTGGAATTTTATACTTAGATAAAATTTTGCCAATATTTAAGTGTGTCTCCATTGTTGTTACAACGTCAACAAAGTCAATTTTATGTTTTTTTAGCATTAATTCTATAGATGAATAAGAATGCAAAATGTTAAATTTAGATTTAAATTTATTAGCTTTTTTTATATCTAAATCACAAACACATATTATTTCTATATTTCTTAATTCTTTCCAAGCTAAAATATGATTTTCAGCAAAGAAACCACAACCGATTAATGCTCCTTTTAATTTTTTCATTTATCTTCTATAAATTTGATTTCTAATGGCTCAAATACATAAGGATTTGAATCTTTTTTAAAGTTAAAAAAAGAAAAATCATTATTAAAAATATCAGTATAATTTTTTAAATTAAGTTTATATTGATTACTAAAATTTATTTCAGGAATAATAATTTCCTTTTTTTGTTTTGAGGAATTGACAAATAAATAATAATTTATTCCATTTAGTACGATTTTTAATCCATACACTTCGTAAACTGGATTAAATTTAAAGATTTCTGAATTTGTAAATAAAATAAGAAAATTATTTAAATGATACAATGGTCTTTTGGTATTATCTTTATTTAATATTCCGTGATGCCCATAAATAGAATTAAAAGTAAAAAATTTTGATTCTTTATTTATTGATTGAATAAAAATTGCCAGAGTCCAAGTTAGTGAAAATAATTGATCATGTCTTGGATCGCTATCAGCCATTTCTAATCTTATTTTCTTTTTATTAATTACAAGACTTTCACCATACGGATTGAAATGCATACCAATAGAAATTGGACCAATATGAACATCAGTACTTTTAGAAAAATTTTTTAAAGTTTTTAAGATATAAGGTATAGTTTCAGGTGTATTTAACACACCAAAATCACTAGAATCATGAACAATTGGAGTGAAGGAAAAACTAACCAAATCATAAAACATTTTTGGTCTCTTTCTATTTAATTCTGTAAAATTAGTGACCATTCCAGAAACAATTTGACTATTAGAAAATATCTTTTTCGCTATTTTATAGTATTCATTTAATTCTGGAACTTTGGGCCATTCACCAGCTGGTTGAAAACTATTCAAATATATTTTAGGACAAATTAAAATTTTATCTAAATTAATAGTATTTTCAGCTATAAAATTATAAATTTTTGTTAACTCTTCTTCAGGATCATTAGCATGATCAACTAAAGCTACAAGAAACACCTTTTTGTCAAATCTTGAAGTTAAATTCTTAAAATCTTCAGTAAAATCAATAAGATAATAATAATAATCAAAATTTTTAATTAAATTATCATCAGGAAGAATTGGAGAATCAATTTTTATACCAATTTTAGGGAATTTATAGGAAGTAGTATGATCAATTTTTACAATATTCTTAGATGGAAATGATCTTTGTTTTTTATTTTCTAAATCTATTTTAACAGTTTGAGAGAAATTAGATCCCTTTTTTTCTAAATATGGAAAAGGATTTAATAAAGAACCACTATATATTTTGTAAGAAGCATCACCCCAGTTTCTTTGATCCTCCATTTCAAATAGAATACCCTCAAAATTAATATTAACCAACAAACTATTGTCTAAAGTATAAGCAAGGTTTTTAAATTTAAAAAATGGTTGGTCAGGTTTTATATTTTCTGGAAATTCTTTTTTCTCTTTTAAATCGTTCCCATTTGTTACAATGATGTTTGAACCAACATGATTTTGTAATGGAATTAATAAATTAAAACCTATTCTATTAGTCCAAAAATCAGTTAAAAATTCTCCTTCAGAGGATAGAGTGATAGAATTTTCAGAAAATAATATAGTATTTCTTGTTTTAAGAATTTCATTTATACCATATTCTAAATCAAATATATATTCTAAAGATGTATCAAAATTCTCTTCATAATTTAGAATTTTCGGATCATAGTTATTCCAATTTTTGTCTCTTACCAAGAATGATATCATCTTTAAAATTTGAAAATTTTGAAAAGATATATTTCGAAAAAAAAGATTATCTTTTAATAAGGTAAAATTATTATTTGAATTTTTTATAAATTTTTCTTCTAATAATTTAGAGTTATACATATAATTTTGAAACTGATTTATAATCATTATATTCTGATATTAAATCTGATTTATTTTTTTCATATTTTGTATTTTGGATTAAACTTAAAAAAATAAGTTCTCGTTGAGCAAAACTACCTCCTAGGTATTTAAATTGTGATTTAATTATATTTTTGTTTAATGATTCATTTGTTTTCATACAATGAATAATTGGATTTAAGTAATTAATATAATTTTCTTTAAAAGAATTTTCTAAATAATTTTTTTCCATTTTCTCTTCAAGTTGCTGAAAATAATCTTGGTCATTATAGTATAAGTAATAAAAAATAAGATGATAATCAATGAATGGAAGTATGTGTTGATTTTTAAAATATTCAGCATAATCTTTTAGTTTATCCATTCTTTCTTTAACATCCACTCCTTTGTAATGAAGCCTTAATAAAAAAGAGCAAGCATTACAAAAATCTAAATAAAAAATTTCTGAAGAAGAGAAATAGTTATCAAATAGTTTTAAACTTTTCTCATATTCTTGATTGTAGAATAATATTAATGATTGGTGCCACCATATATGTCTTTTTATTGGCCCATAAATTGACCAATTAATTTTATTAAAATTATCATTGTTATTAATTGAGTCGTTATTCTCATTATCGTGTACATGCAAAAGGGCATGCCAACTCCACAAATCATTTGATGATTGTTTTAGTGAATTTAAGGCTAAAAGCTTAGCTTTATCAATTATATTATTTTCTTCAAAAGCATAGCTAGTCATCCCTAATAGTAAATTATAATGCTGATCATTTTCAGACCACTTACTTAGTATTTCCTCATGTTTATTTAAAAATTTACTATCAATACCCAAAAAAATATTATTAAAATGAAATAATCTGATTGCAAAAATATCTTTGGGATTATCTTTTATAATTAATTCCAATTTATTTAATAAATTTTTTAAATCATTTTTAATCCAGAGATTTACTATCTCTAAATATTGATAAAAATAATCATTTACTTCATCAATGGAAATTGATTTTAATGTTTCTCTAGCTAATGAAATTTTTTGTACATCTCTAGAAAAAAGCAATAAAACTATTTTTAATAATTTTGGAGCATTAAATTCTGGTTTTTTTTTAATTAGTTTGTTAGTTTTATAAAAAGCATCTTTCTTAAAATAAATATATGAATCGATACATTCTTTGAAACTATTTATTTCATCATCTTTATTACTATCTATCCATTTATAAAAATAATTATTTTGCATTTACTAATAATACACATAATCTAACGATGTTAAATATTAATATTATGAATTAATATTTAATCTCTTTCTTGTAATTTCTTTATTTAATTGAAGTTCTCTATAAGAAATTAGAAGCACACCACAAAAAATTACAGAGGCGCCTAACCAGGTATAAAAATCAGGTTTATCAAAAAAAACAAAATATCCAATTATTGATGAAACTACTAAGCCTAAAAATGAATAAGGTTGAGTCATAGTTACATCAACTAATTTATATGCATGATTTAATGCAATATGTAAGATCGTTCCTGACATTGCAGCACATAATATAAGAATAATTGTTTTTAAGCTTGGTTGATCCCAGAAATATATAACTAATGGAAATGAAAAAAGACTCATATAAACATACTGGTGTGATAATATTGTTATAGCACTATCATCCTTAGATACTTTTTTAGTTAAAATTATAACTACTGACCAAATTAGCGATGAAATAAGCGCCATATATATTCCAATAGAAATATCAATAATACCCGGTCTCAATATTATTAACATTCCTAGAAAACCCATCACTAATGCAATTGACCTATATAAATAGATTTTTTCTTTTAAAAATATCACAGCTAAGATTGTAACAATGATAGGAACTATAAAATGAATGGCTGTCATTTTCTCTAATGGAAGCATAGCTAAAGCTGCAAAACCAAGTAGCATTGCAGGTAAATTTAGTGCTGACCGTAAAATATGAATTTTTAAATTTTTTGTACTAAATACTTCAAATTTTGTTTTAAGAATGTAAGGGGTGATGATTAAAAATCCAAAGAAAAAACGTAAAAAACCTGTTGTAAATACATTTAATTCATCTTGGGCTAATTTTATAAATGTACCCATAAGAGTTCCAAAAATAATTGATATAATAATTAAAAAAATTGCAAATTGATTATTGTTTAACAAATAATATTCCTACCTAAAAAAATTAAGATAATCATAACACAATTTTTCCTTATTTATATCTCTATTAAAACAAAATTTGATTATATTTTAAAAATTGTGGCACTTATCAAAAGAATAGTTCTTTTTTTCATAACATTAATTTTCATTATAATTCTCCTTGTAGGTGCCACGACTTCATTTTAAGATTAGAAAATGTTAAATCTACAAGATGAATTGATAATTTCTAATAATGGACAGGGAATGTATGAAATTACAAATAATGTTCATGATTGGATTGTAAAAAATAATATCATTAAAGGTCAGTTAAATATATTTATACAACACACTTCTGCTTCATTAACAATAATGGAAAATGCTAGCCTTGATGTATTAGATGATATTAATTCTTTTTTTCAAAGAATAGTTCCTGAAGATGCTTCATTATATAAACACGGTTATGAAGGAGATGATGATATGCCTGCTCACATAAAATCTATGCTTACTCAAACTTCATTAACAATTCCTATAAACAATAAAGAAATGCAATTAGGTATGTGGCAAGGAATATATCTAATTGAACACAGGTACAGTAAATACAAAAGAAAAATAATTCTTAGTTATATAGGTGAGTAAATTATACCCTTACTTTTTTTAAATTACTTTGATCTAAAATAATTTTTGATAAATTATTAGGTATAAAGAATGAAGCGATTAAAGATAGTAGAGCAAAAAAAGAACCAATTAAAAAAACTATTGAATGAGAATTAATCCAAACAAATCCTAAAATTACTGGGATAAATACTGCAGCTATGTGATTGATAGTAAATGAAACACCTGCAGTACTTGCAATATCTTTTGGGTCAGCAATTTTTTGAAAATATGTATTAATTGCAATAGCTAATGCAAAAAACATATGATCAATAATATATAAACCTGCTGCAACATAAGCATTAGTCACGAATGCATAAGATGTAAAAACAATTACGAGTCCAATATATTCAAATATTAGACATTTCTTCTCACCAAATATATTTATTAACTTTCCAATACGTTCTGCAAAAAACCAATTAAAAATATAATTAACTAAAAATAGTAAAGTAACTTGCGATGCTGAATATCCAAATTTTTCTACCATTAAAAAAGCTGCAAAAACTACAAAAATTTGTCTTCTAGCACCTGATAAAAAAATTAAAATATAGTAAAGAGAATATTTTTTTTTTAGAATTATTTTTTTATGTTGTTTATTTTTAATTTCAAAAAAAGGAAAAGAAATAAACAAGTAAAAAGAAACAAAAATACAAATTAATCCTGCAATTAAAAATATGAACTTATAATCTAAATTAAAGATTTCTAATAAACTCCAAATAATACAATACAAAAATAAGGACGTAATTGAGCTAACAGCTAATAATTTTCCTAGAACTGGTGGAGCTTCTTCTTTTGAAAGCCATTGTAAACTCAAAGAATTTTTGGCTGTTTCACAATAATGAAAGCCAGTACTCATAATAATTGTTGTAAAATACAAACCATAAACAGTTGGTAAGAAACCTGTAATCGCAACACCAAAACCAGTTAAGGCTAAAGAAAAAATAGCAAAATATTGTTCTTTAAAATAGAACAGTAAAAAAATAATAGTAAATGCTAGGAAGCCAGGTATCTCTCTGATACTTTGAAGTATTCCAATTTCGACTCCAGTAAAACTTGCTCTTTCAATTGAGAAATTATTTAATAAAACCATCCAAGTACTAAATGCAATAGGCATAGCTATTGAGGATAAAATAAGTAATGTAATTGGATTATTGTTATTAATTGTTAATTTCATAATATTTAAAATAGTTTAATAATTTGTTAATAACACAAAGTAGGAGGTTTTGAATGTCTAATGTAATGAGAAAATCTTTTTCTGATGGTGAAATTAAAACACCAAATAAAGCTCATTCATCAACAGTTACTCTTGGAAATGTTACTATGAGTAAGACAACTTTACAACCTGGATGGAGTTGGAGTTCATGCATAAAACCAATTGTAGGAACTGAAAGTTGTCAAGCTGGTCATGTTGGTGTTGTTGTTCAAGGTGAAATGAGAGTAAAACATGATGATGGTTCTGAAGATTATTTTAAAGCAGGTGATGCATATTATTTAGCACCAGGGCATGATGGGTGGATAGTTAGTGATGATGAATTTATCTCATACGAATTTACTTCTGATCAAAAAGATTTTGGACCATGGAAAAAATAAATTAATAGCTGGAATTTCCAGCTATTATATTCAATGACCTCTATTAAATTGATCACGAAATCTTGAATCTTTTTTAATATATGGCCTAATACCTATATTTGTTTCTCTAATTATTATATAAATTCCACTTGAGACAATAATTATCGATCCTATAATTTCAAAAATATCAGGTATTTCGGCAAAGAATAAATAACTAAGTATAGCTCCTGAAAAAATTTGTGAATATTGTATTGGAGCAAAAATACTGGACTCTAAAAATTTAGAGGCAATTGTTAAACAATTACCTCCTATGCCACAAATTATTCCACAAAAAATCAGTATCATTAAATCATTAAATGATAAAGTTACGTGATTATTGATAGAAATTAATCCATTTAGAACAGTTGCAGATAAAAAAGCATAAAAAGTAAAAGCAATCGATGATTGATTATTTGAATATTTTCTAACTAAAGTAATGTTAATTGCCATTAAAAATGCTGAAAAAATTAAACCAAACAAACTTAATGAAAAATGAATAGTGCCAGGTCTACTTACAATTAACACACCTAAAAAGCCGACGATTACAGCAGACCATCTTCTTATACCAACTTTTTCACCTAAAAAAAAATGTGATAACATTGTTATAATTAATGGTGCACTAAATAAAATTGGATAGATTTCATTGAACGAATGTTTTCTAAAAGAATAGACTACTAAAGCTCCAGATATTAATCCGAATAATCCTCTAAGAAGCTGAATATGAATAATATCATTTTTTAGTGAGCTCCATTTGTTTAAAAAATAAAGAGTTAATAATGTTGGTATAAAACTAAAAAGACAAATATAAAAATTTATTTGAAAAACAGAATATTCATTAACTAGGTATTTTTTAATTATTGTATCTAAAATGACAAATATTGTGTAACCAATAAATCCGATACTAATTCCAGATAAAACATTCATATGATTTGATTAAAAAGAATTTAATTTTTAGATCTCTTATTTCAGATTCTAATAAATAAATATTAATTTTTTCTTATTGTTTCATTATAATGGTTATTCAGTTCTAGTAGATGTTGATAAGCTTCATGGTCAAAATCATCTTTTGCTACTGTATCTGTTTTAAAATTATTGAAGGTATCTTTCCCTCTTATACAAATAGCACTATCATTTTTACTTTTTAATTGTTTCATATCAGGAGAAATAAATTGAAAATTTAAACCTATTCTTCTGTCATTACTAAAATTAGGTTGAGATGCGTGTAATGTTAGACCATGATGAAAAGAAACTTCACCGGGTTCTAACGGACATGATACTGCTTTATTTATATCAATATCTTTTACAGTTTGACCTCTAGATAAAACATTATTTTTATCTTCAGTTGAATGATGTTCAAAAAATCCATTTTTATGTGAACCTGGAATCATTTGCATACAACCACTTTGATCATTAGCTTTGGATAAAGCTAACCATGCACTTACTTGTTTTTCATTGTTATCAAATCCCCAATAGGTAAGATCTTGATGCCAACTTACGTGTGTTTTAGTATTTGGTTCTTTTATTATAAAAGTTGCATTATATAACAATATATTTTTACCAATTATTTCTTCGACAAAATCAAGCAATATTTTATTAGTTGCTATTTCATAAACCCATTTCATTATTGTATAAGTTTTCACAATATAATGAAGTTTACCTAATTTTTTTTCTGAGTCTTCTAATTTATTTCTAAAAAAATTTGCTTCTTTTGCATTATAAATTTTTAATGGTGAAAAATAGCCATTTAGATCATAAAAATCTTTCATTCTTAAAATATTATTTAAATTGGTTATTAATTCAATAAAAATTGACAATAAAAAAACCAATTAAACAAATAATTAATAAATCAAATATTAAAACAAATTCCATATTGGTTGTGACACTAATTCTTTATGGATAGAATACATTTACTCACTAAATATATATTGGTAGATTAGTGCCACATAATCTATGTACAAATTAATTTTGGCATAAATTGAGTTAAAAAGAGGCAAATTTATGAAAAAAATCAGTTGGGTAACACACGAAGATTATGACATTCCTCTGCCTGAAAATCATAAATTTACTGCCAGTAAGTTTTCAGATTTATATAATGAATTAAAAACTTCAGATTTTTATCATCGTGCAAAAATTCTAAACCCTCAAAAAGCAAGTGTTGATGAGGTTTCTATATGTCATGATTTAGATTACGTATTAAAAATTAAAAATGGTACATTATCCGATAAAGAAATAAGAAGATTGGGTTTTAAATGGTCAGAAACACTTTCTAATCGTTCTTTTTTAGCAGTTAATGGAACTCTATTAACATGCAAAGAAGCAATTAAGAATGGTATAGCAAATCATTTAGCAGGTGGCACACACCATAGTCATAGAGATTTTGGTTCAGGATACTGTGTTTTTAACGATTTGGCTTATGCTTCATTACATTTAATAAGAACCCATCAAGTAAAAAAAATATTAATTTTTGACACTGATGTGCATCAGGGAGATGGTACAGCCTCAATCCTTAAAGATAATGATAAAATTTTTACATGCTCTATTCATTGTAAAAATAATTTTCCATTTAGAAAATCAATAAGTGACATGGATGTTGAATTAGATGATAATTTAGAAGATAATGAATATTTAGAAATATTATATCAAACACTTAATAGTTGTATAAAAAATTTTAATCCTGATTTAGTAATTTTTGATACTGGAGTTGATATTCATGAGAATGATAAACTAGGAAATTTAAAAATAACAACTGAAGGATTATTAAAAAGAGATATTACAGTGTTAGAATTTTTTAAAAATAAATCAATTCCTATTGCGACAGTAATAGGTGGTGGATATTCAAGTGATAAATTTGAATTAGCTAAAAGACATAGTTTAATTTTTAAAGCTACATCAATGGTTTTTAATTAATTACATTTAGTAATAACTACTCGTATATACTTTTCATTATATAGATATTCAAAACAAAAATTTTTAAAAGAACTAAAATGATTGCTTATAATTTTTAAATTTTTTTTATTGTGATCTAAAAAAATATATTCAAATATAATTTTTTCAACAATATCCTTAGAAAAAATTGGCATTGTAATTATTTCGCCATCATTAAATATTGATTTTAAATAAAATACATCTGAGTCATTATCTACTTTAGAAAATGTATTCTTTTTTATGAGAAAAAGAACATTTTCGTTCCAATCATTCTTTTGAAGATCAAAAAGTATATTTAAATCATCGAGGTTTATTAATTTATTTGAACCTAAGGCGTGAGTATTTAGTGATAAAAAAATATAACATAAAAAAAGTAATTTTTTCATAAAAACAAGTGTGAATTAAAGAACGATACTGATAGATATATTAATAATCTATTTATTTTCAAATATTTATGAAAACAAGAAATAAGGGGCTTATACTATCATTTGTTGGGGTTTTAATTCTTAGCCCTGATAGTTTATTTATTAGATTAGTAAATTTAGATGATTTTAGTTTAATATTTTATAGAAGCGCTCTACCAATTATTACGATATTAATTTTTCTCATTTATACTTACAAAAGATCTTTTCTTAAATCATTTTATCTAATTGGTGTACCAGGGATAATCTATGCTATTCTCTATGCTATAACTCATATTTGTTTTGTATATTCAATTCAAAATACTGCTGTAGCTAATACATTAGTTCTAATTGCATCAGCTCCTATTTTTGCTGCATTATTTTCAGTTTTTATACTTAAAGAAATACCGAGTCTTTTTACATGGATAGTGATTTTAATTGCTATGCTTGCAATGATAATAATTGGAATAGGCAGCTTTACAACTACGGGATTATATGGAGATATTATGGCTCTAATTGTAGCAATAGGAATGGGTTTTAGTATGGTTCTTGTTAGATTATTTAAAAATAAAGATTTGGTACCTGCATGTTTATTAGGATGTTTAATATCAGCTCTTTACGCTCTACCATTTGGAATTAACTTTGATTTAAATAATGATCAAATTTTATTTCTTTTCATAATGTGCTTATTAATACTACCTATTCCATTTATGATTTTAACAATTTCTCCTAAATTTGCTCCAGCACATGAAGTAGCTCTAATATTTTTATTAGAAAGTGTTTTAGGTACTGCTTGGGTCTGGTTTGTTATAAATGAAATACCTCCTCTAAATACAATTATAGGAGGAGCACTACTGCTTGGATCTGTTACAATATTTATTTATCAAACAACTAGAAAAACTAATTAGTTTTTTCAATCTCTCTCCTTTCTCTAATAAAAATATAAATACCGCTAAAAACAATCAAAGATAATCCTAAATAAATCCAAATATCAGGCAAATCACCAAAGAAGGCATATCCAACAAGTATATTTGTGGAGATCTCAAAATAACCCAAAGGAGCTAGTTTAGAAGCTTCTCCAAGTCTTAAAGAAAGAATTATTAAAAAATGTCCTAAAGTTCCAATTGAAGCTAATGAGATAAGCAATAATAATTGTCTTAAATCTAAATTTATCCAGTAAAAAGGAACAATAAGAGATATAAAAATACAACCTACGATACCTGTAAAAAGCAAAGTAACAACAGCACTATCTGTAAAAGATAATTTTCGAGTATAAATTATGTAAAAAGCGTATGAAATTCCTGCTGCAATAGCTGAGAAAGATGCGAAATTAATTTCTATAAAACCTGGTCTTATAATGATCATAACACCAAAAAACCCAATCAAAACTGCAATCCATCGATGTATTCCAACTTTTTCTTTCAGATAAAAAATTGATAAAATTGTCACTATTATTGGAGAGATAAATGCAAGGGTTAAAGCTTCTGCTAAAGTTATAACTGAAATTGCATAAAAGAAAAAAACGGTAGATAAAAATAAAAAAAAACTCCTAAATAGCTGTACTGAAATTGTTTTAGGAAAACTAATTTCTTTTTTAAAAAATATAAATGCTAGTGGAAAACTAACTAAAAGCATAAAAAAATATCTACCCCAAACAACTTGTATGAAATGAATTTCTGAAGATAGATATTTTGCAATACCATCCATGAAAGGTAATAACAGCCAACCTGATATATTAAGAATATATGCTAACATTAATTTTATTTAAAAGATGATGGATCACAAATCTTACAAATTAAATCTCCAATTAATTTTTTAGGATTATAAGTTTGATAAAAAATGTCTTTTACAGAAATATTATTTTTAGATAAATATTTTTCTATTTCCCAATAATACCTAAAACATTTTGAACATTGTGCAGCATTTTTTTTATGTGATGGTTTATATATTTCATTCCAAAGTTTGGACATTTCATTTTGCTTATCAAGAGAAATATTTTCTGAAATAATTGATGGAATATCCATAAAACACTTAGCGCATTGTATTTCAGATGTTACATTTTTATATGGTTCATCTTTATAGTTTTTTCCTATAGTAGTTTTACCAATATATTTATCTGAATTACAATTTGGACAAAAAAAATTGATTTTATTGCTAAGCATTTTATTCTATGAATAAATTTTCATAACATTTATAAATAAAGAATAGAATTATTATTTATAATGAACCTATATCTTTCATATCTATTTATCTTTTTTTGGAGTAGTGCTTTTATAAGTGGTCAATTTATTGTGCAATCAGCAAGCCCTTTTGCAGCACTATGTTTTAGGTTTTGTATTGTAAGTGCATTTTTTTTAATTTTTTCTATTATTTTTACGGAAAGAATAAGAATAAATCGAAATTTAATCTTTCAAACTATGATTACTGGAATTCTTTTTCATGGATTTTATTTAGGTGGAGTATTTTTTTCTTATTCTATGGGGCTTACTGCAACATTATCTGCGTTAATTGTATGCCTTCAACCTATTTTAACAAATATTCTAAGTGGACCTATTTTAAAAGAAAAAGTTACTGTTACGCAATGGATAGGGATATTTTTTGGTTTTTTAGGCACTATATTAGTTATAGGTTATGATATTGGAACAGAAATCCCAACAATAGGTGTTATTGCTTCTATTGTTGCACTTTTAGGAGCAACTTCAGCTACTATTTGGCAAAAAAAATTTACTCATGAAATCAGTCTTTCAGTTAATAATTTTTATCAAGCATTAAGTGCTGGAATATTTTTATTTATAATTTCACTTTTTTTTGAAATATCATTTATTAATTTTGATACACGTTTTATTTTATCAATTTCTTGGCAAATCATTATGGTATCCTTTGGAGCTTACGCAATTCTAATGTACTTGATAAAAAATGGAACAGCTTCTAAAACATCAAGTCTCTTCTTTCTAGTACCTCCAACTACAGCTGTAATGGCTTGGTTTGTATTAGGTGAAAAATTATTATTAATAGATATTATAGGGTTGTTAATTTGTACTTTTGGTGTTTATATAGCAACTCGAACCAATGTGAGTAAAAATGTACATAATTCTTAAAACACTGATCAGTGCAATTATAATTGTTGCTGTTTCAGAAATAGCTAAAAAATATACTTGGACTGCCGCAATTATTGTTTCTTTACCATTGACTTCACTATTGGCATTTGTTTGGTTGTATTGGGATACAAAAGACTATCAAAAAGTTATAGATCTCTCTTATAGCACAATTGTTATGACTGTACCCTCAATAGTATTTTTTATTGTTTTACCAATACTTTTAAAATTTAAACAAAACTTTGTTTTCTCTCTGATAGTTTCAATAATTAGCACTGCAATAGCTTATGCTATTTTTATGTTTATAATTAAAAAATTGAATTTTAATTTTTAATTATATTATCTTTATTCATTAAAATTGGCCTTCCATCATGTGCAGTATTCAATGGATAATAATCACCATTATATTTAACACATAATGTTAAACCATTTCTTTTTTCTTTACCTAAATTTACCTCTAAATCGACTATTACTAATTCAGTTTTTTCTAAAACTTTAATAATTTTCATAACTATCCTTTCAAAATATATAAATATATTTAGTAAGTACTATAAGATGTATCAAGGATTATGATTAGAGTTTTACTTATATTTATTTTATTATTCTTGATTAAGAATGCTCTAGCTAATGATAAACATATAACCATAGCAAGCACAACTTCTACACACGATACGGGTTTATTAGAATATATTAACAAAGAATTTGAAAAAAAATTTAAAATAAAAGTCAGAGCATTATCTCTTGGAACAGGTCAAGCAATTAAAGTTGCAATGGATGGAAATGTAGAAATTTTATTAGTTCATCATAAAAAATCAGAGCTAGAATTTATGAATAAGGGATATGGCACCCTAAGATATGATTTGATGTATAATGATTTTGTCTTGATAGGACCAAAAAAAGATAACAAAACATGCTCTTCAATTGAAAATAAAATGATTGAAATTAAAAAATTGAAATTATCATTTGTATCAAGAGGTGATGAGAGTGGAACACACAAAAAGGAAAAAGAGCTTTGGGAACTATCAAATATAAAAATACCATTTAAAGAAAATTGGTATCTCAGTGTTGGTCAGGGAATGGGGTCAACATTATTAATAGCTAATCAAAAGAATGCGTACACTCTTAGTGATCGTAGCACTTGGATAGCTTTTAATAAAAAAGAAAATCTACAAATTGTCTGTGAAAATTTACCACCATTATTTAATCAATATGGAATAATTTTAGTAAGCAATAAGATAAATAGTAATTTAAATATTGAAGAGGCTAAAAAATATATTGATTGGATTATATCAGAAGAAGCAAAAAAATTGATTAATAATTATCGAGTAAATGGAAAACAATTATTTTTCTTTAATCATAATTAATTAATTCTACCAAAAAATGTTAATCTTGCATTTTCTGAAAGCATTGTGCCCTCTTCTTCATTATAATTAAGTGTTACTAATATTCTTGGTTTTTCAGACTCTACTGGTGTTACACGATGCAAATAATTTCTACCATAAAATAATATAAGAGTACCGGCATCAACATCTGCTTTTTGTGGTAAAATTTTTCTATCTAAAATATCTTTAATATATGATTTATCGATATAGTTTTCAGAAAAATTTCTACCTTTACTAACATATTCAAATTCACCACCTTTATCTGAAGATTGTATCATTAAAGTGATAGCAAATGATGCATTATCAAAATGCCATCCTAGCTGTTGTAATTTTTGATAATAATTATAATTTATGGAAGATAAGGTATCACTATATGGATAAATATCTTTTAAATTTAAGACACCTTTTAAAAAATTTTTAAAAATATTTGATTGATATAAAATATTTAATTTTGATTGCTGATTCAACAGATCATGAGGAACACAACCTTTATCACTAACGACCTCTCTATTTAAAGGATCATTCAAGTCACTAAATTTATCTTGTTTATTAAGTAAGATAGTATGATTTTGAGAACAATAGAAAGCTTGATCTTGTAATCCATGTGCTTCAGTAATTAATTCACTTAAGCAGTCATTTGATAAAAAATCATTTAATATTAGTATAGAATTTTTTTTAATTTCATCATTGCAATATTGTATATATTCATCGCTATCTATTGGATGTTTTGACTGATTAACTATATCAATTATGGTATTCATTACTGACTTAATACTTATATACTAAAGTTGTAGATGTTAAATTTAAAAAATTTATATATATTTATTCAATATGGTTTGGAATTTTCAAGATAGTTATACGAAACTACCTAGTATTTTTTATAGTAAAGTTAATCCAGAAAATTTTAGTAATAAAAAATTAGTTTTGTTTAATAGTGATCTTGCAAGGGACTTAAATTTAGATTTTAGTAAATATGATGATGATGAAAAATGTAATATTCTTTTGGGAAAAAATAAATTAAGTAAAAATTACTTTTCTCAAGCTTATGCTGGACATCAATTTGGAAATTTTACAATTTTAGGTGATGGCAGAGCTGTAATTATTGGTGAACATATTACTAATAATAAACAAAGGGTAGATATACAGTTAAAAGGATCAGGACAGACACCCTACTCTAGAAATGGAGATGGAAAAGCTGCCTTAGGTCCAATGATAAGGGAATATATATTGAGTGAAGCTATGCATAATCTTGGCATATCATCAACCAGAGCACTAGCTGTTATTACTACAGGTGAAAATGTATTGCGTGATAGATTAGAACCTGGCGCAATTTTAATTAGAGTTGCGAATTCACATATTAGAGTGGGAACTTTTCAATTTGGAAGCCTTTTAAAAAATAGAGATGAATTTCAAAACTTCATATCTTATACAATTACAAGGCTTTATCCTGATATAGATAATAATAATGATAAATATTTAAAATTTTATGAGAAAATTTGTGATTTACAAATTAAGTTAGTCGTAGATTGGATGAGAGTTGGTTTTATTCATGGTGTTATGAATACCGATAATATGTCTTTATCTGGTGAAACTATAGATTATGGTCCAGCAGCATATTTGGATGAATATAATCCAAAAAAAGTTTTTAGCTCAATTGATAAAATGGGAAGGTATTCATTTGAAAATCAATCAAAAATAACATTGTGGAATTTAGCAAGATTTGCTGAAACTTTTCTTCATTTAATTGATAAAAATGAAAAAACTGCAATTAAAAAAATTGAAGATATATTAAATAAATATAAAAAGTTATTTGATCAGTCTTGGTTAGCAATGATGTCTACGAAATTAAATTTGGATACTAATAATAATAACGCAGAAATTATTAAAGAATTTTTAGATTTGATGCATATTTATAAACTTGATTATACAAATACATTTTTAGATTTAGAAAATAATACTCTTGATAAAAAAATTTTTAAAAATTGGGAAGAAAAATATAAAAATAATAAATTAAGAAAGTTTAAAAATGTTAATCCTCAAATTATACCGAGAAATCATATTATTGAAGAAATAATTAATGAAGTGTACAGCAATAATTTCAGTCAATTATATGAGTTTGAAAAATTACTAAAAAATCCTTATGAGAAAATAGAAAATAAAAAATATATTACTCCACCTCTTGAAAGTGAAAAAGTATTTGAAACTTTTTGTGGTACTTAATTAAATAGCTATATTGTATCTAAAATTTTTTTGGAAAGGATAAATTGGTTTTTCCCTAAAAAAATTTTTAATTCTTTTAAAATCTTGGGTAACAAATCCATCTGTTAAAATCATAAAATTATCTGCTTTAAGTTTTTTAAGTTCTGGCGCAAGATATCCTGATTTTACAATCAATATTTTATATTTTTTTAAATTTATATTTAATTCTCTAAAATCACTCAGATAATGAAAAGGTTTTCTGTATTTAGTAAAAATTACTGTATTATTATTTGAGATTACAATCGCATTATCATTTTTTAGATAAAATTTATCAATTGAAATAGAAATTTTCTTTTTTGAGATACTATCTTTTATGACAATTTTGTTTTTTTTATTTTTTAGCTCTCTAAAAATATCTTCATTATAAATTCCTGCAAATAGAGTGTTCTCTATCTTGTTTTTAAATACGTGCTCTAATACGTCAATTCTACTACCTACTCCTCCAGCTGTTGGATTGTCTCCGCTATCGGCTAAAATTGTAAATCTTTTTTTATTAACTACATGAAAAATCCTATTTAACTTATAAGATTTCATATCATAAACTAAATTAAACCTATTATTCCAATAACTTAGTGCTATTTTCTTACAAATTCTTTTACCAATATTAACATCTGTACAATTTACAATTGCAGAAGCTGTTGCTCTCTTAGTATCAGCCCAAACATATCCTATAAGTAAATTACAATCATTAATACCATTCAATTTATTAAAAATATTTAGATTTTTATAAATTTTTTTACAAGGCTCAACTATTGTAGATGACATTTCACCTGAAACTAAAACTGGGATTTTTTCCCAAACAATATGATTTTTTTTATTTTTTAATATTCCATTTATTAGCATTTTCATTGCCCTAGAATAAGTTTGCTTAACATCAATGTGTGGGGCGGTTTTATAAGCTGCAAAATAATTGATATTTTTTATAATTGAATCAGTCATCTGTCCGTGAAGATCATAAGATAATGATATTTTACAGTCTTTAGATACTTTAGAGCGAATTTTTTTAATAAAAAAACCTTCGGGATCACTAATACCTTTGACATACATAGCACCATGCATGATTAGCAAAATACCATCAATAGGTTTTGATTTTATTAAATCATTTGTGATATTGCTAATTGTTTTTATAAAAAATTTTTTATCTACAGGCCCGCCAGGTAAACTTCTATAAAATTTATTTGGTATAAATGTTATATTATTGTGTTTGGAATATGGAAAATTTATATATTTTAAAAGATTTTTTCCACTTAAAACTTCAAAATCTTTTTTATTTTGTATTAATGTTGAATAAGAACAACATTCAGTACTAATACCGCAAATAAAAATTTTTTTTTTCATTAAATTAACTTTTAATTAAATCAATTTTGGAAGCTAATATAAAATCATTAACTGATAATCCTTCTATTGCGTGAGTATGGACCATAACTAAACAATAACCCCAGCCTATTGATATATCGGGATGATGACCTTCTTTTTCTGCTACTTCTCCTACTTCATTAGCAAATGATATAGCTTTTTTAAAATTGTTAAATTTAAATTTTTTGAAAATCATTTCTTGATTATCATTAACTGACCATTCATTGAGTTCAGACAAAAATTTACTAATTTCTTGATAATCTAATTTAGGAGTATTCCCATTACATGGTTCACACTTTCCTGAAGATAAAGGTTTATTCATAAAATCTGGCACCTTGTTGATTTAATTCTATGGAATATAAACTAGTTGTAGCCGTTATGTACAAAATATTTCCTTCCACTCCTCCAAATTCTAAATTTGATACTAATTCAGGAATTATAAGTTGCCCAATTAATTCGTTTTGAGGATTAAAACATTTAATTGCTTTTCCCGCACTTGTCCAAACATTACCATCTTTATCACATCTAAAACCATCGGAGAAAAAGGGTTTAAAATCATAAATTAATTTTCTGTTAATGGGTAATCCATCAATCATATCATAAACATACAAGTGTTTGATATTTTCTCCAGTATCTGCAACATATAATTTTTTTTCATCTGGAGAAATGGCAATTCCATTTGGTCTATCAAGGTCCTCAATCATAACTTTTAAAGTATTTAGTTTAGGATCAAAAGAAAACACATTACAACCACCATATTCTTGCTTGCCAGGATATCCCTCATAATCTGATAGAATACCATAAGGTGGATCTGTAAACCAAATTGTATCATCCGATTTAACAAATAGATCATTTGGAGAGTTAAGTCTCTTACCATTATAACTATCAACTAACACTTCCACTTCTAAATTATCATTAGTTTTATAGATACATCTTCCTCCATGTGAACAAGAAATTACATTCTCATCTTTATCAATAGTATTTCCATTACAATAGTTGGAGGGATTTTTATATTCAGATACTAAATCATTTGATAACTTTAGCATTCTGTTATTTGGTATATCACTCCAGACTAATGTATCTAGATGAGGAATATAAGCAGGTCCTTCTCCCCATAACATTCCCGAAAAAATTTTTTTAACCTCAGCAGACTTAACATAATTATTGAATTGATCAGTATTTTCTACATGTTCATTATATTTATTTTTGTAAGCATAACTTGGATTTCTTGGATCTAACTCTGCAGGTAGTAATTTTTTTTTTGACATACTATACTTCTACACCTTTTTGTTTTTTTTGTTTATCAATTAATTGTTTTGGGAAATTTTTGGCTCTTAATCTAATTTTAGCATCTTTTTCAATTAATTTAATAATACTAGTACTAAATGACCTTTCCCCTAAAATTTTCATACCAAGTTTAAATTTTTTACTTAGATAATTTCCTAGTTCTAATTTTATATTTTTTCCAAGTTTATTAAAAAGATTTATATCTTTATTGACTAGATCCATTGTAAAACCAACATCATAACTACCTCCAAGTATCACCTTTGTTTCAGTTTCATTAACAAAACTATTTCCAGAGCTTATTTTTATAGCTTTGTACGTTAAACCCAAGTCAATTTTATTTTTTTTTGCAACACTCAAAGCTTCACCTATACCTACTAAATGTAATGATGCTAAATAATTTGTAATTACTTTTAATATTGAAGCATTTCCAATATTTCCACAATATAAAATTTCATGACCAAGCAATGATAAAATTGGAAAACATTTTTTGAAAGTTGATTTTTTACCTGCAGCAAGAATAGATATATTTCCTGATTTAGCTCTATGTTCTCCTCCAGTAATTGGACATTCTAATACTCTCCCACCTTTAGAAATTACTTTTTTGGATAAGCTAATCATATCATTTTTATCTGTAGTGCTCATCTCAATCCAGATATGTTTTTTAGTTAAATATTTTAATATGATTTTTAGAACTTTGCTTACTGCTTTTGGTGAAGGTAGACACGTTATTATAATATCACTCTTTTCAGTTAATTCTTTTAATGTTTTACAAGGCTTGTTTTTTAAATTTTTTAATCTTGAATAAGATTGATTATTATTATCATACACAAATACATTGTTATTTGTTTTTAATAAATTATTTGTAAGATTTGATCCAACATTTCCAATTCCTATGCAACCAATTGATACCGGCTTCATAATTCAATAATCATACCATCATATCCAGGTTTAACATTTGGTGGGCACTTTGTTATTAATTCTTTTTCATCAAGTAAAGCTGTCATATGAGTAAAAATAGTTTGTTTAGGTTTAATATATGAAATGAAATCCATTATTTGATCAAATCCAGCATGAGCAGGATGAGTATCTTGTCTTAATAAACCAACTATCCATAAGTCTAGATTTTTTAATTTATCAATATCTTGATTATAAAATTTTTTTAAATCTGTAGAATATGCAAAATTTCCAATCTTGTATGTTTGAACATCAATTGACCCGTGATTATGTTTAAATGTTTCAATATTTACGTTCTTAAAATTTACACTAGAATCTAATTCTTTAATTTCCATAAATGGTAAATAATCTTTTTCTCCTTTAAATATATATTTATAACTTGTCTCCATCTCAGGAATCATTTCTTTTGGCATATATGCAGGTATAATTTTTTTGTTTATTAAAGACATAGCTCTCATATCAGGCACTCCTGATGTGTGATCAGAATGAATATGAGTATAAAGTACCGCATCAATATTTGTACATTTAGCATTATAAAGTTGCTGTCTAAGATCTGGACTAGTATCAATTAAAATATTTGTATTTTTATATTCGATAAGTACAGATGATCTTGTTCGAAAATTTCTTTTATTTTCAAGATCAATATTTCCATGTCTATTCCACGCTAAAGGTGATCCAAAAGATCCTCCACAACCTAAAATTGTTATTTTCATTACAGATAATTATCTCTTTTAGCTTTCGTAAACAAATTAAAAAAATTATTATCAGTGATTTTTTCAAATTCTTCTAAGGATAATTTAAAAAATTTTGCTAAATATTCAGCTGTATATTTTACAAAAGATGGTTCATTTACTTTACCCCTCATTGGCTCAGGTGCTAAAAAAGGACTATCAGTTTCTATAAGTATAGAATCTAAAGGAGCATTCTTAATTATATCTCTTAAACTTGATGCATTTTTAAATGTAATTATTCCAGAAATAGAAATGTAGTAGTTATTCTCTAAACAAAAATTTAGTAATTGATTAGAACCGGTAAAACAGTGAAAAATTAATTTTAAATTATTTGATTTATAATTTTTTAAAATATCTACTATTTCTTTTTCAGAATTTCTTTGATGAATGATAATTGGTAGTGAATGCTTTATTGAAGCTTCAATATGTGTTTCAAATACTTGTGTTTGTTCTTTGAGAAATTGATCATTATGATACAGGTCAATGCCTGTTTCACCTATTCCTATTACTTTTTCATTATTACAGTATTGATCAAAGTTTTGTAATTCAATTTGGTTCATTGATTGAACATCACTTGGGTGAAGTCCATATGAAAGATAAATAGAATTATAATTTTTTATTAGATTTAAATGATCCTGAAAATCCTCAGGATTGGTATTGATTGATAATATTGAGCTAATATTATTTTTTTTGGAGTTATTAATTATATTCTCAAAATTATCTGATAATTTCTTAAAATTTAAATGACAATGTGAGTCAATCATTCAATATTCTTGGAAATATTGGTTCTGGATTATTTATTTTTATATTTTGATTAATTAGTTTAGTGAAGTTCTCAAATTTATTATTGTCCATATTATAGTTAAAAATATTAAGTATTTTTTTAGAACTAGTTGGTATAATTGGATAGAGCATTATAGCTGATTTAATAATTATATTTGTAACAATATATAAAACTTCTTCCATTCTAATTTTATTTGTTTTTTTTAGTGTCCATGGTGCTTGAGTATCAACATATGCGTTACCAGCAGATATTAACTCCAAGACAGATTTGATTGCTCTATCAATTTGTTGATTATTCATAAATTTACAATATTCATCAAATTTATTTTGAAAAATATTAATTAAATCCTGATCTTCATTGGTTAAATTTTTCACTGGTTTTAGTAAAGAATCATTATTTTTTACAGCAAATGATGAAATCCTTTGTACTAAATTACCAAAATTATTCGATAAATCTGCGTTAATTCTATTTGCGATTGCTTTTTTTGAAAAATCTCCATCATTCCCAAAAGGTACTTCTCTAAATAAAAAAAATCTTATTTGATCCAACCCATATTCATTAATAATTTCGTAAGGATCGATGACATTACCAAGTGATTTAGAAATTTTTTGTCCTTCATTTGTCCACCACCCATGTGCAAATATTCTTTTAGGAGGCTCGATACCTGCAGCCATTAAAAAAGCTGGCCAATAAACAGCATGAAATCTTAATATATCTTTTCCTACAATATGTGTTGCAGGCCAAAATTTCTTATAATTATTATTTTTTGTATCTGAATAACCAATTGCGGTTAGGTAGTTACATAATGCATCAATCCAAACATACATCACATGCTTAGAATTATTTGGAACAGGCACTCCCCAATTAAAAGTTGTTCTTGAAATAGACAGATCTTTTAATCCACCTTTTATAAAACTTAATACTTCATTATATCGCGTTTTAGGTAGGATTGATTCTGGATTTTTTTCATAATAATTGATCAACTTATCTTGCCATTCTGAAAGCTTAAAAAAATAACTCTCCTCTTTGACCCACTCTACAGGCGATCCATTATCTGTCACATATTTACCATCAATCTTTTTTAATTCATTTTCCAAATAAAATGCTTCATCTCTAACTGAGTACCAACCTTCATAATTTGAAAGATATATTTGATTATTTTTTTCTAATTGCTTCCAAAGTTCTTGAGAAGCTTTAATATGTCTTTCTTCAGTAGTTCTTATAAAGTCATCTATTTCACATCCTAAAAAAGGTATTAAATTAATAAAATTAACTGAAAGTTTATCGACGAATTCTTTAGGTTTTAAATTTGAATTAATAGCAGCTTTTTCTACTTTTTGCCCATGTTCATCTGTACCTGTTAAAAAGAATACATTGTTTCCTAATAATTTATTATATCGCGCAATAATATCGCAAGCTATACTTGTATAGGCATGACCTATATGAGGAATATCATTAGTGTAATAAATTGGAGTAGTTATATAAAAATTCATTTTATTGAGTTAAAAAATTTAATATAAATATTTTTTTATCAAGATTTAAACTAAATAATTCTTTTTGGTTATTAGTTAAATAATCAAATCTATCAATAAGATTTTTTTTAGTAAGATTCGTTGATAAAGACTCTAACTCTAGATAATTTGGTATATTAACAAAACTTTTATCATCTTTGTTTACTTTTAGCTTATTAGCAACAATTAGAATAAATTTAAGCATTGATAAATAATTATTAAATTCATCATTAGTAAGTTTTGATAAAATATTAGATAATTTTATTTTATCATCATCTAGATCATTAGATAAAAGACATTTAATTGATAATTGAAAAATATCCAAGAAATCATTATTATAATATAGAATAGTGGTTCCTGGTGATCCGTACGTTAATTCAAAGTAAAAATTTATTTCTTCATTAGATATTTCGTCAATATTATCTTTAATTATATTAGTAAAATTAGTTAAATTATGAGTATTAAATTTAATTTTTAAACATCTTGATCTGATTGTAGGCAAAATTAATGAAATTTGGTTTGATATTAAAAAGATATAGGTGTTTTCATTTGGTTCTTCCAAAATCTTGAGCATACTATTTGCTGAACTGATGTTTAAATAATCAGCAGAATCAACGATAACTATTTTTGAAGAATTTTGAATTATTGATGTTGAATTTAAAAATATTTTTAATCTTCTAATTTGATCAATTGTTATATTAGATTTAATTTTTCCAGTTTTGCTATCAATTTCTTTTTCAATTATTTTTATATTTGGATGTGTATTATTGTTAAATAAATTGAAATGATGATTCACATTATTATCTTTAAATTCTATATTTAGAATATTTTTTACTAATTTGTTGAGAAAAGTTCTTTTACCTATACCTCTTAAACCATGAATTAAAATTGAATTAGGAAGGTTATTTGATTTGTATCTATTAAGAAGATCACTATACTCTTTTTCAAAACCTATTAATTTAACCATTAACTATAATTTTAATTTTTTAATAATATTTTTGTGAATAATATCTTTAGACAATGATGCATCAACCATAATGTATCTTTTGGGATTTGCTATTTTTTTGTAACCTTGGATTACTGTTTGATGAAATAATAAGTTAGATTTATCGTACTTATTTTTAACTTTCCTTTGTTTTAGTCGTTTTATTATTTCTTTTGGGTTAATTTTAAAAATAAAAGTATAATCAGGAAAGAAATTATTTAAAAGATCTTTATGTAGTTTTTGAGCTTTTTTAATACCAAATTTGTTTACATATCCTTGATAGACAAAAGAGGAATCTGCATATCGATCTGAAATGACTATTTTACCTTTTTTTAGATTAGGAATAATAACTTCATTAATATGGTTTGACCTAGCTGCCATAAGAAGAAGCAATTCTTCTAAATTATTAATTGTGGATCGATTATCTAAAATTAATTTTCTTAATTTTTCTGCAAAATCAGTACCTCCGGGTTCTCTGGAAATAATAAAAGGAATATGATTTTTTTTAAAATATTTTGATAATAGTAATATTTGAGATGACTTTCCACTAGCTTCAGGTCCTTCAAAACTAATAAATAAACCTTTATTTGATTTCATCTAAACTTCTTCCAAAAATTAAGTATTTTGCTGCAGCAAAAACTTTAAATAAAGGATTGATTTCAGATACGTCTTTTTCGGCAATAAGGGCTATTTCTATTTTTGGCTTTCCATTTATATCAATTATTAATTTTCCTAATTCTTCACCTTTTTTTATTGGAGCAGAAATAGGTTTCGTATATTCAATAGATGAATTCATTAATTGAATTTGATCAAATGATAATGTTGATACTAATTTTTGAGCACTAATTAAATTAATACTACTCTCACTACCCAGCCATACATCTACTTCTTTAATAAATTGATCTTTTTCAACTAAAGTTTGTTGAGAAGTTTGATTAAATGCCCAATTTATTAAATTAGATGACTCATTTAACCTTGATCTTGAGCTGTTTGTTCCGTTTATAACAACTGTAATCCTTCTATCATTCCTTAAAGCTGTAGCAGCAATTCCCCATCCAGATTCTTTTGTAAAACCTGTTTTTAAACCATCAGCTCCTTGGACTTCATATAAAAGTTTATTTCTATTTGGTTGAGTAATATCATTATAAGTAAATTCTTCCATTTTGAAATATGTATAAAGATTTGGAAAATCTCTAATTATTGCATTTGAAAGAATTGCAATATCTTTGACAGAGGAATAATGATTATCGTCAGGCCAGCCAGAGGAATTAACAAAATTTGTATTTGTCATTCCTAAGCGTTCTGCATAAACATTCATTAGTTTAGTAAAATCTTCTTCGGTACCTCCTAAACATTCTGCCAAAGCTATAGAAGCATCATTACCAGATTGAACAATTATACCTTTTAATAAATCATCAACTGTTACATTATCATCTATCTCTAAAAATGTTCTGGAGCCTCCCTTTTTGTAAGCCTTAGGTGAAACTTTACATTCATTAGCAATTGCAAAATTTGTATTCTTTATTCTATCAAATGCAACGTAAACAGTCATAATTTTAGTCATTGAGGCAGGAATTACTTTTGCATTAGAATTTTTTTCAAAAAGAACTTCATTTGTATCAAAATCAATGACAATGGCTTGCTCTGCCTTTGTATCAATGGCGTAAAGTTTAAAAGAAATAATAAAAAATAAAAAAAAGCTAAAAATTTTTACCATAAATATTAATAATTCTAAATTATGACCTTTATTTGTTATTCAATAAGAATTTCAGTCTCCTTATAACCTTTTGAGATAAAGTATGAAACCAAATTATTTGCTTCTGTATTTTCTAAGGGACCAATAATTACGTCATATTTGGAATTATTTTTTTCAGAAGTATATTCTAGATTATTATCATAATTATCTAATACTGATCGAATACTCTCATAGTTTTCAAACCCAGTTACTCTTAAATATAATTTAAAGTCAGTTATTTTTTCTGATTTAAGTTCAATTGGTTCTTCTGTAATTTTAGTGGCATCATCATTAGTATCGATAATTTCATCAATTTCTTCAATAGATACAATATCTGTTGGTGCAGAAGAGATAGTTTCATTAAAATTTTCTTCATTTAATGAATTTGCAACACTCTTCCATTGTTTACTAGCATCAGAGAGTATTTCTACCTTTACAGTAGCTATTTTAGATTTATAAAATCCAAGTAGTTGTGCAACTTTTCTTGAAACCTGAATAATAACTGCATTATCATCATGTCTATCTATTATTTTTACATTTATTGAAAGTCCATTATCCAGGTTAGTGACCTTAACCATACTTGGTATAGGTAATGTTTTATGTCTACCAAGTAACTCAGTAACTTTATTTATATCATTGTTTACAGTTTTAATATTATGTAATTCCTTACCATAAAAAGAAGAAAGTCCAATTTCTGAATAATTATAATTTTCCTCTGGAGTATAACTAACTCCTTCAATGAAATAGGGTTCACCAACATAATAAAAAATATTATCTTTTGTTTGTTTATTATTTGATAGATTTTTTTCTTTTTTATCTACTTTTGTATTATCAATTATTTCTTCTATTTTGTTTGTGCTATTTTCTACAACATCAGAAACATTATTAAGATCTAATTCATTACAAGAAAATATAAATAAAAAAAATATTAAACTAATTAGATATTTTATCACTTAGGAGACCTACTGATACAGCATAATATGATGAGCAATTATAATAAAGAATATTTTTGTAATTTGGATAAACTATGAACATTCTTCCATCTATCCCATCTGGCATTATTAATCTAGCCTCTAAATCATCCCTTATTGGTAAAGGATCTCCATTGATTTTTGTAAATCCTAACTTTGACCATTCCGATAATGTTTTTGGGATTGATCTACGTTTAACTGCGCCACAGCCTTTGGGGTTAACTTGCTTTATAGAATCAAAGAAAGATGAGGAAATATTTTTTGGAGGGAGCACTTCTCTTCCCCAAGTGCTATCATTAGACCATGGATTTTTATCTAATGAAGTTAAATAATTTGCAGTACTAGCAAAAGCATCTGCATAACTGTTCCATATATCTATTCCATCACCATCCCAGTCGTATGCTGTTTCTAAAAAAGTTGTCGGTATCATTTGAGTCATACCAACTGCACCACCCCAACTTCCTTTTAATTCTCCACTAGGAACAAGATTTTTGTCTAAAATTTCAAGTGCTGCAAATAATTGTTTTTTATAAAAATCACTTCTTCTTCTATCAAATGCAAGAGTTGTTATTGCAATTATGGAATTAATTTTTCCTTGATTTCTTCCATAATAACTTTCCATACCTAATACAGCTACGATAAACCTAGGTTGAATTTTAAAATGTTCTCCAATTTCTTTTAATAAATTTTCGTGTTTTTTTAAAAAATTTTTTCCTGCAAATATTTTATCTTTTGTAATTGTATAAAATAAATACTCATCCAGAGTCATTGTTGATGCTGGTTGGCATCGATCACGCATAATAATTTTACTTTGTGGCTTAACATTATTTAATTGTTTTGAGATAATATTTTGACTTATGCCTATTTCTAAAGCTTCTTTTTTTATATTTGAAAGCCAACTATTCCATTCTTCATCAGTTGGCATTTTTGGTTTTTCACAATCTGCTGAGTAGAGATTAAATGATATAAATAAAAATAATATTACAAACCTAATAATCATTATATAAAATTACCAAAACTATCGTAAATTAGGAAACGATATATTTTTAATATTTTGACATTTTTATGTTGAAACTATACTAAGCATTTAAACGGAGAGATGGCTGAGTGGTTGAAAGCACCGGTCTTGAAAACCGGCAACGGGGCAACTCGTTCGTGAGTTCGAATCTCACTCTCTCCGCCACTTTTTTTATAATGTTACAATAATTTATCATATCTAATGCCATATTTTAAAAATTATAAAGGTGATAAGATTGCTTATAAGATATTAAAGGGTAAATCACCTGGATTAATCTTCGTGCATGGTTTCACCTCAGACATGGAAACCGATAAAGCATTTGAGATTGAAAAGTATGCTAAAAAAAATAAGCTTAATTTTATTAAGTTTGATTTAAGAGGTCATGGAAAATCTTCTGGGGAAATAAATGATTTTTATATTTCAGATTGGAAAAGGGATTTATTAGATATAATTGATAACTTTTCAAATGGTCCACAAATAATTATTGGACATAGTCTTGGGGGTTATTTAATGTTTTTAGCAGCTCAATCAAGAAATAAAAAGATAGCTGGACTTGTAGGTTTAGCGACTACAGCAGAACTTTATAAATTACATATTTCTAGTTACACAGAAAAACAATTACAAAAATTAAAAAAAAATGGTTTTGTAAAAATTAAAAATAAAGATGGAAGAGAGTTTATTTTTACAAAAAAAGGTGTTCAAGATATTAAAAATAACGAATTTATAAATAAAAATTATAAGTTTAATAAGCCATTAACTTTAATTCATGGCACAAATGATGAAGTTATTCCTTATGAATCAATATTAAACATATTAAAAAAGATTAAAGGAGAAGATCATAGTATATTTTTAATAAAAAATAGTGATCATAGTCTATCAGAAGAAAGAGATAAAAGAATATATATTCAAAGTATCGATAATATAGTTAAAAAAACTAAATAATTTATTTTTTTTCTAAATTATCAATCCTTTTTTTTAGATCTTGTATCAAGAAATACAAATAAACTATTGGGCCCATAATCATAACGCCAATTAAAAAAGCTAAAAATTCAAACATAAATTTACTATAAATTAAAACAAATTTATCTCAATATGCATAAACATATTATTTCTTTTGAAATAACCACAATTTATCTTGAGCTAAAAAAAATATTTTACCAGTATCTGGATGTATTTTAATATCTCTTATTCTTCCTATTTCATTCTTAAAAATAATATCTTCTTCTACATTGTTTAAATTTGAAAAATCTAAAGAGCGTAAAGATTGATCTTTTAAAGATGTTACAAGTGCTAGACCTTTGAATTCTGGAAATTCTTCTCCATCATATATTGTGATTGCACTAACAGCAATTGAAGGGACCCAGTAATGAATTGCTTTAGTATAACCCGGTAACCATTTGGGGCCAATGTTGGAATTATCATAATTAGTTCCACCCCAACCTAAAATTTTCCAACCATAATTTTCACCTTTTTTTACTTCACCAAACCAATCACCGCCTTTTGCTCCATGATTACTAATATAAATTTTATTATCAAAAGGTGAGATGGACATTCCTTGAGGATTCCTTACGCCAATTTGATATATTTCTGGTAACCATGTTTCTTGTGAAGTGTAATGAGGGTTATCTTTAGGTGAAGTTCCGTCTAATTTAATTCGAATGATACTTCCAGGATGTTGTTTTGCATTCTGAGCTATCATTCCCTTCCCTCTTTCGCCCACAGATGCATATAAATAATCATCATGAATAGCTATTCTAGAACCAAAGTGATAAGGAGATCTTATAGGTGGATTTGCTCTAAAAATGTTTTCAAAATCTAAGAAATTTAAATCTAAATCAGCTTTTGCAATAGATGTGGTTGAAGGACTAAATAATTTATCACCAATCTTTTCGGAGTAGGATATAAAAATCTGATCATTATAAAAGTAAACATCTAAAAGGCCTCCTTGCGAATTTTTATCTCTAATAAAATTTAAGTTGTGATCTATTTCAGTAATCTTATTATTTTGAATATCAAACAGCTTAATTTTTCCTGTTTTTTCACTTATTAAAATCTGATTATTATTTATAAATGTGAAACTCCAAGGAGAAGTTAAGTTTGATTTTAAAATTTCAAGCTTATATTTGTTGTCTAAAGACAAAACATTTTTACCAAATAATAAAAAAATTAAAAAATTAAATATGATAATAAATTTAACCATTATTTAATCAAATTAATCACATTTTTAGATAATTCAAATCTGTCATTAATTAAATTACCATCAAAATCATAAAAAATTTTTTGATCAGGTCTTAATATTAAAGAGCTATTTTTTGATAATGAGAGTTCTAATAATTTTTCAGGATTTTTTGGTTTATTTTGAAAAAAACTAATTAATATACCCTTTCTACTAAATTCAAACTTTTCAATATTATTTTTAAAACAAATAATTTTTATTTCTACTAATTTTAGTAAATTAATTAATTGTTTAGGCAATTTACCAAACCTATCTATTAATTCTATTTTAATCTCTTCAATTTCTTTTTTATTATTTATATTTGAAATTCTTTTATAAATAGAAAGTCTTAGATCAACGTCGTTAATAAAATCTTCAGGTATATAAATTTCAACAGGGATTTTAATAATTGGTTGAAAACTATCTTTTTTTATAAAATCTGAATTAATTTTACTTTTTTGTAAATTTATCTCTTCTTCAAGCATTTGATGATAAAGCTCAGTTCCAATTTCCTTAATAAAACCACTCTGTTCTTCACCAATAATAGAACCACCACCTCGAAGGTCTAAATCTTGAGATGCAATGTTAAAACCTGCACCAAGATGATCAGAAGAGTTTATTATCGATAATCTTTTTCTCCCATTATCTTTTAACTCATTTTCCTTATATGTAATGTATGCGTATCCACGTTTAGAAGATCTCCCCACCCTTCCTTTCAATTGATATAGTGCAGCTAAAGAAAAAATATTGGATCGGTAAACTATAATTGTATTTACGTGAGGTAAATCTAAACCATTTTCAATAATATTTGTACTAAGCATTAAAGGAACTTCTTTATTATAAAATTTTGAAATTCTACTTTCTAATAATTTAGGACTAAGCTGACCGTGAGTGATTACATATTTAATTTCTGGTAAATTATCATTTAAAAATTGTTCTATAAAAGGTAAGTCTTTTTTTCTTGGCACTACAAAGTAAACCCCATTCTTTCTCCCATATATCTCTCTTTTTATAGCTTCTGTGATAGTTAAAGAGTCAAAAGGTGAAACATAAGTTCTAACTGCCATCCTTTCAAATGGAGCTGTAAGAATCAGACTTAGATCTCTTATTCCTGAAAGAGACATACTTAAAGTTCTTGGAATAGGTGTTGCACTAAGTGAGATACAATGCGCTTTTGGTGCAATTTCTTTAAATTTTTCTTTTTGAATTGTTCCTAGTTTTTGCTCTTCATCGTAAACTATTAGACCTAGCCTGTTAAATTTTAATTTATCGTTTAATAAAGCATGGGTTCCAACTAAAACATCTATTTTGCCAGTATTACATTTTTCAAAAATTTCTTTTTTATCTTTTAATGATACTAATCTAGAAATTTCTGCAATATTAATTCCAAAAATAGATAACCTTTTTTTAAAATTAATAAAATGCTGCCTAGATAAAATTGTAGTTGGCACTAAAACTACAGATTGTAAATTTGATTTTGCAACAAGAAAAATAGCTCTTAAAATTACTTCTGTTTTTCCAAAAGCAACATCACCTACAATTAATCTATCAGATGGTATCATCTTAGAAAAATCATTAATTACATCTTGAATTGCATTTAATTGATCATCGGTTTCAACATATGGGAACGTACTTACAAATTTATCGTATTCAGGAATATTTGTATTGATTTCATAAGATTGAGATTGAAGTCTCTTAGAAGCTATTGAAATAAGTTTTTTTGCAGCATCTCTAATTTTCTTTTTTGCATCTGCTTTTCTTTTTTGCCAATGAGAAGCACCAAGTTTATCTAAAATAATATTTCCATCAGTATCATCACTGTATTTTGATACATAACTTAAATTTTCAACTGGTAAAAAAAGTTTTTGATTTTCAAAAAATTCTAATTCTAAACACTCATGAATTGAGTCATTTAATTCAATTTTTCTAATATTATTAAACTTACAAAGACCATACTCAGAATGAACCAGAATAGAATCAATAGATAATTTATTTAATTCTTCAAAAAAAATAGTTTGTTTACGTGATTTAGATATTTGCGTATTAAAAAAATAACCAAACAAGGATTTTTCATTAATAAAAATATATTTATTAAATTTAAATGACTCTTCAATATCCAGAATAGTTAAAAGAATATTATCTGAAAGTGAATGATTAAAGTTTGTTACATTATTTAAATTTAAACTTAAATTATTCTGTAATATTTTAGATATTCTTTCTAAACTTCCTTTACTACGGCAACATATATATATAAAATTTTCTTTAGAATTAGTTGTAAAAAATTGGTTTATAAAACTAAAATCAATTTCTTTTTTAATTGATGATAAATTATGAATAATATTTACATCAATATTGATATGATTATTTTTATCAAATGTATTAAAGTAAAAATGCTCATTGTTATCTAAATATTTTTGGAAAATTTCTTTATTTAAGTAAAAAAATTCAGGTGATAAAAAAAAATTTTCTTTATTATTTTTTCTGGCTAAATAAAAATCATTTATATTTTCTAATCTATTTTCAAATATATTTTTAAATTCGTCATTTAATAGTATTGTATAGTCTTTAATATAATCAAACAATGTTTCGAGATTATCATAGAATAAAGGTAAGAACTGTTCACCACCAGATGGAATAATATTTTCAGAAAAAAGATTATAAACTTGACTATTTCTATACTCTGGAAATATTTCTCTAAAATTTTTTCTAAATAAGTTAAGATTATTATCATTAAGAATTAATTCATTAATAATATTAAACTCTAAATCACTATTTATTTCTTTTAATCTTTTTTGAGTAATTGGATCAAATTCAAAAATCGTCTCTATTTCTTCATCAAAAAAATCTATTCTTATTGGCTTAGATCTATCATTTGGAAAAATATCCAGAATTGATCCCCTTACCGAAAATTCTGATTTATCACGCACTAAAGAAGTTCTTTGGAAGCCTAAGAGGACAAGGTTATTAATAAGATCCTCAAATTTAAATTTTTGATTTTTTGAAATTTTAAAAAGTTGTGAATTAATAATTGATTTAGGGATTATTTTTTGAGTTATTGAATTAATTGTAGTAAGTATTATTCTTTTTGCTATAGAATTTGATAAAATTTTAAGTGTTTTTAATCTTTCTATTTGAACTTCTTTTGAAGGAGAGACATTATCGTATGGAATTTGATCCCAAGATTTAAATAATAAAATTTCAACATCAGGTAATAACCATTTAATTTTTTGTTCCATGGATGATATTTCTCTCTCATCTTTTCCAATATATAAAATTGATTTATTAGAATTTTGATAGAATTGAGAAATGAAAAAGGGCTCAACATTGTGAATTGATGGACCGATTGTATTTTTATTCTTCATTAAGTATTTTATTAAATATTTCCTTAAATTCTAATGGGATAGCTACCTTAGAAGTAAGAAAATCATAAATTTCATTATCGGAGAATTGATTAAATATCGATTTAATATCCTCAAGATCTTTTACAGTAAATTTATCTAACTGATTTATAAAATATCTTTTGTATAAAATATCTGTCTCTTTTGTTCCAGAGTAAGAAACCCTATATTTTATTGTTTTTTTAAGTGAATTGAATGACATAAAAATTGAATATAGAATATAGTTTATAATTTTATAAAAATCTATGCGACCAGAAAAATTAAACTACTTATTATCTTCAATATCTACTCTCAAAGGAGTTGGTCCAAAGTTAGAACAAATTATTAATAAATTAGGTATATACAAGAATATTCATTTTGTTTGGAATATACCAAATAATATTCTTGAAAGAAAATTCTATGAAAATATTCATGATGCTGAGATTAATTCTTTAGTAACATTAAATTTAAAAATAATTAAACATGAACCTTCAAGGTTTAAAAGGCAACCCTACAAAATTAAATGTATCTGTGGAGATACAAATATTGATTTAGTTTATTTTAATGCAAGACATCCAATGTTGAGACAAATGCTTCCAACAAATGAAAATAAATTAATATCTGGAAAATTAGAATATTTTAGAAACACATTTCAAATAACGCACCCTACTCATGTAAGTGCTTTAAACAATAATAAAATAATCAAAAGTAAAGAGGCAGTTTACAGTTTAACTAGTGGCCTCAATCAAAAAATAATGAATAAATTAACCGATCAAATATTAAATAATTTACCAAATTTTAATGAATGGATAGAAACTTCAATATTGAATAAATATAAATTTAAACGATGGAGTGAAGTAGTTAAAAATCTTCATAATCCAAGTGATAATAATATAAAAAATAAAAATTTGCTCAGAAGAAGACTAGCATTTGATGAATTATTATCTCATCAATTAGCTATAGGCATTATGAGAAATTTTAATCAAAAGAAAAAAGGTCTTAAAATTACTAGTGAAAATAAAACATTAAATAAATTTTATAGTAATTTAGATTTTCAACTCACAAATTCACAAAATAATGTAATCAAAGAAATACTTCAGGACCTAGGAAGCTCTAATCAAATGATCAGATTGTTGCAAGGAGATGTTGGGTCTGGAAAAACTATTGTTGCTTTAATATCAATGATAAAAGTATTTGAAAGTAATTTTCAATCTGCTTTAATGGTGCCTACTACAATTCTTGCATTTCAGCATTATGAAAATATTATAAATTTATTAAAAAATTCAAAAATAAATGTGCTTGTTCTTACAGGAAAGGATAAGGGTAAGGAAAGGAAAGGAAAATTAGATCAAATTGCAAAGGGAAAAGTAGATATTATAATTGGGACACATGCTTTAATACAAGATACTGTAAAATTTAATAATTTAGGTTTAGCAGTTATTGATGAACAGCATAGATTTGGTGTTTATCAAAGAATGGTATTTAACCATAAAAATCATAAACCAAATATTTTAGTAATGAGTGCGACTCCCATTCCAAGAACATTAACTTTAGCAGCATATGGAGATATGAAAGAGAGTAAATTAATTGAAAAACCTTTAGGTCGTAAACCAATTATAACCAGCTCTTTGACATTAAAAAAAGAAAATCAACTTATTGATAGAATAAAAGAAAAAATTAAAAATTCATCGTCTAAATTTTACTGGGTATGCCCTTTAATAGAAGAATCTGAAGAGTTAGATCTAAAAGCCGCAGAGGAAAGATACAAAATTTTAAAAAAATATTTCAAAAATAAAGTTCTTTTAATGCATGGACGTTTAAGTGAGATAGAAAAAGAAGAAATAATGACAAAGTTTAAAAATGAGGATTATAAAATTTTAGTTTCAACAACTGTTATTGAAGTTGGTGTAGATATTCCTTCTGCAACAACAATTGTAATTGAACATGCTGAAAGATTTGGTTTAGCTCAACTTCATCAATTGAGAGGTCGTGTTGGTAGAAATGACATTCAATCATATTGTATACTTTTACATAAAGATAATATTGGGGAAATTTCAAAACAAAGAATTGATATAATGAAGCAAA
>CACNHT010000011.1 GCA_902620285.1 uncultured Alphaproteobacteria bacterium | reverse complement strand
CAGAAATATGATTAAAGAATTCTTTGTAAGAGTAAGTCCTAGGACCGGCAAGTTCGTAAATATTTTTTCCATTAATCTTAGAATTAATTATTTCATCGACAGCCAGAGATACATCATCAATAAAAACTGGCTGAAATTTAGTTGAACCATCTCCAAAAAGAGGAACAAAAAAAGATGATTTAAATATTGGCAAAAGTCTTTTTAAGAAAATATCTCCACCGCCTATAATAACGCCTGGTCTAATAATAATAGCATTATCTAGTTGTTTAAAAGCTTCCTTTTCAGATTTATGCACTGCGATACTTCTTGTTGAATTTTTATCAACATCCACACCAAGACCAGAAAAAAGAATGAATTGTTTTAATTTCTTACTAGATTTTAAAATTCTAATAAGTTTTTGATTAAACTTAAATATTGTAATATCAAAATCACCCTTCTTTTGATCATATGTGGTTTTCAAATTAATACATACGTCAGCATTATTTAAAATAGATTTAAGCCTTTTGTCTTCTAATGAAGAAAAACGAAATGGAATTACTTGTCCTGTTACACCTAAAAGTCTAATTTTAGCTTCTTGTACAGATCTTTGATATGGAATAATGATTTTATAGCCATTTTTGGTAAGACGTCTTATTAAATGCTTGCCTACAAACCCTGCCCCTCCAAAAATTACTATTGATTTCATGACCTTTAATTAAATAAATGATATAAGGAAAATATAAATCATACAGACAATAAAATCAAAATGAAAATTAATTTCTATAAAGGAGATCTCCCAACAAATTTTAAAGCTAATAATACAATTGCATTGGATAGTGAAACAATGGGATTAAATCCTAAAAGAGATAAATTATGTTTAGTTCAAATATCTAATGGTGATGAAGTATGTCATCTAGTAAAAATTGACTTATCTAATGAAAAACCTCTAAATTTAATTAAAATTCTTAAGAATAATAAAATTCAAAAAATATTTCATTATGCTAGGTTTGATGTGGCTGTATTCAAACACAATTTCAAAATAAATATTAAAAACATTTACTGTACTAAAATTGCATCAAAACTAGTTAGAACTTATACTGATAAACATGGATACAAAGATCTTTGTAGTGAATTATTACAAAAATCAATTTCAAAAACTGAACAATCTTCTGATTGGGGTGGAGAATTAACTAAAGAACAGCAAATATATGCAGCTACTGACGTCTTATATTTACATAAAATTAAAGAAAAACTCGATATAATGTTGTTAAGAGAAAAAAGAAGTAAACTAGCTAAAGCTTGTTTTGATTTTATTCAATACAGAACAGATTTAGATATTAATGGTTGGTCAGAACAAGATATATTTAAACATTAATGAAAAATAATAAAAAGATAATTAATAGTGCAAATAGAACACTGTCGAGAGAATTAAGTAGTATTAAAAATTTAAAATCAACATTTAATGAAAATTTTTGTAGGGCAGTTAATTTAATTTATAATACAAAAGGAAAAGTTGTAATTACTGGTGTTGGAAAAAGTGCACACATAGGTAATAAGATATCCGCAACTCTTACATCAACAGGGACTCCTTCGTATTTTATTCATGCTACAGAAGCAAGTCACGGTGATTTAGGAAGTATAAAAAAAGATGATTGCGTTATAGCTATTTCAAATTCAGGTGAAACATCAGAGTTGAAAAACATAATTCAATTTACTAAAAGATTTAATATAAAACTTATTAGTATAACGAGTAACTCAAAAAGTATACTTCATAAAAATGCTACTGTACCCATTTTGTATAAAAAACCAATTGAAGCTTGCCCTTTAAATTTAGCACCTACAAGTTCAACTTCAATGACTATGATTATTGGTGATTGTATTGCAATATCTTTATTGGAACTAAGAGGTTTTAAAAGTACAGAATTTAAAAATCTTCATCCTGGAGGTAATCTAGGTAAAGATCTTAAAAATTTAAGTGATGTAATGCATGTGGGTAAAGAATTACCTCTAGCAAATTTAGAGGATAAAATGTCTAATGCCTTACTTACTATGACCAAAAAGAGTTTTGGCTGTATTGGTGTAATTAATAATAAAAAACAAATAGTTGGTTTAATTACTGATGGAGACTTAAGAAGAAAATTAAACTCAAAATTTTTTACAAAAAACGCTCAAGAAATAATGACCAAAAATCCTACTATAGCAAATAAAGATATGTTGGTTGGTGAAGCAATTAATTTAATGAACACAAAACAAATAACTAGTTTATTCATTTGTGAAAATAAAAAACCAATAGGAATTGTGCATATTCATGATTTATTAAGATTGACAGGTTAAATTGAATTTTTTTCTTTATATAAATAAAAATTTAATATTTTTTTTTGGTTTAATAATAATATTAGCCTTTTTATTAGTAATTTTTACTAAACAAATTAATCTTAATAATATTGAACTAAAAATTTTAGACAAAAAATTGTCAAATGTTGATATTTCTGAGCCTAAGTTTACTATAAATAATGATGATAAGAAAATTTATATTACTGCAAAAGAAGGAAATTTTCTGAGTAAAGATAAAATTTTGCTAAAAAATAGTGTTAGTTTCAAGTCAAATGAATTTAGCATTGAAACAGAAAAGGTTATTTTTGATAGAAATAAACAAACTGCACAAAGTAAATCAAAATCGTTGTTTAAATCAAAAAATACAACAATTTTTTCAGATGGTTTCAATATTCATGATAGGGGAAATAAAATAATTTTTTATGGTAGCTCTTTTATAGTTTTAAAATGAAATCAATAGTTAAAATAATAATTATTTTATTATTCTGTGTAAATGCGAATGCAAGAGAAAGGGGTGAGACAGAAATTACAACAGAGGATGGAATTGAAGTATTTCAAAATGAGAAATATTATTTATTAAAAAAAAATGTAAAGATTGAGTCTGACAATTTTATATTACAAGCTAATGAAGTGAAAATAAATTTTGAAAGTAGTTTGTATGATATCATTGAATTAAATGCAGAGGGTAATGTTCAATTTAATTCTCCTGAGTTTAATATAATAGGAAGTGGTGAAAATTTACAATTTGAAGTAAAAATAGAGAAATTAAAAGTAAAAGGAATAAATTCAAAAGTAGTTACAGAAAATATTGAAATGTTTTCAGATGGATCGATTGAAATCAATAACCTAACTGGTAAATTTTCTGTTAAAGGAAAAAATTCTAAATTGATTAATGAAACAATTCTTATTACAGGAGAAACTATTGATGGTATATTTTCTAATAACAATGATAAAAAAGAAATTACTTATTTAAACGTTATCGATGATAAAATTTCTTACGTAAAAAATAATGATACTGAAATGTATGCTAAAAAAATCAACTTTGATAATGAAATTTCGATTATTGAATTAGTAGACAGTGTTACAATAATTCGTAATGAAGAAAAAATTACTGGGGACTATGGGACTCTTGATACAAATAATAATTCGTATAAAATTAAATCTAATAATCAAAATAAGGTAAAAGTGATAATTCAAGACGATGAATAACAAATTTCAAGTTTTAGACAATGGATTGAAAATTAATAAAATTTCAAAAACATATGGAAATAAACAAGTAGTTAGAGACATTAATATATCAATTAAAAGAAGAGAAGTTGTTGGGCTATTGGGACCGAATGGTGCTGGAAAAACTACCACATTTTATATCATTGTTGGATTAGTTAAGCCTGATAGAGGTAGTATAATTCTTGATAAATTAGATGTTTCAAATCTTCCAATTTATTTAAGAGGGAAATTAGGCATTAGTTACCTCCCACAAGAAGCTTCAATTTTTAGAGGCATGAGTGTGGAAGATAATCTTTTGTCTATTATTGAAATTAAGGAAAAAGATAAAAATAAACAAAATATTATTTTACAAAATCTTCTTAATGAATTTGATATCAACCATGTCAGAAAATCAAAGTCAGTTGTATTGTCAGGAGGTGAAAGAAGAAGGTTAGAAATTGCTAGAACACTAGCTACAGATCCTAAATATCTTTTATTAGATGAACCTTTAACTGGTATTGATCCAGTATCAATTGAGGAAATTAAGATTATTATTAAGAAATTAAAAGATAGAAATATTGGAATATTAATTACAGATCATAATGTAAGAGAAACTCTAAAAATTGTTGATAAAGTTTACATAGTTAACGAAGGTGCAATATTTTATGAAGGCGATCCAATTTCAGCGGTAAATGATGAGAAAATAAAGAAATTTTACTTAGGCTCAAATTTCAAACTTTAAAATGATTAGTAATGAAATTAATAATGGTATCAATGGCGAACCTAGTATTCCTGGAGATAAATCCATATCTCATAGATCAATAATTATTCCGTCTATCTCTAATGGAATTTCTGAGATAAGTAATATTTTAAAATCTGATGATGTAAAACACACTATTAATGCTTTCAAAAGTATGAATGTAAAAATTGAGCAAAATAATAATAAACTAATTATTTATGGGAAAGGCCTTAATTCATTAAATAAACCCAAAGATTATATTTATCTTGGCAATTCTGGAACCAGTGCAAGATTATTAACAGGTCTCTTGTCATCACAAAAATTTGAGAGCATTCTTAAAGGAGATCAGTCTCTTACAAAGAGACCGATGAGCAGAATTACAGACCCATTAACTAAAATGAATGCTAATATTAAAACTTCCAAAGGTAAACTTCCTATTAAAATTACAGGTGCAAATTTAAAACCTGCTTCTATAGAATTAAAATTACCCTCAGCTCAAATAAAGTCTGGAATTTTGTTAGCAAGTTTAAATACATTGGGTAAAACAAGAGTTACCGAATTTAAGGTAACCAGAGATCATACTGAGACAATGTTAGAAGCATTTGGAGCAAATATAGATATAAAAAAAGAAGAGAATAAAAAAATAATAAATATTGTTGGACAAAAAGAATTAATATCTAAAAATGTTGATGTTCCTAATGATCTTTCTAGTAGTGCTTTCTTTATCGTTTCTGCATTAATAAATAATAATTCAAATATAACTCTTAGAAACATCAATAACAACCCAACAAGGAATGGAATAATTTTAGCTTTAAAAAAAATGGGAGCTAAAATATTAATATTTAATGAGCGTCTTAATAATAATGAAAATATATGTGATATTAAAGTTGAGAGTACAAATTTAAATGGGTGTGAACTTAATCAAGATTTTGCTGATTTAATGATAGATGAATATCCAATTCTTGCAGTTGCTGCTTCTTTTGCTAATTCACCAAGTGTATTTCGTGGTTTAAAAGAACTTAGAGTAAAAGAAAGTGACAGATTAAAATTAATATTATTAAATTTACAAAACTGCGGTGTTAATTGTAAATCTATAGGTGACGATCTTTTTATATATCCTTCAAATAAATTTGAAATTAAAAAAAATATAATTAAAACTGATTTTGATCATAGAATTGCTATGGCTTTTGCTGTTATGGGAACTAAGATTGGACCACTTGAGATAGAAGATTCAGAAGCTATTAATACAAGTTTTCCAAATTTTAAAAATGAAATTAATAGACTAGGTGGAAATATTTCTTGAAAGAAAAAATAATAACTATAGATGGCCCTGCCGCTTCTGGAAAAGAAAAAATATCAAAGTACATTAGTAGGAAATGGAAATTCAAACATTTAGATTCAGGCATTCTTTATAGAAGACTAGCACTCATCTTTTTTAATGAAAATATTGATGTTAATAATCTTAGCAAAATTAAAAAAAAAATTAGAGAAATTAAATATTTATCTTATAGAAAAAATCAAAAACTTAGAACACAGGAAATAAGTAAATTATCTTCAAAAATTGCAGTCCATATATTTATTAGAAATTTTGTAAATAAGTTACAATATGACTTTGTGAAAAAAAATAAAAATAATCAGGGATTTGTTATTGATGGACGAGATATTGGATCTGTAGTTTTTAAAAATGCGGATTTAAAACTATATATAGATGTAAAAGCAGAAATTAGAGCAAAAAGGAGATATAAACAGTTGATTGATAGTGGCGAAAAGTCTATATACCCAAAAATTTTGAAGGAAATAAAATTGAGAGATAACAAAGATAAACTTAGAAAAAACTCCCCCCTTGTAATACCAAAGGATGCATTTATTATTAATAATAACAGTTCATTCAGTGATACTATTAAACAAATAAAGCCTTTATTAAATAATTTATAATATGAAGCAAGATACTGATTATAAAATAAGTAATCCCGAATATGATACATTAATATCAAAATCCTTAGAAAATTCTTCAGCTAAAGAAAAAAGTATTGCCTTAGGTAAAATTATTTCAATTGAAAATGATATAGTAACTATAGATGTGGGTTTAAAAAGTGAGGGTCGTGTTCCTTTGAGTGAATTTTCAAGACCAGGTCAAAAATCTGAAATTGAAGTAGGAGATGAAACCGAAGTGTTTATTGAAAATGTTGATAGTTCAAATGGTGAAACCCTTCTTTCAAGAGAAAAAGCAGTTAAACAAAAAGCATGGCAAAATTTACAAATAAGTTTTAATGAAAATAAACCTGTAACAGGAATACCTTTTAATCGTGTTAAAGGCGGTATGAGTGTAGACCTAGATGGTGTAGTTGCGTTTTTGCCTGGCAGTCAAATAGAAACGAGACAGATCATTAAAGATACTAGAGAACTTTTAAATAAGCCGTTAGAGCTTATGATTTTAAAAATGGACAAATACAGAGGCAATATTGTTGTTTCTAGAAAAGCTATTACAGAAAATGAACTTAATGAACAAAGAACTGAACTTTTAAAAAATATAAAAGAAGGATCAATCTTAGAGGGTAAAGTAAAAAATATTACTGATTACGGTGCTTTTATTGATCTAGGTGGCATAGACGGACTCATTCATGTTACTGATATCTCATGGACAAAAATTGGAAATCCTTCAGAAGTTCTAGAATTAAATTCTTTAATAAAAGTTAAAGTTTTAAAATTTGATGAAGAGTTATCTAGACTAAGTCTTGGAATTAAACAGTTATCAGATGACCCTTGGGATAATGTAAATGATAATATTAAAACAAATGATAAAATTTTAAGCAAAGTTGTGAATATGAATGATAATAATGTTCACATTATTATTGATAGCAAATACGATGGTATTATACCTTTGAATGAATTGAGTTGGTTAAAAAAACCACCACATCCTTCTAAAATACTCAACGTAAATGATGAAGTCGAAGTTTTGGCATTAAGCATCGATAATGAAAAAAAGAGGATTAATTGTAGCCTGAAACAAATGAAAGAAAATCCGTGGATGAAACTAAAAGAAAAATTTAATATTAATGATACTTTTGAAACTGAAATTGTAAATATAGTGGATTTTGGTATTTTTGTTAAAGTTTTAGATGAGATCGATGGTATGGTTCATATTTCTGATTTAAGTTGGGATGAGAAAGAGTGTGAAAAAATTATTAAAGATTTAAAAAAAGGTGAAAAGGTTAAAGTTAAAATATTAGATATTAATGTTGAAAAAGAAAGAATAAGTTTAGGTATAAAACACCTCAACAATGACCCGGTTCAGGATTACATTGAAAAGAATCCTTTGAATTCTAAGGTAACTGGGAAGATAGTTGAAATTGATGATAAAGGGCTTAAAATTGAATTGGATAATGAAAATAAGATCTTTGGCTTTATAAAGAAATCTAACTTATCAAATGATAAAAATGATAACAAGATTGAACGTTTTGCTTTAAATGAAAATATTGATTCAATTATTGTTTCTGTTGATAATAAAAATAGATCTTTAAATCTATCAATCAAACAACTTGAAATTAGAGATGAGAAAGAAGCTTTATCAAAATATGGTTCTAGTGCATCTGGTGCATCACTTGGTGATATATTAGGATCTGTTTTAAAAAAATAGGATTAATGATTAAATCTCAAATCCTTGAAAATTTACATAAAAAACACAACAATCTAAATCCGGATGACATAGAATTGTTGTTTAATTTATTTATAAAAAAAATTTCTAAATCTCTTATGGATGGACATAATATAGAATTAAGAGGATTTGGAACAATAAGCAAAAAAATAAATAAAGAAAAGTTTGTAAGAAATCCAAAAACAAATGAAAGAATATATAAAAATAGAAGTTTCAAACTACATTTCAAAATTGGCAAGATATTACATAAAAAGATAAATACTTTGACATATTCTGATAACAATGACGTTTCATAAAAAAGTTATTGTTGCTTTAGATAGTAATAATTTAAATAAAACATTAAAAATAGTCAAAACACTAAAGAAGGATGTGTATGCATTCAAGATTGGTTATGAGTTTTTCTTTAATTTTGGTTTAACTGGTTATAAAAAAATATATTCTATATGTCCAAAAATATTTCTTGATTTAAAACTTCATGATATTCCGAATACAGTAAAGAATGGGTTAAAGGCTATAATTAAAATTAAACCAATTTTTACTACTATTCATATATCTGGTGGTGACAACATGACAAAAGCTTGTTCATTCAAGGGAAATAAATCTACAAAAGTGATTGGTGTTTCAATTTTAACAAGTATGGACAATAAGCAAGTAAAAAAATATTATAATCAAAATAATCTTCATTCATTAGTAAAAAAATTTGCAAATTTTGCAAAAAAAAATGGCTTGGATGGAGTTGTTTGTAGCCCAAAAGAAATTAAATATATTAGAAGAGAGGTTGGAAAAAATTTTATTATAATTACTCCTGGTATTAGAATTAATAACAATGTGAAAAGTGATGATCAGAAAAGAGTAGAAAATCCAAAAAAGGCGATAGACTTAGGAGCAAACTTTTTAGTAATAGGTAGACCTATTACTGAATCAAATAATCCGCTTAAAGTTTTAAGAGATATTAATAAATCACTGTCTTAAAAATGATTATCAAAATTTGTGGAATACAAAACAAAAATACATTGATATGTTGTGAAAAAAATAATGTTAATTTTTTTGGAATGATTTTTTATCCAGCTAGTCCAAGAAATATTTCAATTCAAAATGCCGCAGAACTCCAAAAAATATCAGAAGATTTAAATATTAAAGGTGTTGGAGTATTTGTAAATAAACATCTTTACGAAGTGGAAAAAATAATAAAAAATTTAAAATTAAGATTTGTACAATTACATGGAACAGAAGATGATGATTATATTAAAAACTTAAAACAAACTGGTGTAAAAATTATTAAATCAATTTCTATAAGTAATAAAAATGACTTAAGGAAAATTAGTAAATATCAAAATGTTGATTATTTTTTATTTGATTACAAACCTCTGAAAGGTGAATTACCTGGTGGAAATTCAAAAAGTTTTGATTGGAATATACTAAAAAATATAGATACAAAAAAACCATGGTTTTTATCTGGTGGTATAAATGCTAATAATATTAAACAAATTCTTAAAGATATAAAACCTTTAGGAATAGATTTGTCTTCGGGAGTAGAAAAAGAACTTGGCATTAAAGATAATCACATGATAAATAATTTTATAGGAAAATTAAAAAATGCTTAAGAATACATATAAAAGTTATCCAAATGAAAAAGGCTATTTTGGTCAATTTGGTGGGAGGTATGTTTCAGAAACTTTGATGCCTTTAATTCTTGAAGTAGAAAAGGAATATGAAAAAATAAAAAATGATAAAAATTTTATTAATGAATTTAGTCATTATTTAAAAACATATGTTGGCAGACCAAGTCCTCTTTTCTTTGCAGAAAGAATTAGTAATGACCTTGATGGTCCTAAAATTTATTTTAAAAGGGATGAATTAAACCATACAGGAGCTCATAAAATTAATAATTGTATGGGTCAAATCTTGCTAGCAAAAAAGATGGGTAAGACTAGAATTATAGCAGAAACAGGAGCAGGACAACACGGTGTAGCTACAGCAACTGTTTGTGCTTTATTTGGATTACCTTGTATAGTCTATATGGGAGAAAAAGACATTGAAAGACAATCACCAAATGTCTTTAGGATGAAATTGCTAGGTGCAGAAATACGATCTGTATCTACGGGTTCAAAATCACTTAAAGACGCTATGAATGAAGCACTAAGAGATTGGGTTACAAATGTTAAAGATACTTTTTATATAATAGGCACAGCTGCAGGACCTCATCCATATCCAGCAATGGTAAGAGATTTTCAATCTGTGATTGGAAGAGAAGTACGTGAGCAACTTGAAGATTTAGAAGGAAGAGCTCCAGATTTATTAATGGCTTGTATTGGTGGTGGATCAAACGCTTTAGGATTGTTTCACGAATTCTTAGATGATTCTAATGTTGAAATGATTGCTGTTGAAGCGGCAGGACATGGAATAGAAACAGATAAGCATGCAGCTAGTTTAACTGGAGGAAAACCCGGGGTATTACATGGTAATAAAACTTATTTGTTACAATCAAACACTGGGCAAATTCAGGAAGCTCATTCTATTTCTGCTGGTTTAGATTATCCAGGTATTGGTCCAGAACATTCATTTTTATTTGAAGAAAAAAGGGTAACATACATGTCAGCAACAGATAAAGAAGCTCTAGAAGCTTTTCAATATTGTTGCAAATTAGAAGGTATAATTCCAGCTTTGGAGCCTGCTCATGCTTTAGCTGTATTAAAGAAAATAGCAAAAAACTATAGTAAAGATAAAATTATTGTTATGAACATGTGTGGACGAGGGGATAAAGATATTTTTACAATAGCTGATGAATTAAATATAAAAATTTAAATGACTAATTTAATTAGTCAGGCATTTAAAAATAATGAAAAAAAACTAGTAACATTTGTTACTGGAGGTGACCCTGATGTTGAAACAAGTTTAAAAATTATTAAGACAATAATTAATAATGGGGCTGATATTATAGAAATTGGAATGCCTTTTTCTGATCCAATGGCTGATGGCCCAACAATTCAATTATCAAGCAATAGAGCTATAAGTAATGGAATTGATTTAGAGAATATTTTCTCCTTAGCCTCCGAGACAAAGAAAATGAAAAGTGATCTCCCTATTATTTTAATGGGTTACTATAATTTGATTCTATATTTTGGAATTAAGAAGTTTGTCAAAAAATGCAAAGAAAATGGAGTTGATGGTTTAATTATTGTAGATCTACAACCAGAAGAAGATGAAGATTTGATAAATGAGCTAAAAAAAAATGAGATTGATTTAATTAGATTAATTACTCCTACAACTGACGAAGAAAGGCTTAAGTTAATATTAAAAAATGCTAGTGGTTTTTTATATTATGTGAGTGTTATGGGAATTACTGGACAAAAATCTGCTGATCTTAATGATCTTGAAAAATCAGTGACTTTAATCAAAAAACATACAAATTTACCAGTTGTGCCTGGATTTGGAATTAAAAACGCAACTGATGTAAAAAATATATGCAAAATAGCTGATGGTGCAGTTGTTGGCTCAAGTATAATTAAAATTATAGAACAAAACTTAAATAATAAAGATAAAATGTTGTCAGAAATTAATAAATTTTCAAAAGATTTGAAAAATGGAACAAGAGTATGAATTGGTTAACAAATTTTGTAAAACCTAAACTCTCCTCACTTGTAAAAAGAAGAAGTGTTCCAGAAAAATTATGGAATAATTGTGTATCATGTGGAAATATGATTCATCATAAGGATTTAAAAGAAAATTTATACGTTTGCGTTAATTGTAATTATCATTTTAGAATGTCTGCAGAAGATAGGATAAAATTATTTTTTGAAGAGGGAAACTATAGTGAAATTAGCCCTGATAAGATATCTGATGATCCACTTAAATTCACGGATAAAAAAAAATATAAAGATAGACTGAAAGAATATAGAAAAAGAACAAATAGAGATGATGCTTTCATACTTATTAAAGGAAAGATAAGAGATAAAGAAATTATTTCAGGACTAATGAATTTCGAATTCATGGGTGGATCTATGGGTAGAGCAGTCGGGGGAGCAATAGTTAAAGGTGCTAAATTGGCTATAGAAAATAAATTACCTTATGTGATTTTTACCTCATCTGGTGGAGCAAGAATGCAGGAAGGAATTGTAAGCTTGATGCAAATGCCTAGAACAATTGCTGCTGTTGATTTGTTAAATGAAAATAATATACCTTACATAGTAATTCTAACCGAACCTACTACTGGTGGAGTGACCGCTTCTTTCGCAATGTTAGGTGATATAACAATAGCAGAACAAGGTGCTACGATAGGTTTTGCAGGTAAAAGAGTTATACAAGACACAATCAGAGAAGAATTACCTGTAGATTTTCAAAAAGCTGAATATCTAAAAGAACATGGAATGGTAGATATTGTTTCTCATAGAAAAGACCTCAAAGAAACTTTGTATAAAGTATTAGATCATATAAGTTAATCAGTGAAATCTAAAACAGAAAAGTTGTTAGATGAACTGGTCAAACTTCATCCCAAATATATTGATCTTTCATTAGACAGATTAAAATTATTATTAAAAAAATTAGGTAATCCTCAAGATGATCTACCAAAAACTATTCATATTGCAGGCACAAATGGAAAAGGGTCTGTTCAAAGTTTCATAAGAAATATTTTATTGAAGAATGGGTATAAATGTGATGCATATATCTCACCACATTTATCTAGGTTTAATGAAAGAATAATTCTAAATAATAAAGAAGTAAGTACAAAGAAGCTTTACGAGACTCTAAAATTTGTGAAAACAATAAATAATAATAAACCAATAACATTCTTTGAAATAACAACAGCCGCAGCATTCATATTGTTTAAACAATCAAAATCTGACTTTCTTATTTTGGAGACAGGGTTAGGAGGTAGATTAGATGCAACTAACATAATACCAAAAAAGATTTGTAGTATATTAACACCAATTAGTTTTGATCACGAAGAATTTCTAGGAAAAACACTTAAGAAAATTGCTAATGAAAAATTGGGTATAGTGAAGAATTGTGATTTTGTTTTAGTTGGTAAACAAAAAAAAGAATTAAAAGATCACATTCAAAAAAAATTAAATAAGTTTGAAAATAAATATTTTTATGGGAAAGAATTTCAAGTTACAAAATCATTAAAAAATAAGTTTGAAATTAAAGTAGATGGAAAAAAATTTCTCTATACTCAACCTTCATTGAATGGAAAACATCAGGAGGAAAATGCATCAATATCTATATATTTTGCTAAAATCATGAAAAAGATGGGGTATAAACTAAATACAAAAGAAATTAATGCAGCGATAAAAAAAACAATTTGGCCAGGAAGATTGGAAATTATTAATTATAAAAATAAAAAAATAATTCTTGATGGATCACATAATATTGATGGAGCTGATAAACTGAATGAATATTTAAAAACTAAAAGAATAAAACCTATAGTCTTGTTTGGAATGTTGAATAATAAGAAAGTAAGTTTATTTTTGAAGAAAATAAAAAAAAGAATATCAAAAGTTTTAGCTATAACAATACCAGATGAAAAAAATTCATTTAAAAGTAAAGAAATAAATGAGATTTGTGATTTTCATTCTATTAAATGTGAGCAAATAAATAACATAAATGATGCCTTAAAATATTTTAGATCTAATCAAGAAAAAATATATTTAATTACTGGTTCTTTGTATTTGATAGGAAAAATTAGAAAAAAGTTATTATAAGTTGGATTGTATCCAGTTTTCTAATGCTGTTTTAGGAAGACTGCCAACTTTTGTATCAATTAACTCACCTTTTTTAAAAATCATTATTGTAGGAATACCCCTAATACCATATTTTTGTGGTGTCATTGGATTATCGTCAATGTTCATTTTATAAATTTTAACTTTATCTTTATTTTCAATAGCAATTTCTTCTAAAATTGGATCAAGTACTTTACATGGACCACACCATTCTGCACCGAAATCAACTACTACGGGCATATCGTTAGCAGAAATGTCTTTATCAAAGGTTTGATCGTTTGTAACTTTAGTAGACATAATGGTTATGTAAGAAATATTTATTTATTATCAAGCTAAATTAAATCTAATTTTCTAAAATTGATTTTTTATCCCCAATATGTCTGATTTTAGAAGGAATTATATAACCTTTAATTTGATCTTTTTTTATTAGTTTTGTCCAAATTTCATTCATAGAGAATATTTTTTTTCTATTATTAAAGATATTTTTAGATACAATTTGAAGACCTGAATAATACAATTTCTCATTTTTACTCTTCCAATTTGTCACTACATTTCTTTTTAAGTTAAAGTCACCATTTTCTTTTTTTAAACCTAAAAAATTAATATCTTTAGACAACAACATTTTACAGTGAGATACGTTTTGATAATTGCTAAGAAAATATTTGATATGTGATTTATTTTTTTTAGTCCAAAAAATATCAGAATTAACAACACAGATATTATTTCTTTTTGTATGATTGAAAATATTTTTAACTCCGCCACCTGTACCAAGTATTTTTTTTTCATAAATAATCTCAATAGGGTATTTTTTAAAATTTTTGTTCAAATACTTTTTAATTTTATGATGCAAGTAATGTGTATTTATTAAGATTTCATCACATCCAATATTAGTAAAAAAATCAATTGTGTTCTTTAATAATACTTTATTTTTATACTTTAATAGGGGTTTTGGGTTACTGCGTGTCAAATTTAACATTCTTGATCCAAAACCTGCACATAAAATCATTAACGTAAAATTATTCATAGATTATAAATACTTTTCATAAATTAATCTTAGTTCATGATTTTTAATGTTATTTAATGTTGCTATTGTTCTAGATTTAGTTATTTTTAAATAGTCTAAGAATTGATAATCATTATTTATACTAAATAATTTTTTCCATCTTCCAAGTAATCGAGTCTGTCTAGCTAAACTTAAAACATAATATTGTTCCCGAAAAGTATTGAGATTTCGAATTGTTGGCGTTTTATCATAGAAATATTTAATTAATTTATCATTGAAATCTCTTGTAAAATTAATTCTTGGATTTTCTAATAATGATAGTAGGTCCCATCCTATAAATCCCATAAAAGCACTTTGAAAATCAATAATTCCACATTGTAAATGTGATTCATAATTTTCTAAAAAAAATAAATTAACAAATTCAAAATCTTTGTGAACAAAACTTTTCATATTATAATTTTGAGCATAGAATACACTTTTCCATAATTCATAAAATTTTGAAGTGGGAAAATTTGAATTTTTGTTGGTAGGAATATAAAAAGTAACAAACTCTTTAAGTTCAATTTTTAAATCTTCAAATGTGTATTCTTTTAAATTTTTTAAATTATTTAAATTTGATTCATTTTGAATAACAATTATATTTTCTACGGCTAGTTTTAAAAGTTTATAAAGATTATCTTTATTGTATATTTTATTAAATCTATTTTTTCCAAAATCCTCCATATATATTTTATATTGCTTTTGATTAACTTCATATAACTTAGGGATTGATATATTAATCTTTAGTAATATTTGATAAACATTAAGGAAATTTTTAAACTCTTGTTTATCTCTAGAAAAGTCAATTACTATTTTGCTATTCTCTTTTTCTGTAATTCTATAAATTAATTTATTAGATAATCCGTCCTCAATTTTTTCATAATCATTGTGATTAGAATTCATCAGACTATTGTTCAAAACTAATATTAATTTTTCTTTTAGTTTCTGAAATCATATCTAAATTTATTAAATAATGATTTTTGTTTAGTGGTAAACTAATTAACATTTCAGGCCATTCTACAAATGTAATATTGTTATTTAAATTTTCGAAGAAATCTAATTCCTCTAATTCCTTTAGACTCTGTACTCTATAAAGATCATAATGATATATTTGTGATGAATTCAATTCATAGGTTATCAAAATAGGGAATGTTGGACTAGTAATAGAAGATGGTTTTGGTAAATTATTTAATACAAAAAGATTATTAATTAATAATCTTACAAATGTAGTTTTACCAGCACCTAGCTCCCCTTGAAATAAGAAAATATCTCCAACTGATATGTTTTTACATAAATTACTAGAGAATTTTTCAAGTTCATGAAGATCTAAAATTTGATTACTTAATTTTTGCAAATTTTGTTATGCAATACCTTTTAGGGCTTCCACTAAATCAGTTTTTTCCCAAGTAAAATGTCCCTTGTCACTTGGCTCTCTGCCAAAATGTCCATAAGCAGAGGTTGGAACATAAATTGCATTTGTTAGTTTCAAATGTTCTCTTATTCCTCTTGGGCTTAGATCAAATAAATCTTGAACAGATTTTTCAATTTTCTGTTCATCAACTTTATTTGTTCCATTAGTATTAACATATACCGACAAAGGTTTTGATACTCCTATTGCATAAGATAACTGTATAGTGCACTCATCAGCTAGATCTGCTGCAACAACATTTTTTGCTAAGTACCTAGCTGCATATGCTGCAGATCTATCAACTTTAGATGGATCCTTTCCTGAAAATGCCCCTCCACCATGGGGTGCTGCACCACCATATGTATCAACTATTATTTTACGTCCAGTTAAACCAGAGTCACCATCAGGACCTCCAATTACAAAATTTCCTGTGGGATTAACATAGAATTCTTCATCTTTAAGACCTTCTAATAAGTTATTAGGTATACACTCATATACATAAGGTTTAACAATTTCTTTTACATCCTCAGGAGATAAACCTTCTTTGTGTTGTGAAGAAATTACTAAAGATGTAACTTTAGTTGGTTTTCCGTTTTCATAAAGCATTGTAACTTGGCTTTTTGAATCAGGTTCTAGACCAGATGCAGATCCATCTTTGCGAGCTTGTGCCATTTTATATAAAATTTGATGAGAATAATGTATTGGTGCTGACATTAATGATTCAGTGTCTTTACAAGCAAAACCAAACATGATGCCTTGGTCACCCGCGCCCTCATCTTTATTACTACCAGAATCAACACCCATAGCAATATCAGCTGATTGCTCATGAAGGAAACTTTCAATATCACAATTCTGCCAATGAAAGCCATCTTGTTCGTAACCAATATCTTTAATACAATCCCTAACTTGAGATATAATCTGATCTTTAGAAACTGATGGTCCCCTTACTTCTCCAGCTAAAACTACTTTATTAGTGGTAGTCAAAGTCTCACAAGCTACGCGTGTTTGTGGGTCACCAGATGATAAATAGGTATCAACAACCATATCTGAAATTCTATCACAAACTTTATCTGGATGGCCTTCAGAAACTGATTCACTTGTAAATAAATAAGATCTTTTCATATTAACTCCTAATATCTGTAAGTATTATCTTTAAATGGACCCTGCTTACTAACACCAATATATTCTGCTTGTTTATCAGTTAATTCTGTAAGTTTTGCTCCAACCTTCTTTAAGTGTAATGATGCAACTTTTTCATCTAAATGTTTTGGTAAAACATAAACTTTATTTTCATAATTTTTGGAATTTTTCCAAAGTTCAAGTTGCGCTAAGACCTGATTAGTAAATGATGCGCTCATAACAAAACTTGGATGACCAGTAGCATTTCCTAGATTAACAAGTCTTCCCTCTGATAGTAATAATATTTTCTTTCCATCTGGAAATTCCACTTCTCTTACTTGTGGTTTAATCTCATCGGACTTGTAATTTTGAAGAGCTTCTGTTTGTATTTCGTTATCAAAATGTCCAATATTACAAACAATAGCACGATCTCTCATTTGCCTCATATGATCTTGCGTAATAACATCAAGATTACCAGTTGCAGTTACAAATATATCACCATATTTACAAGCATCATCCATTGTGACAACCTCATAACCTTCCATCGCTGCTTGAAGTGCATTAATTGGATCTATTTCAGTCACACAAACTCGTGCACCAGCCCCTCTTAAACTAGCTGCTGAACCTTTGCCAACATCTCCATATCCAGCTACAACGGCTATTTTACCAGCCATCATTACATCAGTACCTCTTCTTATTCCATCTACTAAACTTTCCTTACAACCATACAAGTTGTCAAATTTAGATTTGGTAACTGAGTCATTAACATTTATTGCTGGCACCTTTAATGTTCCATTTTTTTCCATTTCCTTCAAACGGTGCACACCTGTAGTTGTTTCTTCGGATAAACCTAAAATTTCTTCCAACATTTTTGGATACTTTTCATGAATTATTTTTGTAGCATCTCCACCATCATCTAAAATCATATTTGGCTTCCAACCATCTGGGCCTTCTAGAGTTTTCTCAATACACCACCAAAATTCTTCTTCTGTCATACCTTTCCAAGCAAATACTGGAATGCCTTTGGCAGCTATTGCTGCAGCAGCATGATCTTGAGTGGAAAAAATATTACATGAACTCCATCTAACGGAAGCACCTAAAAATACCAGAGTCTCAATCAAAACAGCAGTTTGTATTGTCATATGTAAACAGCCTACAATTCTTGCCCCATCTAGAGGTTTAGAGTCACCATACTCTTCTCTTAATGCCATTAAACCAGGCATTTCTGTTTCAGCTATTGCAATTTCTTTATCACCAAAATCAGCTAAACTTATGTCTTTAACTTTAAAATCTTCACTCATGATTGTATCCTTTTATGATTATTTAACTTTTTAATGGTAATTTAATCAGAAAACAAGCACCTCTGAAGTTTAATTTGTCACTTTCTGTTAATTCAATTGAACCATTGAATGAATTTATTATCTCGTATGATATAGATAGCCCAAGACCTGAGTGCTTGTCCCGATCATCTATTCTATCAGTGTAAAATCTATCAAAAATTTTATTTTTTTCTTTCAAATCTATACCTTTTCCTTGATCATAAATTTTGATTTCAACACAATTTTTATTTTTTTTATTTGATGTAATTAAAATATTTGAATTATTTTTGGCAATTGAAATACTATTATCTATTAAATTTAGTATTACCTGTAAAAATTTATCTTTGTTAAGGAGTACTAAATTTTTATTATTATCAGTTTGAAGTAAAATTTTAATATTTTTCTTATTAGTTGATTTTTCACTAAAATTTTCTTTTAGAAATTTATTTACATTAGTTAGTTCAAAATTTTCTATTTCAATTTCTGCAATAGTTTTTGAAAAATGAGAAATGTCGGAGATCAATCTGTTCATTCTGTCGATATCTTTATTAAAATTATTCATTACTTTGGTTCTATTTTCATCAGTTATGTTTTTGCTAGTTAATAATTCAATCGAAGATTTTATTGCTGTTAGTGGATTTTTTAGTTCATGCGCAACATCAGAGCTAAATTTTTCTAATTGATTGATTTGTGATTTCAATTCGTTTGACATAAGTTGAATTTGGTCAGATAAAATACCAATTTCATCAGATCTTAAAGGGTATATTAATTTTTTCTTATTTGTTTTATCTCTCTCAAGAACAGTGATTTTAGTTATTTGTCTTAATGGTGTTATCAAACCTCTCAAAAAAATAAATGATAATAAAATTGTAGTGAAAATAAATAATAGAAAAAAATTAAAAAAATTCAAAGATTGTGTAGCTAGTTCATTATTATTTAGTAATAATTTATACTTTATTAGAACAACTCCATAGACTTTATTATCTTGGATTATAGGTGATGTTAAAATTCTAGTTATATCATTATTTTCATCTTCAAAAGTTTTAACGAGTTTCTGCTTTTCTTTAATAGTGTCAATAATCAAAATAATTTCATGTACATTTTTGTCTAAATTTTTAGTATATTTATTTTTAAGAATGTAATTATTAATATAATTAAAATTATTAATATAAATTTTTTCAAATAAATTTGATGAATCAGCTATATTTTCACTCGTTTCAGATAAATCTATTTCCTCAACATCTGTGCTCAGAAATAAATTTGATGAATCTGCAATTTTAATCCAATTTTCATTATAAATAATAGTGTTAAAATCTTTATCACCGAAGTTTTGAAATATAAATTGTTCAGTTGTAAACTTTTCTAACTCAGGTTCTGACAATTCGATAGGATTAATATTATCTGCCAAATCACAACTCTCCTTGTAAGCTTCAATATCTTGAAGATATCTGCAACGATAATCATACTGAAAAATTGGCACTCTTAATATTGAAGTGTTTTCTAAATATTTTGTTATGTTTAATAAATTTAATCTTATTGATTGATCCCTATTATCTATGAATTTATTATTTTGAATTAAGTAGAAATTGAAATAAGATAAAAATACTAAACCTAAAAATACAATAATTAAGTTAAGTATAATGAGTTGGAATGTTAAATTATAACTTGATAAGGTAAATAATCTCTTAATCACGCCAAGAATATCCAGAACCATATCTTGTTCTTATTTGATCAAAAGAATTATCATAAGATCTGAATTTTTTTCTTAATCTCTTTATATGACTATCAATAGTCCTATCATCAACATATATTGAATCACCATACATTGCGTCCATTAATTGATTTCTATCTTTTACTACCCCAGGATACTGAGCAAGAGATTTAATTAAATTAAACTCTGCAACCGTAAGTTCAATTTCTATACCTTTCCAAAAACATAATTGTTTATCTTGATCTAGTATCAAATCACCCTTAATAAAATTTTGTTTTTTAATATTATTATCTTTTTGTTCTTCATTTCTATTGTTATGAATTCTTAGCACTGTTCTTATGCGCTCATTTAATAATTTTTGTGAAAAAGGTTTTTTTATATAATCTGAAGCTCCCATTTTTAATCCAATTATCTCATCTTGTTCATGATCTTTTGACGTTAAAAAAATAATCGGAAGATCTTTTAGATTTTCAATCTTGCTCGAACGTACTTTTGAAAGAAGTTCATTTCCATCCATTTTTGGCATCTTAATATCAAACAGTCCCAAATCATAAGAGTTGCTTTCAAGAGCCTCTAAGGCTTCAACTCCATTAAGAAATGTATCTACTGTAAATCCCTCACTTTGCAGAGAAAGAGATACTGACGTGAGAATCGACTGCTCGTCGTCAACTAATGCTATCTTTGCCATGCTACTTTTTATTAATAATTTATGGCAGATTTAAGTTCAAAGAAAAAATGAAACAGTTAACAAAATGTGACTTAAGTTGATAAGTAAATGTAAATATTTCAATAACTTGTTTGCCTCATAAATATATGAATTATGTAAGGGATTGACATGGTAAAAAAAATCTTTATGTTCTTATTTTGTTCTTATTGCGATATTGAGCAAATGTTGTATTGTCCCTTTTCGGCGGCACTACATATTGTGTTTTTCGACAATAATTTTTTAAAAATGGATAGAATTTAAATGGCAGACAATCTACAGGTATCAGCAAAAATCTCAGAAGAAAAAAGTGTAAATATTTTAACATTAAGTGTCGTACGTCGTGACGGATCTATTACACCTTTCAAATCTGATAAAATTTCAAACGCTATTAAAAAAGCATTCTTGGCACAAACAAAAATTAGAAATGATAAAAATAAGGAAAAAGAACAACAAGATGGAATTCATAAAACTGTTGAAGCTTTAACGCATAAAGTTGTCTCGGCACTAACAAGAAGGATTGCTGATGGTGACATGATTCATATTGAGGATATACAAGATCAAGTGGAGTTAGCACTTATGAGGGATGAGCATCATAAAGTTGCTAGGGCTTATGTTTTATATAGAGAACAAAGAGCGGCTTCAAGATATCATACTAAAAAACTAAAAGAACAAGTTGGAGAAAAAGCTTCTTCAATGATGGTAACTAAAAGGGATGGAAGTAAAGAGCCAATTTCACTGGATAAAATAACCAATAGAGTCTCTGTTCTATCTACTGGTTTAAATATTGATCCAATTGTCGTTGTTCAAAAGGCTGTTCCAGGATTATATAGTGATATTAGTTCCGTTGAAATTGATACTTATCTTGCTGAAACTGCTGCCGCTTTAACAGTTGAGCATCCTGATTATTCTTATCTTGCAGCAAGAATAAAAGTAAACTCACTTCATAAAGAAACTCCAGGCTTCATAATAGCAACAAAAAATTTATACGATGATGGATTGTTAAGAGAAGAATATTATAAAAAGGTGATGGAGAATGCAGATTTAATAGAATCCGTAATTGATTATGACAAAGATTATACTTTTGATTATTTTGCTCTCACAACACTAATAAGGGCATATTTATTAAAGTTCGATAATAAAACAATTGAAAGACCTCAAGACCTTTGGATGAGAGTAACTTTAACAGTTACTGGTAATGAGTTTAATTTAGATAAAATTAAAGAAACTTATAAAAGTTTATCAACTGGTATGTATACACATGCTACTCCAACATTGTTTAATAGTGGACTAAAAATGCAGCAATTATCTTCATGCTTTTTGATAGGTATGGAGGATGATTCCATAGAAGGTATTTTTAATACTATAAAAGATTGTGCTCTAATATCAAAAACAGCAGGTGGTATTGGCATGCACGCTCACAATATTAGAGGTAGTGGAAGTAGAATAAAATCAACAAACGGCAAATCTAATGGCCTTATTCCATTTTTGAAAATATTTAATGAGACTGCTAAATCAGTTGATCAAGGCGGCGGAAAAAGAAAAGGTTCTTTTGCAGTTTACTTAGAACCTTGGCATGCTGACATTGAGAAATTTCTAGAACTTAGAAAAAATACAGGTGCCGAAGAATTTAGAGCAAGAGATTTGTTTTACGCTTTATGGATACCAGATTTATTCATGAAGAGAGTAGAAAATGATGAAGAGTGGACGCTTATGAGTGAACATGAATGTCCAGGCCTTTCAGATGTTTATGGTGACGAGTTTGAAAAACTTTACACAAAGTATGAAAATGAAATGAAGCATTTAGAAAAAATTAAAGCAAGAGATTTAATGTCTAAAATCATAGAAGCACAAATTGAAACAGGACAACCTTATATGCTTTATAAAGACTCTATTAATAATAAGTCTAACCAAAAAAATATTGGTGTCATTAAATCTTCAAATCTGTGTGCAGAGATCGTTGAATATTCAGATAAGAATGAAACATCTGTATGTAACTTGGCTTCTATAGCTCTGCCAAAATTTGTAAAAAAATCAGATAAAAAATTAATATATGATTATGATGGTCTTTATGAAACTGCAAAATTAGCTACAAAAAACTTAGATGAAGTAATTGATATTAATTTCTATCCAACTGATAAAACGGAAAGATCTAATAATAAGCACAGGCCAATAGGTTTAGGAATACAGGGGCTTGCAGATGTCTACTTTAAATTGGGAATAGCTTATGAATCTGAGGAAGCCAAAGAAATAAATAAATTAATTTTTGAGACAATTTACTTTGGAGCTTTAGAAGCTTCATGTGAGTTAGCAAAAGAAAAGGGAGCTTACGAAACATTTAAAAACTCACCTATTTCTGAAGGTAAATTTCAATTTGATCTGTGGAATGTTAATCCTTCTTCAAAATGGGATTGGGATTTACTTAGAGCTAAAATTAAAGAACACGGTGTAAGAAACTCTTTAACCACAGCTTGCATGCCAACTGCGTCAACAGGTATTATATTAGGTAATACTGAGACATTCCAAATACAAACCTCTAATATATATAAAAGACAAACACTTTCAGGTGAGTTTTTACTTGTAAATAGATATTTAGTGAATGAACTTTCTCAAAGAGGATTGTGGAATAAAGAAATGAGAGATAAAATAATTTTAGAAAATGGATCGGTAGAAAACATAAATGAAATTCCATCTGAACTAAAAGAAATTTATAAAACAGTTTGGGAAGTATCACAAAAAACTGTAATTGATATGTCAGCAGATAGAGCACCATTTATTGATCAAACCCAATCAATGAATCTTTGGCTTTCAACACCTACTTTTGGAAAAGTTAATTCAATGCATATGTATGCTTGGAAAAAAGGTCTTAAAACAGGAATGTATTACCTCAGAAGTAGATCAGCAGTTGATGCTGTAAAAGTTACAGTTTCATCAGAAAAAGCAGCAAAAGATGCTTATATAAATACTGCTATTAAACAAAACAATGAACCAGAAGATTGCGAAACTTGCAGTGCATAAAGAAGGAGTAAAAAATGATATCAAAAGGCGTTAAATCAATATTTCCAATAAAAAACCAAGAAATTTGGGATAGGTACAAACAACATATTCAGGCCTTTTGGACAACAGAAGAGGTATCATTGCAAGATGATTTAAGAGATCTTGAAACTTTAAATGATGGTGAAAAGCATTTTATTAAGCATGTGCTTGCATATTTTGCAAACTCTGAGGCAATGATTAATGAAAACTTAGCAAGTAGATTTTACAAAGAAATACTAATACCTGAAGCAAGATGTTTTATCTCAATGCAAATGTTGAACGAATCAATTCATGCAGAGATGTACGGTCTTCAAATTGAGGCTTATGTAAAAGATGCAAAAGAAAAAGATATGCTTTTTGATGCAATACAAAATGTACCATGTATTAACCATAAAGCACAATGGGTATCAAAATGGCTAAATGGTAGTCAAAATTTATTAACAAGGCTCATAGGATTTGGATTAGTTGAAGGTTTATTTTTTGCGGGATCGTTTTGCGCAATATATTATTTTAGAAAAAGAGGTTTACTACCCGGTTTAGCCTTGTCCAATGATTGGATTGCAAGAGATGAAGGAATGCACTTTAGTTTCTCATCATTAATGTTTAGAACTTTGAGAGATAAGTTTAATAATAAAACAATAACTGATGCAGATATTAGTGATTTATCTCTAATTCCTTCAGACGTTCCTCAATCACAATTTGAGGAAATTGTTAGAGAAGCAGTAGCTTTTGAAAAAGAATTCGTAAAAGATGCACTCCCAGTAGATTTGATTGGTATGAATGCTGATTTAATGTGTCAATACATAGAAGCAGTTGCAGACAGAATCGCTGACCTATTTGAATTTGATAGAGTCTTTAAAACAGAGAATCCATTTGATTTTATGAGAGCTTTAGACGTTCAAAACGTTACAAACTTTTTTGAGAAAAGAGTATCTGAATATCAAAGACCTACAGATAGAGCTTTAAGTTTTGATGAAGCCTTCTAATGGAAGCTGAAATATATTCTAAAACTAATTGTAGTTACTGTGATAGAGCTAAATTACGATTAGCTAAATATAATCCAAAGATTTATATGCTTGATACAGATTATACGAGAGAGGATTTTTTTACAAAGTTTCCTAATGCAAAAACCTTTCCTCAAATAGTTTTAAATGGTGAAAAAATTGGGGGATATCATGAACTTGAAAAATGGTTTGAAATGAATACCTTTGATGAAGAATTCTAAATAACCTTTTTTTTTCCTTTTCTTGTATAAGTTTTTTTACTTCTAACGATTCTCTGTTTATACTTAGGTAGTTTTAAATCTTGAGCATAGGGGTTTCGTTTCTTAATTTTTTTTTTTAATTTCCATAAACTATGGTCTAATGTGCCTCTCCCCAATTATCACCAGCGCCAAAATCAACAGTAAGTGGAACTGAAAAATCTTTATATTTTAAATGAACTGACTCCATAATTGTTTTTACATTATTGACTAAATTGTCATATTTTTTACTTTCGACTTCAAAAATCAGTTCATCATGTACTTGTAAAAGCATTTCAGCCTCAATATTTTTTTGTTTTATTTCCTTATGAATTTCAATCATGGCTAATTTAATAATATCTGCCGCACTACCTTGTATTGGGGCATTAATAGCTTGTCTTTCAGCAAACCCCCTGAGAGCAAAATTCTTATCTGAAATTCCCTTAATATTAATTTTTCTTTTAAAAATTGTTTCAACATATTGATTTGTCTTTGCAAAATCAATTTGATAGTCCATATATTTTTTAATTTTTGGGTATTTAATAAAATACTCATTTATATAATCTTTTGCTTCTGAATTGGAAATGTCAAGTTGTTTAGCTAAACCATATGGACTAATTCCATATAGAATACCAAAATTTATTGCTTTTGCTTTTCTTCTATAATCATTGTTTATTTGAGTATCATTTAAATTAAATATTTCCTTAGCCGTTGATGCGTGAATATCTTCATTATTTTTAAAAGCTTTAATAAAATTTTTATCACTAGAAATTTCTGCAGCTAATCTAAGCTCTATTTGAGAATAATCAAAACTGACTAATTTTTTCCCTTTTCCACTAACAAAAGCTGTTCGTATTTTTTTTCCATTTTCAGTTCTAATTGGGATATTTTGAAGATTCGGATCTGTAGAGCTTAATCTACCTGTTAATGTATTAGCCAAACCAAAAGATGTATGAACTCTACTTTTATCATCTGTTAATCTTAATAAAGCATCTGTGTAAGTTGATTTAAGTTTTGTTAATTCCCTCCAGTCTAGAACGAGTTGTGCAATTTCAAATCCATCTAAGGCTAAATTATTTAAAGTTGAAGAATCAGTAGAATATGAGCCTGATTTTGTTTTTTTACCACCAGGTATTTTAAGATTAATAAATAATATTTCTCCTAATTGTTTAGGGGAGCCAATATTAAACTCTTCTTTTGATAGTTTATAAATACTCTTTTCAAGTTTTTTACTTTCATTTGCAAATTCATTACTTAGACTTGTTAAAAACTTTTTGTTTACCTCGATACCATTTGATTCAATTGAAGATAACACCTCTACAAGAGGAAGATCAATATTTTGATAAACAAAATTAGCTTTTTCTTTTATTAAACGAGGATAAAGATTCTGAAAAAGCTTGAATGTTAATAAAGAATCTTCAGCAGCATAACTAATTGCGTTATCAATAGTTACTTTATCAAAAGTAATTTCATTTTTTCCTGTGCCAACAACTTCTTTATATTTTATTGTTGTATGATTTAAATGATTAAATGAAAGATCATCTAAATTGTGCTTATAAATACCATTATCAATTGAGTAGGAAATTAACATTGTATCAGCAATTGAATTAAAAGTTACTCCATACTTATTTAAAATTCTAATATCATATTTTATATTTTGACCAATTTTTAAGATTGATTCATTTTTACAAATTTTATTAATATAATTAATTACATAATTTTCCTCTAATTGATTATCAATTTTTTTTAATCCATCTGAAGTAGTGTGGTTTATAGGAATATAGTAAGAAATGTTTTCACTATAACATAATGATATACCGACTAATTTAGCTTTTTCGATATTGAGTGAGTTAGTTTCAGTATCAATAGCGCATATACCTTTTTTTTCAATTTCACTTAAAATTTTTTCAAAGTTTTTCTTTGTATTAATTAATTGGTATTTAGGTTCTAATTGTTTTTTCTTAATGATATTATCATCATCACTAGATATAAATGAATTGGTTTTTAATCTTTCAGAAGTTGACCTAAAGCCCTGTTCTTTTAGAAATTTAAAGATGTTATTATTTTCTTTTTTTAATTCATTATATGTTTTTATTTTCTCAATACTCTCAGGTATTTTTACATCATTTTTAAGTGTTACAAGTTCCAAACTTAATCTGATATCATTTTCTGATTCTGAAAGAATATTTCTTCTTTTTTCTTGCTTAATTTTATCAAGATTTTTTATTAGACCGTCAATGTCATTAAATTTATTTATTAATTGAGACGCAGTCTTAGGTCCAATACCAGGAGCGCCTGGAATATTATCTACTTTGTCCCCTGTCAAAGCTTGAATAAAAATAACTTTATCAGGTTTAACTCCAAATTTATCTTCAACATCTTGAATTTCAATCTTTTTATTTTTCATTGGATCAAGCATTGTTACTTTATTGCTAACAAGCTGCATCAAATCTTTATCTGAGGAAACTATGACAGTTTCTATTTCATCTTTTTTTGCTAAATTAACATACGTAGCAATTAAGTCATCAGCTTCATATCCTTCTATTTCTAATTGAGGAATATTAAAACTTTTTACACATTCTCGGATTAGTGGAAATTGTGGTATTAAGTCATCTGGCGCTTCTCCTCTATTTGCTTTATATTGTGGGTATATTTGATTTCTAAAATTTTCTCTTGCAGCATCAAATATAACAATCATTTTATCATCACTATAATCTTCAATAAGTTTAACAAGCATATTGGTAAATCCAAAAACTGCATTGATTGGTGTTCCATCAGATCGATTCATCGGAGGAAGACCATAATATGCTCTAAAAATGTATGCAGATCCATCAACAAGTATTAATCTACTCTTTTTATTCATTATAAATTTAAATATATAAGATTTTAAATAAATGTCAGATTATAAATATTCAATTGAAGCTAAAAATGTAAATAAAATTTTTTACAAAAAATCTTTAAAAGTTAATGCTTTAATAGATTTTAGTGTCAAAATAAAGAAAGGTACAATTCATGGTTTGTTAGGTCCCAATGGTGCTGGCAAATCAACATTTATAAATATTCTTGGAGGTTTAGTAAAAAAAAACTCAGGTGAAGTGAACATTTGTGGGATAAATATAGATAAAAATATTAAGTTAAGTAAGTTCAAGATAGGAATAGTGCCTCAGGAATTAAATATTGATCCGTTCTTTTCTCCAGCAGAATTATTAGAACTACAGGCTGGTCTATATGGTGTGCCAAAAAGAAAAAGAAATACTGATGAGATTCTTGAAAATTTAAAATTAACTGATCAAAGAAATGCATATGCTAGAACTTTATCAGGTGGAATGAGAAGAAGGTTACTTATTGGTAAAGCTCTAGTTCACGATCCAGAAATCATAATTTTAGATGAGCCTACAGCAGGTGTGGACATTGATATAAGAACGTCAGTTTGGAATTATATTAAAAAAATAAGTAAACAAGGAAAGACAATTTGCTTAACAACTCATTATTTAGAAGAAGCAGAAAATCTTTGTGATAATATAACTATAATTAATTATGGCAAAAAAATAATTGAAGGATCTAAACAAGATCTCTTAAATATTATATCTACTAAATCTGTAGCATTCGTATTAAATAATAAAGTAGATATTCCTAAAAGTTTAAATGAATTTAAACCTGAGATTAATGATAGAATACTAAAATTAAGTTATGATAAAAATATAACAAATATAAAAAGAATTATTGATATTTTAAATGAAAATAAAATAGAGTTTAAAGAAATTAATACATTTGAGAGTGATTTAGAAGATGTATTTATAAAAGTTGTAAATAAAAATGATTCTAAAGTTTGAAAAATTATTTACTTATTTATTTTTATTAATTCCATTGTTTCTTGTTACTGGTCCTGCAGTGCCGGATATAATAATTACATTTGGCTCAATATTTGGAATTGTATATATTATCTATCTTAAAGAATATAAATCACTAATAAAAATTAACTTTAATAGAATTTCATTTATTTTCTGGTTTAGTTTGATATTCATAAGTATTTTTTCTTACAACAGAATTAACTCATTTCAAGATAGCTTTATTTTTATTCGGTTTTTATTAATACCTATTTTTTGTTATTTTATATTTATTAAAGATTTTAAAATTTTACAAAAGTTTTTAATATTTATTTTTACTCTTGTTGTACTAGTTTGCCTAGATACATTTTATCAATTTCTAAATTATACATCTGAGAATGGTTTTGGGAGCGATTTACTCGGCTTTCAATCTAATTGGTATGGAAGATTAACAGGACCTTTTGGGGATGAGTTGATACCCGGATCTTATGTATCAAAATTTGGTTTATTGGGTTTTGCATTTCTTATTTCTATTAAAAAATATGAAAAAAAAATAATTTTACATTCAATATATTTATCATCGATACTTTATGTTAGTTATATTTCAGGTGAAAGAATGGCATTTGCTACATTTGGCTTAGGTTTATTTTTTTTGTTTATTTTTTTGGATGGGTTTAGAAAATCTATATTTTTATCAATAATTTTTGGATTTATACTTATATTTATTACTACTTACTTACATCCATTTTATAATGATTACAAATTAGTTGAATCAACTCAATATCATCAAGGTCAAAAAATAGAAAAATTTTTCAAATGTAATGATGGAACTGAAGAGATTTGCTCTAAAATAATAAATGTTCAACCCAGTTTTTTAAAAATAATTAAAAATTTTGATAGTTCAGCATATGGAGAAATTTATTTATTATCTTACAAAATGTTTTTGGAAAACAAAATTACTGGAATTGGAATAAGTAATTTTAAATATTTGTGTAATTTTGAAGAAGGTTACAATAAAATGATGGTAAATTATAAATGCGCATCTCATCCACATAATATATACATCCAATGGTTGGTAGAAGGTGGATTAATTGTTTTTATCTTATTTATTTTTTATTTATTTTTTTTGATATCATTTATAATAAATAATAATGGTGAAAAAAAATATAAAATTATTTCTATAGCTATAATTTTATTGATGTTTTGGCCAATAATGTCAACGGGTAGTTTAATAAAAAATTGGTACGGAGTAAGTACATATTTTATTATTGGACTTTGTATGTGTCTTAGTAAATTTAAAAGTAATTATTAAACTTAGAATTTTGAAAATTTTTTTTTAAATTTTTTGCAACAAATATTCCTAAAAGAAAAAAAAGTATTACAGCCAATGTTGTTCCGTTGCCTTTTCCGAATAGTGATCCAATAAAAATAAAAAGAAATATTACTGTAGAAGTTAAAATTTTGAAGTGAATCCCAAGTATGGAACCTAAAACAAAAAATATTATAATGAAAAGTGTGTTTCCAAGACCCATCCCAAAATGTGAGCCAACAAAGGCCATATAGATAGAGGAATAAAGAATGGATAAATTTGTTGAGGCAGAGTTATCAAAAAATCTTGCTTTTATTAAATAATAGAATGATTTTAAACCATCAATCCATGTAATTTTTTTACCCTGAGCTTTAGATCTAAAAAAATATGAGACTCCAAATTCATAAATGAAAAAATTATTTCTTACAATTTGTGAAGCCAAATCAATTTCTATTCCAAAATCATTTACACTTAGTTTAATCTTATCAATTACACTTCTGTGAAGAATTTTTAAACCACAATGTACATCGCTAAGTGACTGAGAGAAAAAAATATTAAAAATTAATGAATTAATTTTACCAACTAGATTATTAAAGAAATAATTATTCTTCTTTAACTTGCCTGATAAATATCTGCTACCAAAAATACATTTTATATCTTTATTTGTTGTTATCATATCAAACATTTCTTTTGCATCTTTAGTGTCAAGTTCTAAGTCTGCGTCTTGGAGTAATATATATTCACCTTTTGAATTTTTAATACCTGTTTGAATTGCTTTGCCTTTACCTGAATTAATATCTAACCTAATAAGTTTGAAGGAATATTTATAATTCTTTTTTTCTTTTAATTCGTATAAAACCTTAGAGGAACCATCTGTTGATCCATCGTCAACAACTATAATTTCAATATTATCTTTATTGAAATGTAATTTTATTTGATCAAAAAGTTTATTTAGAAAGTTAATTTCATTAAAAACTGGTATAACTATAGATAATATTTTACTATTCTCTTGGCGCATGTTTATTCAGTATTCTTTGTAATGTACGTCTATGCATTCTTAATCTTCGTGCAGTTTCTGATACATTTCTATTACACTGTATAAACACTCTTTGAATATGTTCCCATCTAATTCTGTCAGCAGTCATGGGATTTTCAGGTGGTGGTGGCAAAACTTCCTTAGAATTAGTTAGTGCATCATAAATTTGATCGATTTCTGCTGGTTTGGGAAGATAATCTATAGCGCCAGATTTGATAGCAGCAACAGCAGTAGCTATGTTACCGTACCCAGTTAACAGTAGTGATTTTGTTTGAGGACTGACTCTCTGAATTTCCTTGACTAGTTCTAACCCAGAGCCGTCATCTAGTCTCATATCAACTACTGCATAATCAAACTTAGTAACTGATATCTTAGATAGAGAATCTTTAAATCCTGGTGAGGAAACTACCTCAAAGCCTTTTTTTTCCATAGATCTTGTTAGTCTTTCTCTAAAAGGTAGATCATCATCGACAATCAACAACTTCATGGTCATATACTTAAGATAGAGTTATCATATATAATTTCAACAATAGCGTTTTCTTCTTTCGAATTATAAAATTTCATACTGCCACCCATGTTTTCAATTAAATTTTTAGCTATAAATATGCCTAGACCCATGCCCTGGCTATTTTTTGAAATATAAGGCTCTCCTAATTTGTCTATAATATCTTTTGAAAATCCCATACCATCATCAGTTATAATAATATTTACATTTTTTTTATTGTAATTTATTTCAGCATTCACAAATTCAATAGAGTAAATTATAGCATTTTGAATAATATTACCTAAAGCATACATCATTTCATCTTTGAAAATAATTTCAGGCTCTTCATTGATTAGATTATTTTTAATTTTCAATTTTTTACTTTTATTAAACTTTTCAAAGTTAATCTTTATTAAATCTGTAATTTTAACTTTTTCAAGAAAATTATCTTTTAATTTGAGGGGATTTTTAGAAAAACGCTGAAGTATTTCTTTACATCTTTCAGCCTGTGACTTTAACAAAATAATATCTTTAACAATATTTTTATCTTTATTTAACTTTTCTTCTTTTAATAAATCGTTAAGAACTAAAAAAATTGTGTTTAAAGGAGTTCCTAATTCATGGGCTGCAGCTGCACTTAATGAGCCAACTTCAGTTATTTTTTTTTGATTAAGAATTTGAAGTTTAGAGACAGATAAAGCATTAGAAATTTTTCTTGATGAACTAGCAAAAAGATATGCATAAATTGCAATAAAAATTACTGTTATTATTAAAGATGCTACTAAACCAAAAGTATAAATTTTAGGTAAATAAAAGTCAGATCCTATTTCAAGGGGTATAAAGTAAAAATTTAGAATTATTATTATAACTATCGATATAGTTGATAATATGACTGTCATTAACGCTGGTAAATATGAGGCGGAGGTTATTACGGGTGCTAAAATTAAAATTGAAAATGGATTAACTATACCTCCTGTCAAGAAGAGTAAAAAGCCTAATTGTAAAGTATCAAACAGCAAGAAAGAAAATGCTTTAATATTTGTAATAGATTTATTTTTTCTTTCTTCAAAATATGAAAAAAAATTTACTGCAACAGACAACAAAATTATTGTTAATGTTTCAAAAAATGGAATTTGAATATTGACAATATTATAAACAAAAAAAACTGCTAAAAATTGTCCAAAAATTGCAATCCATCTTATCTTTATGAGATTACCAAGAAGTATTGTATTCATTAAACTTTAAATATCAAGATTGGATACCTTTAATGAATTTTCAGCAATAAATCTTTTTCTTGCATCTGTCTCTCCGCCCATAAGGTCTTCAAATGCCTTGTTTGCAGAATCTATTTCATTAATTTTTACAGAAAGTAATATTCTTTCATTTTGATCTAATGTAGTTTCCCATAATTGATCAGGATTCATTTCACCTAGACCTTTGTATCTATTTATTTGAAGACCAAATTTTCCTATTTCTAACACTTTATCAATTAAATCTAAGGGTCCAAATATTTTAAATTCTTCATTTTTGTAATGAAGAATACCACAACCAGTTTCTTTGAGACGATAAAAGTTTTCCATTAATTGATCTTTAAGTTCATTTAATGCCTTTGCCTCTGGAGAAACAATAAAGTTCTCATCAATATAATATTTTTCAGTAAAGCCTCTAATTGTTCTCTCAAACAAAATAGAATTATTTTTATAACTAACTTTCCAGTTTTTTTGTGAGATATTTGAAATTAAATTTAATCTTTGTTGAAGATACTTTGCAATTTCTTGAGCTATGTCTTTATTTTTAAGATTTCTTAAATCTAACGCTCGTACGATTGCTGAATGTTCAATTATATCAGGATTATCTACTCTTCTTAATAAGGGTAAGACTAAATTTTTAGTTTTCTTTGCAAGATATATTATTTGCTTCAACTCTTCCCCCGCAATTTGAATTAACTTTGTGTTTTCAAAAAAAGTATTCTTTAAACCCTCTTCAATTAAATAGTCTTCTAAGTCATTATCATCTTTTTTGTAAACAGTGGAGTTGCCTTTTTTAAGTCGATAAAGAGGTGGTTGTGCAATGAATAATCTACCCGAGTCTATCATAGGTTTCATATGACGATAAAAGAATGTTAACAGAAGAGTTCTAATATGACTTCCATCTACATCTGCATCAGTCATAATAATTATTTTATGATATCTCATTTTTGTAATATCAAATTTACCTTCAATTTTATTTTGATCATTATCTTCAGTTGGATTGCCAACACCTGCTCCTATTGCTGTAATTAATGCTCCTATTTCGTTACTCGTTAAAACTTGTTTATCATTTGCCCTTTCAACATTTAATATTTTACCTCGAAGAGGAAGAATTGCTTGATTTTTCCTATCTCTTCCTTGCTTAGCTGATCCTCCAGCTGAATCTCCCTCAACTATAAATAATTCTGAAAGTTCTGGATTTTTTTCCTGACAGTCAGCAAGTTTACCAGGAAGAGATGTATTTTCTAAGCCTGTTTTTCTTCTAGTAAGTTCTCTTGCTTTTCTTGCAGCTTCTCTTGCATTAGAAGCTTCTATAATTTTATCTATTACTTTTTTAATTTCCGAAGGGTTTTCTTCAATCCATTGTTCTAGTTTACTTAAACTTGTTGATTCTATTACGGGCCTAACTTCTGAGGAAACAAGCTTGTCTTTTGTTTGACTAGAAAATTTAGGGTCTGGTAATTTTACAGATATTATACATGTCAATCCCTCTCTAGCGTCTTCTCCTGTAATATTATTTATATTTTTTGTATTTTTATTTATGTAATTAACAATTGATCTTGTTAAAGCACCTCTAAAACCAGCAAGATGAGTTCCACCATCTCTTTGAATAATATTGTTTGTAAAGCAAAGGGTATTTTCATGATAACTATCTGTCCATTGTAAAGAACACTCAATTGAAATATTGTTTTTTTCTCCATAAAAAAATATCGGATTAGGATTAATTGTATTCTTATCAGCATTTAAATATTTTACGTACTCCTTAATTCCTCCTTCATATTTAAAATTAATATTTTTGTCCTCAGATTGTCTTTTATCAGTTAGAAAAATACTAATACCTGTATTAAGAAATGCTAACTCTCTAAGTCTTTTTTCAATAGTTTTGAAATTAAAATCAATATCTTTAAATATTCTAGTTGTTGGTAAAAATGTAATCTTTGTTCCAGTAAAAAATTTATTATTAATTTTTTTTGAATCACCAATTATATTTAATTTTTTTGTTACTATTCCGTTTTCAAATTCAATATTATATACTTTACCATCTCTATTGATATCCAGAATTAAATTTTCTGATAAAGCATTTACTACCGATACACCAACACCATGTAAACCACCCGAAACTTTGTAACTATTCTGATCAAATTTACCACCTGCATGTAATTCTGTCATTATAAGTTGTGCTGCTGGTATTTTTTCTGTTTTATGAAGATCAACTGGAATTCCTCTACCATTATCAGCAATAGTAGCTGTTCCATCGGCATTTAATATAACCTCTATTTTATCACAATGCCCTGCAAGCGCTTCATCTATAGAATTGTCAAGTACTTCATATATCATTTGATGAAGTCCTGAACCATCATCTGTATCACCTATATACATTCCTGGGCGTTTTCTTACCGCTTCGAGTCCTTTAAGGACTTTAATTGAGTCAGAAGAATAGTCAGAATTCATTAAGATGTTATATTATAATATTGTGCATTTGTTGACACAAAAGAAAATAAATTTTTATCTGTTCCAGTTAGAAAAAATTGAATTTCAAACCTGTTAATCATATCTAATAATAATTCTCGATTATGCAAATCCAAATGAGAACCAATCTCATCAAGCAACAAAATAGGGCTTATATAAATATTATTTACTAAATAGTTACATTGTGCCAATAAAATCATAAGTACAACTGTCTTTTGCTGTCCTGTAGATAATATTATTGCTTCAAAATCTTTATTAATTATTGCTAATATATCAGATCTATGGGGGCCAATTTTTGTCCCACCATATTGTTTATCATGAATACGTGAATCCTTTAAAATTGATTGATATTTTTCAAAAGTAATATCATTTTTTAAAAAATCATCTTTTATTTTAAGTTCAAGTTCAAATTGAAACTTATGATCTTTTTTTAAAATATTAATATTATTATTTATATTATTTAATTGAGAACATCTTAGATTATGTATTTCTAATCCAATTGTACATATTTCTTTTTCAATATGATTTAACCAATCGTTATCAATACTATTATTTTGAATTATTTTATTTCTTTCAATGAGACATTTTTTATATTTATTAATTAATCTGTTATAATCATTTCTACCAGAGAAAATTAGTCTATCTAAAAAATTTCTTCTATAAGACGGAGATGACTGAAATAATCTTTCCATTTCAGGTGTAAATGTAAGAAAAGAAACAGATTGGTATAAAAACTCTAAAGAATCTTTTGATAAATCATCATTTATCTTGATGACTTTTTTAAATTTATCAATTTTATTTTCTGTGAATATTTCAAGATCATAATTATTATTTTGTATTTCTAAATTATTCTTTATTAAAAAATTATTTTCATTTTTTTTTATTAAATTTGAAATATTTGAATTTCTTATACCTCTACCCTTAGCTATTAATGAAATTCCTTCTAAAATATTGGTCTTACCACATCCGTTTTTACCAAAAAATATATTTAATTTTTTGTCAAAAGAGAGTTTGTAAGCAGAAAAATTTCTAAAATTTTTTAAGTGAATATTATTTATTTTAGCCAAATTTTAAACTCTCATTGGCATTAAAACATATACTAAGTTTGAGTTTGAATTTTCTTGAGCAATAATTGGTGAGGTATTATCTTTGAGTTTTATAGATATTTCTTCATCTTCTAAATTATTAACAATGTCCATAATATATTTAGAATTAAAACCAATTTCAATATCATCTCCGCTATAATTAGTATTCAAATCCTCTGAAGCTGTGCTGTTTTCAGTATTAATAGTGTTTAAATTTAAAACATTTGATAAAAGTTTAAATTTTATTACTGGGGATTTTTCATTAGCAATAGTACTTACTCTATCAACTGCTGATAATAATTTATGTCTATTTATTGTTAAAATATTTGAATTATCATTTGGTATAACTCTTTTATAATCTGGAAAACTTCCATCTATTAATTTAGAAATAAATACTATATTAGCAATAAAAAAAATTATTTTATTAGAACTAATTGATATTTGAATATCTTCATCTATTTCAGATAGTAACTTTGATAATTCGTAAATAGTTTTTTTGGGTATTATCACTCCAGATATTTTATCTATATTTGAATCAATTTTATGACTAAATTTAGCCAGACGGTGTCCATCAGTACCAACTAAAGTTATTACGCTTTTATTATCTTCATTATTAATATTAAAATATAAACCATTTAAAAAATATCTTGTTTCTTCATTTGAAATAGCAAATCTTGTTTTGTCAATCAATTTAAAGAGAATACTTGAATTAACCGTAATAGTTGCACCGGGATTATTTTGATCTATTATTGGATAATCTTCTTTAGGTAAAGCAGCTAGAGAAAATCTTGATCCATTAGCTCTTAAAGTTAATAATTTTCCATCATTTGAAATTATTTCTATCTCACTATTGTCATCTATTTTTCTAACTATATCAAATAAGATTTGTGAATTAATAGTTGTTGATCCATTCTCAATAACATTACATTCTATTTTTTCAACTATAGAAATATCCATGTCCGTTGAGGATAATATCAATATGTTATTTTTTGCTTCAATTAAAATATTTGCCAGTATTGGAAGTGCATTTCTCTTATCAACGATGCCTTGGAGATGAGAAAGTGATTTAAATAAATTTGAGCGCAAAATTTTAAATTTCATATCTAAACATATGATAAAAAGAATTAAGAATCTATAAGTCTTTTAAGTAATTCTAGATCTTCATTAAAATTAACATCAGAAAGCTTAAGTTCTTCAATTTTCTTAACAGCATGCATAACAGTCGTGTGATCTCTACCACCGAATTTTCTTCCAATTTCAGGTAATGATCGTGAAGTAATTGATTTAGCTAAATACATTGCTATTTGTCTTGGTCTAGCTACAGAGCGAGATCTTCTTGGTGAATGCATATCTGTTATTCTAATGTTAAAATGTTCAGCAACCTTTTTTTGAATTTCTTCAATAGTTATTTTTTTATTAGAAGATTTTAATAAATCTTGAAGAACTAATTGTGCTGTTTCAACTGTGATTGATGTTCCAACTAATGTTGCATGAGCCACCAATCTATTTAAGGCACCTTCCATTTCTCTAACATTAGAAATGATTCTGTGTGAAAGAAACTCTAAAACCTTTGGAGGTATTTCTACCCCTCTCTTATGTGCTTTTTCAATTAATATACCCAATCTTAACTCGTAAGTAGTGGGATGAATATCAGCAACTAAGCCACATCCAAGCCTAGATTTTAACCTTTCTTGAACACCATCAAGATCTGTAGGGGTTTTATCTGCTGAAATTACTATTTGTTTATTTTGTTCTATTAAAGCATTAAATGTATGAAAAAATTCCTCTTGAGTATTATCTTTTCCGCTTATAAATTGTACATCATCAATCATCAAAACATCAATGGATCTAAATTGCTCTTTAAAAGCAGATGTATCCTTGTATCTTAATGCTCGTACAAATTGGTACATAAATTTTTCTGCTGATAAATAAATTACTTTTCTATCAGGTTGTTGTTGTTTTATCTTCCATCCAATAGCATGCATTAAATGAGTTTTACCTAATCCAACTCCACCACATAAAAAAAGTGGGTTAAATGTTATTTTATCTGCTTCAGATACTCTTTGAGAAGCTGCAAATGCAAGTTCATTAGGCTTTCCAACAACAAAGTTTTCAAATGTAAATCTAGGATCTAAGGGAGCACCAAATTCATTGGGATAGGTAGAAGATTGATTAGATCTTAAATCCATGGTTGATTTCCAATGGTTGTCAGTACTCTTAATAGTTCTAGTTGTTCCAGGAACTATTCTGCCTCCAGTTGGTTTTACAACAAATTTTATTGTGTCTACCTTATCAATAAAATTCTTAGCTTCAGTTTTAATTTTGTCTGAATAATTATTTACTATCCAATCTCTCAAAAACTTTGTTGGAACAGAAAACGTAATTGTATTTTGATCTAATGAAACATATTGAAGGTGCTTTAGCCAATTATTAAAAGCAGAATCACCAACATTTTTTTTAAGATTTTTTTTAAAGGATAACCATTTACTTTCGTCAATAATAGTAGATGTATTATCCATTTTCCCCCAACAAGACGATTTTTTACTAAATATAATTCTACGAAAAAAATCAAAAGTCGTAAAATTAATCACCAAATTAATTTACTTAATCAACACTCTTTAAGTATTTTTAGCAAGAAGAAAAGTGAAAAAAATTAAAAAAAATTTATTTTTTTGAAATATGTTTTGATAAAGAGGATAACTTTCTGGATATGTATTCTTTTTTAAAAATACCTTTTTTGGATGCTCTGGCCATTATGGAGTTGACATTGCTAAAGGATTTTTGGATTTCTTCCTCATTTTTTGCTTCTACTGATATTCTAAACTTATTTAGAGCGTTTCTAAATTTCGATAGGTATTGAGAATTAATAGTATTTCTAGTTTTGTTCTGTCTTGATCTTTTTTTTGCTGAAGCATGGTTAGCCATATGGGTGCTATAAATTCAAAATAAATTAAGTCAATTAATATTTATTAAAGAATTACTTATTATTTTGAAGTTTTGGACAATAAAATGTAGATCTTCCATACTGAACAATCTTTTTTACCTCATCGCCACGTATTTTTTTTCCCTCTTTGTCATATACTTTAAAATTAGACTGAAAATTTCCTAATGTGCCGTCAATTGATCTATAATCTCGTATAGTCGACCCACCGTATTTAATTGCGTTCTTTAAAATTTTTCTAATTGACTTAATTAGTTTCATAATGAGACTAATTTTTAAATCCTTACCCAAAGTAAGTGGTGAAATTTTAGAATCAAATAGAATTTCCGATGCGTAGATATTACCTATGCCAGCAATTAATTTTTGATTGAGTAAAATCTGCTTTATTGGAACCTCAGATTTTGAGATTTTATTAAATATAATTTGTGCAGTAAGATCTGGACTCAGTGCATCTATACCCAAACTCAATATATACTTCTGTTTTAGTAGATCTTTTGTTTGTACTATATCTATAAAACCAAATTTCCTTGGATCATGATAAACCAGTATCTTTTTACTTAAAAAGTATAGTAGAAAATGATCATGTTTTATTCTTTTGTAGCCTTTATCGGCAATTTTTAATCTTCCTGACATTCCCAGATGTATTACTAGAGAATAATTTGTATCTAAATCTATGATAATGAACTTCGCTATGCGTCTTAGGTTGGATATCTTGGAATTACGTAGTATATTAATTATATTATTTGGAATTTTAAAACGAAGTTTTGATGTATGAATTTTGACATTAAATATTTTTTGTTTCAATATTACAGTAAGTCCTTTAACTGTAGTTTCAACTTCAGGTAATTCTGGCATAATGAAAAAAGATTATAATTTTGGTTATACAAAAGTAAATTCAAAACAAAAGACTAAACTTGTTCAGAATGTATTTACTAGCGTAGCTCCAAGCTACGATATAATGAATGACTTAATGAGTTTAGGCATGCATCGTTTATGGAAAAAAAGGTTTGTAGAGACTGTAGATCTTAAAGAAAATGAAATTATCTTGGATGTTGGTTCTGGTTCTGGTGATATTGCCAGTGAAATTTTAAAAGAAAATTTGCCAACCAGCCTTTATCTTTTGGATCTAAATGAAGAAATGTTATTAGAAGGAAGAAAAAGATTAAAAAAAGAAAAAAATATAAAATATTTTATTGGTAATGCTGAAAAATTAAATTTTAAGAATAATTTTTTTGATAAATACACTATTTCTTTCTGCTTAAGAAATGTGACCGAATATTTATTATCTATAAAAGAGGCTTACAGAGTTCTTAAACCTGGTGGTAAATATTGTTGCTTAGAATTTAGTACACCTAAATCATCTTTGATATCAAGTTCATATAAAATTTACAAAGCAAAGATCTTACCTCTGTTAGGAGAAATAGTTGCAAAAGATAAAAATGCTTATAACTATTTGAGTGAAAGTATTGATTTATTTCCATCTCAAGAAGAGCTAAGTAAAAATTTACGTGATTGTGGATTTAATAAAGTCGAGACTATTAATCTATTTAATGGAATTGTAGCAATCCATACTGGCTATAAACTGTAATGAATAAAATTTTATTTATAATAACTGGCTCGATTGCTGCATCTCGATGTAAAGACATTATTGCTTTGCTGAATATTAAAGAAGTTAAAATTAGCTGCATTCTAACTAAAGAGGCAAAGAAATATGTAAAAATATCAGATATAAAAAAATTAATTAAAAATAGAATATTTACTGATGAAGATGAGAAAAAAAATAAGATGCTTCATATTAATTTATCAAGAGCTAATGATATAATAGTTGTGTGTCCATCTACAGCCAATTCTATTGCTAAGTTTGCTAATGGATATGGAGATAATTTAGCTTCTAATACGTTACTTGCTTCAAATAAAAAAATTTTGTTTGTCCCAGCAATGAATAGCTTTATGTGGCATAATAAAATTAATCAAAAAAATATTAGATTATTAAAAGATAGTGGTCATGAGTTTATTGGCCCAAAAGTTGGAAATCTAAAATGTGGAGAATTCGGTTTAGGTAGAATTGATAACTCAAAAAA
>CACNHT010000010.1 GCA_902620285.1 uncultured Alphaproteobacteria bacterium | reverse complement strand
TAATATATTCAAAAATAGTTTTGTAAGAAACATATGAAGGCATAAATAAATCAATATATTTTTTCATATCTTGATTCTTATTAATTTTACTATGATAACTATCTATCATAGAAAAAAATTCATTAAATAATGCACCATTATCAGTTTGTAATTTTCTTCCTATTAAATCTAAAGCTTGAATACCGTTTGTACCCTCATAGATGGTAGTAATTCTAGCATCTCTTACTAACTGCTCCATTCCATGATCAGTTATAAAACCATGACCTCCATAGATTTGCAGAGCTCGATTTGTATTTTCTACAGATTTATCTGAAGCATATGATTTAATAATTGGCGTCATGAGTGCTATAAAATTTTCAGATAATTTCTTATCTTTGTCATCTGAAGTATTTTCAATATTATCAAAGTGATTTCCAGCCAGTAAAGTTAAGCCTCTAACCGCTTCATTAATTGATTTAATGTATAATAAATTTTTTCTTATTTCAGGATGAACAATTATGGGATCAGCAACTTGATTACTGGAAGATGATTTTCCTTGTATACGCTCTTTAGAATAATAAAGTGCTGATTGATAGGCAGTTTCTGATAAACCTAAGCCTTGTATTCCTACAAACAAACGAGCGCCATTCATCATGATAAACATCGCTCTCATTCCCTTATTAATATCGCCTACTAGCCAGCCCTTAGCTTCATTGTAATGCATTACGCAGGTTGGACTAGCATGAATACCCATTTTCTTTTCTATTGATCCACATTCAACTTTATTTCTTTCAACAAAATCACCACTTCCATTTGGTAAAAATTTAGGAACTAAGAATAAACTTATACCTTTTATACCTGGGGGTGCATTTGGAGTTCTTGCAAGTACTAGATGAATGATATTTTCACTTAGATCATGTTCTCCACATGTAATAAAAATTTTAGTACCAGTAATGCTATAACTTCCATCATCTGATGGTGTTGCCATTGTTTTACTTAAGCCAAGATCTGTTCCACATTGAGGTTCAGTTAAATTCATTGTTCCTGTCCACTTACCACTAGTTAAATTTGGCAAATAAGTATTTCTCAAATCTTGATTAGCACTCTTTTCAATTGCATCGATTGCATTTGCTGTAAGACCTGGATAAAGACCAAATGACATATTAGTAGAACTTATCATTTCATCTAAAATCATATTCATAATATAAGGTAGGTTTTGACCACCAAATTCTTCTTTTACTTTAAGTCCTTGCCAGCCATTTTCAGAAAAAGTTTTATAAGCTTCTTTAAATCCTTTTGGTGCAGTCACAACTCCATTATTAAATGAACATCCTTCACTATCTCCACTTTGATTAAGTGGGAGTAAGGTTTCTTCACATAGTTTTGCTGCTTCTTCAATAATAAGCATAAGATCGCTTGTTTCTAAATCTAATTTTTTTAATGCTTCACTTTCCTTAAGATTTAAAAAATCTTCAATTAAAAATTTAAACTCACGTAGCGGTGTTTTATAAATTTGCATGATATTTAATTAATATTTTCTAACACGGTTGCAATACCTTGACCTAAACCTATACATTGTGTCGCTAATCCATATTTTTTATTATTATTTTGCAATAAAGTTGCAACTTTACCTGTAATTCTTGCTCCAGTAGCACCTAAAGGATGGCCTAATGCTATTGCTCCACCATGCACATTTACTTTACTTATGTCCATATTTAATTCTTTAATACATGCTAAAGATTGAGAAGCAAATGCCTCATTTAGTTCCACAATATCAATATCGGTAATAGATAAATTAGCTCTTTTAAGTGCTTTTTTGGATGCATTAATTGGGCCAAGGCCCATTAATTCAGGTGGACAACCGACTACAGCGGTAGATTTGATACGAGCTAAAATATTTAGATTGTTTTTTTTTGCGTATTCTTCCTCACACACAATTACTGCTGATGCACCATCTGTTAATGGTGAGGCTGTACCAGCTGTAACTGTTCCATTTTCATCAAAAGCAAGTTTTAATCCATCTAAAATTTCATGTGACGTGTTAGGACGAATTCCTCCATCTTTATTGATTATTTGATCATTATTTTTAATAGGAACAATTTCGTTTTCGAATATGTTTGTTTCTCTTGCTGAATTAGCTTTAGAGTGACTACTAATAGCAAAATCTTGTTGCTCTTTTCGAGAAATATCAAATTTTTTTGCAACATTTTCAGCTGTAATACCCATAGACATATATACATTTGGGTTATCTTTACTTAATTGAGGATGAGGATCGTATGTTAAACCATTCATAGGTATAAATGTCATACTTTCTACACCACAACATAAAAAAACGTCTCCAGAGTTAATTGCAATCGCACCAGTTGCATCATGAATAGCTTGCATGGAAGAGCCGCACCATCTGTTAACTGTCATACCTGCTACATGTTCTGGCATATCTGTCATGAAAGAAACAATTTTAGCAATATTATTACCTTGTGCTCCTTCAGGATATGCACAACCAGTAATAATGTCCTCTATGTCGTTTTTATTAATTTGTATTTCATTAAGTAATTGATTTATTGTTTGTGATAGAATGTCTTCGGGTCTTATATTAGCCATTTCACCTTTACGAGCAAAAGTGAAGGGTGATCTTTTGTAACCCACAATAACTGCATTTCTCATTTAAAACTCCATTAAAGAATGTACTTCTATTCCATTTTCAATTAATTTTTTATCACCATTTAATTCAGGTAAATTTATTATAAAGCCTGCTCCAACAATATTTTTATCCTTGAACTTATTTATTAATTCTACTGCCGCAAGTGCAGTTCCACCTGTTGCTAAAAGATCATCAATAATTAATAAATCTTTATGAGCATCTAAGGCATCTGTATGAATATGCATTTCAGTTGATCCATATTCTAAGTCGTATGAGGTTTTGAAAGTATCAAATGGAAGTTTATGAGGCTTTCTTAAAGGAACAAATGCTGCATTTAAAAAATAAGCTATAGCACCTGCCATAATAAACCCACGTGATTCTATACTTAAAACTGCATCTATTTTTTTATTTTGCCATGGTTTTACCATGTCATCAATGACTTGTTTAAAGTGTCCTGCATTTTGCAAAAGTGTTGTAATATCTCTGAATTGAATTCCTTCAACAGGATAATCAGCAATTGTTCGAACGTATTCTTTCATTAGTTTTTTTCAATGTCTTTTATATCAAATAAAGTAACAGGTGCAAAATTTGAAGAACAATCGTATGTTTTAGTATAAGGGAATTTTAAAAATGAATTTGAGATTTGATTGCTAACATCTAATTTCTTTTCAAAGTGATTTATCAATAATTTATTTGGGTTTGCATGAGGTGCAAGATTACGAATATATTTAATTGTATTTTCAATATTTGTTTTGTTTTCTCTACATAGTAAATAGGTAGCAGTTGCCATTGATCTTGAGACTCCACACCAACAATGGATAACAACATCTTCGTCATAAGTATATGTAGAAGTAAAATTAGCTATTGAATTTACATGCTCTTCCCCAGGAAGAATTTGTGGTATTTCATCTGTATTCAATCGAAATATTTTATTATTGCTACTAATTTCAATAATATCGTCAAATCCTAACTTTAAATGATTTTTTACACCTTTGGGTGTTTCCGGAGCATATCCTGGATCAATAACTGATATAAGATATTTAGGCTGTATGCTTTCACACACATTAGATAAATCATTAAGAGAACAAACAATTATCATAAAAAAAGGGTGGTATAAACCACCCTTAATAAAAGTAAAATAATTAAACTACTCTGCAGTTGCATCAGCTAATATTGCATTAGCATCTTCATTTAATTGATTTAATGTTGAAATGATATCATCACCATTAATGATTGCTGCATAAGCTTTTTCAACCTCACCTCTAACTGAATAATAACCAGGAACAGATGGTTCACCTTTCCCGTATTGAACCATTGTTAATGATTTATCATATTGAGGTAATTCAGCTCTTTTTTCCGCAATTAATGGATGATCTGCAGAAGAAGTTCTAACAAAACCATATCCACTTTCAGTTGACCAAACTGCTGAGTTCTCAGTATTAGAAATATATTTCATCCACTGATATGCTGCTACCATTCTATTAGCATCACCTGAATTTCCCATAATTAAACCACCACCATATAAGTTAAGCACTGGTTCATTAGTCGTGTACGATATTGGAGCTACATCCCAATTACCATTGTAACCCTCTTCAATGGCTTTTTGAAAATATGTAATACCGGAAGTAGAGCCAGCAGCAAATAAAACTGAACCTTGTCCTAAATATTGCTGATCAGTGTATTTACCTCTTGCAACTATTGCACATCCATTATTAGCCATTCCTTGAATGAATTCCATAGCTTCTATAGCTTTAGGGCCATTGTAAATATACTGACCATTATCATAGTCAAATACATCACCTCCATGCGCAAATACCCATGCTGCAAAGTTACTTGCATCTGTATCTATTTCATATCCATAACTTGGAACATCTTCACCCATCTTACCGCTATAATCTTGATTGGTTGCAGCACATGCTGCTTCCGCAAAATCAGCAGGAGTTTGAGGAGCATCTAAACCTAGTTCCTTTAACCAATCTGCATTGTAATAAAGGATCTCTATTGATTTTCCAACTTCATGTAATAGTTTTGGATTTCCATCAAAATATGGTGAAAAACCAACAGTCCAGTTTGCGCCCCAATCTGCTATATCATCTTGAGAAACACCCCATTTTTTACTATTTGCTAAAATATTTTGATCAATTGAAGCACCAATTAAGTACATGTCTGCAGCAGCGTTACCATAACCTCTTGCAACGTCTGCTATATCTTTTGTTCCAGCAGCAGACATCATAGCAGATTGAACTTTTCCGTAATGCCCTTTGTGAACAACATTAACTTTTATTCCTGTTTCAGCTTCAAATCTTTCAGCTCTTGCCATCATTGCATCTAATCTTTCATCTGAATATTGAACCCAGAATTCTACAGTTTGACCTGAAGGATCTGCATTTTCAATATCTTGTGCAGTAATTGCGAATGATTGCGAGGAGATAAAAAATAAAGAAGCTAAGAAGAAATTTAAAATATATTTATAAAATTTCATAATCACCCCGTAAAAATATTAATTAATATAGAGGTAAAATTAAAGTTTTGTTACAAAAAATTTACTGATTTATTCTTTTAATCCAAAGTTTGATATACTTTCTATGAATAACTTCTGAGTAAAAAAGTATAATACTAAAATTGGGAAAATTGCAATTAAGCAAGCAGCCATCAATAAATTAAAATTAGGTCCCACTTCTCTCACAAAACTATAGATAGAAACTGTTACAGGATACCAATCATCTCTAGTTAATATAAGTAGAGGCCAAGCAAAACTATTCCACGCTATAATAAAAGTAAATAAAGAGACTGTCACAATAATAGGTTTGCTCATTGGAATTACTACCTTGAGTAAAAAATTTAAATGAGAAGATCCATCAAGCCTTGCAGCATCCCATAATTCATTTGGTATCTTTTTAAAATATTGTCTTAATAAGAAAATTACAAATATATTTCCCATAAAGGGAACTGTTAAACCTTGAAGACTATTCATCCAAGAAGGTCCAAATGGCAATGGAATAATTTCCCCTCTAATAATTAATAAATGAGGTAATAATGTAATGATTTCTGGTATCATTAAAGAAAGTAACAACATGTAGAATATAATATTTTTAAATGGGAATTCTATTTTAGCAAAAGAGTATGCTGCTGGAATACTAGTTAATAAAACACCAATGACAATTATCGAACTTATTATTAAACTATTAAATGTATAACGTTGGAATCTATTAGATGTCCAAACTTCATAATAATTTTCAAACATCAATTTTTTTGGAAATAGATATTGATTTGATGCTTCTCCGGCTGTCATCAATGATGTTGATATCATGTAAAAAAATGGGTAAATTGAAATAATAAAAACTATTAATAAAATTAAATAAGGTATCCTTGTTTCAGCATTAATAATTCTAGTCATAGCTTAACCTTTTTCTAAAAATTACATATTGCGATATTGCTAAAATATTTAGAAGTATAAATAAGATTACTCCTTCAGCTGCAGCATACCCATATTTCACCCTACCCCAAAAATGATCAAAAATTTCTATTGTAACAACATCCATTGTGTCTCCAGCAGAAGAAGTTTGCATAACAAAAATACTATTGAAGGCTTGAAAGGTATTAATAAAACCAGTCAACATTAGAAAAAATATAATAGGCATTAATAGCGGTATAGTAATTTTAATAAATGTTTGCCAGCGACTAGCTCCCTCTGCTTTAGCTGCCTCATATAAGTCAGATGGTATAATTGATAAACCCGCGAGTAAAATTATTGCATAGTAGCCAGTATAAGACCATATTCCATATATGATTGATGACATTAGAGCTAAACTTGGTCCAGCTAGCAGACCTTCTATTTTAATACCAAATAAAACTTCGGTAATGGGTCTTTTATCAAATAACCACATTTGAGGCTCAAAACCAAATACTCCTATTAGCTGATTTAAAAAAGAATTTTCAGCTTTACCAAATATTAAAAAAAATACTGCAGCACCCATTACTGCCGGAGTAATGTAGGGAAAAAGTAAAATCATCTGAAAGAATTGTTTACCGGCTAGTTTTTGGTACAAAGCAAATGCTATTATTAATCCTAATCCAACCTCAAAAATTATAGTGAAAAATGAATAATAAAAAGTATAAATAAGGGAGTAAAGATAATCTTCATCACCTGTTAAAAGCATTTTTTCCCAGTTGATATTAATTAAAATTATTCCAATAATTAATATTGCTATAGATAAAAATGCTAAATAGAATTTATTTTTTACTTTATTTTTAAATTCAGTCCATAATCCATAACTCAATATCAATAATAATAATCCTAAAACAAATAACCAAAAAGCTGGTATGTCTCCAAGTATTCTTTGGTAATTCTCAAATCCTAAAAATCTCCCTTTAAAAACTTTCCACTTATGTACACTCATGTACATTCCAAAAAAAACGGGAAAAATTCCAAATAGACTAATTATTAAAACAGCGGGAAGAATTAATAGATATCCAGTAAGTTTTTCTGAATGATTTAATAAGAATTTATTCATTAATTTTTATTTGATCACCTTTATTGATTTTACCATCATTTAAAGGATCTAAATATATTCCTAAATTAATATGGTTGTATATTTTTTTTAGATTAAAAGGAATATCAAGATTAATATCAGAAGTTTTGGGCTTAATATTAGTTGCTGTGCATCTGGGAATTTCTTTAATTACCTTAAATTTTGAATCATTAATTGATAAAACTTTACCTACTAACTTCCTTTCTTCCCATTTATCTAAATCCTCTACATATATATTTCCTCTAAAACGCTCATATTCAACTTGATGCTTAGATAGACTTTCAAAGTCTTTAATACTGTTTAAATTTATTAATGATATTGAATTATTAGGCATTGTATCAAAAAAAGGATTCATATTATCTTTTAACAAATTGATATTATTTATATTTGGTAAAATATCTTCAAGTTTACTACATAAGATTTTTACTTCATGTTGATTATCAATATCTGTCTTTAAAATTATATTATTTTCAAATTCTAGTATTAAAAAATTATTTTCTAATAAAAAATTATATTCATTTAATTCAGGATATTTTTTTAATGATAAAAATTTATAAATTTCTCTTTTTAAGGGGTTATTTTTTATTAATTCTATATCTTTAAAATTAAGATTATTAGTGAAAGCAAATATTCGATCATTTTTTATACCAATATTTTTAATTATTTCTAAAGTATCTACATTATTGAAAGAAAGAGATTTTACAGGTGAAAAATATAGGTTTTTAATTTTCACTTATATTTGCATTTAAGTTTTTTTTAAAAAATACTGATCTAAAAATGAATCTAACCAATTTGATATATTTTTATTATATTTGTAACGATAATAAAGTTGAACAAATATATTTTGAGCACCTTTAACAAATAATTTTTTTGGATTTTTTAATAACACTAAATACAACCATCTCATATGAAGTTTAAAATTTACTTCTGGATGAAATTGGAGAGCATAACAATTTTGATATTTAAAAGCTTGATTATTAAAAATGTCACCCCTTGCTAATAACTCACAGCCTGTAGGAAGAGAAAATCCTTCAGAATGGAATTGAAAAAAAATCTTTTGAGAATTAAAAAGATTTTTTGCATTTTCAGTTGGTTCAATTTTATAAAAACCAATTTCTGAAAGCCCATCTTTATTAGTTTTTATTTCTGAACCTAAACATTTAGCTAATAATTGTGCACCAAAACAAATTCCAAGATAAGGAATGTCAGTTTTTATAACCCTGTTTATCCATTCTAATTCTTTACTTATATAATCATCTTCATCGTTTATGCTTCCTGGTGCTCCAAATACAACTATAGCTGAATATTGATTAATATTTGAAGGAAGTTCTTCGCCCAAGGGCGGTCTACATATTTCAGCAACATATCCCCTATCTCTAAATTTATTTCCTACATCTCCTGGAACCGAAGTTTTTTGATGTAATACAAACAAAACCTTATTCATACTAAATTATTAATAATAAATATTTTATTAATATGAAAATATTATTTCATAAAAATTATAACTATTTTGTATATTAATCTAGGTTGATACTTATGTGACAAAATAATCAATATCTAAAATCTTTATGTAAAACATAAGAGTAAAATAACCAAAATTCATCATTACTACGAAACTGATAAGCATATTGATTGATTTTGGAAGTGAATTTCCTAAAAAATCATCCCAAAAAACCTTTTCTAAATATAAAGCTAATTCAAAGAAGATTAGTGTAATAATAGCTGCATTAAGAATTATTAATGAAGTAACTCCTATTAAACTGGTTAGATAATTAACACTTGTCAGTAATACAAATGAAGTAATGTATATTAAGATATTTATGAATATTTTTTTATTTTTTGAAAAATTTTTAAAAAATATCAAATATTTAGTATTTAAAAATAATAATATTAATATCGAAGAAAAAAAAGAAATGATGAGAATTTTAGTAATTTGATATTCCATGTTAAACTTAAATTTATTCTGGAAGTCCAGCTTTCTTTAAACCTTCTAGAAGAATATCTTTAATCATATCTACAGCTACCTTTTCATAATCTGCAAGTTTCTTAATTTCTGGTCTTTGTTTTTGAAATTTTTTTAAGAATTCCTTTGAATCATCAATTTGATCATTTAACGCAAGTACTGCAGATTTCCAACCATCTAATCTAGAATGAGGCATTCGATCATAAGTGTCGTTTATCCAAAAAAGTGCATTTTCCCAATCTTTTAAACCAATATAGATCCAGGTCAAAATTACTCCAGAGTTATTTTTTCTATAAGGATCTATTTCAATTGCTTTATTAATTAATTTTAATGCTTCATCAAATTTTTTGAATTGCGCTAAAGAAAAACCATAATTGAATATTGCGTTGGGGTGGTTGGGATTTAAATCAAAAGTTTTTTTCATAATTTCATGACTTTTATTAATATTATTGGTTATCCTATAATAGTGGCCTAAAGCATGTAAAGCTAATGGATTTTCTGGATCTAAAGAAACGGCTTTTTCTGAGAGAGTAAGATATAATTTTTCATTTTCTTTTCTTTCTTCTGTTTTTTTTGGATCATAAATTTCCAAAGTTAAACAATCAGAATATAAAACATATGCATCACAAAAATTAGCATCTAAATCTATTGCTTTTTTGCAATGCTTAATAACTTTTTCTCTAATTTCAGAAGTATTTGGATTATTATTTATTATGTTTAAACCTTGCATATATTCATCCCATGCACTTATATTTTTTTTTGGTTTATTTTTCATTTTACTAATTTCTTGATCTTTCAAAGCTGGAGAAATTAAACTAGCTACATCTAAAGAAACTTCATCTTGAACTTCAAAAATATCTTCTAATGAACGATCCCATCTTTTAGACCAGATTTGTTTATCATCAGCTGCAAAAATTAATTGAGCTGAGATTCTAACTTTATTACCTCCTTTTCTAACACTTCCTTCAACCAAATAATCAGCACCAAGTGAATTTGCTACTTGTTTAGTATTTTCCGTAGTTCCTTTAAAACTAAAACTTGAATTCCTTGAAACTACTGGGAAGGTTTTCCATTGAGATAAATTTGAAATTATATCTTCAGTGATACCATCGGCAAAATATTCTTGTTCTTCATCATTACTCATATTTTTAAATGGCAAAACTGCAATAGTAGGTGGTTTTATTACATCTTCCATGCTGCTAATGTATTCGTCATTAATACCTTTATCATACTCTTCTATATTTAATGAATATGCGTTTAAATCAGTATTTTTTACTTTTTGATGACCAAGTTCATTAAATATCAAATCAGTTTTTTGTGCTACTAAGTCATATATAGTTTTTGATAGACATACACCACCGGGAGTGGCAAGAGCTTCTAATCTTGAAGCTATATTCACACCCTCTCCATATAAGTTTGTACCTTCCACTATAACATCGCCCATATTAAGGCCTATTCTGAATTCCATTTTTTTATCTTCATCTACATTTTTATTTCTTTCTTTTATTAATTTTTGAAATTCAGAAGCACAAATTACTGAAGATACTGCACTTTGAAATTCAGCTAAAATTGAATCTCCAGCTGTATTAAAAATTTTTCCACCATGTTCTTTGAATAAATTTTCTAAGATTGATTTACAAGAATTTAAGTTTTGAATTGTACTATTTTCATCCTTTTCCATTAAAGTGCTATAATTAACAACATCTGTAACAAAAATAGCTGCAATCTTTCTTATTACTTTTTTATCATTCATCTAATTAAATATATATTTTGATTGTATTTATAGTATATCTAAATTTATATATAATAAATAATATCAAATAAAAAATTTACAAAATGAAATTTGATAACGAAACAAGTATTATTCAACAAAAAATAGCGAATGGTTATGCTGGAGTTTCACGAAGACTAGCTATTGTAAATGCCTTAAATTTGGAAACTAATGAAACTGTTATTGATATAGGTTGTGGCGGTGGTCATTTAGTCGAAGAAATTTCATTATCTGTAGGAGAGCAAGGCAAAGTAATAGGAATTGATCCAAGTCAAGATCAGTTAGATGTTGCAAGTGATAAATGTAAAGATCAAAATAATGTAGAACTTATTTGTACTACAGCCGATGATATCAATATAAAAGATGCTTCATGTGATAAAATTACAGCTACTCAAACATTAGAATATATCGAAGATATAGATACATCCTTAAAGGAAATAAAAAGAATTTCTAAAACTAATTCTAAATTTGTTAATGTCTCAATTCTCTGGGATTATTTTAGATTTTATGGACCAGAAAAAGAAATTAATGATCTTATTCATGAGGCATTTAGAGCACATTGTTTTCATCAAATGCTTCCACTCGATTTAAATGGTAAATTAAAAAAACTTGGATATAAAAATATAAGTTCTCAAAATTTATCTTATTTAATTACAAATAGAGATAATAATTCACCAGCAATTTTTTATGAAACTATGTTAAGTAAGTTTGCTTTAAGCCAAGGTGTTTCAGAAGACAAAGTAGATGATTGGAAAAAACAATTAAATAAATCTGAAAAAGTAGGTAATTTCGGATTTACAAGTTTTCCAGTATTAACAGCGGCATATTTAGGTTAATTTAAAAATGAAATTAAAAGTTTATTTATCCGGTGAAATTCATACTAATTGGCGAGATGAAATTATAGATAAATGTAAATCTAAGAATTTAGAAATAGAATTTTCAAGCCCGACTACTAATCATGAATTATCAGATGATGTTGGTGTAAAAATACTTGGTGATGAAGAAAAAAAATTTTGGCACGATAACAAAGGAGCCAAAATAAATACTATACGAACTAGAAATTCGATTGAAAAAGCAGATATAGTTGTAGTACGTTTTGGTGAGAAATATAAACAATGGAATGCTGCTTTTGATGCAGGGTATGCATCAGCCTTGAATAAATCTCTCATAATAATGCATAGTGATGAACATCAACATGCTTTAAAAGAAGTTGATGCAGCAGCTCATGCTATAACAAAAAATACCGATGAAGTTGTAAAAATTTTACAATATACTTTACAAGGTAAAATATAAATTAATTATTTTCTTTTTCTGACAGTCTTCTTAAGCTCTCTTTTGGCCAAGTTGTTTCTCGATCATACATGGCTTCATGGCAAATATCTTTGTTAATAATTTCAATCCAAGGATCTTTATCTTTCACAAAAATATGTGCTTGCGGTGTTATTGGTTGGTCGAGTGTAGCTGTTCTGATTGCAATTCGAGATTTTGCAACATTGTATTTACAATATAAATAAACACCACAATTATTACAAAAATATGCTCGATAACCTTTTCCACTGCCTGTAGGGAGCAGTGTAGATTCAACATTACCATTTAATTCAAAATCATCTTCAAAAATCATTGTATGTATAACAAAAGAAGAGCCTGTAGAAATTTTACAGTTATTACAATGACAAGCTTGAGTAAACAAAGGTTTATCTTTTATTTTATAATTTACTGAACCGCACGCGCATTTTCCGATAAGAGTCATTTCTACTAAACGTTATATTTTGGAATTTAAAAAGCAAGAACTAATTATTTACCAAATATGCCAAGCTTAACACTATAATCTACAGCTACACCGTAATCTGGATCATCATCACTATCAACTATCAATTGACCTGTTTTTCTTAAAAGGCTGTGACAGTCCTTTGTAAGACGTCTTAACTTTACTTGTTTGCCTAATTTGGAATATCTTTCTGCAATATCTTCAATTGCTTTTAAAGCAGATTGATCAATAACTTTTGAATTAGCAAAATCTATTATTACTAAATTAGGATCTTCGGCAGGTTTAAAAATTTCTAAAAAACTATTAGTTGAGCTAAAAAAAAGAGGTCCTTCAATTTCATATACCTTAGCACCCTTTTCTGTTCTCGATTGTCTTTCAATTGCTCTAATTCTTGAAGCAGATTTCCAAGCAAATACTAACGCATTAATAATAACGCCAGCAACTACAGCAACAGCTAAATCTTCTAATACAGTTATTAAGGTAACTAAAACAATTACCAATGCATCCGAACGAGGAATAACAAATAATAATTTTAGTGAATTCCAAGCAAATGTTCCAATTACAACCATAAACATAACCCCTACTAATGATGCAATAGGAATAAGTTCAATTAAATTTGAAGTATAAAGAATGAAAATTAGTAAAAAAATTGCTGCTGATATACCAGCAATTCTTGTTCTACCTCCAGATTTTACATTTATCATCGATTGTCCAATCATAGCGCAACCACCCATACCACCAAAAAAGCCTGTGATACCATTAGCAACACCTTGCGCTAAACATTCTTGTCTTGTCCCACCCTTTTTGTTTGTTATTTCTCCTACTAGATTAAGAGTTAGAAGACTTTCAATTAATCCAATAGCTGCCAAAATAATTGCATAAGGAAAAATAATGAAAAAAGTATTTAAATTAAGTGGAACTGTTGGAATAGAAAAATTTGGAAGCCCTCCTGCTACACTTGCTAAATCCCCTACTCTTGGAACAGGTAAATCTAAAAGTAAAACTAGAAAAGTAACAAGAAGAATTGCAGCTAATGTGGATGGTATGAATTTAGTAACCCTTGGTAAGTACCATATGATTAACATGGTTAAGAAAACTAATACTAAAGAATATGTAAGCACTTCCCCTGACATCCATGTAAATGTTCCATCAAAGTTATATATTTGAAATTGATGTAATTGGGATAAACCAATTACTATAGCTAACCCGTTTACAAAACCTAGCATTACAGGTTGAGGAACCATTCTCATAAATTTTCCTAATTTAAAAATTCCTGCAAGAAATTGTAAAATTCCCATCAGGATTACAGTTGCAAATAAATATTGAACTCCATGTTCCGATACTAATGAAACCATAACAACAGCTAATGCTCCTGTTGCTCCCGAAATCATTCCAGGTCTCCCACCAAAAATTGCAGTTACTAATCCTACAATAAAAGCTGCGTACAATCCTGAAAGAGGTGCTACACCTGCTACAAAAGCGAATGCAATTGCTTCTGGAACAAGGGCTATTGCAACAGTTAATCCAGATAGAATTTCAATTTTAAACAGTGAAAAGGAAGCTCTGCCCTCTGGAATATATTCATCTTTGTTTAACCCAAGAGAATTTGCAAATTGATTAACTGTTGATTTTATCATTAAGGTCTATTTTATTTAAATAGGTAAATTAATTTATAAGTAAACAAAATCTACCAAACAGATTTGTATATATTAAAGGCGTCAGATTCTTCAATTTTACGTGGATTATTAACTAATAATCTAGTTTGTTTCATTGCTTCACTAGCCATCAATTGGCAAGCTTCCTCAGGAATTTCTAAATCTCTTAGCCTATAAGGTAATTTAAGTTCCTTAGACAAACTTTCTAAACTATCTATAAAATTGTTACACACAATCTCATCACTTTTGCTATTATCTAAATCTTTAAATACAAATGGTGCAAGATTAGCGTAATTTTTTTTTGTTTCTTTATTTATGGAATTAAATTTCATAACACTTGGAAGAACTAAAGAGTTTGAAAGTCCATGAGATATATTAAAGAGACCTCCTATAGGATATGCCAAAGCATGTACTGCTGCTACTGGAGAATTTGCAAAAGCTTTACCTGCTAACATTGATCCAAATAGCATATTTGATCTGGCATTTATATTATGTCCCTCAAATACAGCAGATTTAATTGATGATCCTAGAAACTTGAGTGCTTCTATAGATAACATTTTTGAAATAGGATTGTTGTTAGGATTTATAGAAGTGTAAGCTTCGATTGCATGAACCATAGCATCTATTCCAGTTGATGCGGTTATATTTGGAGGTAGATTAATAGTTAATGATGGATCTAAGATAGCAAGATCAGGTAAAATAAGTTTTGAAGAAACACCTTTTTTTTCTTTGTCATCCATCGTAATTATTGAAATTGGTGTAACTTCTGAACCAGTTCCTGCTGTTGTAGGAATTAGTACAAGTGGTATTCTTGGACCTTTTGCATTATTAACCCCCCATATCGTATCGATATTCTGATTAGACCCAAGAAGTAAAGATATAAGTTTTGCAACATCCATAGATGAACCACCTCCAAAACCTAAAACTCCAGTTGATTTGAAATCTGCTGCTTCATCAAATGCTTTTAATAAAGTAGATTTTGAAGGATCAGACTCAACTTTATCAAATATATTTATATTTGAGTTTGATTGAAGTTTTTTAATTGTTATATCGTACAATCCTAATTCTGTTAATCCTTCATCAGTTATTACAAAAATATTTTTTCCTAACAAATTTACAATTTGATCACTTGAATTAACAGCTGTTTCATTACCGAAAATCAAGCTAGCTGTTGAATGAAAGTTAAACATTTATCTATGGTCGGGGAGAAAGGATTCGAACCTTCGACCCCCTGGTCCCAAACCAGGTGCGCTACCAGGCTGCGCTACTCCCCGAAAAAATTTGTTATATTCATAAATAACCTAAAAACAATTCTTTTATGTTTGTTTTATAAAATATTATTTATTATAATTAAATTTGGGGTGCTTAAATGCTGAGATTTATACCCTTTTAACCTGATCTGGATAATGCCAGCGGAGGAAACATGAAAACAATACTAATTTTTTTAACTACCTTATTTATTTCTCTCTCAATCTATGCAGAGAAACTAACTATTTATACATACGACTCTTTTGTATCAGAATGGGGTCCAGGACCCATAATTGAAAAAATATTTGAAGAAAAACATAATGCGGATGTAGAATTTGTTGCTGTAGACAGTGCCGCAACATTATTGAATAAAGTTATTTTAGAAGGTGATACTTCCAAGGCAGATATAGTTTTAGGTCTTGATATGAATTTATTTGATTTAGCCGAACAATCTGAGCTTTTTACAACTCATAATATCAATGACTTAAACAACTTAATTAATTTACCATTAAAATGGGAAAGTAATAAATTTGTTCCATATAATTATGGATACTTTTCTTTTGTGTATAATGAAGTAAATTTAGCAACACCTCCAAAATCAATGGACGAGTTAATTAATTCTACTAATGCTAGAATTGTAATTCAAGACCCGAGAACCTCTACCCCTGGATTAGGATTATTAACTTGGATGAAAGCATTATATGGAGATAAAGCTGGAGATGAATGGAAAAAATTAAATAAAAAAATTATTTCCGTTACCAAAGGTTGGACAGATGCCTATTATAATTTTTTTATGGCAGGAGAAGCTGACATGGTTTTAAGTTATACAACATCTCCAGCCGCACATATAATGTTTGAAGAAAGGTATGATATTCTTGCTACAACTTTTGAAGAGGGAAATTATATAACAATTGAATTTGCAGGCATTTTAAATAATTCACAAAATAAAGATTTAGCAAATAAATTTCTTAACTTTATGTTGTCAGAAGAATTTCAATCAGTCATACCATCAACAAATATTATGTACCCTGTTACAAATATAAAAGATTTACCTGAGGCATTTGATAAACTAGATGTTCCTAACTTTATTCAAATGAATCCAAAAGATATTAATATGAATAAAGAAAAATGGATTGATGAGTGGCTTAATGCCTCGTAAATAAATTGTATTATAAATATAATTATTCAGTATTATTTATTTTTGGATTAATTATCCTTTTACCTTTCATAGGTATTTTTTCAAAAATTAACTTTGATTTAGACAATATTTATAATTTTTTTCAAAATTCATATACGCATCGTTTAATTTATTTTTCATTATATCAAGCTTTTCTTTCAGCAATATTAAGTTGTTTTTTAGCTATTCCATTCGCATTAGCATTAAATAGACATAAGAATTTAAAAATTATTAAATTTATCATTTCTCTTTGTGGTTTTTGCTTTGTAATACCAACAATCTTAATTGTGTTTGCAGTTATTAAACTTTTTGGAAATAATGGTTTTTATAACTCATATTTTAATTTGTACGAGATTTTATCAATAGAGACAATTTTTGGAATAAAAGCAATTTTAATTGCCCATATACTTCTAAATACACCATTTGCTACCCGATTATTTTTTCAATCGTTAAATAGTATACCTTTAAAATATTATGAAATATCTAGTTCTCTAAACATTACTTTTTTTGGCAATCTTCTTAAATTAGAAATACCTTATATAAGACAAAATTTTTTTACTGTGTTCTCAATAATATTCTCTCTTTGTTTTTTAAGTTTTGCAATAGTAATGGCGTTAGGTGGTGGACCTATTTATTCTACAATTGAGGTGGCAATTTATCAATATGCACTTTTTGAACTAAATTTTAATAAAGCAATATTACTCAGTTTTTTACAAATTTTTATCTGTTTATTTTTTTTATTTATTGGTTTTTATAAATTAAAAGGTTCAAATTTTTTTGAAATAGATCAAATTAATTTTATTCATCCTCATAAAGAATACAAAGCTATAAAAATAATAGATTTTTTAATAATTGTATTTTTTTCGATATTTCTTTTTTCTCCAATACTCTCTGTAATTTATCATTTTATAAATAATGGTATTTATCTATCTTTAATTAATGAAAAATTTTTAGAATCTTTTTTTAATTCTCTTATTATTTCAATTACTACAGGAATAATTGTTAGTATATCTGGGTTTATAATTTCATCAATACTTGTAATAAATTATAAAAATTTGATTTTTCAGCAATCAATATTTTTAATATGCTCTTCAATAATAATTATTTCTCCAATTATATTTAGTCTTGGTTATTTTATTATATTAGGTGAATTAAGATATGTGCAATTTTTTAAATATTTTGTGATAGTTTTGATAAATTGTCTATTCTTATTACCTTTTTCTATATTAATACTTTTTAATAACCTGAAAAATATTTTTTTAAATTTTGAAAATTTTCAGCAAACTTTCCGAATAAGCATAAGAAATTATTTTATTATTTTACTCCCAATGATTAAGAAAAATATAATTTTTGTTTTTGCATTTTCTACAGTTATTACTTTTGGTGATTTTACAATAATATCATTTTTTAAAGATCAAAACTTTGATACCTTGCCATCTTACTTATATAAATTGATTAGTGTCTATAAATTTAACGAAGCTTCTTTTGTTGCTGGTGTAATTTTAATACTAAGTATGATTATTTTTTTATTAATTGATAATTTAAATTACCAAGGCAAGTCAGCCATTAAAACATGAAGATAAATACTTGCTACATAACCAATAAATATAACTGGAGTCCATTTTAAATGTCCAAAAAACGTGTAATATCCTCTTGCTTGTCCCATAAGTGCTACACCTGCAGCTGAACCAATTGACAATAGGCTACCACCCACTCCTGTTGTTAATGTAACTAATAACCACTGATCAATTGACATTTCCGGTCTCATAGTAATTACAGCAAACATCACTGGTATATTATCTACGATAGCTGACAGAACACCTACTATAGAATTTGCCATTGTTGGGCCAAGACCAATATATAAGAATTCTGAAACAACAGTTAAGTAACCTATAAATCCTAAACCACCTACACTTAAAATAACTCCAAAGAAGAATAATAAAGTGTCCCATTCAGCTCTTGAAACTTTTCTAAAGAAATCAAATTTTTCGTCTTCAACAGATGGATCATGTGTAATTTGTAAATAAAAAGAATATAAACCAAGAAGACCAAGACCAAACATCATGCCAAGCATTGGAGGCAAGTGAAGAATATTATGGAAGTTTACAGCACTAAAAATTGTAAGCAAACCTAAAAAGATAATTACTCGTCCACCTCTTTTCATATATTCTCTATCAGAACTAATTTGTGGTTTTTCATTTGGAATAAAGAAATACATAACTGCTGCAGGAATTATGTAATTAACCACAGAAGGAAAAAATATTTTAAAAAATGTAAAAAATTCGACAATACCAGCCTGCCATACCATTAAGGTAGTTATATCTCCAAATGGACTAAAAGCACCACCTGCATTTGCTGCAACAACTATATTAATACAACCAATCGATATAAATTTTGTATTACCTTTACCACAGGCCATTACTACAGAACACATGACTAGTGCAGTTGTTAAGTTATCAGCTATAGGAGATAAGAAAAAAGTAATTATACCTGTGAATATAAATAATTGTCTAAAGCTAAATCCCCTTGATGTTAATTGGTATCTGACTACATCGAAAACTTTTCTTTCTTCTAAAGCATTGATGTAAGTCATAGCAACGAGAAGAAATAGGAAAAGTTCTGCAAATTCTAAGATATTATGCTCTAAAGCATACTCAATTTCTTTGGCATATTGCTTATCAGAAGAAAAATGGAAAGCAATAATACCCCATATTACAGCAGCTGAAATAATAACTGGTTTAGATTTTCTTAAATGGCTAAATTCTTCAGCCATTACAACAGCATATGCAAGAACAAATACAATAAGGCTTAAAATGCCTACATATGATGTTGTTAGATCTATTTCCATAGTTTTAAATTAAAGCCAATTACGTCTTTTTCAATCCCGAAATCATATAGATTATTGTGTATTGCTTCGTCAATAAAAACACTCTTTTTTATTACTTTTGCTTTATCATAAAGCTTAATACTTTGTTCATGCGGTACAATTTCATCCTTTTTGCCACTAATGATAAGTAATGGCGAGTTTATTTTATCAATTTTACTGAAGTTATCGAATTTATCTTTAACTAAATATTTTGTTGGAAATATTTTATATCTTTTTTTTGCAATATCATTGATAGATGTAAATGGCGCTTCTAAAACAATAGATAAAAATTCGTATTTTGTGCCCATTTCTACTGCAGCACCAGATCCGAGTGATTCTCCATAAATCACTAATTCTTTAAATTTAAATTCAGTATTATTTTTAATCCATTTTAATACTGCTTCTGCATCTTTATATAAATTTTTTTCTGTTGGATTTCCTTTGTTACCTCCAAAACCTCTCCAGGAAACTAAAAGTACGCTCCAATTTTTTTCGATATACCTCTGGATTCTGTAAGCTCTATCTCCGATATGAAAAGAATTACCATGAAAATAGACTATTAAAGGGAGTTTATTATTCCCTTTATGATACCATGATAACAGCTTTAAGTTATCCTCAGTTTTAATATAAACTTCTTCTGTATTATCCAAGTTATAATCCTTTGGTGCGCCTGGGTGTCCTGATTTATTAAAAACAATGCGTCTTTGAAAGATATACAAGAGAAAACCTAAAAAAAAATATAGAAAAATTGCAGAAAAAATGTAATTCATTACTTATTATAATATTATGAGAATAGAAAACAAAGTAATTGATCCTCTAAGTCCTTACAGCCGCGCACTGAAAAAAATAGAGGAAAGTGGTATAAGACCAACAAAACAAAGAAGAATTTTAGCTAAATTAATTTTTGAAAAAGGTGACAGGCATATTTCTGCTGAGAATCTTTTTGATGAAGTAAAAAAAGAAGATAGAAAAATTTCTATGGCTACAATTTATAACACCTTAAAACAATTTACCTCATTAGGTTTAATAAGAGAAATAGTTGTTGATCAAAATAAATCACTCTATTGTAATAATAATAAATCTCATTATCATTTGTATATTGAAGATGAAGGTAAGATTCATGATATACCTACAAAAAATATTAATCTTGATATACCTTCTATTCCTGCTTGTCTCTCATTGCATAATATTGATGTTATTGTCAGAGTTAGATCTCTTAAAGAAGACCAAAAAAAGAATTAAATTGTTATGCACAACATAAAGTTGTGGTCTCCAAGTAATAAAAAAACAAACCTCCACAAGTTTATTAATCAACTAGATAAAAGTTTACATATAAAAAATTATGGTGACTTGCATAATTGGAGCATAAAACATAAAAATGAATTTTGGACTAATGTATGGGATTTCACAAATTTTGTTGGTGAAAAAAAAGGTAAAATTTTTAAATCAGCACCTGAATTTACTAATAATAAATTTTTTGATGAATGTAAGATAAATTATGCTGAAAATTGTTTAACAAGAGATGATGATGATGATGCAATAATATTTCACTCTGAAAAAAAAATTAAAAGAAATTACTCTTGGAGAGAGCTTAAAAGTGCAGTTTTGAAATTTGCAAATTATTTAAAAAAAAATAACATCGAAAAAAATGATAGGATAGCTGCTATACTTCCTAATATACCTGAAACTGTAATTTCATTTTTATCTACAGCACAATTAGGTGCTATTTGGTCATCATGTTCATCAGATTTTGGTAAAAAAGCAATTATAGATAGATTTAAACAAATTGAACCAAAAGTATTATTATTTTCAGATTATTATTTTTACAACAATAAAAAAATTGATACGACAAAAATTATAAAAGATGTTCTATATAATATCCCAAGTATAGAAAAAATTATTTTAATACCATATGAATTTAATGAAAAAGATTATCAATTAGATTTTGAATACGATAATTTGTGTAAGATTTTACAACAAGAAATTGCTTATAGTAAATTTGAAAAGTTTAATTTTAATCATCCACTGTATATTCTTTATTCGAGTGGAACTACTGGAGTACCAAAATGTATTGTTCACAGTTCTGGCGGAGCATTAATACAACATAAAAAAGAACATGTACTACATTGTGATATTAATGAAAAAGATAGAGTGTTTTATTTTACTACTTGTGGGTGGATGATGTGGAATTGGTTAGTTTCTGCTTTGGCGTCAAAAGCAACAATAATTTTATATGATGGATCCCCTTTTATTCCCGATAATAAACATCTTTTTGAAATAGCAGAAGAAGAAGGCATTAATTTTTTTGGTACTGGTGCAAAATATTTAGATACTTTAAAAAATAATAAAATTAAAGTTAAAGAAAGTTTTAAATTAAATAGTTTAAATACACTAGCTTCAACAGGATCTCCTTTGGTTAATGAATCATTTGAATACGTTTATGAAAACATCAAATCAAATATCCATCTTGAATCTATAAGTGGTGGTACTGATTTAGTTTCGTGTTTTGTTACCGGTAATCCGTTAATGGATGTCTATAGTGGTGAAATTCAGTGTAAAGCTCTTGGAATGGATGTTGATGTATTTGATGAAAAAGGAAATTCAATTGAAAATCAAAAAGGAGAATTAGTATGTAAATCTTCTTTTCCATCAATGCCTTTATATTTTTGGAACGATCATGATAATAAAAAATATTTTAATTCTTATTTTAGTAAATATGAAAACATTTGGTATCATGGAGATTATATTGAAAAAACTATAAATGGCGGTTATGTAATTTATGGCCGATCAGATGCAACTCTAAATTCTGGAGGAGTAAGAATAGGTACTGCAGAAATTTATAGAGTAATTGAAAATATTACAGAAGTTCAGGAAGCAGTTGCAGTGGAATATAAGTTAAAAAATGATACACAAATTATATTATTTGTTGTTTTGAATAAAAATTTTGAATTTAATGAAAATTTAAGGTCTAAAATAATAGATGAAATAAAAATTAATCTTTCTTACAGGCATATTCCCTCACAAATATATGCTATAAGTGAAATACCAAGAACTAGAAGTGGTAAAATAGTTGAACTTTTAATTAAAAAATTAATTAATGGTGAAAGTATTGAAAATGAAGAAGCATTGGCTAATCCAGAATGTTTAAAAGAATTCAAATTAGTATATAAAAACTTAAAGAATAATTATGCCAAATAGAGTTGTAGTCAGTAAACTAGGTGGTCCAGAAGTTTTAAAATATGAAAACTATAACTTACATAAAAATGTTGAAGAAAATATGGTTAGAATTAAACAAACTTCAATTGGTATTAACTACATCGATACGTATCATAGAACAGGCATATACCCGCTACCTGTAGAAATCCCTTTTTGTTTAGGAGTAGAAGCAGCAGGAGATGTTATAGAAATTGGAGATAATGTATCAAACTTAAAAGTTGGTGATAGAGTAGCTTACTCCTTTAGCCCTCCAATTGGCGCTTATTGCGAAGTTAGAGATTTTGATGCCCGAAGAGTTGTAAAATTACCAGAATATATTTCAAATGATGAAGCTGCTTCAATATTATTGCAGGGAATGACCGTAGAATACCTTTTTGAAAGATTGTACAAATTACAAAAAGATGAAGTTTTTTTATTTCATGCAGCTGCAGGAGGTGTTGGCTTAATTGCTAGTCAATGGGCCAAATCCATAGGAGCTAAAATGATTGGTACTGTTAGTACAGATGAAAAGGCATCTTTAGCAAAACAAAACGGATGTGAATTCACTGTTAATTATAAACAAAATGATGTTCATAGTAGTGTTTTAAAATTGACAAACAATGAAGGAGTAAATGTTGTTTATGATGGAGTTGGTAAAGATACATTTGATATATCATTAAAATGTCTAAAATTTAGAGGACTAATGGTATCTTTCGGACAATCATCTGGAATGGTAAATGATGTCAATCTTCATAGTACATTTAATCCTAAAAGTTTATATTATACTAGACCAACATTAATGCATTATATTCGTAATTCAGAAGAATTAATGAAGTGCAGTAACAAATTATTTTCAAAAATTAAAAATAAAGAAATTAAGCCTAATATATTCAAAAAATTTAAATTATCTGAAGCTAGTCAAGCTCACGAGTTAATTCAATCAAGGAATTCGGTAGGGTCAATAATTCTATGCCCTTAAATTAGTGGCATCCCCTAGGAGAGTCGAACTCCTCTTTTCAGGATGAAAACCTGATGTCCTAACCGATAGACGAAGGGGACACGTGATTGGTATATAGTAGATATTTTGATTTTTTTCAAATTATTTAATTGAATACTTTCACGTCATGGATCAGTATTTGAGGCATCTGACTACTTGAGAAGTTATCTTTTTTAATAGAACACAAAATATGAAATTTAAATTTATTAAACTTCATAAGATAATCACCAATTAGGGTATTCATAGTGTTGAATGATATGCCTTTTAAATTTTCGCCTAAATCATTTTTAAAAAAAATCAAAATATGTTTATTTTTTAAATTTTTTACCTGATCAATTACTATATCTTTAATTAAAAATTGAGGCTCTTCATTACCTTTGCCATGAGGTTCTAATAATTCTAAATTATCTAAAAAATCTTTGTTTATTTGATTCACAGAAATTTCACTGTCATAAAATATTTTTTTTTCGAAAAAATTATCGTGGTATGAATCAAATTTTTTAACTAAGAATTTATCTATTTTATCCAATTTTTTTTTATTTATTTTTAAACCTACTGCCATTTTATGACCACCACCATCTTCTATTAAATCATTAGCCTTAAGCTCAAGGACAATACTTCCAATATCAATTTGATCTATAGATCTGCCTGAGCCTGATCCAATATTATTAATAAAAGAAAATACAAATGTTGGCTTGTTATAGAGAGCTACTATTTTACTGGCAACTATACCTAGAACACCTTGATGCCAATTCTCTTTAAAAACAATGATAAATTTTTTATTTTCTTGATCTTTTATTTGCTCAATTGCTTCATTGAATATATTTTGTTCAATTAATTTTCTTTTTTCATTAATTAAAAATAATTTTCTAGAAATAGTTTCTATTTCAGAATCATCATTTGATATCAGAAGTCTGGAGGATAAAGAAGAGTCATCAATTCTACTCGCAGCATTAATTTGCGGTCCTAAGACAAAACCAATATCTTTAGCTAAAGGTTCATGATTGATATTAGAGTTATCTAATATTTTAGTTATTGATTTATTTTTGCGACTTTTAATGAGCTCCAAACCTTTACTGACAATTGATCTATTGTAATTATTAATATTAACAATATCGCAAATTGTTCCAACAGCAACTAAATCTAAATATGACATCAAATTTGGTTCTTTTATATTTGGAAATAATTTTAATTCTCTAATTTGCTTTCTTAAACCCATTAAAAAAAGAAAAGTTACTGCTACTGCAGCAAAGTCTTTATAATCATTGTTTTCATCAAATCTATTTGGATTAATTACCGAATGAACTTTTGGTAGTTTAAATTCACTTAAATGATGATCTATAACTATAACTTCAATATCTTTGTAATTTGGCAAATCAATCGAGTTAAATGCTGATGTACCACAATCCAGTGTAAACAATAGTGTAACTTTTTCATTAAGCATTTCATTCATAAGCCTAACATTTGGACCATAACCCTCCAATAATCTATGCGGAATTTTACAAACAATATTATTGGTAAAATTATTTAAAAATTTATATAAAATTGAAGCAGAAGTAGATCCATCAACATCATAATCAGCGATTATTCCAATCTTTTCATTATTTTTTAAAGCCTCAATACATCTTTCAATTCCTTTTTTCATATCTTTAAGTTCAAAAGGATCCGGAAGATTATTTAAAAGATTGGGATTTATATAGTTATCATAATTATCTTCGAAGACACCTCTTGAAATTAGAAGTTTTGAAAAAATTTCAGATATTGATTTTTTTTGTGAAAGAACTTGTATGTGCTTAAAGTCTATTTGCTTTTCTTCCCAAAATTTATCGGATAATGATTTTTCAATATTCACATTAATTAATTATCTTGAATAGCAAGAACAGTAATTTTTTCTTTTACAAATTCTAAACCCTCAATTTTATTAATTACATTACTTAATTTTTCTTTCTGAATATTATGAGTAGTTATTATAATAGGTATAGGTTTATCTGCTTCAGAACTCTCGGGAAGTTGAAGTATTTTTTTAACTGATATATCAAAATCACTAAAATAATTAGTAATTGATGAGAGAACGCCAGGTTTGTCTTCTGTCATTATTCTTAGGTAATAACTATTAATTATATTTTCTGCTGAATATTTTTCAAAGCTTTTTAACTTATCAATTTTAAAACCTAAATTATCAAATTTTTCATTCTGAGATATATCATATAAATCAGACAAGACAGAGCTGGCAGTTGGCTTACCCCCTGCTCCTTCACCCTCTAAAAATAAATTTTCTAGATGTATAGTTTCAATATTAATCGCATTAAGAGCATTATCAACTCTTGCTAAGGGATTGTTCATTGAAACTAATTTTGGTGAAGTAAAATTTGAAATTTTTCCTTCAATTATGCAAGCTTCAGATATTAATTTTATTTTATACCCTAATTTTTCAGCAAAATTAATATCTTCAATTTTAATATTAGATATTCCTTCAATATGATTATTATTAAATTTTAAATTGGATTTAAAACATAGAGTTGATAATATTGTTAGCTTGTGTGCTGCATCATATCCACCAATGTCTAATTTTGATTCCTGATCGGAAGTAAATCCTTTGTCTTTAGCAATTTTAAGAACTTCATCAAATGATAAATTATCTTGTTGCATTTTTGTTAAAATATAATTTGTAGTTCCATTTAGAATTCCTGAAATTTTATTTATTCTATCTAAACTAATGGAATTTTTTATTGTTTTTATGATTGGAATACCGCCTGCAACAGCAGCCTCATATGATAAGGCTAGTGAGTGTCTATTAGCTAATTCAAATAATTCTTTTCCATGATTAGCTATTAAAGCTTTATTCCCTGTTACAACATGTTTTTTATTTTTTAATGCTGTCTCAATTATTTCATAGCTAATTCCTTTTTCTTCACCAATTAATTCAACAATTACGTTACAATTATTATCTTTAGACATTTCTCTTGGGTCATCATACCAAGTATAATTTGATATATTAAAATTCCTTTTTTTATTTTTTGTTCTTGCAGATATTCCAACTATGTCCAATTCTATATCCGTTTTATCAAAGAAATAATTTTTATTTTCTTCTAATGTTTCAACTAGTGCTGAACCAACATTTCCTAATCCAGCTATACCAATATTAAGCTTATTCATAACAATATTTAGCTTTTATAATCATTAATACATTTATCTATATCTTTTTTATCAGTATTAGAAATAGTACAATATTCTAATAATTCTTCATCATTTAATTTAGTATCTTTAAAATTTGGGACATTATCAATATCTGGATATCCGCAAGAAATTATAGAAAAAAATAGAAAAAAAATTATAAAATATTTATTCATAATAAAGATACTGTTTCTTCAATATTTTCTGATATATTAAAACATTGTACTGCTTGACCTGCAGCACCTTTGATTAAGTTATCTATTGCACTAACTATAATTAGTTTTTCTTCACTATAATGATCAAAAATTTTTATTTTACAATAATTAGAATTTTGAATAGAAAAAAAATCAAGAATTTCATCATTATCAATATATTTTATAAAAGGATTTATTTTTTGTAATTCTTTAAATAGATTTATGACATCAGTTTTTTTAATATTATTATTGAGATCACAATAAATTGTAGAAATCATACCTCTAAAATTAGGAAGAATGTGAGGATTAAATGAGAACTTCAATTCATTATCTGAATTATGTTTATTAAGTTCTTGTTCGATTTCTGCAATATGTCTGTGATTATTTGTATTATAATTGTAAAAATTATAATCATTTTTTGATTTTATTTTATTTAAATCAAATTTCTTTCCAGCCCCGCTATAACCTGATTTAGAATCAATAATTATATTCTTGGTTTTGATTAATTTATTTTTTATCAAAGGAATTAATGGTAATAAAATGGAAGTTGGATAGCATCCGGGTATTGCTATATTTTTAGAATTAAATATTTTGTCTCTATTTATTTCAGCGAGACCATATATAAAACTTTTTAAATACTCTTTGCATTCATGTTCGTTACCATAGTTTTTTTTATAAATTTCAAAATTATCTAATCTAAAATCAGCCGATAAGTCTATTATATTAATTTTATTAAAATATTTTTTTACATATTTGTTAGATACTGCATGAGGTAAAGCTAAAAATACATAATCACTATCTTCAGCGCTAAAACTTTCATTCGGTTTTAAAAAAGGAAGTTGATTATATTCTTTTGTATTATCAATATTATTTAGATAACTGTCATGAATAGTTTCTGATCCTAGAAAATTTATATCTACATAAGAATGATTTGAGAGAATTTTTACTAACTCCATTCCAACATAGCCTGTTGAGCCTAAAACGGCTACTCTAATCTTATTTTTCATGAAAAATTATCTCTTAGAGAATTGGTAACTTCTTCTGGCTTTTGCTAAACCAGCTTTTTTTCTTTCAACAACTCTTGGATCTCTTGTAAGAAAACCTACTTTTTTAAGAGGTGGCCTATTTGATTGATCATATAAACTCAATGCCTTGCTAATACCGTGCCTTATGGCACCAGCCTGACCAGAAAGACCTCCACCTTTAACTGAAGCCATAATCTCATATGAATTATCAGCTTTAACTACATCCAGGGGCTGGTTAACTATCATTTGTAGAACAGGTCTTGAAAAATATTTATCTAAAGGCTTACCATTAATTTTAATCTCACCACTACCTCTTTTTAACCAAACTCTTGCAATAGAATTTTTTCTTTTTCCAGTAGCGTAAGCTCTTTCTTTATTATCTAGTATATTTTCAATTTGGTTTTCTTGATTTTCCATAGTTAAATTTTATTTTTAGTATTCATTGATACTATATCAATAATTGTTGGGTTCTGAGCTGCATGCTTATGATTTTCATCTCTATATATCTTGCAGTTAGATAATTGCTGCTTACCCAAAGGGCCTCTTGGGATCATCCTTTTTATTGCAAGTTTAATTATTTCATCAGATTTATTTTTTACCTTCATTTTGTTTGGTGTTGTTTCCTTTATTCCACCAGGATAACCTGTATGTCTGTAATAAATTTTATTATCAGCTTTTTTGCCCTTAAGATGAATTTTATCAGAATTGATTATAATTAGATTGTCTCCACAGTCTTGATTAGGTGTGTATTCGGGTTTATTTTTACCTCTAAGGATATTTGCTGAAATAACAGCTAACCTGCCTAATACTGCATCTTTAGCATCTATTAAAACCCATTTTTTTTTAATATCACTTTTTTTCAAAGAAAAAGTCTTCATCGCGTGCCCAAATACATATAATGAAAAATTAAGTCAATAATTTAATAAAAAAAACCCTCTTTATAGAGGGTTTTTTGATAATATTTAAAAGTTTAACTATGCAGTAGCTGAATCTTTAGCAGCAGCATTCCAGATAATTAAACCGAATAGGATTTTATTAATAAAATCAGCTAGGTTGTATATCCAGTTAAGAGTATCAGCATCAACTGAACCCATCATTAAACCAAACACATATCCAAGAGGATAAATTGCCCAACCAACTAATACAATTAGTCTCATTGCATTAAATGCAGAAGTTACTGATTCTTTAGTTGTAGCAGCTTGACTTGCCTCACCACGGAAAATTTCCCAAATGATTACAGCCCAACCAATCATACCAATAATGAAACCAAGTAATACCGAAATATGACCTGCTTCACCAAGATATCCACCAACAACCATTACAAGAGTACCAACTAGAAGTCTCCAGAAAGCACCACTAGAAACAGCTGCACCAGCAGCAACTAGAATTAAGAAGAACTCTACCATTTGAAGAGGAACAGTTAATATCCAATCAATATATCTGTATACTGTTGGCGATTCACCAGTTGCAACCCAAAAGTCTCTCATATACATGTAGTGAACAGCCGCTATAAAAGTAATTAGCCCTGCTACTACCATTGAAGTTCTCCATTTTGCAGAAACTCTCATTCCTTCATAAAAGAAGAAAATAGTAGATGCCCACATTCCGATTGAAACAATCCAAAACGTAATACCTACAAAATCACCTTCACCTAGGAAGGTATCGGCAGCAAAAGCTGGAACAGCAATAAAAGCAATTGTTGCAGCGATGATGCCTAATAGACTAGTCTTATTTAACATAAAAAACTCCTTATAGTTTGTTTCCTTACTAATAAGATGTGCTTCATATATTTTAATTGACGGACAAATAAAACATTAAAAATAACTTTTTTTTTCTTATTTTTTGTATAAATATTTAATTTAAGTAATTGAAATATATATATTTTTTTTTTATAAACTATTATATATTATCATTTTTCAACAATAATCTCATTTTATATAGAATCTGTTCTATTTTTTCTTCATTATTAGTATTTTGATTATTTGAAGTATTTTTTCTTATTTTAATAGATGTATTATTATTAGAGGATAATATTTTTTCATCTAATTTTATTGAATCCTTATTAATTTTACCTTCATTTAAAATATTTATTTGTTTTTCTAGTTTTTTTATATTTTCTTTATTAAAATACCTAGTGCCACCACTACTTTTTGTTGAAATACCATCAACTCTATATTTTTTAGTGTTGGGATCTTTGGAGTCCCAGTACCTAATTTTATGTTCTTCAATTTGCAACAATTTAGATACTTCTGAAATATTTAAATATTTTTTATTTATCATTTACTTGTTAATTTTATTATTAATGTATTTTAATAAAACCTTACTGGCTTTGAAAGTAATGACATTTCTACTGTCAATATTATACTCTTCTTTTGTTTTTGGATTTCTGCCAATTCTACTTTTCTTTTTATTAAGTTTAAATGTTCCAAAGTTATGAATTTTTACTTTTTTATCTGACAGCAAACCCTCAATTATAATATCTAAAATATCATTAACAATGTCCAAGCAAAGCTTTCTATTAAAACCAAATTCACCTTTCATGGCTTCAGCAATTTCATCTCTAGATATATTTTGTTTGTTAATCATATACTTTTTATTGATTTAATAATTTGCTTATTAAGATTATTAGTAATAAAATTGTGACACTGTTTCAATGCATAACTAAATGCAATTGGGTTGGCATTGCCATGACTTTTAACAGAAATACCATTTAATCCTATTAAAGTTGCTCCATTATAAATATCTGGGTTAACTTGATCTTTCAATTTTTTTAAATCTTTTTCAATTAATTTATATGATATTTTATTAATTAAAGATTTATTATAAATATCTCTTAAATTGGATATAATAAAATTTGAAATACCTTCTGATGATTTTAACATAATGTTACCAGTATAACCATCTGAAACAATAATATCACAATCACCAGATGTAATTTTATTAGGTTCTATAAAACCTATAAAGTGATCTTTTAAAAAACTTGAAAGAATTAATTCTGCAGCCTCTTGAAGAAATTCTAAACCTTTATTATTTTCTGTTCCTATATTCAGAATTCCTATTTTTGGTTTTGTGTTTTTGTTTATTATTGAATAATAACAAAAACCCATCAAAGCAAATTGAAATAAATTGGAACCACTTACAATAACATTTGCTCCTAAATCTAGCATTAGTGAGTAATTTTTTTTATTTGGAACTAAAGAGCAAATTGCTGGTCTGTCAATACCTTCTATCATTCCCATGTGAAGCCTAGAAAGAACCATTATTGCTGCAGTACTTCCAGAAGATACAAAACCCGCGTTTTCATTATTTTTTGCAAACTCTAAACCTTTATAAATACTGCTATTTTTTTTTGATCTTAAAATAGTATTTACATCATCTTCATCAGAAATAGTATCTTCTGTATTTACAACTTCAAAATCATAAATATTTAAATTATTTTTTTTTATATTTGCATTTATTATTTTTTCATCTCCAAAAAAAATTATTTTTGTATTTTTTTCTTTTTGAAGAAAGATTTCAGCACCTTTTAAAACTTTGTATGGGCTATTTTCACCTCCCATTGCATCTATGGCAATTACAACTTGCCTTTCAGACATAATTTTAATTATTTTCTTTTGTTTTCTTTTTTAGAATTTCTCGACCCTTGTACATACCGGTAGATAGATCAATCTTATGAGGTAATCTAGGTTCTCCAGAATCTTTATCTAAAATCACATTTATTTTTTTTAAAGAATCATGCGATCTTCTCATATTTCTTTTTGAAACACTTGTTTTTCTTTTAGGAACAGCCATTTTTTCCAAATATTTGTTTTTAAAATTAATGCAAGTTAATTTTACAATTTTTTTTAAGAAAATTAAATTTATTTAATGGTCAAAATTTAGAAATTTCTTAAATTTATTATTAAAAATTCTTGAAACATTAGCGTAATCATCATTTTTAATTAAATTTATCATCTTTAGATAATCTATAAATTCGTCATTTTTATCAAAATTATTTATAGAGGGAAATTTACTTATCCTAAAATAAAATTTTTTAACATATGATTTTACGTATTTACCTATAGACATATCTCCTATGCCTTTTTCCCTCAAGGATTCATCAAGATCTGAGATAAAAGTGGATATTAATTCATCATTAATCTTTGAAAATTTTTTTCTATTTTTATTTAATAAATTTTTACGAATATTTATAATTATAAAAATAGAAATAATTTCGAAGGATGTATTATAATTTTTTTCTTTAAAAAAATTATTATCATTTATGAATTTTTTGCTTTCAATTATAATAAGCTTATACTGATTTTTTGCAATTTTTTTCTCTTTATTTTCTTTTTTAATAAAATAATGTAGTATCATTATATGAACAGGTTATTTTTATATATATGTGTTTTTTTTGTTTTAACAAATTGTTCTAATAAATCTAGTTATTCAGGAAAAATCTTAGATCAAGAATCGTTAAAGGATTTAAATTTCATTAATAAAACTAACCTAATTAAAAAATTAGGCAGTCCAAGTTATATTGACCCTATAGAAAATAAATTATTTTATTTTTCAGAAAAAAATGAGAAACGATCAATTTTTAAAAAAAATATAAAATATAGTTATGTATTTGTTTTTAAAGTAGATAAAGATGATTTAATTACCGACTCAAAAGTGTACAATCTTAAAGATTTAGAAAATATAAATTTTTCAAAAGAAACAACATCTAATGAATTAATAAAAAGAGGTTTATTAGAAAAAATATTTGGAGGTGTTGGCACTAAACAAGAATTACCAACAACTCCTTAATATTTATAACGATATTGCTGCTAAAAGTAAAAGTGCAACAATATTTGTGATTTTAATCATAGGATTAACAGCAGGACCAGCTGTATCCTTATATGGATCTCCAACAGTGTCTCCTGTTACAGCAGCTTTATGTGCCTCACTCCCTTTACCTCCATGATTACCATCTTCTATATATTTTTTTGCATTATCCCATGCTCCACCACCTGCAGTCATACTTATTGCTACAAATAGACCTGTTATAATAACTCCAAGCAACAAAGCTCCAAGACAAGATAATGCCGCTGATTGCCCTGCTATGAATAGAATAACAAAATAAACTACAATTGGCGATAAAACGGGAAGCATAGAAGGTATGATCATTTCTTTAATTGCTGATTTGGTGAGAATATCTACACAAGTTCCATATTCAGGCTTACCTTTACCCTCCATTATACCAGGTATTTCTTTAAACTGTCTTCTTACTTCCAATACAACCGATCCAGCTGCCCTACCAACGGCAGTCATGCTTAGTGCTCCAAATAAAAAAGGGAGTAATCCTCCTAATAATAGCCCAACAACTACATAAGGATTTGACAAGTCAAAAGAGACTTCAATTCCATATAAAGGACTATTTGAGTCTTTAGCAAAATGATCAAGATCTTCTGTATAAGCAGCAAATAAAACTAGTGCCCCTAGTCCCGCAGAGCCAATAGCATATCCTTTTGTTACAGCTTTAGTGGTATTTCCAACTGCATCTAATGCATCTGTAGTTTTTCTAACATTTTCATCTAGATTAGACATTTCAGCTATACCACCTGCATTGTCCGTAACTGGCCCATAAGCATCAAGGGCAACTACCATACCCGCAAGGGCTAACATGGTAGTAACTGCAATTGCGATACCAAATAAACCAGCTAGGGAATAAGTTGATATAATTCCCGCAACAATAATTAAAGCAGGAAGGGCTGTAGCCTCTAAACTAATTGCAAGTCCTTGTATTACATTTGTTCCATGACCAGTAGTTGATGATTGAGCAATACTTTGAACAGGTCTGTAATTTGTACCTGTATAATATTCAGTTACCCAGATAATCAAACCTGTAATAATTAGTCCTAACAAACCACAAATAAAAAGAGACATTCCAGTGAATTGAGTAGATGTTCCTTCAACGACCAAAACACTATTCAATCCTACTATATAATCTGTGACGAAATATAATAATACAGCAGATAAGACAGCTGATACAGCAAACCCTCTATAAAGTGCTGCCATAATATTATTATTTTTACCAAGTCTTACAAAATAAGTTCCAATTATACTTGTTAATGCACAAACTCCTGCAATAGCTAAAGGAAAAATCATCATGGTATAAGAGTTTTCTATAAAAAATATAGAAGCCAAAACCATTGTTGCCACAACTGTCACAACATAAGTCTCAAAAAGATCTGCAGCCATACCTGCACAATCACCAACATTGTCTCCAACATTATCAGCAATTACAGCAGGATTTCGTGGATCATCTTCGGGGATACCTGCTTCCACTTTTCCAACTAAATCTGCTCCAACATCAGCACCCTTGGTAAAAATACCCCCACCTAGTCTTGCAAATATTGAAATTAATGATGCTCCAAATCCAAGTGAAACTAAAGGAGCAACAATCTCTCTACCCGGAAATGCACCAGAGTTGTGCAAAACAAAATAAAAAATTGCAATAGAAAGAAGTGCAAATCCTGCAACAAGCATTCCAGTTACAGCACCAGCTTTGAATGATACTGATAAACCTTCCGCTAAGCTATTACTTGCAGCATGCGTTGTACGAACATTAGATCTAACCGATATATTCATTCCTACATAACCTGCAGCACCAGAGAAAAAAGCTCCAATCAAAAAGCCAATTCCAGATGCCAAATCAAAAACTATCCATATAAGAGCAAAAATAACAACTCCCACAATAGCTATAGTCATGTACTGTCTGTTTAAATAAGCTCTAGCACCTTCTTGAATTGCGCCAGCAATTTCTTGCATTTTATCATTTCCAGAACCTAGTGATAAAATTTGCCTAGATGTTACTAGACCATATAGTACGGCTGCTAGACCGCATAAAACAATTAATACCTGCAGTGTTGTCATTGAAAACTCCTTAAAATTTTGGCTGATATGTCAGAAACTTTAGAAAAAATCAAGTTTTTAGGAGAAATGATCAAATTTCTTGATATTCTTTATGTCTATAGGTGAATCGAAATGAATTCCTTTTTCACTAATTATTTTTCCTATTAAAGTAACATTAATATTATTTTTATTGGCAATATTAAAAATTTTATTTCTATTTTTTCGACTGGATATAATTATCAGCTCATAATCATCACCAGCATTTAAAAAGTCTTCTAATCTAAAATTATTTTTATTGTTGAGAATTTTTTTTGTTTTAATACTTAATGGAATTTTATTTACATTAATTAATGCACCATATTTATCATTTAACATATCAGTTAAATCTCCAATCAGACCATCAGAAATATCTTTCATTGAATTAACATAATTTGCAATCAATGGTCCAAGTTTACAAGGTATTGGATATAAATATTTTTTAATAAAATATTGCTTCAAATTTATACTTGATGAAATTTTTTTTTTTAAAATTTGTAAACCAATCTTTGACTCACCAATATTACCAGTTATTAAAATATCATCATATAAATTAAATTTATTTTGAAATATTTCTAATTTCTTTTTTATAGATCCAAAAAAAGTTGAAGAAACAATTAGTTTATTCGATTTTGATATATCGCCTCCCAAAAGATAAAATCCATATTTATTTTGTATTTTCTTTAATTGACTTGAAAATAAATTTAACCAATTTTCATTAATATGATTTGGTAAATGCAAATTCAAAAGATAGGAATGGGGCAAAGCTCCCATCGCAAAAATGTCAGATAAATTTACAGTTGTAATTTTTTGCGCTATCGACTTAGGATCATCATTAGAGAAAAAATCTATATCTTCAGAAACACTATCAGTCGTAACAGTTAGTTTGTAATGTTTACTATTAAAACCTAAATATGCTCCATCATTTTCAAAATCAAATGTTCCCTTATTTTTAAAATTAAGTTTTTTTAAATATTTATTAATTATTAATTTTTCAGATAAACTATTATTTATTGATTTCATCTTTATCTATATATTTTTGAATTATAGCATTGATTAATTTAGTTTCTTTTTGAGACACAAGACTTTTACTGATATTCAAATAATCATTAAGGACAATTTTAAATTTATTTTTATCAGTAATTTTTAATTCAGTAATAATTGCAAACATTATCGATTTTAAAATATTATCCCATTTTTCAAATTTTCGATTAATATCAATAAATCCATTTAAGTCATCAATTATATTTTTTTTATCAATATTATTTTTAAAACTAGAAAAAAGTTTATTTAAAAAATTTTTATTAAATTTAAGCTTAAATTCTTTTCTCTCATCAATTATAGCAATATTAGTATCATAAAAATGCTTTTGAAAATCTTCAATACCTTCTAAAAAATCTGAATCTAAAAATTCATTCTGAAAAATATATTGAACAAATGCAAGTCTTGTTTGTGACTTGATGTAATTTTGCATTATTTATTTTAGTAACTCTATGCAAGCTTTTGCGGCTTCTTGACCTTTATTTTTTTGATCAACATCACTTCTTATTATTGCTTGCTCTAAATCATAACATGTTAAGATACCAAAACCAATTGGAACATTAAACTCAACAGATAGATCCATAATTTTTCTAGAAGTTTCATTAGCAATAACTTCGAAATGATATGTGTCACCTTTAATGATACATCCTAAAGAAATAAATCCTTTAAAATTGTCTATATTTTTTTTTATTAAATAGGGAATTTCAAAACAACCTGGTGCATTAATAATTTCATACTCATAACCATTTTCTTTAAGCGTTTTGCTTGCACCCAATTCAAGGTTTTTCGATATTTCTTTATAATAATTTGCGGAAACTATTAGAATTTTATTATTCATATTTTTCTCTGATCAACTATTTCAATATTAAATCCATCCAAGGCAATAATTCTTTTCTTAGTATTTGTTAATAATATAATTTTATTTATTTGAAGTAATGATAAAATCTGAGCACCTACACCATATTCTCTTAGTTCTAATTTATTTTTTGATCTTTTTCTTTTATTAAAAGTTTTGAGTATATTTGGTGACATGTCACTATTTATTAATACTATAGCTCCTGATCCGTTCTTCTCTATAAGCTGAAAGGCAGACTTAATTTCACTTCCAAAAATATTTTTTTCTTCAAATATATCTTTTGTGACATCTAATCTGTGCATTCTAACAAGCACAGGTTGCTTTACATCACTTAAATTTTTTACTAGAGCGTAATGCTTTTCACCAGAAATAGTATTTTGAAATACTTTTAGAGTAAATTGTGACCCCATCTCACTTTCAAATGGCCTTTCGGAGATCTGTTCGACAATTTTAGTTTTTTTAAGTCTAAACTTAATTAAATCACTAACCGTTCCTACTTTCAAATTATGTAATTTTGCAAACTTGATAATTTCTGGTAATCTCGCCATAGATCCATCTTCGCTCATAATTTCACAAATAACGCCAGAAGGATTTAAATCTGCAAGTTTTGAAATATCAACTGCTGCCTCTGTATGACCAGCACGTACTAAAACGCCCCCATCCCAAGCCATAAGAGGAAAAACGTGTCCAGGATAAACAAGATCATTCTTTTTTTTATTATTATTTACAGCTACTGATATAGTATGGGCTCTATCAGCCGCAGATATTCCAGTTGTCACTCCCTCTTTTGCCTCAATAGAAACAGTAAAAGCAGTTAAATCATTTTTTATATTACTTGGGTTCATTAGAGGAAGTTCCAATTCTTCTATTCTATCCTTAGTTAATGCTAAACAAATTAATCCCCTTCCATGCTTTGCCATAAAATTAATAGTTTGAGGGCTAGCATATTGAGCGGGAATGATTAAATCACCTTCATTTTCTCTATAGGGATCATCGACAAGAATATACATTTTACCATTTCTTGCATCTTCTATGATTTCTTCAATAGAAGATAAACTTTCTTCAATGTTATCTTTATTCATTATTCAAGATGAAACGGGCAAGATAATCAAATTCAATATTTACTTGATCACTTTTTTTTAAAAATTTTAAATTAGTATGATGAAATGTATGATCAATGACAGAAATCATAAAAGTATTATTTTCTACTTTTGCTACTGTTAAAGAAATACCATTTATTGAAATAGATCCTTTTTCAACAATAAATCTATTGTTTTTGTTAAATTTTTTTTCAAAATGATATTCCCAACTATTTTCAAGTTCTAAAATATCACTTACATTAGTTGTAGTATCAACATGACCATAAACAAAGTGGCCACTGATTTCATCACCTATCTGAAGAGATTTTTCCAAATTAATATTTTCATTTTTTAAAATAGAGTTAGCAAGATTTGTTCTTTTCAAAGTTTCTTCTCCTATGTTCACATCAAAGCTAAATGAATTGTTGTTTGATGGAGTTATATTTTTTGCTGTAAGACACACTCCATTACAAGAAATTGAAGAACCTTCCTTACAATTACTCAAATCAAGTTTCGTAGATATTTGGTAAAGTCCCACATCTTTGTTTTTTATTGTTCCTAAATCTTGAATAATACCTGTAAACATTAATTCACCTGATAGTTTGTATATATGTCGTCTTTGAATTTTTTTCTTTCATTTAAAGATAAGTTTAATTGACTAAGTTTTTTTCCAACAATTGCTGGCTTACCATGTTTTCCTATAATAATTTTGGATTTAAATAAATGAATTTCATCTACTAAATTTTTATTTAACAATTCTGTAAAAAAAATGCCCCCTGCTTCAACTAATAAATCTGATATTTTTAATGAGTATATTTTACTAAAAATATTTTTTAAATTTAGTTTTTTATTTTTATTTAATTTACAAAAAATAATTTCACATCCTAATTTAATTAAATTTTCAGATTTATTATTTTTTTTAGAAGTAAAGATAATAATTCTTTTTTTAGATATATCTTTTAATATTTTTGATTTCATTGGTATTTTTAGATTATTATCAATTATTATAACTGGAATATGTTGCTCTAAAGTTTTTTTTAATCTTATAGTTAATCTTGGATCATCTTTTAATACGGTTTTTGAAGTAGTTAAAATAGCTTGACTCATTGATCTTAACTTATGAGCATATTCTCTACTTGATTTATTAGATATCCATTTACTTTTATAATCATGCCATGCAATTTTTTCATCTATAGAAGTTGCAATTTTAACTTTTGTAAATGGTTTTTTCTTTAAAACACTTTTAAAAAAAAATTTATTTAAATTATATGTTCTATTCTTTTCTAAACCTACATTCACAATTACATTATTTTTTTTTAACTTTTTAATACTTTTATAATTAGTTCTAACATCTGGATCAGCCGCAGATATAAATATTTCTTTAATTCCTGATCTTAGAATTTGATCTGTGCATGATCCATTTTTTGAACTATGAAAACATGGTTCTAAAGTAACATACATTGAAGCTCCTTTAGCTTTATGACCAGCTTTAGCTAGAGCTATTTCTTCAGCATGAGGCCTTCCAGATTTATTCGTTACAGCTTTAGAAATTATTTTTGAATTTTTTGCAATCACACAGCCCACTGTGGGATTAGGGAAAGTTTTTCCAAATTTTTTTTTAGCAATATCATGCGCTAAATTAATCATCTTTACATTTTGTTGAGACACTAAAAATTATTTATCTTCTAAATTACCTAAGAAATCTTCAAAATCTTTTGCTTCTCTAAAATTTTTGTAAACAGATGCAAATCTGACGTATGCTACCTGATCTAAATGCATTAAAGCTTCCATAATGTACTGACCAATAATATTAGATTTTATATCAGTTTCACCTGAGTTTTCTAATTTTCTTACAATAGCATTTACAATTTTTTCAATTTTTTCATTATCAACATTTCTTTTTCTTAAAGCCAAAGAAAGAGATCTATACATTTTATCTCTATCAAAATTTTCTTTTTGACCGTTACTTTTCATTACAACCAAATCTCTTAGCTGAATTCTCTCAAAAGTTGTAAATCTAGAGCCGCAAGCATCACAAACTCTTCTTCTTCTTATTGCTGTATTATCTTCTGTAGGTCTTGAATCTTTTACTTGTGTATCTTCATTACTACAGAAGGGGCATCTCATTTAAAATGCCTCACTATAAATTGGATATTTTTTGCAAAGCTCAATTACATCTTTTCTTGTTTTATTAAAAACTACATTTCTTTCATTTTCTTCAAGTAAAAGACTATCCAAAATATCAGCAATCATATTTCCGACTTGTTCAAAATCTCTCTGATTAAAACCTCTGGTCGTAGCAGCTGCTGTACCAAATCTAAGTCCACTAGTTATTTTTGGTGGATTAGGATCATATGGAATTGCATTTTTGTTACATGCCAATCCAACTTCTTCTAAAATTTTTTCAGCTTTATCACCAGTTAAACCTTTTGGTGTCAAGTCTAACCAAACTATATGTGAATCTGTGCCTCCTGTAACAATTCTAAATCCTCTATCAACTAAAGTTTTTGCCATAACTTTAGCACTAGCAATTACATTTTTAATATATTCTTCGAACTCAGGTTTGAGCGCTTCACCAAAGCAAACAGCTCTAGCTGCAATTACATGCATTAGTGGACCACCTTGTAATCCCGGGAAAACAGCAGAATTAATTTTTTTATATAAATCTTCATGATTAGTTAAAATCATTGCACTTCTTGCACCTCTTAAAGTTTTGTGAGTTGTTGAAGTTACTACATGGGCATGCTCAATAGGATTTGGATATTGTTTACCAGCAACCAAACCAGAATAATGAGCCATATCAACTAAAAAATATGCTCCTACTTTATCAGCTATTTCTCTAAATTTTTTCCAATCTATTGTTCTTGGATAAGCGGATGCTCCCGCTATTATCATTTTTGGTTTATGCTCTAAAGCTAAAGCTTCAACTTCATCATAATCAATTAAATCTTTATCATTGCCATCTTTTTTGACACCGTATTGAACAGCATTAAACCATTTACCAGATAGATTAGGTTTTGCTCCATGAGTTAAGTGACCGCCTGATGCAAGAGACATACCTAAAATAGTATCATGTGGTTGAAGTAACGCTAGAAAGACCGCTTGGTTTGCCTGAGCTCCACTATGCGGTTGTAGATTTGCAAATTTACAATTAAAAAGTTTTTTAACTCTTTCTAAAGCAATCTCTTCAGCTTGATCAACAAATTCACACCCACCATAATATCGTTTACCAGGATACCCTTCTGCATATTTATTTGTCATGACTGAGCCTTGAGCATTTAAAATTGATCTTGAAGCAATATTTTCAGATGCTATCAACTCTATTTGGTTTTGCTGTCTTTGTAGTTCACGGCTTAAAGTCCCATAAACCTCTGGGTCTGCTTCTTTAATTCCTTTAGTAAACAAATCTGAAATCATAGTTTTTTAATCCTTCTTTTATGTCGTCCTGACTCAAACTTTGTAGAAAGAAAAGCCTGAACACTTTTTTTTGCCTCGCTAGTATTTATAAATCTACCTGGTAAAACTAGTACATTAGCATCATTGTGCTTTCTTATCAATCTTGCTATTTTTGAATTATTAGCAAGACCAGCCCTTATTCCTTTTTTTCTATTAGCTGCAATACTCATACCAACACCAGTTCCACAGATTAGAATACCAACGTTTTTCTTATTCTTAAGAACCTCTGTAGTTAATTTGTGTGCAAAATCAGGATAGTCAACACTCTCATCTGTCTTTGTCCCTAAATCATTAATTTTTGGAAAATTCTTTAACAATTTGGTTTTGAGATCAAATCCAGCATGGTCTGAGGCAATGTATATATTCTTATTTTGCATAATAATTTTTGTGGTTATTTACATCAAAATGATGATATTGCCTAATATTGTATGAAAGAAAATAATTGGTTTGATCCATTTTATATTCAAAGTCATTTAAATGAAGAAGAAAGTAATATTCAGAAAAATGTAAGAGATTTTTGTAATAATGAACTTAAACCTACAGTAGTTGAAAGAAACAGAAAAAATGAATTTGATAAAAGCCTCTATCCAAAATTTGGATCAATTGGAGTTTTAGGACAAACAGTTAAAACACATGGTGGGTCTGGTACATCAAATTTAGCGTATGGACTTGTAGCATATGAATTTGAAAAAATAGATAGCAGCTATAGATCTTCAATATCTGTTCAATCTTCGCTGGTGATACATCCAATTAATGAATTTGGATCTCAGCAACAAAAAGATAAATACCTTCCTTCATTAATTAAAGGAGAAAAAATTGGTTGCTTTGGTTTAACAGAAAGCGAAGCTGGTTCTGATCCTGCTTCTATGAAAACTTCATTTAAAAAAACTAAAGATGGATATATTTTAAATGGATCTAAAAACTGGATTACGAATGCACCAATTGCAGACATATTTATTATTTGGGCAATTGAAGAAAACAAAGATCACAAAAGTATAAAAGGTTTTATAATTGAAAAAAATACTGAAGGATTAAATACTTCAACAATAGAAAATAAAACTAGTTTAAAAATTAGTCCAACTGGGCAAATAATTTTAAATAATGTTTTTGTTCCAAGTAATTTTTGTTTAGAAAATACTGAAGGTTGGAAATCAGTTTTTAGTTGTCTTAATAAAGCAAGATTTGGAATTAGTTGGGGTGTTTTAGGTTCAGCATCTGAATGTTGGTTAATTGCAAAAGACTATGTAGAAAATAGAATTATGTTTAAAAAACCTTTAGCATCAAATCAATTAATTCAAAAAAAATTATCAGAGATGCAAATAGAGATAAATCTGGGATTAGCATCATGTCTTTTAAGTTCTAAAGCTTTAGATGAGGGAAAAGATATTATTAATGCAATTAGTATTTTAAAAAAAAATAACTGTAAAAAATCTTTAGACATAGTTAGAAATACGCGTGATATGCTTGGGGCAAATGGCTTATTAGAAGAATATCATGTCATGAGACATTTGGTTAATTTGGAAACTGTTAAAACTTACGAAGGCGCAGAGGATATTCATTCATTAATTTTAGGAAAAAATCAGACTGGAATATCCAGTTTTTAAAAGTAATTTCTAGTTTTAGAGGTTTGATTTAGTAAATTTTGTTAATATTTAATACCATTAGAAATTGATACAAATAAGATTTTTGTATAAATCTCAGACATTAATTCATATTATCTCGGGAGGACATATGAAAAAAAATTTAAAAAGACGTGAGTTTCTAAAGAAAGCTGGTGTAGCAGGTGCTGCTGCAGTTGGTGCTTCTACTTTAGCAGCTCCAGCAATAGCTGGCGGTCATCAAGAGTGGATCATTTGTAGTGCTTTTGGTAAAGCTGGTCCATTAGGACAGGCTATCCAAGGTTTTGGAGATAACATAAATAGATATTCTGAAAAGCTTAAAGTGAAAGTTTATCATGCTGGTGAACTTGTTCCAGGACTTGAAGCATTAGATGCAGTAAGATCTGGTGCAGCTCAAGCAGCTTATGGAGCTCCTTATTATTGGCCAAACCTATCAGATGCAATTGAGTTCGTAGCAACATGCCCATTTGGAATGAATGCAATGGAGCAAAATGCATGGTGTTATTATGGAGGTGGTATTGAAGCTGCTGACAAAATTTATAATGCACTTGGTGTTAAATTTTTACCTATGGGTAACACAGGAAACCAAATGGGTGGTTGGTTTAATAAAGAAATCAATACTCCTGATGACTATAAAGGTCTAAAAATGAGAATGCCTGGCTTAGGTGGTAGAACTATTGAAAAACTTGGAGCTACACCTGTATTGCTTGCAGGACCTGATGTTTTACCAGCTTTAACTTCTGGTGCAGTTGATGCAGCAGAATGGATATGCCCAGCAGCAGATTTAGGTGCTGGATTATATCAAGCTGCAAAGTATTATTATGGACCAGGATGGCATGAACCATCTACTCTTCTAGATTTATCTATGGATCTTAAAGCATGGGAAGCACTTGATAGTGACACTCAAGGCTTAATCGATGATTTAGCTAAATCTTTCAACATGACTGTATTTAGTCGTTTCCAAGCTATTAATGGACCAGCATTACAAAAACTTGTTAATGAACATAACGTAGAAATTAAAACTTTCCCAGATGAGGTTTTAATAGCTCTTGGTAATGCAGCAGGTGAAGTTGTTTTTGAAAGGGGTTCTATTAACTCTGAAACAAAAGCTATAACAAATCACTTATTATCTTTCAGAAAAGTCATTAAAGAATGGTTTACTAAAGGTGAGCAAAACTTCTCACGTATAAGAGATTTACCATTTAAGTTTCCTGATTCAGTATAATATTTGAAATTTTTTAATTTTTAAGAGGTCTCTTTTGAGACCTCTTTTTTTTAGTTTATTAACCTAGGAAGCCAAGTTGCTATTTGTGGAAATGCGAATACTAAAATTATTGCAAGTATTTGTATAAAAATAAAAGGAATTACACCGGCATATATATTAGATGTTTTAACATTTTCTGGAGCAACACCTCTTAAAAAAAATAATGAAAATCCAAATGGAGGCGTTAGAAAACTTGTTTGTAGATTAAGAGAAATTAAAATTCCTAACCACAAAGGATCAGCTCCGTTCGCAATTAATCCTGGACCTACTAATGGGATAATAACAAATATAATTTCAATATAATCAAGGAAAAAACCCAATATAAAAATAGTTAACATTACTATAATTAAAGCACCATACTCTCCACCTGGTATATTAGTTAAAAAATCACTAATCATTTCATCTCCCTGAAATCCTCTGAATACTAAAGAAAACATTGATGCTCCAATTAAAATGATAAAAACAAATGAACTCATTTTTACTGTGGTAATTGCAGCTTCTGAAATATTTTTAAGATTTAGATCTCTTCTTAATAAAGCTAAAATAGCAGCACCTGCAGCACCGACAGAAGCAGATTCAGTTGGAGTAGCTACACCAAGAAAAATAGATCCAAGAACTGCTAAAATTAAAAATATAGGTGGGATTACTTCAAACAGAGCATTTTTCCATATTTCAGCTTTAGGTTTATTAGAAATTTTAAGAGGTAATTTATCTGGATGTAATCTAGCAGTAAAAAGAATGTAGATAATGAAAAATCCTACTAACATTAAACCAGGTAAAAGAGCTCCAGCAAATAAATCTATTGCAGTTACTGGTAGTGGTGCCAAGTCTCCTGTTAAAAGACCAGCCTCTTCATTTGCTCCCTGCAACATTTCAGCTAGCAGTATTAAAACAATTGAAGGAGGTATTATTTGCCCTAAGGTTCCTGAAGCACAAATTGTTCCCGTAGCAATTTTTTCATCATAACCTGCTTTGAGCATACTTGGCAATGCAAGCATACCCATAGTTACTACTGTTGCTCCAACTATTCCTGTAGAGGCAGCAAGCAACATCCCAACTAAGATAACACCTATTCCTAATCCACCTCTTACTGAACCAAATAAATCTCCTATAGACTCTAAAAGTTTAGCTGCAATTTTTGTTTTTTCCAGCATAACTCCCATAAAAATAAATAGAGGTACAGCGACAAGAGCTTCATTAATCATCACACCATAAATTCTTTGAGGGAAGAAAAGAAGCATTTTAAAATTAAACACTCCTAATAGATCACCTACAAAAGCAAAAATTAAAGATGATCCTGCTAAAGTAAAAGCAACTGGAAAACCAAATAACAAAAACAACAAAGTTGTTAAAAACATTATTACTGCTAATACTTCAGGAGTCATTTGAATTTAAACTGATAAAATTATTAATAATTTTTGAAATTACCTGTATGAAAAGAAGAAAAGCAAAAATAAGAATTGCTAGTTTTAATAAAAATATCATTGTCAAACCGCCTGCTTCTCTAGACACTTCATTCATTTGCCAAGATTTGTAAACAAAAGGAAAGCTATAAGACCAAATTATATACAAAAAAGGTAATAGTAAAACTATGTTGCCTACTAAATCAACTATTACACGATACAATTTTGATGAGTTTCTATAAATTATATCAATACGTACATGATCGTCATTTAAATATGTGAAACCAGCACCAACCATAAAAATATATGCATGCATCCATACATATGTTTCTTGCATCCATATAAAACTGATTCCAAATAAGTACCTTAATACTACTACTAAAAAAACGTTTATTGTCATGAGAACTACTAGAAATGCACAAAAGTAACCAGCATATTTATTAATTGTACTTAAAATAAGAGAGATATTTTTCATATTTACTATTGGAATGTATCAGTAAACTTAAATATATTTAAATAAATAAAATTAACCATCAAATTTCTGATTTTTATTGAAAAACTTAGGAACTTTTTTACCAGTCTGAGCTCTCTTTCCAATCCAAAACTCAACATCATCCAATTTTCTATTTTTAGAACCAGTACTCCATTCTAAACCATCTTCAATGGTTAATTGAGTGACATCCGATAAAAAATCATCTTTCTTGATTTTAATTAATTGAACTCCCCCACCCTTTTGTAATTTTGGCAAAGCATCAATTTCAAAAATTAGCATTTTTTGCAACTTTGTAACACAAGCTATATGTTTTTTTGTAAGATTTAATACTTTAATTACAACATCATTATTTTTTAAATTAAATAATTGCTTACCTTTCTTTTGGTTAGTTACAAGAGATTCAGTATTACTAATAAATCCTTTAGCGTTTTTGGATACAATTAAGAGCTCTTCATCGATTGATGAAAGTAATCCAGTAACCTTATCATTTGGCATACTATCGACAAAATAAATAAATGATTTAGGATTACTATTTCCACCTGGTAAATTATTTGGATCTATCGTGTAAACTTTACCAGAAGAAACAAACAAAAGTATTTTTTGATTCGAATTTAAATTAACTGAAAATAGATTTTCTTTTTTTATTTTTTCAAATTCCTTTTCATCGGTTATCTCTTTAATTCTCTTGAGCTGGAAATCTTTATTAATGATAATAGTAAATTTTTCAATTTCTTTAAATTCATCAATACTAATATCAATATCATTATTTTGTTCTGATGAAATTATAGATTTTCTACCCTTTATATCACTATCTAAATCATTTTTTATAAGATCTAATTCACTTACTATAAATTCATCTAAGGTTTTTTTATCTTTTATTAATTTGTTAAGGTATTTTAATTCTTCATTTAATTTTTGGATTTCATCTTTAATATTTTTTTCATCAATCTTTCTAAGAGATCCTAAACGCATACTTAAAATTGAATCACATTGTAAATCAGATAATTTATATTTTTTTATTAATTCTTTTTTGGGATTATCTTTTGTTCTTATTACTTTAATTATAGAATTTAAATTTTTAAAGACAATTTGATAACCTTTAAGAATTTTTTCTATATTAAATTTTGATTTTCTTTTAATTGTAACTTTTCGATGTTCTAAAAAATTAGAAAGTATTTCAATAATTCCAATTTGTTTAGGCTCTATACCATCAATTAAAACATTAAAATTACAAGAGTACTTAATTGATAGGTCAGTTAATTTAAAACATAAGCTTATTAATTTTTCAGCATCAATATTTCTGGTCTTTGGTTTTAAGACAATTCTAATATTTTCATCTGACTCATCAACTACATCATCAAGAGGTAATTTTTTATTATTTATATTATTAGCAAGTTGTTCGATTATCTTAACTTTATTTACTTGATATGGTATTTCAGTAATAATGATTTGATATAAGCCATTTTTTAATTCTTCTATTTGGTATTTGGCATTAATATTAAATGAGCCCTTGCCATTCTTATAAATTTGTTTTTTTTCATTGCTATCTAAAATTATTTCACCACCTGTGGGAAGATCTGGTCCATTAATAATTTTTAAAATTTCAGTTAGTGAAGCTTTATCTTTTTTTATTATTAATTTTAATGCATCAATTAATTCAACAATATTATGAGGAGGAATGTTTGTGGCCATGCCTACAGCTATCCCCATTGCTCCATTAATTAGAATATTAGGAAGTTGAGATGGTAGAACAACTGGTTCTAAATTTTGACCGTCGTAATTATCTTTAAAATCTACAGAGTTTTCTTCGATGCCATCAAAAAAATAATTTGTATAATCTTGTAATCTTGCTTCAGTGTATCGCATTGCTGCAGGATTATCTCCATCAATATTTCCAAAATTACCCTGACCGTCGACTAATGTAATTCTTGTAGAAAAATCTTGAGCCATCCTTACCAAACTATCATAAATAGCTTGATCGCCATGAGGATGAAATTTACCCATTACGTCACCAACAATTCTTGCGCATTTTTTATAACTTGAACTTTTGAAAAGTTTTAGTTGATACATTGAATAAATTATTCTGCGGTGAACAGGTTTTAATCCATCTCTCACATCAGGTAACGATCTTGAAACAATAGTTGATATTGCATAAGAAAGATATTTTTCACTAAGA
>CACNHT010000009.1 GCA_902620285.1 uncultured Alphaproteobacteria bacterium | reverse complement strand
TTATTTTTGATAAAAATAGAAAATATATTTGTGTTCTTCATTCAGGTTGGAAAGGTGCATTAAAAAATATAGCTGCTAAAAGTATAGGATATTTTGTTAAACAAAAAATAATAAAAAAAAAAATTGTGGTTCTTATTGGTCCTTGTTTGAGCTTTAAAAACTTTGAAGTATCAAAAGACTTTAAAAGTAAGTTTATAAGCAAAAATAAAAAATACTCTATTTTCTTCAAACACAAAAATAAAGACAAAGATTTATTTAATTTTAGAAGATTGATTAATTATCAATTTAAGGAATTGGGTATTAAAAATATATATAATATTAATAAAGATACCTTCTCAAATAAGAGAGTTTTTTTTAGCCATCGAAGAGAATCACAAAAATTTAGAGATACTGGAAGAATGCTCAATATCATTGCATTTAATGATTAATTTTGGTTGATCTATTATTATTCTAATATAGTAATTAATTTGATTATATGAAAATAATCGCCTGTAATAGTAGCAAATCCCTAGCAGAAAAAATTTCTAATCATATTGATGTTCCATTAGCAGATGCCTCTGTTAGAACTTTTAACGATAGAGAAATATTTGTCGAAATAAATGAAAATATTAGAGGTGAAGATGTTTTTATTATTCAATCTACATCACATCCAGCAAATGACCATTTAATGGAACTTTTAATTACAATAGATGCTGCAAGAAGGGGATCAGCAAAAAGGATTACTGCTGTTATCCCATATTATGGATATGCAAGACAAGATAGAAAGACTGGGCCTAGAACACCAATCACTGCCAAACTTGTAGCAAATTTAATTACATCCGCGGGCGCTGATAGGGTATTAACAATGGATTTACATGCTGGTCAAATTCAAGGTTTTTTTGATATTCCTTTAGATAATATTTTTTCTGTAAGACCGATAATCGATGATGTCAAAGAAAGATTTAATGGAAATAAAGATTTAGTTGTTGCTTCACCTGATGTTGGAGGTGTTGTTAGAGCTAGAGCTTTTGCTAAAAGATTAGAAGCCGGACTGGCAATTGCCGATAAAAGAAGAGAAAAAGCTGGTGAGTCTGAAGTAATGAATATCATCGGAGATGTAAAAGATAAAACTTGTATCTTACTAGATGATATAGCTGACTCTGCAGGCACGTTATGCAACGCTGCTGAAGCTCTGAGTAAAAATGGGGCTAAAGAAATTTATTCTTATATTGTACACGGTGTATTATCCGGAGATGCGCTAAAAAAGATTGAAAATTCAAGCATAAAAGAATTGGTCTTAACAGATACAATAGAGCCTTCTAAAGAGGTAAAAAGCACAAAAAACATTAGACATATTAGTATTGCTCCTTTAATGGGTGATGCGATAAAAAGGATTAACACTGATACTTCAGTGTCCGCCCTTTTCGATTAAATTTTTTTATTTTATGAGTGATTTTAAAGCGATAGAAAGAAATAAAGATATTGGTTCAAATCATAGTCTTTTAATGAAGGGATTAGTCCCTGGTATTATTTATGGCAAGGGAACTGAGCCTAAGAAAATTGCTCTAGAAGATAAAATACTCAAAAAATTAATGGGTACTGGTTCTTTTTATTCAACAATTATCGATCTAGATGTCGATGGAAAGAAAGAAAAAATACTTCCTAAACAATTGCAATATCACCCTGTTAGTGATCGACTTATACATTTTGATTTTTTAAGAGTACAAGAAAATACAAAAGTAAATGTTGAAATTCCTGTTGAGTTTTTAAATCAAGATAAATGTCCTGGTTTGAAAAAAGGTGGAGTTTTAAATACTGTTAGAAGACTTGTTGAACTAACATGTAATGCGAATAATATACCTAGCAAACTAGAATTTGATTTAGTTGAAAGTGAAATAGGTGATGCAGTTAAAATTAGTAATATTCAACTACCTGAGGGAGTAACTCCTACTATATCAGATAGAGACTTCGTAATAGCTACTTTAGTTCCGCCAACTGTAGAAGTTGAAACTAAAACTGAAGAAACAACTGAAGAAGGTGCTGCAGAGGGTGGTGAAGAGAAATCAGAAGAAAAGAAGGAAGAAACTTCTGATAATAAAGAAGAAAATAAAGAATCTAAGTAACTTTACTTTATATTTCATTATATGTTTTTAATTTGTGGACTTGGGAACCCAGGTGTAAATTACAAAAACACCAGACATAATGTAGGTTTCCATTTAGCGGATAATATAATCTCACATTTTAATTTGGATAAAATCAAAGAAGATAGAAAAAAAGAATTATATTCAGGTGTAATTAATAATCAAAAAATCTTTGTGTTAAAACCTCTTACATTCATGAATTTATCTGGAAAAGCTGTTTCAGAAATTGTGAATTTTTATAAAATAAAATTAGACCATACTTTTGTTATACATGATGACCTTGATTTAGAATTATCGAAAGTAAAGATAAAACAAGGTGGTGGAAACGGAGGTCATAATGGATTGGAAAGTATTGACCAATTTATAGGGGAAAATTATTTTAGAATACGTATTGGAATTGATCATCCTGGGCATAAAGATTTAGTTTCAAGTTATGTTTTAAATAAATTTTCAAAATCAGAAGAAGTAACAATAAATAAAAAAATTGATAAAATGGTTAAAAATATAGAATTAATATTTTCAGATATTCCTCTATTTTTAACAAAAATAAGTGAGTAAAATTAATTATGGGATTTAAGTGTGGGATAGTTGGATTACCAAATGTTGGTAAATCTACTTTATTTAATGCTCTTACCCAATCAAATAAAGCGGAAGCTGCAAATTATCCATTTGCAACTATAGAGCCAAATATAGGAAGAGTTGCAGTGCCCGATGACAGATTAGACAAACTTGCAATCATTGGAAAAAGTGAAAAAATAATCCCATCTTTCATGGATTTTGTCGATATTGCAGGATTAGTAAAAGGAGCCTCTCAAGGAGAAGGTTTAGGAAATAAATTTTTAGGACATGTTAGGGAAGTTGACGCAATAGCACATGTTGTGAGATGCTTTGAAGATACTAACATTACTCATGTATCATTAAGAATTGATCCACTAGATGATATTGAAACAATAAATTTAGAATTGCAATTGGCTGATCTTGAAAGCTTAAATAATAAAAAAACTAGTTTAGAAAAAAAATTAAAAGCAAATGATAAAGAGGCTAAACATCAATTTGAGATAATAAATAAAATCTTACAAATGCTAGATGCCAATAGTATCTTAAAAATTGATGAATTTGCTGGCAATGAAATTGAGTTTGTAAAGAGTCTAAACTTAATTAGTCTAAAGCCTACTATGTACATATGTAATGTAGATGAAGAATCTATTCATACTGGAAACGAATTATCAAAAAAAGTCATTGAGTTTGCTAAAAAAAATAATCATTCTGTAGTTTTAATCTCTGCATCAATAGAAGCACAAATAGCAGAATTAGATAATGAGGAAGAAAAACTTGAATTTCTTAAAGAACTTAATTTAGATCAAACAACATTGAACAAGGTTATAAAATCAGGATATGAACTTTTGGGTTTGATAAACTATTTTACATGTGGTCCAAAGGAAACAAGATCATGGACAATAAAAAAGGAAACACTTGCACCTCAAGCTGCTGGAAAAATTCACACTGATTTTGAAAAAGGATTTATTAGAGCAGAGACTGTCTCTTATGAAGACTATATAGAAAATAATGGTGATGCTGGAAGTAGAGATTCAGGAAAGCTAAGGCAAGAAGGTAAAGATTATATCGTCAAAGATGGTGATGTGATGAACTTTTTGTTTAATGTCTAAGTGACGTCTCGCCAAAGTCTGTTTTTTGCTAAGTACACAATTGTTCCCAGAATAATAAAGAATAATATTACTTTGATTCCTAAATTTTTTCTTTCTTCCATTTCTGGTTCAGCAGCCCAGTGAAGAAAATGTGTTACATCAGCCGATAACTGTTCTGCATTATTATCAGTGCCATCATCATAATCTACACTTCCATCGGCTATAGGTGCTGGCATAGCTATTTGATTTCCAGCCATCCATTTATTGTACCACATTCCATTACCGACCTCCATTCCCTTTGGAGGTTCAACATAACCTAGAAGAAGGTTGTAAATATAATCAACCCCATATTTTCTAGCTTTTGTAATTACACTTAAGTCTGGAGGATATGCTCCATTATTATTTGCTCTTGCTTCGTTATCATTGGCATATGGATTAACAAATCTGTCTGCTGGTCTAGCCGGTCTTTCAAACATTTCACCGTCATCATTTGGACCGTCTAATACAGTATATTCAGAAGCAATAACTTTTACTTGAGCTTCAGAAAAACCAACGTCAATAAGGTCTCTGTAATACAGAAGTTTCATTGAATGACATCCTGCACATACTTCTCTGTAAACTTTATACCCCCTTTGAATTGCAGCTCTATCAAAAGTTCCCGTTACGCCTTTAAAAGACCAATCATGTTTTGGCATTTTTTCAGTACTCATTTCTGCAGCAAATATATTTGAAGAGAATAATAGAAAAATAACAAATAATAGGCGCATTATAGATTTGTATCTTTTTGCATTGCTGGTGAAGGAATTCCTTTTTCTCCTCCACCAATATTAGGAGCTATATTTTTAGCATAAACATCACTAATACTGAGGGGTAACTTACTTGGCTTCTCTATCCAACCAACAAAAGGTGTAATGATAAAGAAAAAACCAAAGTAGTAAAGTAAACCTACTCTTGCAATTAAAAGATATAAACCTTCAGCAGGAAGCATACCAACGTAGCCTAATGCAAAGAAGTTGACGAAAAAGCCCATCATAAACCACTTATATATTGGTCTATAATTACAGCTTCTCACTTTTGATCTATCTAGCCAAGGTAGAACAAAGAGAATTACTATCGCACCAAACATTAGGAGAACTCCTCCTAATTTATCAGGTACTGCTCTTAAAATTGCATAAAAAGGTGCAAGATACCAGTTTGGAACAATGTGAGCTGGGGTAACAAGCGGATCTGCTGGAATATAATTATCAACTTCAGCCATAAGATTTGGTCCAAAGAATATTACTGCAGAAATAGCAACGCCAAAAGCACACATAGCTACTGTATCTTTAATTAACATATATGGAAAAAAGTTTACTGAGTCATTGTTAGTTTTAATGTCAATCCCATCAGGGTTATTTGAACCATGAACATGAACTGCAGCAACATGTAATCCTACAACACCAAAAATAACAAAAGGTAAAACATAATGAAGAGCAAAGAAACGATTTAAAGTAGCATTACCAACATTGTAATCACCAAGAAGCCAAGTTTTTAATCCCTCACCAATAAATGGAATTGCACTAAATAAATTAGTTATAACTGTAGCTCCCCAATAAGACATTTGTCCCCACGGTAATGTGTAACCAAGAAAAGAAGTGGCCATCATTAATAAAAATATGAATACACCTAAAATCCAATTAAGTTCTCTTGGATATTTGTAAGAACCAAAATACATAGCTCTTACTATATGAATGTAAACTATGATGAAGAAAAAGGCTGCACCATTGGAATGGATGTATCGCATTAACCAACCGTAATTGACATCTCGCATTATTCTTTCAACACTATCAAATGCCATATCAGTATGTGGTGTGTAATTCATCGCAAGAAAAATTCCGCTTACTATCATTGTAACAAGTGTAATTGTTGCCAATGCACCAAAACTCCAAAAATAATTACAATTTTTAGGCATTGGATAATCCCCGTATTCTTTTTTGAAATAAGAAATAATTGGTAAACGAAACTCTATCCAATTAAGGACAGGATTTTTAAACTGATATACTTTTCTATTCTTATCCATGTTATCCTATCTTTATAGTATTATCATTTAAAAAGGTATAGGGCGGAACGTCCAAGTTTTTGGGAGCTGGCCCTTTTCTTATTCTACCTGAAGTATCGTAATGTGAACCATGACATGGACAGTACCAACCATCGTACTCACCTTTCATATCAGAAACTTTCTGACCAAGCGGAACACAACCTAAGTGTGTGCATACTCCCACTAAAACTAACCATTCTTCTTTTTGTACTCTATCTGCATCATCTTGTGGATCTCTTAGGTCAGAAGCTTGAACCATTTTAGCTGCATTAATCTCATCTTTTGTTCTTTTTTTAATGAAAACAGGTTTTCCACGCCACTTTATTGTTATACTTTGACCTTCTTCAATAGCACTAATATCTACTTCGGTTGATCCTGCAGCTAATGTGTCTTCTGCTGGACTCATACTTTTTAGAAAAGGCCATATAAAAGCAGCTGTTCCAACAGCACCAAGCGTTACAGTGCTAAGTTGTAGGAAATCTCTTCTCTTATTTTTGGGTTTTTTAGCCATTTATTGTGAATTTCTTATATCTTAATTACTCAAAAAAATACTTTTTAAATATGTGCCAGCGTGACGCAAGTAAGAAAATAATATAGTAAAAAAACATGAGAATTGCTCTATTTGAACCCGATATACCACAGAATGCAGGAAACATATTTAGACTAGGTGCCTGTCTTGGAATACCAGTAGATATAATAGAGCCAACTGGCTTTGTAATTGATGATAAGAGATTAAAAAGAGCATCAATGGATTACTATGATTATCTAGAATTAAAAAAGCATTTAAGTTGGGAAAAATTTTATGAGTGGTCAAAAGATAATTCATATCGACTCGTTCTTCTAACAACAAAAAGTAAAAAAAGTTATTTCGATTATAAATTTCAAACAAATGATATTATTTTATTTGGCAGAGAAAGTGCAGGAGCACCTGATTTTGTTCATAGCTCTGTCGATGAAAGATTAACAATTCCAATGATAAAAGGACCTAGATCAATTAATCTAAGTAGTTCAGTTGCAATAGTTGCTGGTGAAATGTTACGCCAATTAACTTAAGCTAAGCTTCCCATCTTTCCTTCTTGATAGTCCATCATGGCTTGCTTAATTTCTCCCTCAGTATTTGCCACAAAAGGACCATAACGTGCTACAGGTTCTTTGAGAGGCTTTCCGGCTAATACTAGATAGGATCCCTTTTCTGATATTGATGTAAGTTGAACTTCATCACTTGACTGATCAAAGTAAATCATATCACCTTTATTAGCGATTTTATCTTCCTCGTTAAATTGTAATTGACCATCGATAATATAGATCATAAGATTTTGTTCTTTATCAACATTAAACTTTGTCATATCTGGTTTTGAAAATTGAATATCAAATATTGATACAGGTGAATATGTTTGAACTTTGGATTTGGTTCCATTTATTTCACCCACAAGAACTTTAATTTCTATATTTGCATTTTCAGATACTGTTGGAATAGTGTTTCTTTTAATATGTTGGTACCAAGGTTTAACTTTTTTATTTTTTTTTGGAAGGTTAACCCAGATTTGTAAACCTTGCATGATACCACCACTCTTCTTAAATTTTTCTGTTACTAACTCAGAATGGATTAAACCTGACCCAGTTGTCATCCATTGTACATCACCAGTTTCAATTTCTGCTTGTCCGCCAAATGAGTCTCTATGCTCTACTTCACCACCAAGCATATAAGTAATTGCCTCAAATCCACAATGAGGATGTGCTGGTACACCAGTTGCACCTCCCGGTTCATAATTAATTGGGCCGAAATGATCAAAAAGAAGAAATGGATCATTTTCTCTCATTCCGTGGACAGGGAAAGCTCTCGTTACAGGTATCCCGTCACCCTCGAAAGTCTTCATACACTCTTTAATTTCTAATGCTTTTCTCATTTGTATTTTAAATTATTATAAAATATATATAGGTATGATTATGAAAAATCAAAATCCAAACCCACCAAAGTGTGGTTGCAGCTGCAGCTGTTGTTGCACTTGTGAAGGTGGAGATTGCTGTTAATAATACATTCTAAATTAAACAAAATTCAGAAATAAATAATTATAATTTAATTTTTTTTAAAATTTTACTATTTTAAATTAATAATAATATCTGACTTACTATTTATTGGAGGAAATCTACCAACGATATTAGATCTATATATTTCAGGCCTATGTCTACGTCTCAAAAAACCATCATCAGATTTGCTATAGGATAATAGCAGTTCCTCTATTGAATCAATATAAGCAGAATTTTCAGGATCTATATCTCCAAACACATAGGTAAAACAATTTTCTGCGGTAAAGGATACAATACATGAACGTTTACAATTACTCATGCAATTTACACCTCTTAAAGTTACATTTTTTGTATTTTTAAATTTATCAATTAATTTTTGTGCAAGTTTTTCTCCTGCATGTTTATTATTATTTTGAGCTTTATTAAGGGTACATGTGAGACAAACAGATAATATTATTTCTTTTTGTTTTTTTGACATTTTTATTCTAAATTTAATAATCTAATGGGTGTGGTTTGTTAGATTATTAATATCTGACTCCTCTATTTCTTCTATTGATTTTGCAACTCGCCAATTTTTCATTGATCCGTCTTCATTTCTTGCAGTAATTACAGTTTCGATTGGTGGACAATCAGGCTCATGACAACTGAGCTCAGCAATACTTATTATAGTATTTTCTGATAATTTATATTTCTTGGAAATTAAATGTTTAAGATTTCTTATTTTTTCAACATTTTGAGTTTTACGATTAAACATATTTTCTCCTTTAATTGTCTGCCCATAAAGATGATAAAAGAATAGAACCTTTCATATCCCCAATTAATATTTGTGAATTATCACTAGATATCGCTATTGTTGAAACTTCCGAACCTGTTGAACTTCTAATCATAATTGGTTTTTTACTTTCATCAATTTCTGCTAATAAAACTGACCCATCTGTAAAACCGGTGAAAACAGCTTTTTCTCCATTTAGTGCTTTAACAAATGTTGCAAGTTCTTTACCACCGTTTGCAACAACAATTGGCTTTCTCCCCATTGGTCCTTCTTTACCATCAAATGGCCAGCAAACTGCATCACTGGATCCAGATGTTACCAAATACGGTGTATCACCAACCCAAGTAAAACTTTTAATTTTTGATGGATAACCTCTCATTGCTAAATCAGCTTTGTCGTTTATGCGCCAACCATGAATTTGATTTTCTTGCATTGCAGTTACAATATATTTTGTATCTGGGCTAAACGTTACAGTTCCATGCGATCCTTTCCATGTAAAATTTGATGCTGTCCATTTATTATTATTAAGTTTCCACACTGTTACTCCACCGTATCTTGAGACCGCAAGACGCTTGCCTTTATTATCAAATGCTAATCCAGCAACAGTACTTTGATGCTCTAAAGTTTGGGGTTTATCTTTGTTTTTTGTCCAAATATAAACAGTCTTTCCTGATGAACAAACTTTAGTATCTTTGTGGGAAGCTACACAGTCAACCCACTTTGAACCAAAATTAAAAATTTCATCAATATTTCCATCAGATGATATTTTTAGAAAACGTCCATCTTCTCCTCCCGTTAACACATGATCTTCATAATTTGTCATACTCAACACTACACCCTTATGTGCTTTAACAGTTTTAGGATCAGATCCAGATTGAAAAAATCTTACAGTACCGTCTCCAAATCCTACCGCTATTTGATCACGAATTGTAACCGCTTCTGTAGCTGGGGCTCCAATATTAAATATTGAACCTCTCCTTTCAAGTTCAGTTTTATTTGATTCTTGAAGTGTTTCTAAATCAGCGTTCATGCTGATTTACAATTATCAAAGCCTTCCTTAAGATTCATATTATCAAGATCACGACCAATAAATACTACTCGAGAACTTCTATCTTTTCCTTTAGGCCAAGGTCCCATTGGTGAAGCATCCATGAGCATGTGTACTCCTTGAAATACATATCGCTCTTCTTCACCTTTAAAGTTCAAAATTCCTTTTGATCGAAGTATGTCCTGACCCTTAGTCCTGAGTAAATTTCCAAACCAATCTTGGAACTTATCCATATCTAATGGTGTATCAGATACAAAGGATAGACTAGTAACATCATCATCATGTTCATGATCATGATCTGATTCAAGAAAGTCAGGTTCAATATCTAATACTCTATCTAGACTAAATGCATTTAAGCCTACGATTTCATCAAGAGGTGCATCACAACGTGTTGTTTTAATAATCTTAGCAAAAGGATTAATTTTTCTAATACGATCATTAACTTTTACAATGTCATTATCTCCAACAAGTTCAACTTTATTTAACAAAATTACATCAGCAAAAGCAATTTGTTCTTCTGCTTCATGATGATCGACTAATTGAGAACTTAAATGAACAGCATCGGCAACTGTAACAATTGCATCTAATTTTGTACGATCAGCAACATCTTGATCAACAAAGAAGGTTTGTGCTACTGGTGCTGGATCTGCTAAACCAGTTGTCTCAACAATAATTGCATCAAGCTTATCAGCACGTTTCATTAAGCCACTTAGAATTCTAATTAAATCACCTCTAACAGTGCAACAAATGCACCCGTTGTTCATTTCAAATACTTCTTCATCAGCATCAACAACAAGATCATTGTCGATACCTTGTTCACCAAATTCATTAACTATGACAGCATATTTCCTTCCATGCTGTTCAGTTAATATTCGATTTAAAAGAGTTGTTTTTCCAGCTCCAAGAAACCCTGTTAAAACAGTAACTGGAACCTGAGAAGTATTTTCCATATCAATTTCCTTATAATTAGTTTTATAAATTCCACCTTAATACAAGGTGGAATTTATTTAAATATTAAAATTTAACAGCCTTTAAGCTCGTCCCCGAGATTACTTATCAACGTAAAGTAAAGTGACTTACTAGCATCAATGTTAGCACCTAAAGGATCAAAAACTCCTGTTTTGATATTCATGTCCTCAGCTATTGTTGTAATAATCTTTGGATTAAATTGAGGTTCAGAGAAAATACATTTTATTCCCTTATCCTTAATAACATCCTGAATATCAGCTATTTGCTTTGCACCAGGTAAAACATCAGTATTCAATGTTAAAGCACCTGCAGCTCTTACACCAAATCTTTCTTCAAAGTATTGGTAGGCGTCATGGAAGACAACAAATTTTGCATCAGAATTAATATCTGTACCAACATCGCTAATAAGCTGATCTAAAGCTTTAATTGTTGCTTCAGCATTTGCTTCATATTTCTCTTTATTGGCAGGATCTAAATCACCTAACTCATGAGCTATTTCATGAACCATTTCTTTGGCATTCATTGGATCTAACCAAATGTGAGCATCAAATTCACCATGTGCATGACCGTGGTGGTCGTGTCCACTGTGATCGTCATGGTCATCATGGTCATCATGATCGTCATGGTCATCATGATCGTCATGGTCATCATGATCGTCATGGTCATCATGGTCGTCGTGATCATCATGGTCGTCGTGCTCATCATGGTCATCATGATCGTCATGGTCATCATGATCGTCATGATCGTCATGGTCATCATGATCGTCATGGTCATCATGATCATCGTGGTCATCATGATCATCGTGGTCATCATGGTCGTCGTGGTCGTCGTGGTCACCAAATATAGATTCTTCTCTAAATTTTAATTTAGCAATTGTTTCAACTTCCATAAACTCTACGACTTCAGCACTTTTTGCTATTGACTCCAGGGGTTCTTCTAATGATGTCTCAATACTCTCCCCAATCCAAAATACTATATCTGCTTCTTCAAGCATTTTTGCATGAGATGGTTTCATTGTAAAACTATGTGGAGATATGCTTCCTTCAATTATAAGTCCAGGTTCACCAATTCCATCCATAACATTAGAAATCAATGAATGAAGTGGTTTAATAGTCGTTACAACTTTTAGTTCTGCTCTAGCAGATGCAGTTGCAACAAGAATTCCTGAAAACAATATAATTTTAAAAACATGTAGAAAAATATTCATTTGTTTCATAAAAGTATTCCTATTAGAATTAAGTGTGTTAAAGTAATGTAATGTTATAATATAACATTTTAAGTTGTAAATAATAAAATGGCAGAAAATAATAATTTATTGGTCAAATTAGATAACTGTGGTGTGTACAAGTCATCCAAGTGGATTGTACGAGGAATAAGCTTGGAAATTCACAAGGGGAAAATTGTTACTTTAATAGGACCTAATGGTTCTGGAAAAACAACTTCAGCTAAAATGATACTTAAAATACTTAAGTCTGATGAAGGACAAATAAAAAACTTTGCTTCTAAAATGGCTTACGTACCACAAAAAATTAATATTGATTGGACAATGCCTCTTCGTGTCGTTGATTTTATGAAATTAACAAGTCATATAAATAATCTTGAAATTGTTGATGCTTTAAAATTAACTGGAGTAGATAACCTTCTCTATAACGATATTCATAATTTATCTGGTGGAGAATTTCAAAGAGTCTTAATCGCTAGAGCAATCGCAAAAAAACCAGACTTACTTGTTTTGGATGAACCAGTTCAAGGTGTAGATTTTAATGGAGAAATTGCACTTTATAATCTTATTAAAAAAATTTGTTCAACACTTAATTGTGGAATATTATTGATATCACATGATCTTCATTTTGTAATGTCAGCTACAGATCATGTAATTTGCTTAAATGGTCATATATGTTGTTCTGGAACGCCAAGATCAATTGTAAAGAATTCGGCATACATAGAATTATTTGGTGAACATAACGCCACAACTCTATCACTTTATCAACATGATCATGATCATTCTCATGGAACAGATGGGAGAGTTACAAATAATGTTTGATGATTTTTTTACTAGAGCTCTCATAGCTGGCATTGGTATTGCAATAATTGCCGGACCTCTCGGATGTCTTGTAATTTGGAGAAGGTTATCCTATTTTGGAGATACGCTATCTCACTCGGCATTGTTGGGTGTAACTTTAGCTTATTCTTTTAGCTTTAATATTACATTTTCAGTTTTTATAATTTCAGCTGTTGTTGCTTTACTATTAATTAATTTACAAAAAAGAACAAAACTCGCAGGAGACTCATTACTCGGTCTACTTGCTCACTCTACACTTGCTATAGGTTTGGTATTAATTGGGTTTCTTACATCAATTAGATTTGACCTTATGGGTTTATTATTTGGAGATATACTTGCAGTTAATGTAGAAGATATAACTATAGTTTATTTAGGTGGTGCTGCAATATTATTGATTTTGTACTTTATTTGGAAATCTTTATTTTCAGCAACGGTAAATTATGATTTGTCAGCAGCAGAAGGAATGCGACCAGAAGTTTCTAATTTTATATTCACACTCTTATTGGCAGGAGTAATTGCTTTATCTATTAAAATGATTGGCGCTTTATTGATAACTGGTTTACTTTTAATACCTGCAGCAATTGCAAGAAATATTAGCAGCAGTCCTCGTCAAATGGTTATAATTGCAACTTTAGCTGGTGTCATATCAGTAATTGCAGGATTGTTTGTTTCGCTTGAGATTAATACTTCTTCAGGGCCTTCTATAATTGTAGTTGCATTATTATTATTTATTATTTCACTTATTCCTCTGGAGATAAAGGGTCAGTTGCAAAAATGAAAACTATTTGTTAATTAAAATTATGGCATTAGCATCAGAAAATTTAACCAAAAACCAGAAAACAGTTCTTGATATTTTAGAAAACTCGTCAGAACCTCTTAAAGCATATACAATTCTTTTCGATATTCAAAAAAAAGGAATTAAATCTCCTCTTCAAGTTTATAGAGCTTTAGATAAGCTTATAGAAATTGGCAAAGTACATAAAATAGAAAGTAGAAATTCATATGTTGCTTGTAAGCATGAAGGCTGTAATGCAAAAACTTCTACATCTTTTTTGATATGTGAAAACTGTGATAGTGTTACTGAGCTAACTGGAAATAATTTGATTTCTTATTTTTCAAAACAAGCAGAAAAGAATAACTTCAATTATAAAAAACATAATTTAGAAATATTTGGTTTGTGCAAAAATTGTAAACTAAAAAACTAATTTATTAAATTATCAATCTTATTCAGACATTTATTTAATCCAAGATCATATTTTGTTCGTATGAAATGCTCTTGTACTATTTCAACCCACTTAAATTTTTGTAACGTTTGATGAGATATGTAAAAGCAATTTAAAGGAAAAGACATATTAAACATTTTTAATATTTCTTGCCTTATTACATCGTTGGTCAACACTGCCAAAGATTCGTGAATATATTTTTCTACAATTTTTTGATCACTTAAAGATGTTTTAGGTAAATTAAATAGACCCCTGAACCTAAAGTATCGATAGATTCTTAAGTAATCTTCTTTTATTCTATCCTCTATTTCACCAATAAAACTAATTTTACTTTCATATAAATCTGCTTGACCATTATAATAGTCATGTAATTTATTATTATTTCCAACATACAGAGCATTGAAAGTAAAATCTCTTCTGGCTGAATCTTTTTTCCAGCTGTTTGTATAAATTACATTTGTATGTCTTCCCATTTGATTAACATCTTCACGTAAAGTTGTAATTTGTATTTTTCGATTATGAGGAAAAGCAATTATAGATCCATATTGAATAGCAAAATCATCATATTCAATATTGTTCTCTTTTAGTAATGACAAAACATTCTGAGGTTCCAAAGTTGTCGCTGTATCAATATCTTTGATTTCTCTATCAAGAAGAGCATCTCGAATACACCCTCCTACTAATCGGATTTCAATATTATTTTCTTTAAAGATAGATATTAAAAACTTAACATGTTCCAGATTCAATAAATTTGTAATTTTATTTATTTCCATTATCTAGCTATTTCTTCAAAACAATTTATATTACAATAACAATGTCGACTTCTTCAAAAGAAAATGCTTCAGAAATATTTGAAGATATAAAGAAAAATTTAACTAGAGGAGTTAAAGATAGAAAACACGCATTTCATACGCCAGTCTTTAGTAATATTGATAGTGAAGGTGGAATAGATTCTAGAGTTGTAGTCTTAAGAAAATTTGTTCCCAGTAGCATGACAATAAATTTTCACACAGACTTTAGATCTCCAAAAGTACCTAATTTAAAAAACAATAATAGTTCTCAATTTGTGTTTTATGATCATAAATTAAAAATTCAAATGCGAATTAAAACAACTTCTTTGGTTAATAATCAAAATGATAAAGCTAAAGAAATGTGGGACAAAACAAGATTGTTTAGTAGAAAATGCTACCTAACATTGAAAGATCCAAGTTCAATCACTGAGTTTCCAGAAGATGGTATCCCTGAACATTTGACTGGTAAAGAACCAAGTCATGAAGAAAGTGAAAAGGGGTATAAAAATTTTACAGTAGTTGAAAATAAAATTAATGAAATTGATTGGCTTTATTTAGAAATTTCAGGTCATCGTAGATTAAAATTAACATTTAAAAATAGTGAACCAGAATATTATTGGTTAATACCTTAATATAACTTAAAATTATCAATAATTCTTATATCACCAATATATAAAGCAATAAATAATCTAGCTTTAGAATAATTTTTTGTTAATTCTAAATTATTTTCATTTCTTATCTCTAAATAGTCAATTTTATTTATATTATATTGGAGAAGCTTTATTTTTAATTGATCTAAATTATTAATTTCATTTTGTGTTAACAGATTAATATGTTCTTTAATTTTATTTCCTAATACAGTGAAAATTTTTAATTGATCATTAGAAAATTTAGAGTTCCTTGAAGATAAACTCATACCCATTTTATCTCGTACAGATGGACATTGAATTATTTTAATATTGTGATGATTAATTTTTACTAAATCTTGTATTATTTTTACTTGCTGAAAATCCTTCTCACCAAAATAACTATTCGTTGGTTTAATCATATTAAAAAAAAGATCCACAACAGTAGTAACTCCATCAAAATGGCCAGGTCGAAATTTATCACATAAAATATTTCTAAAATTGTTTACAATTTTTTTCTTTGCCAATCCTTTAGGGTATATCTCTTGAACTTCAGGTAAGAAGAGTGCATTACAACCAATATTTTCTAATTTAGAAATATCTTCATCAATTGTCTTTGGATAAGAATTGAAATCATTTTCATTGTTAAATTGAGTAGGATTAATAAATATTGAACAGATCACAAATTCGTTATGTAATTGTGCTTCTCTAATGAGAGATAAATGTCCATCGTGTAAGTTTCCCATTGTTAAAACTAAACCAATAGACTGACCCTTGTCTTTGATTGAAACTAAATTTGGCTCTAATTCACTAGCTTTTCTGAAAATTTTCATCGATTACATAAGTAAATATTTGACTTATATATAATGAATTCGTATTAGGCCCAGAGATTTATTATGAAACGCACTTACCAACCAAGTAAAGTAATTAGAAAAAGAAGACACGGTTTTAGGGCTAGAATGGCAACTAAAGCAGGTCGTCAAATCATTAATAGAAGACGTGCAAAAGGAAGAGCTCAATTAAGCGCTTAAAAAGGCCAAATGGCCCAAACATTATTTACAATTAAGAAAAGATCGACTTTCGTTATGATACGAAACCAGGGAGAATTTATAAAAGGTAAAAATATGAATATCCAAATTTTACACAATCAAGATCTAGAAAATTCAATAGGTGTAGGATACACAGCTTCCAAAAAAATTGGCAACGCAGTAAAAAGAAATAGAGCAAAGAGAATAATGAGAGAATTAGCTAGAAAAATTATTATTAATGGTAAAATTAATTCATATTATGTGTTAATAGCTAAAACGTCATTGCTCGAAGAGAAATTTGATAAACTTTTATTAGAACTTAAGGGAAAGATAAATGGTTAGTAAATATATTTCATTACCTTTAATCATAATAATTAGATTATACCAGTTATTGATTTCCCCAATACTTGGTCAGAATTGTCGGTATTTACCAACCTGTTCTGAGTATTCTATTAAAGCATTAAAGGAACATGGGTTATTTAAAGGATCAATTTTATCGGTGAAAAGAATTTCAAAATGTCATCCCTGGGGTTCACACGGATTTGATCCAGTACCAAAAAAATCTGAGTTAAATAAATGAACGAACAAAGAAATTTATATTTGGCTATTGGTATTTCAATTGCGATAATTATTTTTTTTCAATTATTATTTCCAACTCAACCAATTCAAACAACATCCTTTGAAGAAGATGAAGTATTAGAGCCTGCAACATCCATTGATGGACAAAGTAGCCAAGCTGTTTCAGAAATACAAAGTAGAGATGAAGCTTTAATTCAAACCGACAGAGTTATTTTTGAAAATGCATCTATTAAAGGTTCTATAAATCTAAAAGGAGCAATTTTAGATGACCTCATATTATCAAAATATAAAACTAGCTTAGAACCTGATTCGAATAATATCCAGCTTTTGTTACCAGATGGGACTGCTAATCCATATTATATTGAAACAGGTTGGAAAGAGCTAAAAAATTCTAACATTGAATTACCTAATTTAGAAACAAATTGGAAAACTAACTCTACCACTCTAAGCCCCTCAAGCCCTGTTACACTTAGTTGGACGAATAATAAAAATATAACTTTCAAAATCAACTATCAAGTTGATGATGAGTATATGTTTACAATTACACAGGAAATAGAAAATAACAGTGGTGAAGATATTGAAGTTTTTCCATACAGATTAATCAAAAGAATAAACACACCAGATACAATTAATTTTTTTATACTTCACGAGGGTTTAATTAGTCTAATAAACGACGAATTATTGGAAAAAAATTATGATGATATTGCCGATGATTGTAATTCTTCAATGCAAACAAAAAAAGAGTTTTGCGATAATAAAACACAAGGAGGTTGGTTAGGTTTTACAGACAAATATTGGATGTCTGCTTTAATTCCTGATGCTGACCAATCCATTAACGTCAATTATAGGTATGGTAATAATGGACGTGATAGCTATAGGGCAGGTTATGTTGGTCAGATATATAAAATTAACTCGGGTGAAAATATATCTTACGGCGGAAAATTATTTGTGGGTGCAAAAAAATTAAATGTCTTAAGTGCTTATGACGAAAATCTCTCTATACCAAGATTTACTGATGCAATTGACTGGGGCTGGTTTAGTTTTTTAACTAAACCTGTTTCATATGCCATTAATTGGTTTTTTGGTTATGCAGGTAATTTTGGTCTAGCAATAATTGCCTTTACCATTTTAATGCGTTTAATTTTATTCCCACTGGCACAAGCATCTTTTAAATCTATGGCAAAGATGAAAAAACTTCAGCCTGATATGCAAAGATTAAAAGAAACATATCCAAATGACAGACAAAAAATGCAGCAAGAACTAATGGCCTTGTATAAAAGAGAGGGTGCTAATCCTGTTGCGGGTTGTCTACCAATTTTAGTACAAATACCAATTTTCTTCTCTTTGTATAAAGTGTTGTTTGTTACGATAGAGATGTATCACGCTCCTTTTTATGGATGGATTCATGATCTATCTGCGCCAGACCCATTAGGCTTAATGACAATATTTGGATTAGTTCCTTGGGATGTGCCCCCTATACTTTCAATAATTGATATTGGTATTCTTCCTATAATTATGGGCTTCACTATGTGGTTACAACAAAAACTAAATCCTGCTCCCGCTGATCCAACACAGGCTAGAATTTTTGCATTACTTCCATTTGTATTTACTTTTGTACTAGCTGGTTTTGCAGCTGGTTTAGTTTTATATTGGTCAGTGAACAATATTTTATCGATTGCGCAGCAATGGTATATTCAAAGAAGAATTTTAGCCAAAAATGGCTAGCTTAAATAAAAATTTAAATAACTTTTTTAATAATAATAAGTTTTTAGGTTCCTTTCAGTCATTTAAAGACATTCCTTATTCAGATATAAAAAAAGAATGTTGTTTTATAGGTAGATCTAATGTTGGAAAATCTAGTTTAATAAATTCGTTAACTAAAACAAAAAAATTAGCGAAAACTAGTAAAACTCCAGGAAGAACTCAGGCTATAAATGTTTTTTTAATTAGTGAAAAAATAAATATGATTGATTTGCCCGGTTATGGTTTTGCCAAAGTATCAAAAGTTGCTCGAGAAAACTTAATGACCCTGATTGAAGAATATATAGAAAATAGAGATACACTTGATCATGTTTTTTTACTCATTGACTCAAAAGTTGGTATCAAAAATTCTGATATTGATATGTTGGATTTATTGAGTGATTGTTCAAGAAAATTTTCCATAATTTTAACTAAAATAGATAAAATATCTAATAACTATTTAGAATATCAAAAAAAATCAATTTTAAGTTTAATGCAAAATTATGAAAAATCATTTACGAAAATATATCAATCTGAGACCAAAAAAAATAATGGTATTACAGAGATTCAAAGATCTATATACGGGTTATCACAATAAATATGAAATTTGATTTTTTATCAGAGAGTGATCAGGCTTATTTTATTCATAAAGCCTCAACCTTAGTTGAAGCTCTTCCATACATTCGAGAACATAGTGGTGATACCATTGTAATAAAATACGGTGGACATGCAATGGGAGATAAAAAACTGTCTGAGAGTTTTTCAAGAGATATTGGGTTATTAAAAGAAGTAGGTGTGTCACCAATTATTATTCATGGTGGAGGACCTCAAATTGGTGAGAGACTTAAATCAAAAAATATATCAACACAATTTGTTGAAGGATTACGAGTTACTGATAAAGAAACAATTAAGGTAGTTGAGGAAGTTTTATCTAAGGATATCAATTCAGAAATAGTAGAATCTATAAGTGCCTCTGGAGGAAAAGCGATAGGTGTATCTGGTAATGATAACTTAGTCACTGCAACTAAATTGAATGTGGAAATTAAAGATAGTGATTCAAATATTGAAAAAATAGTTGATATTGGTTTTGTTGGACAACCAAAAAAATTAAACAAAGATATGCTAACTAGCTTTATAAAAAATGGTCAAATACCTGTCATATCTCCTTTAGGTAAGGATGAAAATAATTTTACATATAATATTAATGCTGACACTGTTGCGGGTTTTATAGCAGGTGAGTTACAGGCAAGTAAATTATTATTACTAACCGATGTACCTGGAATTTTAGACAAAGATGAAAAATTAATATCATCAATAACTTTAGAAGAAGCTAAAAATGTTGCTAATAAAGAATATATTTCTGGAGGTATGAAGCCGAAAATTAATACATGTATTGATGCAATGACAAAAGGTGTTAAAAAATCTACTATTTTAGATGGAAGAATTCCTCATTCAGTAATATTAGAGTTATTCACTGAACATGGAATTGGTACACAAATAACAAGTAATTAAATGAACTTTAAAGATAACATCAATACCTGGATATTTGATCTAGATAACACACTGTACTCTGCAGATAGTGGAATTTTTCAGCAAGTACATAAGTTAATGGGTGAATTTGTAGCTAAAAATTTAAATATGGAATTAGCTGAAGCAAAAAAACTACAAGCAAAATATTACAAGCAACATGGCACAACTCTAAGAGGTATGATGGATAATCATGGCGTTGATCCTGATTATTTTTTAGAAGAAGTTCATAAGTTAGATTACTCAATTGTTGGTCCAAATCAAAATCTTAATGATGAATTATATAAACTTGAGGGAAGAAAAATCATTTATACAAATGCAAATAAGCAACATGTCTTAGATGTATTAGAAAAAATAAATCTAACAAATTTTTTTGATGAAATATATGATATTAAAATGGCTGATTATATTCCTAAGCCAGAAATTTCTCCCTATGAAAAAATTATCGACTTATTTAATATCGAACCAAATAAATCAGCAATGTTTGATGATATCGCAAAAAATTTAGTTCCAGCAAAAAAAGTTGGTTTTACACCTGTCTGGGTTGATGCTGGTTATGAGAATTTTTCCGATGATATTGAAGCATCTAAAGAATATTTAGATTTTCAAACAAGAGATTTGAGTTTATTTTTAAAAGATGTAAATGAGGGTAAAATATGAGTGATCTCGAAAAAATTATAAATGATGCCTTTGAGGATAGAGATAATATTAATGTCAATACTGCAGGTGATATTAGAAATGCAGTAGATGAAACTTTAAACAAACTTGATAGTGGAAGCTTAAGGGTTTGTGAAAAAATTAATAATGAATGGCAAGTTAATCAATGGATTAAAAAGGCAATTCTTTTAAGTTTCAGATTAAATGATAATGAAATCATTAAAACATCGCATGCCACTTGGTTTGACAAAGTAGAAAGTAAAACTGCAAATTGGACTAAAGATGATCATCTGAAAGCAGGATTTCGATATGTACCAGACGCTGTTGTAAGAAAATCTGCATTTATTGCTAAAGGTGTTGTTTTAATGCCTTCTTTTGTAAATCTTGGTGCATATGTTGATGAAGGAACAATGATTGATACTTGGGCAACAGTTGGCTCATGTGCACAAATAGGTAAAAACTGTCATATTTCTGGAGGCGCTGGTATTGGCGGTGTACTTGAGCCTCTTCAAGCAAATCCTGTAATTATTGAAGACAATTGTTTTATTGGAGCTAGAAGTGAAGTGGCTGAAGGTGTTATTGTTGGTGAAGGTGCGGTTTTATCAATGGGTGTATTTATTGGAGCATCTACAAAAATAGTCGATCGATCAACTGGGGAAATTCATATGGGAAAAGTTCCAGCGTATTCAGTTGTGGTACCAGGTACATTACCAGGAAAAAAAGAAGGGGATATTAATCCTTCTTTATACTGTGCTGTTATTGTTAAAAGAGTTGATGAAAAAACTAGAAGCAAAACATCAATCAATGATCTTTTAAGAGATTAATGTCAGAAATTAATTTTGATCCAGTTACTCTTACACAATCTTTAGTTAAATGTGCAAGTGTAACTCCAAAAGATGAGGGAGCTTTAACAGTCGTTGAAAATCATCTAAGTGCTATAGGATGTGACTGTCATCCATTAACTTTCTCTGGAAACAATTCTTATGAAGTAAAAAATTTATTTGCAACGGTAGGAAATGAAGGAAAACATTTTGCTTATGCTGGTCATACAGATGTAGTTCCTGTAGGTAATGAAAGTTCATGGAAATACCCTCCTTTTTCTGCACAAATAGATGGAGGCAAACTTTATGGAAGAGGTAGCGAAGATATGAAAAGCAGTGTTGCTTGTTTCATCAGTGCCGCTAAAAGATTTGTAGATAAATATAAAAATTTTCCAGGAAAGATTTCCTTTATTATTACAGGTGATGAAGAAAGAGATTCTGTAAATGGCACACCAAGAATTCTAGAATGGGCAAGTAAACAAAATTATAAATTTGATCATTGTCTTGTTGGTGAACCAACTTCTAAAAATGAGGTCGGCGATAAAGTAAAAATTGGAAGAAGAGGATCAATTAGTTTCTTTTTTCAGGTAAAAGGTATTCAAGGACATACGGCGAATTCTCATTTAGCTGAAAATTCTTCACATCACTTAGTGAATTTATTAAATAGTATATTAGAAGAGCCGCTGGATGAAGGTAATGAAAATTTTTTACCAACATCAGTTCAAATTGCCACTATTGATATTGGCAATCCTGTTCAAAACGTAATTCCAGAATTAGCTAAAGCAACAGTTAATATTAGATTTAATGATATGCACTCATCTGACTCACTTATTAAATGGATTGATAATAAAATAGAAAAGATTTTCTCTAAACTGGAAAACGCTAGTTGCACTTATACATATGATGCAACAGCTGAGTCATTTTTGAATAAAGCCGGTGATTTATATAATATTATTTCAAAATCAATTTCTGATGTTACAGGCAGAAATAGCCCGCCTGAACAAGCAACCGATGGTGGTACTTCTGATGCAAGATATATAAAGAACTATTGCGAAGTAGTAGAGCTAGGTCTAAGAAATCAAACTCTTCATAAAGTAGATGAATTTGTTTTTGTTGAAGATATTATTAAACTAGAAAGTATTTATTTTAGAATTTTAGAAAATTATTTTGATGTCAATTAATATCCATTAGATGGATTAACATCTGATTTTACATTTTTATTTTTTCTTAGTTTTTTATATTTGGAGTGCATATATTTAACAGAAGGCTCTATGGCGGTTACACCTGCTACATGTGGTGTAATTGTTACATTTGGTAGTTTCCAAAATTGACTACTTGATTTTAAAGGTTCATTTTTAAAGACATCCAAATAAGCGTAAAAATTTTTATTTTTTTTTAAATGATTTAAAAGATCTTCCTCTTCAATTGCATTACCTCTACCTATATTTATTAAGCAAGAATTTTTTTTCATATTCTTTAAAAACTTTTTATCTATTATATTATTCGTTTGAGGTGTTGATGGTAAAATAGACACGATAACATCAGATCTTTTAATAAAACTTATAATGTTTTTACCGCTATATATTTTTATGTTTTTTACTTTTGCTTGATTTTTTTTATATGCAATAACATTATAATTTAATTTATTTAGTAATCTTGCAATATGATTACCAAGAAAGCCTAGACCTAAAATACCTACTGTTAAATTTTTGTTATCAATTGGTGTCCTTTCGCCAGACCAATTATGTTTGTTTTGAGAATTTTGAAAAATTTTAAAATTTAATTGATAATTTAGTATTTGGGCTAAAGAATAATTAGCTATTCTCTCCCCCATTTCTTCATCTTTTATTCTGATTATAGGAATTTTCTTATTATAATTTTTTAGTTTTAAAATGTGATCTACACCAGCACCCATAGAAAAAATAACTTTAAGATTTTTTAGTCTTGAAAGAATATCATTTGGCAGGTTCCAAATTATAGCACAGTTTACATCATTAAATTTTTTATAATCTTTTATAGAAATTATTTTTTCGTTTTTAAAATATTTTTTTATTGTTTTTTTCCAAACATCTATTTTATCAAATGTCGTATTATGAAATAATATTGTCATTGAATTTCTTTAATTAAATCATTGTATTTTTTTATTTGAATATCCCAGTTAAGTTCATTTTCTGTTCTAATCTTAGCATTTTGACCAAGTTTTAATCTTTTTTCTTTATTATCTATTAAGCTTTTTATTGCTTCATCTAATTCATCAATATCTTTTATTATTAAGCCTGTTTTATTGTGTATTACTGCTTCAGGAGTACCGCCTATATTAGATGCTATTGATGGTATTTTGAAATTTGCTGCTTCTATGTAGGCTATACCAAATCCTTCAATTGATTTCGCTGAACTCTCATCTAGAGTTGGCATTATCATTAAATCAGTATTAGAGAATATATAATTTTTTTGGTTTTCATTTACTGTGCCAACTAAATTTACATGATCTTGAAGATTGTATTCTTTAATTTTATTTTTAATACTATCTAGCTCGTCACCTTCACCTGCAATTATGTATTGAATATCAGGAAAATATTTTTTTATGTTCATTATAGATTTTAAAATTAAAGCATGACCTTTTCTCTTTTCAAGTCTTGCAAGAGTAAGTAATGTTGGCGAGCCTTGATTTAAATTTATATTTTCTTCAATATAATTTTTTTTAATATTAATACCTGGGTATATTATTTTAACATTTTTAAAATTATTACTTAATTTATTTAGTAAATTTTTCGTGTAGCTTGAGTTTACTACTATTGCATTTACATGTTCTAATATTTTTTTTACACGTTTATGATGTTTATCATTTTTAATTATTATTTCATTACCATGAGCTAAGCTGATAACTGGTATTTTATTTTTCTTAAGAAAATCTATTGCTACTTCAAGGCTTTTCCAACTATCACTAATTACTGCATCAATTTTTGATGAACCATGTATTTTTTTAAGTTCATTAAATTTTTTTCTATTTCTTAAAAACTTTATACCTCGAAATCTTTTTGTAGAAAAATTTATTTCATTTTGATCAAAAATATTATCTTCTTTAAAATTTTGTTGATCTGCTAATACAATTACATCTTTAGAGCGACTTAGATGCAATGCTATATTATACATTAGGGTTTCTATCCCCCCAACTCTTGATGGAAAACATTGTGTTAATATAATTATCATTAAAATTTAAAGAATTTAAAATTTACGATATATTAATATCGATTGGAGTACCTTTAGCAATTGATTCCTTCATCGCAAATACGACTCTTTCTGCTTCTAGAGCAGCCTGTAAATTTACCGCTGGTTTTTGATCAAAAACGCAATCCTCAATAAATTTATCTAAGCCTCTCTTTAAGCACCCATCAACTTTTGAGTCTATAGTTGGCCAATTAGCTATATCTGGCTTCATATAATTTGTTTCTGTTTGCATCTGCAAACCCATTGATGATCCTTCTATAATAATTGATCCTTTATCACCTATAACATGAAGTGCTGGGTCTAGTGGTTCAGGTTGATTTTTAGGCAAAACCCAAGATGTTTCAAAGGAAGCTAAACTTCCATCATCAAATTTCATGATTGCCATTACAGCATCATGCGAGTCATATTCCTTACATTCTCTAATAACTGCCTCTGCAAAAACTCTTACTGGCTTTGATTTATTAATCGACATAGTCATTTGAATATCATGAATCAAAGTTGAGGATAAAAGGTCAGTCCATGGAGCATAAATTTCAATTCCAAACCTGTTACCCCTTCTTCGTGCAAAACAAGATACGATATTCCCAATTTCATCATTTTTAACTTTTTCTTTCATTAATTTATATCGTGGATCTTCATGAAGAATAAAATTTACAGAAATAACTTTGTTATGATCTTTTATTTTATCGACTAACTCATGTATTTTTTCCAAATTTCTACCGAGAGGTTTTTCTAGCAAAATTTTTAAACCTTTTTTTACTGACATAACAGCAGGCTCTATTCTTATTTGTTCAGGTGTAGCAATACTAATAGCGTCTAGTGTTTCAGTATTTATTAATTTTGTAAAGTCTTCATAAGCTTTACAATTAAATGATTGTGCAACAGAATTAACCTTTTCTTTATCTACATCACAAACAGCAACAAGCTCAGAATTAGGATTTCTAAAAAAAGCTTCTGCATGAAATGTGCCAACTAAACCAGTTCCAATGACTGCAATTTTTAATTTACTCATTATTTATCACTTCCCGATAATACTACTTTTGTAATATATTGTTGAAAAAAAATCATTAGTATTATTACCGGAATTAAAGTAATTATTGCTGCTGCAGCTTGTTGACCAATTTTAATGTCTATAGTGCTCCTAAATAATCCAAGAGCTACTGTAGAAATTTTCAAATTATTAGTAAATATTAAAGGTGTTAAAAATTCAACCCAAGATAAAATAAATGCAAATATGAAGGCTGCTATTAAACCAGGTCTCAATAAAGGAAAAATGATGTGAATTAAAAGTTGTAGAGTAGAACAACCATCAATTTTTGCAGCTTCTTCCACCTCAACAGGTAGTTTATCAATAAATGATTTTAAAATCCAAATCACAAAAGGCAATGTAAAGGCAGTATAAGGAACAACTAGACTTAAAATCGTATCATCTAGTTGATATGAAACTAATATAACAAATAAGGGGATTACAAAAAGTATTGTTGGAAGAAAATAAATAGAGATTAATGTTCCAAGAATAATATTTTTGGCTGGTAAATTTAATCTTGCGAGCGAGTAGGCTGCTGGAAAAGCTAAAATTATGCATAGAAAAGAGGTGAGGAATGAAACAATAAGACTATTTTTAATACCTTCATAAATATTAGATATATGATTAGGTTTCAAAACCTCAGCAAAATGATTAAATATAATTTCTGTTGGAAAAAAAGACAAATTTCTAGATCTAATAATATTTTCAGGTTGTATGCTTGTTAATATCAAACCGTAGAGTGGAAAAAACATTATTAAAAATACTATAAGAGCAGAAAAATAAATAAGAAAATTTTTTATAATTAAATTTTTTTTCATTTATTACCCCAAAAAAATTTCATTAAAAATCTTGATATAGTTGGAATTAATACTACAGCTAAAGTAATTATTAGCAAAACATAGGCCGCTGCTGAAGCTCGGCCTAGATTAAAAGTTTCAAATGCTTCTTGATAAATAAAATAATTTAATGTTGTTGTTCCACCCCCAGGACCTCCTCTTGTAAGAACAAAAATTGTATCAAATGATTTCATAGCTAAAACAAATTGTATCAAGAAAAGTGGTATCGCAATTGGTAACATTAAAGGAAATAAAATGTTTGAAAACCGTTGCAATACATTTGCTCCATCAACTGAAGCAGCCTCAAAAACTTCTGAGGGTAAACTTTGAAGCCCTGATAAAAAAAATAATGTCATGAAAGGAATTGCTTTCCAAATTTCAGCAATAGCTATTATATGAAGGGCTACTAGTGGATCTGCTAACCAAATTTTATAACCTGATATGACTCCTAATTGATATAATAAAGCATTTAAAAACCCAGTATCAGCATGAAACATTTGTCCCCAAAGCACACCAGACACGACAGACGGTACTGCCCAAGGTAATACAATCATGACTCTTAAAAATGCTTTTCCAATAAATTTTTCATTTAAAAGAAGTGCAATTAAAAAAGAAAGTATTGTTGTACAAACGCAGATCAAAAACCCAAAGTAAATGGTTCTTAAGACAGAACTTGTAAAAAAATAATTACTTATTAAAAATTCAAAGTTTTTAAATTGAATAAATTTTTTTATTTTTAAGCGAATTATATCATATTCGGCAAAACTTATTACAAAAGTAAATATAGCTGGATATAAATAAGTTATAAAAACTAGAATTAAAGAAGGAAGTATTAGTGTGAAAGCAAGAATTTTTTCTCTTGAAAATTTAAATTGAGAATTACTTGGTTGGTTTAAAAGATCTGTCATGTCCTGGAATTACAAGATCTGGTTTATAGCTTTGTGCTTTATCTAGTGATTCGTTTAATTGTTTTAAATTTGCTTCTGGATACCATCTAGAAAATTTTCTTTCACAATACTCTTCCTTTGTCATAGTTTGATCACCAGCAATTAAAATAGTTTCATCATTACTTTTAACTATAAAAGATATATGGCCATTTGTATGTCCCGGAGTGGTTATTGCATAGACATTTTCCATAATTTTTGTCTCATTATCATCTGAAATTTCAATTATTTCTCCCATCATTGATTTTTTAGCATCTACAATTTCTTTCCCCTCAATAGCCACCATATCATCAAATTCTTTGTTTCCAATAATCCAAGGTTTATTTCTAAAATGAACAATAGAAGCTGCATGATCAGAATGTGTATGAGTAGTAGCTACTATATCGATATCTTCATATTTTAAATTTTTTGAAGCCAGTGCTCTCTTTAATATAGAATAAAAACCGATATGATAATTACCAGGATCAACTAAAATATTTTTCTCACCTCTAATTAGTGTAGTTGAAGCTACTGGTAAAAAACCAACATTTGTATCAAAAATTGGTCCATCATCAGTAGTTACGCCCATAAGTTTTTCCATCTCATCAAGTTGTTGTTCTGGATGTGAAGCAAACATATAAATTAATTCGCTATTGTGATAACTAAATCTTAAAGTTACGGGATTTATTAAAATATCAACAGTAGTATTCATTCTCAAATATCTCCATTTTCAGACAGACTTTGATTAATCCAGTCTAAGTTTTCATAATTCATAAATGAGTAGTTATAGAAACTAAATCCTGATGCATCTTTATTAAATACTTGAAGTTGGTTCTTAAGATCTGATTGATTAGAAACTTGTGGGAGGATTGTTCTCATTGCAGGTATCATTTCAACTTTGTTATTTAATACTTTTTTATAAACATCATATTTTTCTTTTATAAGATCTAAATCTGCAAAATAAAAAGTTGGATGAATTTCATCAATCAAGGGCAATAGAGAATTTAAATTTACACCATTTTGCCATCTCTGATTATTAGGACCAAGTGGATATAATGGGCCAAAGTCAACTAAACCAATTTTTAAATTTTTATCTTTTCGTAATTCATTGACTACCAAATTATTGATGTTTGTTATACTTTCTTCTCTTGCCAAATAGTAATTCCAAAACTCACCGTCAAGAATAGTTTGAAAATCAGACCAATTCATAACTTCTTTATTTGTTTTTTGATTAAAATAATCATCTGTAGTTTTTTTAACCCAGTTTCTAATCATTTCACCATCAATATTTTTTTGCTTCAAAGTCTCTAAACATTTATTACTAAAGTTAAGTGACATAATAAAATCTATATCAGCTGAAAAATCTACTCCAATTACTTCATGGTGATGCCCGTGTCTTAATGGAAGATATTCAAGAGATTCAATTAGAATTTTATCAAATACACCTAGATTTACTACATCTCTTGATAAATTGACAAAATGATCAACGACGTCCGAATTAAAGGGACATAGAGAGTGTGTGATTGGATCACCCCAAGCATTATATACAGATGTATTGGGATAATTATTTCCAATTCCAGAATTATGAGTACCAAGCATCCATGCGCATAATTTGATATTATTTTTTTTACATTGATTTGATAATTCTTCCCAGAACTGACTCCAATTCTCAGTAAGATTACTTATAGGGGAGTGAAAACTATGATTGTTATGCCAACTACTTGGATTGAAGTATAAAGCCCCAGGTTCAGGAAAATATATTTTTCTTTTTTTACTATGAGGTAAAAAAAACATTCCTGAGTGATAATTTACAGTAATATAAATTGCATTAAGTCCACTTCTCTTTACTGCATCAATAATTGCATCATAACCTTCATCAATTACGTCCCAGGGATAACAAAATAAGGCTAGATCTTTTTTATTCATTTTTACCATTTAAAGGTTTTGTCCATTTTGAAAAATCTTCAATAAAGTCTGAAACTTTATCTGTTATTATCTCATAAAGTTCAGTCCCTTTCTTTTTGGAAGCAAGACTTGGCGAGCCAATAACTCCATGATCTGAAAGCTCTTTAAAGCTTGCACTTACTCCAACTGAACCACCTGATAAAAGGTCAACTCCTGTATATGAAGATCTTTTTAATGGGTTGTCGACAATTTTATCTTTTTTAACTATCTCTTCTTGCATATGTAACATAAGTGCTGTTTCCATTTCACATGCATGATTTATTCCACCAAGATCAGAATCCCTCCACTCATTAATTTCTTTCATAGCAAAATCCCAATATGATGCTGTAGCTATATAAATACTTTTATCGTATTTTAACTTTTGTCCAACATTTTTAAGAATAGCAATATTGCCTCCATGCCCATTCAAAATAAGTATTCTTTCTAATTTATTTTTTACCAAACTCTCTACTATATCCAATATAACATTTGTTAATGTTTCATCCTTAATAGAAATCGTACCAGGAAAATCCATATGATGTGGTGAATAACCTGACCAAATAACTGGTGCCACAACTGCATTAATATTCTTTTGGTGAGATTTTTTTACAGACTCATTGGCAATATTATTAACCATGAATTCATCTACTTTGAGCGGTAAATGTTTTCCATGCTGCTCGAATGCACCAAGAGGAAGAAGAACTACCGGATCTTTATCTGATAAGTCCTTAACTTCCTCCCATGTATAATTACCCAAATTAACTTTCATAATTTGCGTATTTTATTAATTATGATCTGCTTGCATTAATTTGCTTAACAGCATCATTTAAAGCATCTTTAGCACTTTTCTTTTGAGTCAATGCTAATGAAACTTCATTTGATAATAATTCAACCCATTGATTTCTATCTGCAGAAAAACCTGCATCTACAGGATATAGATATGAGTCTTTAATAACACCTGCCATTGATATATTTTTCAGAACATCTGGATGATCTAGAGCAGGTTCTAAAGATGGTGCCCAAGGCGAAGTTGAACCTTGCAATATCTGATTGTCAGGACTTAAAGCCATTTCAATAAATTGCATTCCTGCCTCAGGATTATCTGAATATTTAGGTATTGCTAAAAATTCTGATCCATCCACAGATGCAGAAGTTTCTAATGCAGGAAGTGGTGCTATACCACTCATCCCTTGCACTGCAGAATCTTCTGTGAAATTTGCAATTCCACTAATAAATGGCCATGTTAAGAAAAATCCTCTTTTCCCTGCCATATAGCTTGGAGATGCATCAAATACCCAAGTGTAAGTAGGTGTAGCTGGGTCAATGATTTTATCTTTATGTAAAAGATCAACCATCATATTTAAAGCTTCAACACCCGCATCACTATTCATGATCGGATCTAGATTTCCGTCTAAGAAACTTCCTCCATTCGCTTGAAGTAAAGCTCCAAAAGTCCAAAAACTATGAGTACCTGCCCAAGCATCAACAATACCATATATATCATTATCAGGATCGTTAATTTCTTTAGCAAAACGAATAAGTTCGTTCCAAGAATTTTTTGTACGATGCCAATTATTAGGCGCTTCTGTATCCAATCCTGCATTTTTAAGTAAATTTTTATTCCAGTGCAGTACTGGGCAACCAATCGTAATTGGGGCAGCATAGACTTTGCCTTTGTAAGTTGCAGCAGTTAGACTGTTTTCCATAACGCCATTTGGTTTTAATGTATCATTGACAAAATCACTCATATCCATCAACCAACCCTTATCAGCTAAACCAGCAATTTCTGAAGCAGTCACAAATATTGCATCACCTACACTTTTTCGTGCAATATACGCCGAATTTAATTTAACAGATAGATCTGGTGTTGTTACTGTTTCAATACTTGGTGTAACACCATATTTTTCTGCATAAGCAGGAGCCAAAGCTTGCAAATAATCCATATGTGAACCAAGCAAAAGACTAACTGGTTTAGTGTTAGCAGCAAATGCATACTTCATACTAACTTGCGATAATAGAGTACCTGCAAGAGCAGCAGAACCTGTATGGTTAATAAACTTTCTCCTAGAGATCTTTTTTTTCATTTTACCCTCCATTAAAATGATTATAAAAAAGATTGAACCGTATTTAAAATATAAAGTCAATAATGAACGAATTGAATTTCTCTAATTTATTTAAACTTAAATTTTAGTAGTAAAAATTCATTAAAAATTTGTATTTTTGATATTCTATAAAATTACATATGTATTTGTTATATGCATTTTATGCATATCAAAATTCAGAAATTTATACTGTTATTGCATATAAAAGTTATTACATAAAAAACATGAAAGGAATTTTATATGATTAATGTTTTTAATTTTTTTAACAAAGTATACGAAGATTTAAGTGACAAAAACTACAATAGAGATGAGGATTTAATAAAATATTTTAAATCTGAATATGGAAAAGAATGGAAAATAGAGTTAGATAAGCATCTTTTGAAAACTGAATTTGATATAAATAAGAAAGCCGCATAATAGGCGGCTTAACTTAAATTTTCAAAGTTACTCTCTTAAGCCAATTCCTCTCTTCATCTAGAAGGAAAGGCTCTAATTTTTCATATACCTGTGAGTGATATTTATTTAGCCACTCTTTCTCAATTTCATTTAATTGAGTGCTATCAATAAGATCTAAATCAATTGGACACCAAGAAATAGTTTCAAAGTATAATTTTTTATTAGCATTCTCATTAATAACAACTAAGTTTTCAGTTCTTATCCCATATTCATTTTCTTTATAGTATCCAGGTTCATTGGATAAAATCATTCCTGGAAGCAACTCAACGCTATCAAACATTGATTTTTTTGCAATACGTTGTGGGGCTTCATGAACACTCAAAAAACTTCCAATACCGTGACCGGTACCATGATCATAATCTAAATTAATTTCTTGCAGATTTTTTCTTGCAAGATAATCAATATCTGTACCTTTTGTTCCTTTGTCAAAAACATGATTTGATAGAGCAATATGACCTTTAAGAACTCTCGTAAATCTATCTTTTTGTTCTTTTGTTGCTTCGCCTAAAATTATAGTTCTTGTTATATCGGTTGTTCCATCAAAATATTGCCCTCCTGAGTCAACAAGATAAATATTATTATCTGAGAAAGATAATTTTCCTTCTTGAGTAACACGGTAATGAGGAAGGGCTGCATTTTTATCAATTGCTGATATTGTATCAAAAGATAGAGAATGAAATAATTCATTTTTTCTTCGCAGATTTTCTAAATGATTTGCAACACTTATTTCATCATTTGATTTAGGATCCATGATATTTTTTAACCAATAAATATATTTTGTAATACTAACACCATCTCTTATATGTGCTTTTTTTGCCCCATCTAGTTCAGTTTCATTTTTGATAGCTTTTAATAAAATACATGGATTTGCTAAATTTTTAGTTTTTATTTTTTGTTTTCTTAAAAGATCTAAAAAATAATAAGTTGTGGAATTAAAATCTAAACCAATTGATTCAGATGAATTAATATTATTAAAAATTGATCCAATATTTTCAATATTATTAATATTTATTAGTGTTTGGATTTCTTTTTTTAGAATTTCTGGCATTGAAGACTCTTTAATATACAGAGAGTGTTTATTATTTATTGAAATTAGAAGATATGAATAAAGCAGCGGTGTATATTTAATATCATCTGCTCTTAAATTTAACAACCAAGCAATATTATCAAGCCCAGAAACAAAGTAATGATCAATTTCATTTTGATCTAAAAATTTTTTTAAAATATCTAATTTTTCACTTCTGCCCTGACCAGCAAAAATTGTTGGGTGATCAAATATATCTGTATACTGAGTTTTTGGTTGATTTTCCCATATTAAATCAACAAAATTTTTATCTATTAGTTGGAGTTGAGATGTTGAATTCTCTAACATTTTTTCCACTTTTTCAATTTCTATAATTGAATGAAGAGTTGGATCTAATGCAATTTTATATTCTTCTTCTAATAAATTTTCTAAATCTGTCCAAAAGCTATTTAAATGTTTTGCCTGAATTTCTTTGGCATTAATTTGAGTATTCGCTTGAAAAGTATATCGTCCATCAACATACAAGAAGGCATCTGTTGGCGTTATAATTGCTCTTCCTGCTGAACCAGAAAAATTTGTTATAAAATTTAATCTTTCTGCATTTGGGGAAATATACTCATTTAAATATTCATCACTTCTATTAATGACAAAAATATCGATATCTTTTTCTTTTAATAGATTTTGTAATTTTTTTAAATTTGATTGATTCATTATAACTTGTTAAATAAACTTAGATCGATATTACCGCCAGAAATCATAACTATAATTTTTTTATTTTTAACATCAATTTTATTATTTAATACTGCTGCAGCTGCAACTGCTCCTCCTGGCTCCACAACTATTTTAAGTTGTTCAGCTAGCAAGATTATAGTTTTGGTTACTTCTTCATCAGAAACACTTAGTCCTCCTTCAAGATTATTTGAATTAATTTGAAAAGTTATATTACCAGGTTGTGGTGCCAATAGTGCATCACAAAAAGATTTAGCATTTTTTTTATTTTCTATAAGTTTACCAGCCTCTAAAGATCTTTTTGTGTCATCAAATTCAACGGGCTCCACAGAGTATGATCTTATATTTGGATAAATATGTTTTAGGTAGGTTGATGTTCCTGCAATAAGACCACCACCTCCACAACAACATAAATAAAGATCAGGTTCAATTGATTGCTCTTTCAAATCATTTACAATTTCAATAGCTGCAGTTCCTTGACCAGCAATTATATCTTCATCATCATAGGGTTTAATAAGAGCTTTATTTTCCTTCTTTTGAATTTCAATTCCTATCTCTTCTCTATTTTGAAAATAAGTGTCATATAATATAACTTCTGCTCCATATTTTTTTGTGTTTTCAATTTTTATTTTAGGTGCAGTTTTAGGCATTATTATTTTTGCACTAATACTATTTATCATAGATGCATAAGCAACGGCTTGTGCATGATTACCTGATGAATATGCTACTACACCTGAGTCTTTTACATTTTCTATTAATTTTGTAATTTTATGTGTAGCTCCCCGCAGTTTAAATGATCCGGTATTTTGTAAATTTTCAAGTTTAAAATAAATTTCTGCTTCTAAAAGATTATTTATATAGTCATTAGTTACTAAAGGAGTTTTTGTAACCTTTTGATTAATTAATTTATAAGCATTATCAACATTTAAATAACTAAAATCAGTCATAATTTTAAAGTTTTACATCGTTTTAATGGAATAAACTAAAAAAAAATATATGTATATTATCATGGAACAGAACAAAGTAACTTCGCCTTGCATTAGCGTATGTAAAACTGACCCAATATCAGGATATTGCTATGGCTGTGGAAGAACTAATGAAGAGAAAGATATTTGGAAAGATGAAAATACTTCAAATGAATGGAAACAAAATAATTTATCTCAACTAAAATCTAGATTATCAGATTGGCAGTTAGAAGCATTTGAAGAATCTTATAAATCTAAGGTTGAAACAGGTTTATCTCTTATTAAGAAAAAATTAGCAGAAAATCGTAAAAATTGAAAAATTTAGTAATTTTTATTTTTATTTTATTTTTTTCATTCAATCTTCAATCTCAAAATAAAATGATACTTGATAACTTAGAAACACCTGGAATTTCTTCTCAAGGTCAAAATTGGGCTTTTTTTACTGATGGAGTAATGGGTGGGTTGTCGCAAGGTAAAGCGATCATATCAAAAGTTAATGATGTTAATTGTTATCATATGACAGGAAATGTTACGACTGAAAATAACGGTGGCTTTATTCAAATAAGAAATCAATTAAAACCTTCAATATCAACAGAACAGTTTGAGGGAGTTTATTTTAGAGTTTTTGGTAATAATGAAGAGTATTCAATTCATGTAAGAACCGCTTTGACAATGGCTCCATGGCAATATTATAAGTATAGTTTTAAAACTAATTCTGAGTGGACAGTAATAAAAGCACCCTTTAGTGAATTTAAAAAATCAAATGCATATCAGCCTAAAAAATTAGTTGGTCAGAATATCAAGACATTGGGGCTAGTTGCTGGATTTAAAGATTTTCAAGCAGATATTTGTTTATCAGAGATTGGCTTTTATTAATAATCTATTTTCAATAAATACAATCCTTCAGGTGGCGCAGTAACTCCAGCAAATTCTCTTTTTTTGGATTGAATAATTTCTGAAATAGATTTTTCTATTTTATTTAATCCTATGTCGACTAGTGTGCCAACCATAATTCTAACTTGAGAATGTAAAAAGGATTTAGCTGATATTAAAAAATTTATTTCATCATGATTAAAATTTATATCAAGTGAATTAATAGATTTAATTGGTGACTTCGATTGGCAATTTATTGATCTAAACGCAGACAAATCAAATTTGCCTATAAATTGTTGTGATTGTTTTATCATTTTTTCAGTATCTATTTTTTTATGTACGCACCAAACTTTGTTTTGCTCTAACGTAATAGGTGATCTTCTATTTAAGATCTTGTATTCATACCATCTCAATTTTGCTGAAAATCTAGAATTAAAATCTTTATCTACTTCTTCAGCATGTAAAATAGATATGGGTTGGGGTCTTAGATAATGATTAATGCCATCTCTGATAGTGTCAGTATCAAAATGTTGCTCTAATTCAAAATTGGCTACCTGTCCTCTTGCATGAACACCTGCATCTGTTCGACCGGCTCCAAATAATGTTATTTTTTGTTTTGATAGTTTTTCTATTGCCTCTTCAACCAATTGTTGAATAGAAAAACCATTTTCTTGACGTTGCCAACCAACATAATTAGTCCCATCATATTCTAATTTTATCTTGTAGTTAGGCATTTATTATATCATTAATCTTAAGGCTATAACCTCGAAGAAAATCATCTTTAGAAATAGCATTTTTGCCTTCTCTTTGTAAAATTAGTGGTTCAATACTTCCATCATTGCACCCAATATCAAAGGTCTCGTTAAGAATTGTCGATGCATTACCAATAGAATTTGATTTTCTTGCTTTAATGATCTTAATTCTTTCATTTTGTATAGTAAACCAAGCACCAGGTTTAGGAGAATGTGCTCTTATGAGATTTAAAACTTCATTTACAGATTTATTGAAATTAATTTTTCTGTTTAGTGAAGAAATTTTATTTGCATATGTTGCATCATTATCATCCTGATCGGAATAAGAAATTTTTTTATCAAATATAAGAGGAATAGTTTCTACTAATAATTTTATTCCAACGTCTGTTAATTTTTGACTTAATTCATTTTTATTACAACTGTCTTCTATATCTACTTTTTTTTGATTAATAATTGGTCCAGCATCTAATTTTTCAATTAGCTTTATTATTGATATACCTGTCTCTTTATCGCCATTCATTAAAGAATGCTCTATTGGGGCTGCACCCCTCCATCTAGGCAACAAAGAGACATGGATATTGATACAACCAAATGGTGGTAAATCTAAAATATCTTTTGGCAATATTTTACCATATGCCATGACAATAATTAAATCTGGATCTAATTTTTTCACTGTATCAATAGTATCTTTATCAAACGTATTTGGACAAAAAACTTCAATATTATTTTTATTTGCAAGTTGATGGACTTCGGATTCAATTATTTTCATTCCTCTAGATTTCTTTTTTGGGGGTTGTGAAAATACTGCGGAAATTATGAAATTGCTTTTAATTAAAGCCTCAAGACAGTCAGAAGCTATTTTAGGCGAACCCATGAAAATTATTTTTTTATTATTCATTATTTTTTGTTTTTTAAAAATTTTTGTACTTTTTTGATCATTATATTCCTTTTTAATGAAGAAAGATAATCTACAAATAACTTTCCAGAAAGATGATCAATTTCATGTTGTAAAATTCTTGATTCCACTCCACTCACTTCTTTTGTTATTTGTTTGTTATTTTCATCTAAATACTCGACTACTATATTTTGAGGTCTCTCAATTTCTGCAAATTGTTCAGGAAGAGATAAACAACCCTCTTCCATAACAATTTTTTCATGAGAGTATGAAACAATATTTGGGTTAAATAATGTATATTGTGTTTCTTTTTTAGTCTCTTGATCTACAAAAAATATAGTCACAATTTGTTTTAGAATTCCAATTTGATTTGCTGCTAAACCTACACCTGGTGCTTTTATCATTATTTGCATCATTTTTTTGGCAATTTCTTTTTCCTTAACTCCAACAGACTGAATTTTATCTGCTTTTTGGCGTAATAGTGGATTTGGTACGTAAAGTAATTTATCCATTTTTATTTATGTAATTTTTTTTCTAGATTGGAATGCTGTATTTAATGTGTTTTCATCTAAATAGTGTACTTCTCCACCCATAGGGATTCCTTGTGCAAGTCTTGTTACATTCAAATCTTTAAATTTTTCCAGCTTATCTGCAATAACAAAAGATGTTGTTTGTCCTTCCATAGTTGTACTTAAGGCAAGAATAATTTCTTTAACATTGTTTGTTTCAATTCTCTTTAGTAAATGTTCTATTTTCAATTCATCAGTTCCTATACCTTGAATCGCTGATAATGAACCACCTAAAACATTATAGAGGCCGCGATAAAAACCTACTTTTTCTAATGTCCACAAATCTGACACGTCCTCAACAACACAAATTGTTGCTTTATCCCTTTTAGGATTTGCACAAATATTGCATGGATTTGCCATGTCTATATTTCCACATTCTGAACACTCAATAATTTTATTATAAGATAAATTTAAACTCTCAATTAAAGGAGATAAATTTTTATCTTTATTTTTTAATAAAAAAAGAGCAATTCTTTGAGCTGATCTTCTTCCTAGTCCTGGAAGTTTTGAAATATCGTTTATTAATTTATCTATTGGGGATTGCTCCATTTTTAGAAAGGAAGTTTCATTCCTGGAGGTAATGGTAGGCCACCTGTGAGATTTTTCATTTCTTCTTGAGCTGCAGCTTCTCCTTTTTCTTTGGCATCATTTATTGCAGCGACGATCAGATCTTCAAGTATTTCTTTCTCCTCTTGCTTTATTAAGCTATCATCAATTAAAATTCTTTTAAAAATACCTTTTGCTGTAGCTGTTACTTTAATAAGACCTCCTCCAGAAGTGCCTTCTACTTCAATATCATTTAATTTATTCTGTGCTTCAGCCATTTTCTTTTGCAACTGTTGAGCTTGCTTCATCATATTACCTAAATTAACCATTATTTCTCCTTTTTCATCTTTGGTTGATTTATATCTGTGTCACCATCATTTATTTCACCAAGTTCTGTAATAGCGTGAATTTTACTTTCAGGAAATTCTTTTAATATTTTTTTTACTTCTGGATGATTTTTCATTATTTCAATTTCTTTTTGTTGGTTAATAATATCTTCATCATGCAAACTTTTTCCAAGATTGCTTGTAGATGAATGTATCTGCCATATTCTTCCAGTCCATTTAGAGATTAATTTCGCAACAGTTCTGTTGAAGCCAGTGTCATTAATTTTAGATGTGTTTAGGGTAACCTCTCCTTCTTTAAAAGAGACTAACTGCACATCGTTGTATAACTTAGTGTGAAGTAATCCTTCTCTATTTTTAAAAAAAATATCGACAAAATGTCTAAAGTTTTGAACATGTTTAATATTTAAATTTTCTTTTGGAGAAATTTCTTTTTTATTTTCATTAAAATTTAGAACTTTATTATTTTCATTAGTTTCATTTTGTAATTCAAGATTTTTTTCTAAGGGTTTTTTTTCAACAACTTCTCTGTCCATTTTTTTAATTAAATCTTCTGGGCTTGGACCATCATGTAAATAAATTATTCTTAAAATAATCATTTCCCCATGTTGATATAAATGAGAACTATTTTGTAATTCTTGATAACCTTTGAATAAAATTTGCCATATAATATTCAAATTATTTAATGTCATTTTTGATGACAATTCAGCTCCCTTAATTCTTTCAAATTCAGGAATATAAATGTCATCTTTTAAATCTGGTGCTATTTTTATTTGAACAAGAAAATGTACTACGTTTAATAGTTCATCAAATATCATTGCTATATCTGCTCCTAATTCATACAATTCTTTATATTTGTTAATTGCACCAAGCGCATCTCCTTCTAAAATAATTTCAACTAAGTTAAATATTTTTTCTCTATCAGCTAATCCAAGCATGCTTATTACAATTTGCGAGTCAACTTTTTCATTTGGGCTAGTTATTGCTTGATCTAATAAACTAAGACCATCTCTTACAGATCCATCTGCCGATCTAACAATTAACGAAATAGCGTCTAAATCAATTTCAACATTTTCTAGTTTGGAAATTTTTAATAAATGATCTGATAAAATTTTATTCTCTATTCTATGTAAATCAAATCTCTGACACCTCGATAAAACAGTTATTGGTACTTTTTTAATTTCTGTTGTGGCAAAAATAAATTTAACATGTTCTGGTGGTTCTTCTAAAGTTTTAAGCAGCGCATTGAATGCACTTTTTGAAAGCATATGAACTTCATCAATTATAAATATTTTATAATCTCCAATAACGGGTTTATATTTTACATTGTCAATTATTTCTCTTATGTCATCAACTCCAGTATTCGATGCTGCATCAATTTCAATAACATCAAGATTGCTGTCTGAAGTTGTTGATTTGCATGAATCACAATTTCCGCATGGTTCACAATTTTTTTTGTCCCTATTTTTGCAATTAATACTCATTGCTATAAGTCTAGCAGTTGTGGTTTTTCCAACACCTCTGACACCGGTTAAAATGTAAGCATGAGCTAGCCGATCATTATTTATAGCGTTTGATAGAATTTTTACTAATAATTCTTGACCAACTAAATCTTCAAATTTTTGAGGTCTGTATTTTCTAGCTAAAACTTTATATTTTTTTTCTTCTGTCATTATAATCAATGGAAGGAGTTGAGACCCAAACAAGATTGTTACAGCTGCTTCTTTTCAGATCTGACTGGATTAGCAATTTATTTGCCCTCAATCCTCCCTGTAGCAATATAACATTAATGTAAATAAAATATAAATAGACTTTTTAAAAAAACCTATTTTTTCCTGAATGAAGATTTCTCATATACTCCAAGGATTTCTATTTTCTTACAAAAAAATTTCATCTCTTCTAATGCTAATTTTACAGACGTATTTTCAGGATGTCCCTCAAAATCTACATAAAATTGAGCAACATCAAAACCCTGTGGGTGAATGTAACTCTCAAGCTTAGTTATATTAACACCATTGCTAGCAAATCCACCAAGACATTTATATAAAACCGCTGGAATACTTCTAACTGTAAATACTAATGTTGTAAGAATATCCTTTGTATTTGAATTTATATCTAATAAATTTTTTTGCATAACAAGAAATCGAGTTACGTTATTTTGGTTATCTTGAAAATTTTTTTCCAAAATATCAAGATCATAGATCTTAGCAGCAAGTACAGATGCTATAGCAGCATCTTCAATATTGTTTAACTCTGAAATTAGTTTAGCAGATCCAGCTGTGTCAGCTTCAACAATCATTTGTTTTTCTAGTTTTAAAATTTTATTTCGACATTGAGCAATTCCCTGTTCATGACTTCTTATTCTTTTGATATCTGAGATTTTTGCACCTCTAATTCCAAGTAAGTTATGATTTACCTCATGAAAATATTCATAAGTTATTTTTAAATTAGAGTCGGGTATCAATCTTTGAGTATCCGCTACTCTTCCTGCAAGTGAGTTTTCTATTGGAACCATTGCTGCTTCTGATTTTCCTGACCTAACATGTTCAAACATATCTTCAAAAGTTGCACACGATATACTTGTTGCGTTTGGAAAAATATTTTTTCCAGCTTGTTCACTATAAGCACCATTTACACCTTGAAATGAAAAACTATCAACTTTTATCATTGTGCTCTCTTATATTAGTTTTAATATTTATTAAATCCTCTTTTGTATCTACACTCATTGGAACTTCAGGAACATACGTAACTCCGATTGGAATGTCAGAATCCATAGCTCTCATTTGTTCTAAGCTTAGATCTATTTCATTTTTTGATTTAGGTAGATTGATAAATGTATTTATTGAATCTGGAGTATAACTATAGATACCAACATGATGGTATAAATTTTTATTTTCTATCGTAACTTCTCTATTAAAACTCAACGCCTGCGCTATTTCATTTTTTTTAAAATCAACTTCAACTTTTGTTACATTGGGATTATTTAATTCATTATCATTTAAGTTTGTTGCGAGTGTACCAATTGCAAAATTTCTTTTTATTGGATCAATGACTTTAAGAATATGTTCTGGATTTATAAGAGGCATATCACCTTGTAGATTGATTATTACATCAATGTCTTTGTTATTTTTTATCTTTAAAAAAGCGGAGTGAACTCTATCAGTTCCAGAGGGGAGATTTGGATCTGTCATAATAGCTTTGCCACCATTATTTACGATTAAATCATGCACTTCAATCTCCGAGCAAGCAACAAAGACTTCTCCAATATTTGACTCAATTGCTTGTTGCCATACTCGTTGTATCATTGGAATTCCATTTATCTCTATTAATGGTTTGCCTGGCAGTCTAGAGGAAGCCATTCGTGAGGGTATAATTACTACGCTTTTCATAATTTATGCGACAATTAAGCAAGAGAATTTAAATTTCATACTTACGACAAATATATTCTTTCTTCTAAAAAATCTGTATATGTACTTATACATGTCTGGGCTTGAAGTTAATAAAATTTTAGCATCTATTATATTAGCAGTCTTAATTGTTACCCTTATCGGCCATTTTGGAGATTTAGTCATTGATATTGATCATGATGAGAAAAAAGAAACTGCATATAAAATAGATGTTCCAGAGGATTCTACTGGTTTAGGAGTAGTAGAGAAAAAAGAGGAGGTAATTGAGCCAATTTCTATTTTACTAGCAAGTGCTTCTCTTGATAATGGAGAAAAATTATTCAAGAAATGTGCAACATGCCATAATTATGAGAAGGGTAGCGCCAATAAAGTAGGCCCTCACTTATGGAATATCATTAACAGACCAAAAGCAAATGTTGAAGGTTTTGCATACTCTAAAGCTTTAGCCGAATACGGTGGTGAATGGGGATATGAAGAATTGGCAGAATTTTTATATAAGCCAAAAAAATATATAAAAGGAACAAAAATGAACTTTGCAGGTTTGAAAAAAGTAAAAGACAGAGCAGACTTAGTTTATTTCCTAAGAGAACACTCAGATAATCCAGTACCACTCCCATAAATTTAAGTAATGATTTTAAACACAGAAGAGTTTTCAAAATTTGCAAACTCTTTAGCCAATGATGCATCTAAAACTTCAATGCATTATTTTAGAAATAAAATTGAAATAGAAATTAAAGATGATGAAAGTCCTGTAACTCTGGCAGATAAAGAAACAGAACAAGTATTAAGAGAGAGAATTAGAAAAGAATATCCTGATCATGGAATTTTAGGTGAAGAGTATGAAAATGAAAAAATAGACTCTGAATTTTTATGGGTATTAGATCCTATAGATGGAACAAGAAGTTATATAGCTGGACATAAAGATTTTGGTAATTTAATTGCATTACTTCATAACAAAAAACCGGTTTTAGGAATTATTAATTGCCCTGCACATGATGAAAGATGGATGGGAATAAAAAATCAAAAAACAAAATGTAATGGAAAAGATGTTCAAACTACTGCAATTAAACAAATCAAAGATGCCTATCTTTTTACATCTGGATTATATTTTGATGAGCCTAAAATTAGAAAGGGGTTAGAATTACTCAAAGAAAAATCAAGATACTATAGACTTGGTGGTGATTGTTATATGTATGGGATGTTAGCGTCAGGTTTAATTGATATTGTATTAGAGGATACATTAAAAGTGCATGATTATATGGCTCTTGTAAATGTAATTGAAGGGGCTGGTGGAGTAATTACGGATAAGTTTGGTCAAGATATATCGCTAGACTCAGATGGCAGTTTGGTTGCCTCTAGTACAAGCTCTCTTCATGATGAAATAATTAAATTAATAAACTAAATTTTATTTTAATTTTTAATAAATAGACATATATTAAAAGTATGAAAATACTCACTTTGATCTTTACGGTTACTCTAATTTTTCAATTAAAAGCACAAGCTAATACTAATATATCTCATGCTATTGCTATGCATGGTGAGCCAAAATACTCAAAAGATTTTGAAAATGTTGAATACATTAATCCAAATTCAATCAAAGGTGGATCAATAGTAAGAAGTGCCATTGGAACCTATGACAGTTTTAATCCATTTATTTTAAAAGGTACCTCGGCAGCCGGAATTGGAGGATTGTATGAAACATTAACAACGGGATCAAGTGATGAAGCATTTACGGAATACGGATTATTGGCAGAAACGATTGAATGGCCAGATGATCGATCTTGGGTTTCATTTACATTAAGAAATGAAGCGTATTGGCACGATGGGAAAAAAATTACAGCTGACGATGTTGTTTGGACATTTAATACTCTAATGGAGAAAGGTCACCCATTTTATAAATACTACTATGGAGATGTAAAAGAAGTAATTAAAGAACAAGAAAATAAAGTTAGATTTAATTTTACAACAAACACGAATAAAGAATTAGTATTAATTGTTGGTCAATTACCTGTACTGCCAAAACATTATTGGGAAAATAAAAACTTTGAAGAAACATCTCTGGAAATACCAATTGGAAGTGGTCCATATAAAATTAAATCATTTGATAGTGGAAGATCAATTACTTACGAACTAGATCAGAATTATTGGGGTTTTGGTGCATCAATACCAATTAAAATTGGTAAAGATAACTTCGGCACAATCAGATATGATTATTACAAAGACAGAGGTATTGAAAGAGAAGCTTTTAAATCTGGTGAGATTGATTTCTTTTCTGAAAATTCATCAAAAGAATGGGCAACTGCGTATGATATAAACTCAGTGTATGAAGGCCTAATTAAAAAAGAATTAATAAGTCATGAAAATCCACAAGGTATGCAAGGTTTTGCATTTAATATAAGAAAAGATAAATTTAAAGATAGAAGAGTAAGAAAGGCCCTTTCTTATGCTTTTGATTTTGAATGGTCTAATAAAAATTTATTCTTTGATGCATATAAAAGAACAGATAGTTTTTTTGAAAATTCAGAACTTGCTTCGTCTGGTCTACCTTCAAAAGAAGAATTAAACTATTTAAATCCATATTTTGATGTACTGCCAAAAGAAGTATTTACAGAAAAATACACTAATCCAGTCACAGATGGTTCGGGTTATATGAGGATGCAACTGCAAGAAGCTTCAAAACTTTTAGAAGAATCTGGATGGGAATTAGTTGATGGTAAACTTCTACATTCTAGTACAAAAGAACCTTTTGAATTTGAAATCTTACTACGATCACCTGCTTTTGAGAGAATAGTTTTCCCATTTAAAGATAATCTTGAAAAATTAGGAATAATTGCCGAAGTAAGAACAATCGATAGTGCACAATATCAAAAAAGAATGGAAATATTTGATTTTGACATGGTTGTACAAACCTTTGGTCAATCTTTATCTCCAGGTAACGAGCAGAGAAATTTTTGGGGTTCAGATGCAGCAGATACTGATGGCTCTAGAAATGTTGTTGGTATAAAAAATTATGCTGTAGATGGATTAATTGAAAGTCTAATTAATGCTAGTGATAGAAAAGAGTTAATTACAATAACCAAAGCTTTAGATCGTGTTCTTCTATGGAATTATTATGTTATTCCACAATGGCATATCTCCTCATACAGAGTCCTATATTGGGATTTTTTTGATCAACCAAAAATAAAACCAAAATATTCTTTAGGCTTCGATACATGGTGGATTAATCAGTCTAAATTTGAAACAATCCAATCAAATAGAACATCAAACTAATTATTAAAGTTTATTAGAAATAATATAAAATAGCACAATATGGGTGCTTACTTAATAAAAAGACTTCTTTTAATTATCCCAACTCTTTTTGGGATAATGATTATAAATTTTGCAATCATTCAAATTGTTCCAGGAGGCCCAGTAGAACAAATGATTGCACAAATGACTGGTACAGCTGTTGAGTCAACAGCTCGATTTTCTGGTGGTGGCGAGGGTGAAACTTTAGAGTTTAATCGAGATAATTCTACATCAGTTAATGATAGTAAATATAGAGGAGCACAAGGCCTCGATCCAGATGTTATAAAAGAAATAGAAAAGATGTATGGAATGGACAAACCGGCACATCAACGTTTCCTGAAAATGTTAAAAGATTATTTAACTTTTGATTTTGGAGAAAGTTTTTTTAGAGATCAAAAAGTTACTTCTATTGTTTTAGATAAAATGCCAGTTTCAATATCACTTGGTTTATGGACAACTTTATTAGTGTATTTAATATCTATACCACTTGGTATAAGGAAAGCGATAAAGGATGGATCAAAGTTTGATATAGTCTCAAGTTCAATTGTAACAATTGGTTATGCAATACCAAATTTTTTATTTGCTGTAATACTAATTGTGTTTTTTGCAGGAGGAAGGTTTTATGATATTTTTCCTCTAAGAGGTTTATTTTCTGAAAATTTTGATGAGTTAACATTGTTTCAAAAAATAGTAGATTACTTCTGGCATTTAGCACTACCCCTAACGGCAATGCTTGTAAGTGGATTTGCTGGATTAACTTTTTTAACAAAAAATTCATTTCTTGATCAAGTCAATCAACAATATGTAATTACCGCACGTTCTAAAGGTTTAACTGAAAGAAAGGTTCTTTATGGTCATGTATTTAGAAATGCAATGTTAATAGTCATTGCTGGTTTTCCATCAGCATTTATTGGAATTCTTTTTTCAAGCTCTCTGTTCATTGAGGTTATTTTTTCTTTAGATGGATTGGGATTACTGGGATACGAAGCGGCTCTAACAAGAGATTATCCAGTTATATTTGCAACTCTGTATTTTTTCTCACTACTAGGTTTAGTAATGGGAATAATTGGTGATTTTATGTATTCAGTTATTGATCCACGCATAGACTTTGAATCAAGGCAATGAATAAATTATCAAAATTAAATCAAAGAAGACTGAGCAATTTTAAGAATAACAAAAGAGGTTACTATTCTTTTTTGATATTTAGTTTTTTATTTATTATTTCTTTATTTGCTAATTTTATTGCAAATGAAAAACCGTTGTTAGTAAAATATAAAGCAAATTATTATTATCCAATATTTTCTTTCTATTCAGAAACAACTTTTGGTGGAGATTTTGAAACAGAGGCAGATTATAATGATCCATATGTGAAAAATTTAATTGAGAAAAATGGATGGATTATTATGCCTATAATTCCATATTCTTATAATACTATAATACGAGATTTATCTGCTCCAGCTCCCTCTCCACCATCCAGTAAAAATTGGCTGGGTACTGATGATCAAGCAAGAGATGTACTATCAAGGTTAATTTATGGATTCCGAATATCTGTATTATTTGGATTTACTTTGACATTTTTTTCAATGATTATTGGAGTATCAGCTGGAGCAATACAGGGTTATTTTGGAGGAAAGACTGATTTATTCTTCCAGAGATTTATGGAAGTGTGGTCAGCAATTCCAACTTTATATGTTTTAATAATTTTAGCTAGTGTAATTCAACCAAATTTTTGGTGGCTACTAGTTATTTTATTACTTTTTAGTTGGATGGGCTATGTTGGAGTAGTTCGTGCAGAATTTTTAAGAGCAAGGAATTTTGACTACATAAGAGCAGCTAGAGCGTTAGGAGTTTCAAACACGAAAATTATTATAAAACACATGTTACCTAATGCAACTATAGCTACTGTTACATTTCTACCATTTAGTTTAAGTGCATCAGTCACCGCTTTATCAGGTCTTGATTTTTTAGGTTTTGGTTTACCTCCGGGATCAGCATCTTTAGGAGAAATGGTTAACCAAGGAAGAAATAATTTACAAGCTCCTTGGCTTGGAATTACAAGTTTCTTCACTTTAGGTTTAATGTTAGGCCTTTTAGTTTTTGTTGGTGAAGCAATAAGAGACTCATTAGATCCGAGAAAGACTTTTAATTAAAATGGAAAAAATAATATCAATAAATAACTTAAGTATAGCTTTTAATAAACATACTGACGTAGTTAAAAATGTAAATATTGATGTAGTAAAAGGTAAAACTACAGCAATAGTTGGAGAGTCTGGGTCAGGTAAAACATTGTCAGCTCTTAGTATATTAAAATTATTACCTAGTGGAGCCAGTATTAAGACGGGAGAAATAAGGTATAATGATAAAAATTTATTAAATTTAAGTCAAAAAGAAATTCAAAATATAAGAGGAAATAAAATTTCAACAATATTTCAGGAACCAATGACAAGTTTAAACCCTTTACATACAATAAATAAGCAAATTGAAGAAATTATAACTACACATAAAACAATAAGTAAAAAAGAATCTAAAGAAAGAACTATACAACTACTAAATGAAGTTGGCCTTAGTGATATTTCATCAAGACCAAAAATATATCCATATGAACTATCTGGAGGACAAAGACAAAGAGCTATGATTGCAATGAGTATTGCAAATGAACCAGATCTGTTAATAGCCGATGAGCCAACTACAGCTTTAGATGTAACAATACAATTACAAATCTTAGAGTTATTACAAAATATTCAAAAAAAAATGGGTATGTCTCTTGTTTTTATTAGCCATGACCTCTCCGTTGTAAAAAAATTATCAGATTACATATATGTTATGAAAAATGGTAAAGTAATTGAATTTGGATCAAAAGAAAAAATATTTAATAATCCTAAACATGAATATACTAAAGAATTAGTATCCAATCAAAGTAATATTAAAGAAAACAAGAATAAAAAAAGTGAAACGATAATTAATATTAAAGATCTAAACGTTTGGTATCCCATAAAAAAAGGGTTACTTAAAAAAACGATTGACTATGTTAAGGCAATTAAAAATGTTAGCTTTAATTTAAAAATTGGTGAAACGATTGGAATTGTGGGTGAGTCTGGTTCAGGAAAAACCTCACTTATTTTGGCAATTCTAAAATTAATACAATCTAGAGGAGAGATAATAGTAAATAAAAAAAATTTAAATAAATTAAGTAAAAAAGAAGTTTTAGATTTAAGAAAAGATATTCAAGTTGTATTTCAGGATCCATTCTCATCCCTGAGTCCAAGAATGAATATCGAAGATATTATATCAGAAGGTTTGTTGGTTCATTATCCAAATATTAGTTTAGAAGAAAAAAGAAAAAAATTAGAAAATATTTTGGAAAAAGTTGGCTTAGAATATGAGAATACGATAGAAAAATATCCTCATGAATTTTCAGGCGGTCAAAGACAAAGAATTGCAATAGCTAGAGCTTTAATTTTAGAACCTAAAATACTAATTTTAGATGAACCAACCTCAGCTTTGGATGTAACAATTCAGAATCAAATATTAAGATTATTAAATAATTTACAAAAAGAATTAGACCTAAGTTATATTTTTATAAGTCATGACATGCGAGTTATAAGAGCTATTGCTAATAAAATAATTGTATTAAAAAATGGTTTAATTGTTGAAGAAAATTATAGTAGAGATATTTTTAAGTCACCTAAATCAGATTATACAAAGAAATTAATATCTTCAGTTATATAAATGATTAAAAAAGAACCTGATAAAAATATAATTGAAAAAATAATATTATTATTTAATAAAAAAAAATATTTAGACGCTCTTGATTTATCTGATAAAATTATTGCCGAATACCCTAATTCAATCCTAATTAATAATATTTTGGGAGTAATTCATACTGAGCTAAAAAATTTCACTTTAGCAAAAAAACTATTTATTAAAGTTATAAATTTA